>NZ_SDWT01000002.1 GCF_004137255.1 Nocardioides oleivorans | reverse complement strand
ATCCGTCCGGTGGGACCGAACACCGTCCCCACATTCGTGAGGGTGGCGTCGAAGTGCGCGTGGAGGACGACTTCCCGCGCGACTGGCAGCCCGTCGGTGTCGTCGCGCGTCGTGGTGGCCGCCGCGCTCGTAGGGCCTTGGGCGTAGAGGTCAAGGGCGGTCTGGGTGCGGGCGAGGTTGCCGAGCGCCTTGGCACGCCTGACGTCGAGGGTCTCGGTGGAGCCGAGGGCCTTCTGGGCGGCGGAGTCGTGGGTGAGGGCGTGATCCAGGTCTAGCCCGTCGGCCAGGTCGACGTCGGCCTCGATGTGGATCGTGCCGGAGAAGTGGACGTCCTGGTCGTGGATGGTCACGTGTCGGGGGTCGACGTGGAGGTAGCCGTCCTCGGGATCCGATGCGGGATCGGGTGAAGCGAGGTCGAACCGCTTGATGGTCTCGGCGACGAGACGGTCGAGCTGCGCGGTCCCGACGCGACCAGCAACCGCACTGACCTGGTCGTCCACCCAGCCCGCGGCCTCACGCGTCAGCGACGGCACCGCGTGGATGGTGGTCTCGGCGACCAGTCGTGCCCGCCAGGCCGGGACCGAGCCGGCGTGGACCTGCGACCAGAGGCGGGGCAGGCGGTGGCGGAGCTCGAGGGCGTGCCCGATCAGCTTCTTCGCAGCCGTCGACGAGATCCCGAGCACGGCGCCGAGCTCGGCCACACAGAACTCCGCCACCAGCGGACAGCCCTCGCCCGCGATCGGCTCCTCGTGCTCGGACCCGGGGACGGTGAACGCCGCGGCGAGGTGGATCGACTCCGGCGGGTGGAGGTCGGCCCACCTGGCGGCGAGATCGAGCTGGTCGGCCGCGGCGCGGTCCTCGACGGCCTTGCGATTGCGCAGGGCAGCGAGCAGGGCCGAGGCGGTGAGGTCTTCAACCCCCGCCTCCCGTGCCACCGCCAGCGCTTCGCTCATGTGTTCGATTATATCGACCAGCACCGACAGCCGCCATGCCTGAACCGGATCTGTGGAGGGCGGGATCGGCGGGGTGTTGAGGCGTGTGCCGCGCTCGCCTCGATCCGTCGGGGGCGGTCTTTGGTCTCGACACGGCGCGGGGCGCCCTGCTCAACCAGCGACCAGCGGGGGTCTTGGTCTCGTGACGGGCGCGGGGCGCCCTCCTCGACCAACGGTGGGGGGATGGTGGTGAGCCTTTGGTTTCGACACGGGCGCAGAGCGCCCTGCTCAACCAGCAGGAGGGTCTCGTGACGGGCGCGGGGCGCCCTCCTCGACCATCGGTGAAGGGGTGGTGGTGAGCCTTGGTTTCGACACGGGCGCGACGCGCCACGCTCGACCACCGCCCGCCCGGCGCCCTGCTCGACCAGCGACGACGGGCGCGGAGCGCCTGCTCGGACAGCAGCCCGTTGCGACGTCCGGCTGGGCTCGCGTGGCGCGTCATGTCGTCGACGCGAGGTCGCTTCCACCCGGTAGAACTGTCGGCGTGAGCGCGACCGTCTTCCGCAACGCCACCGTCTTCGACGGCCATGCCCATCGGGGAGCGATCGGTGACGTGCTGGTCGAGGGCGGCCGGATCATCGCGATCGGGCACGACGTCGCGCCGATCGGGGCGCGGGTCGTCGACGTGGCGGGTGGCCTGCTGCTGCCCGGCTTCACCGACGCGCACGTGCACCCGATCCAGGGCGGGCTCGAGCGGCTCGGGTGCGACCTGAGCGAGCTCCCGGTCGACAGCGCGGCGTACCTCGCGCACGTCCGGGCCTACGCCCACGACCATCCGGACCGGCCCTGGATCCAGGGCGGCGGCTGGGCGATGGCCGCGTTCCCGGGCGGCCTGCCGACGGCGAGCGCGCTGGACGAGGTCGTGGCCGACCGCCCGGCCGCGCTGGTCAACCGCGACCACCACGGCGCGTGGGTCAACACCCGTGCGCTCGAGGTCGCCGGGATCACCCGCGACACCCCCGACCCGCACGACGGCCGGATCGAGCGCGACGCCGACGGCGAGCCGACGGGATGCCTGCACGAGGGCGCCATGGACCTCCTCGCCGGCGTCGCGCCGGTCGCCGACGACGACGAGATGTACGCCGGCCTGATGGAGGGCCAGCGCCACCTCCACTCGCTCGGCATCACGGGCTGGCAGGACGCGATCGTCGGGACCTACTCCAACATGCGCGACGGCGGGCCGACGTACGCCCGTGCCGCGGACACCGGCGACCTCACCGGCACCGTCGTGGGGGCGCTGTGGTGGGACCGCGGGCGCGGCGAGGAGCAGGTCGCCGACCTGGTCGCGAAGCGCGGGGACTACTCGCGCGGGCGCTTCGCCGCGACGTCGGTCAAGATCATGCAGGACGGCGTCGCCGAGAACGGCACGGCCGCGCTCGTCGAGCCCTACCTCGACCGGTGCGGGCACGCGACGACCAACACCGGCATCTCCTTCGTCGACCCGGTCGACCTCCGCCGCCACGTCCGCGCGCTCGACGCGCACGGGTTCCAGGTCCACGTCCACGGACTCGGTGACCGCGGCGTGCGCGAGGCCCTGGACGCCTTCGAGGGCACGGACCCCCGTCGTCGCCACCACATCGCCCACCTCCAGCTCGTGCACCCCGACGACGTACGACGGTTCGCCGACCTCGGCGTCGCCGCGAACCTCCAGGCCCTGTGGGCGTGCCTCGACGAGCAGATGACCGAGCTGACGATCCCGTTCCTGGGCGAGGAGCGGGCGCGGCGGCAGTACCCCTTCGGCGACCTCCACCGCGCCGGCGCGCGCCTCGTCGCCGGCAGCGACTGGCCGGTGAGCACGCCCCACCCGCTCGCCGCGATCCACACGGCGGTGCACCGCACGTCGTACGACGAGCCCGCGCCAGCCGGCACCGAGCCGTTCCTGCCGGAGCAGGCGCTCCCGATCGAGGTGGCCTTCGCCGCCTACACGAGCGGCTCGGCGTGGGTGAACCACCGCGACGACGCCGGCCGGGTCGCCGTCGGGGCGGTCGCCGACCTCGTGGTGCTCGACCGTGACCCCTTCGCCATGCCTGACGAGATCGGGGCCGCGCGCGTCCGCTCGACGTGGGTCGACGGGGAGTGCGTCTTCGAGGCCTGAACCGCTCCGCTCCCAGCGGATCCGCTGCCGGCAGAGCGCCCTGTGGCGGGCCGAACGCTCCCGTCACTGTGGAGGCATGAGCATCAATCCCACGACAGAACGCATCGAGGACGAGCTGGTCCGCCGCCTCATGCACCAACGCATCATCGTGCTCGGCGAGGAGCTGCGGGAGGGCAACGGCAACCGGCTGATGCACCAGCTGCTGCTCCTGTCCGCGGAGGACCCGCGCGCCGACATCAGCCTCTGGATCAACTCGCCCGGCGGCTCGGTCTCGGCGATGCTCGCGATCCACGACGTCATGCAGCTGATCCCCAACGACGTCAGCACGCTGGCGATGGGGATGGCCGCGAGCGCCGGCCAGTTCCTGCTGTCGGCGGGCACGCCCGGCAAGAGGTACGCCCTCCCGCACTCCCGGGTGCTGCTCCACCAGGGCTCCGCCGGGATCGGCGGCACGGCCGTCGACATCGAGATCCAGGCCGACGACCTGCGCCTGACCCGCGACACCGTGATCGGACTGGTCGCGGCGCACACCGGGCAGGACCGCGACACCATCGAGCGGGACTCGCGGCGCGACCGCTGGTTCGGCGCGGAGGAGGCGCTGGCGTACGGCTTCGTCGACCAGGTGATCACCTCGGTCGACCACGTGACGCCGGGGACCCAGCGCCCCGTCGGGCTGGCGGGTGCGCGATGAGCAGCTACACGATCCCCTACGTCGTCCAGACCACGCCCCGGGGCGAGCGGACCCTCGACCTCTACTCCCGCCTGCTGTCCGAGCGGATCGTCTACCTCGGCACCGAGATCGACGACGGCGTCGCGAACGCGGTCATCGCGCAGATGCTGCACCTGTCCTCGGAGAACCCCGAGCTCCCGATGAGCCTCTACATCAACTCACCGGGCGGCTCGATCTCGGACATGCTCGCGATCTACGACGCGATGCAGTTCGTGAAGCCGGCGGTGGAGACGGTCTGCGTCGGCCAGGCGGCCTGGACGGCCGCGGTCCTGCTGGCCGGGGGAGCGCCGGGCAGCCGCGCGATCCTGCCGCACGGCCGGGTCGTGCTCCACCAGCCCGCGACGCAGAGCCGCGGCACGATCCCCGACCTGATCCTCGAGGCCGACGAGGTGGCCCGGGTGCGGCTCGAGCTCGAGGAGGTGCTGGCACGGCACACGGGCCGGACGACCGAGCAGGTCCGCCAGGACACCGACCGGACCCTCGTCCTGCCGGGTGAGGCGGCGGTCGAGTACGGGATCGTCGACACGGTGCTGCGCGAGCAGGTGCCGGTGGTCCGCTGAGCTGGCCGCGTCGGCGGAGCGTCGGGTCAGGCGGCGAGCGCGAGCGCCTCGGGCCGTGCCGTGCGGGTGGCCAGCTCGCGCACGCTGAGGTCGAGCGCGCCGGCGATCGCCTGGAGCATCTCCGAGGAGGGGTCCTTGAGGCCACGCTCGACCTCGGAGAGGTACTGCATCGAGACGCCGGCCCGCCTGGCCACGTCGACCAGCCGCTCGCCGCGGTCGGTGCGCTCGCGGTGGAGCTCCTGCCCGACCAGCTCACGCCAGAGCGGCTCGGGCGTCTCGGGGGAGGCGTCGGGGTCGGGTGCCGGGAACCGCAGGATCTCGCCCATGGATCGAATGTAGCCATCGTCGACCCGTGAGCAGGCCCCGTTCCGCTCACAGCAGAACGGTCCACGCGCACCCGTCCACAACTCTGCGGGCGTCACGTGCGTCCCAGTCGCGTGCCAGCTCGATCCGCGCCCCGGTGGGCCCTCATCCTCCTGCTCGTCGTCCCGCTGCTCGGGTGGCAGCCCGCGACGGCCGACGACGGCCCGATCGACGATGCGACCGGCGACCCGACGAACGTGTCGACCCACGCCACCGCGCGGCAGCGCATCCGGCTCGAGGTGCTGCCGCAGATCGTCCAGCACGGTGGCCGGGTGGCCGACGCGGACCACGCCTCGACCGCCGTCGTCGCGACGGTCCGGCCGGTGCGCAAGGGTCGCCGGGTCGAGCTCGAGGTGCTGCGCGGCGACACGTGGGAGCACCTCGCCACGGCCCGGCAGAACCGGCGCGGCCGCGCCCAGCTCGCCGTCCCGCCCGCGGCCGACGGGCGGGCGTCGTCGTACCGCGTCCGCGCGCTGGCGCACGACGGCCTCCCGGCGATCACGAGCGCGCCCGCGACCGACCAGCGCTGGCTGCAGCCGACGTGGACCGACGAGTTCACCGGCACGACGCTCCGCCCCGACTGGCGCGACCGGGGGCTCGAGCACGTCCACGAGAGCCGCCGCTCGTGCGCCAAGGGAGACCCGCGGGCCGTGCAGGTCGCCGGGGGAGCGGTGCGGCTCAGCGTGATCAAGGACCCGGACGCGACCACGCGGTGCCGGATCGTGGGCCGCGACGCCGTGCCGGGGAGGTTCGCCTACCGGCTCAACGGCCACATCGGCACCGAGGGCGCCTTCTCCTTCCGGTACGGCGTCGCCGCCGCGCGCGTGAAGTTCCAGCGGCTCCGCGGGCAGCACGGCGCCTTCTGGCTCCAGCCGTCCGGCGGCATCCACCCCGGCGCGCTCGGCAACGAGATCGACGTCGTGGAGTACTTCGGCGACCACCACCCCCAGGGCGGGCTGGCGAGCTTCGTGCACCGCTTCGACGGCGCACGCAAGGTCACCACGGGAGGCTGGATCGACCGGCCGGAGTCCTACCTCGCCAGCCGCAGCGACGGCTGGTCGAAGGGCTACCACGTGTTCTCGGTCGAGTGGACCCCGAGACAGCTGGTCTACCGGATCGACGGCAAGGTCACCGGCCGGGTGCGCGGCCGGATCTCGGCCGAGCGCCAGTTCGTGATCCTCAGCCTGATCGCCGCGAACTACGAGATCCCCAAGATCCGCGAGGGCCGGCTCCCGCAGCACATGTACGTCGACTGGGTGCGGGTCTGGGAGACCGGCGGCTGACCGCGTCGGCGAGCCCGGCTGTCGGTACGCTCCGCTCACCGCAGGACGAGGAGGGCGTGGCCATGAGGGGCTGGGGATCCTCGCGCGCGCCCGGGTGGTCGGCGCTCCGCCACGCGTGGCGCTCTGCCGTCGGCCACCGCCGTGGACAGGCCGTCGCCCTGCTCGCCGTCTCGACGCTCGTCACCGCGTGCACGGCCTTCGCGCCGGTCTACGACCGGAGCATGCAGCAGGCGCTCGTCGACACGCTGCTCGCGCGGGCGAGCGCCGAGGACCGGGTGGTCGCGATCCGGTCGGAGTCCGCGGTCAACGCGATCGGCACGACCGAGGCACGCGACCCCAGGGACCTGCGCGCGATGCTGCCGGCGGACGTCACGGAGCGGCTCGGCCCCGTCGTGCTGGACCGTCGAGCGCTGGTGAGCCCGACGACCGGCGCGGTCCCGCCCAACGGCCTCCTGGTGTGGCGCGACGGCGCCTGTGACCACCTGCTGCTGCTCGCCGGCACGTGCCCGACCGCCGCCGGCGAGATCCTGGTCAGCGACGCGGACACGGAGAACTTCGGCCTCACCATCGGCACGACCCTCGCGGTCGCGACGTCCGAGGCCGGTCCCGACGTGCCGCTGGAGGTGGTGGGGACCTACGCCGTCGGCGACGAGGGCTGGTGGCAGGACCTCCGCCTGGTCGGCACCTCGAGGATCGCCGGGGGCGGGACCGACCCGTCGGCGGCTCACGACGCGTGGCTGACCGCCGAGGACACGTTCGTCGACGCGGCCGTCCTGCCAGCCGAGGCGTCACGCGCGGGCGGGTCTGTGCCCGAGACCACGGGTGTCGACCAGCTGTTCGCGCTCGACGACTCCGTCCGCGCGCTGGGCGACGACGTCCGGGAGCAGGAGGACGACCTGCGGGTGCTCAGCAGCGTGGGCGACACGGCCGACGACGTGCGCGCCCAGGGCGCACTGGGCGCACGCACGGTCCCGCTGCTCCTGGCCCCGCTGGCCGTGCTGCTCCTCTTCGTCCTCTGGCTGGTCCTCGTCGCAGCGACGCAGCAGCGGCGCGGCGAGGTGGCGGTCGCCCGGCTCCGTGGCAGGGGACCCGGTGGTGCCGTACGCCTGCTGCTGGCCGAGCTGCTCCCGGTGCTGCTGGCGGGGGTCGTCCCGGGCGCGGCGATCGCCGTCCTCGGCGGCCTGGTGGCGCGCGCCCTGCTCCCGGGGCCGACGGTCGTCGAGCTCGCCCCCGGCTTCGTGGTGGCGGTGCTCGTCGCCGTGCTGGTCCTGGTGCTGACCACGGTCGCCGCCGCCGTGCGCGTGGCCCGCGAGCCCCTCGACGCCCTCGTCCGCAGCGGTCGGCCCGGCCCGGGGAGGTGGCGGCTCGGCGCCCTCGACGCCGTCGTCCTGGCCGCCGTCGGCACCGGCGTGCTCGCCTTCGTCACGGGCAGCCTCACCGGATCGGCCGCACTCGCCGGACCAGCGCTGCTCGGCCTCTTCGTCGGGCTGCTCCTGGGCCACGTCGTCGCCCCCGCAGCCACCGGGGCCGGGCGACGCCTCCTGCGGCGCGGGCGCCTCGTGGCGGGGCTGACCCTGCTCGACGTGGGTCGACGTCGGGAGACGCGCGTGCTGGTCGCCGTGATCACCGTGGCCACCGCGCTCGCGGTGTTCTCGCTCGACGCCCTCGCCGTCGGCGACCGGACCCGCGACAACGCCGGCGAGCACGATGCCGGCGCTCCGGTCGTGCTCGGGGTCGAGGGACACGACCTCGACCAGGTGCGTACGGCGCTGCGGACCGCCGACCCGACGGGCGAGCGCGCGACCGTGGTCGTGCTCGCCCAGGACACGTTGGCCGTCGACCCGGAGCCGTTCAGGCGGGTCGCCCTCTTCCCGCGCGGTGGTCCGACGTCCGAGGAGTGGCGCGCGATCGAGCCGCCCGTCCACGCACCCGTGGAGCTCACGGGGTCCCGCATCTCGCTCACGGTGGAGGCCGGCGACGACTTCGCCGTCCAGGACGTCCTGGACGTGCCGTCCGAGCTGCGCCTCGCACTCGTGGTGACTGCCGGCACCGGCGTACGCCGCACGGTCCCGCTCGGAGCGGTCCCGGCAGCCGGCGAGCGGACGACCCTCACCGGTGAGGCGGCCGGGTGCGGCGACGGCTGCCGGCTCGCGGCGGTCCGGCTCAGCGCCGCCCAGGGGTCGATCACCGCGGGCAGCCTGGCGTTCGGCGACCTGCGCGTCGACGGCGCGCCCGTCGACGTGGGGACGTCGGTCGACGACTGGAACGCCGACGAGGACGAGCACACCGTGCTCAGGCCGGTCACCGGCGGCGCGACCGACGCGCTGTCCCTCGTCGTGAGCGTCCGGGGCTTCTACCCCGTGGACCTGACACCGGCCTGGGTGCCGCCGACGCTGGACGCGATCGTGCCCGCGGGCCGGTCCGCCGGCGACGACCTCCTCGTCACCGGGGTCGACGGCAGCGACCGCGCAGCCGACGTCGTCGGACGCACCACCCTGCTCCCTGCCCTGCCCGCGACGTCCGCGCTCGTGGACCTCGACGCCGCCACGCGCGGTCGCGACATCACGTTCGACGCGCACCTGGAGGTGTGGCTCGCGGACGACCGGGCGCTGGTGACCGCCGTCGAGGACTCCCTGCGGTCGAGCGGGATCGCCGTGACCGATGTCCGCCGCCTGTCCGAGGTCAGCTCGTCCTACGCCCGCACCGTGCCGACGTGGAGCCTGGCGCTCGGGTCCGTCGTGGGCCCTGCGGTCGTGCTCGCCGCGGTGCTGGTCCTGCTGGTGCTGGCCGTCATCGGCTGGCGCGCCCGCTCGCGGGACCTCGCGATCCTCCGGCTCAACGGCGCCGGGCGTCGTACGACGGTGCGGCTGGCCGTGTGGGCGCACCTCCCCGCCGTCCTGCTGGCCGTCGTCGCCGGCATCGGCGCGGGCCTGGCGGGTGCGGCGCTGTCGATGTCGGACGTCGCCTTCTTCCCCGAGCCGCCCTCGGTGCCCGTGGTCGACACCGCCACGGCGTGGCCGGCCGTGCTCCTCGTGGCCGTGACCTGCGCGGTCGCGCTGCCCGCCGCCGTGGTGGCGACGGGCTGGGCGGTGGCCCGCCGGGCGCACCTCGAGCGTGCGGGGGAGGCGGGGTGACGGGCCGGGGAGGGGGTCTGGCGATCCGCACCCGCGGGCTCGTGCACATCTACCACGTGGAGGAGCACGACGTCGCCGCGCTGTCGGGCGTCGACCTCGACGTGGCGGCGGGGGAGGTGGTCGGCCTGCTCGGTCCGTCCGGCTCGGGCAAGTCGACCCTGATGAGCCTCCTGGCCGGGATCCTGAGGCCCAGCGCCGGCAAGGTCCTCGTCGGCGAGACGGAGGTGTCCGCGGCGACCTCGCGCGTGCTCGACGGCCTGCGGGCCACCGACGTCGGGCTGATGCTCCAGGGCGCCGCGCGCAACCTGCTGCCCCACGTCTCGGCGCTCGACAACGTGCGGTTCGCCCAGCAGCAGGCGCGCCGGTCCGGACGGGAGGTCTCCGACCCCCGAGCGGTGCTCGGCGAGGTGGGCCTGGCCGCGGTGGCGGACCGGCCGCTCGGCGGCCTGACGCCCGGGGAGCTCCAGCTGGCGGCGGTCGCCGCAGCGGTCTCCACCCGGCCGGGGCTGCTGCTGTGCGACGAGCCCACGAGCCAGCTCGACCACGCGGCCCGCGACCGCGTCCTCCAGGTGCTCACCGAGGTCAACCGCGCCCACGGCACGACGGTCGTGCTGGTGACCCACGACCCCGAGGTCGCGCGCGTGCTGCCGCGCACGGTCACCATCCGCGACGGCCGGATCGGCGGCGAGGGCCGCAGTGGTGAGGAGTACGCCGTCGTCACCGCCGACGGCTTCCTGCCGCTGCAGGGGCACGCGCTGGACCGGCTCCCGCCGGGGACCCTGGTGCGGCTGCACGAGGTCGACGACCACTTCGAGCTGCGGGTGGAGGAGCCATGACCGACCTGGCGGCGACCGGGCTGTCGGTGGCGTGGGGCGACACCCTCGCCGTGCACCCGCTCGACCTGGCCGTGCCCGCCGGCTCGGTCGTCGCGGTGACCGGCCCGTCGGGTGCAGGCAAGTCGTCGCTGCTGTGGGCGCTGGCGTGCGCGCTGCGGCCGGCGGTGGCGACCGTGACCGGACAGGTGCTGGTGGGTGGCGAGGTGGTGGGCGACCGGGACGGGGCAGCCGGGCGCGGCGTCGTGCTGGTGCCCCAGCGCAACGCGCTCTCCGCCAGCCTCACCGCGCACGAGAGCGTGCTGGTGCCGTTGCTCGCCCGCGGCGAGACGGCCCCGGTCGCCCTGGCGCGGGTCGCGGAGGCACTCGGCCGGGTCGGCCTGACCGGTTCCGAGGGCCACCTCGTCGACCAGCTCTCCGGCGGCCAGCAGCAGCGCGTCGCGCTGGCCCGGGCGCTCGCGCTGCGTCCCGAGGTGCTGCTCGCCGACGAGTCGACCAGTGAGCTCGACGCCGGCAACCGCGAGCTCGTGCTCGCGGCGCTGCACGAGGAGGCCGCCCGCGGCGCCGCCGTCGTGCTGGCCACCCACGACCCGGACGCCGCCGCCGGTGCGAGCGCGGTGCTCGGGCTCGACGAGGGAGCCGCCGCCTGGTCGAGGAGGCCTGTCGCCTAGAGTTCCTTGTTGCAAGTCAGTTGCAACAACGAGAGCGAGGGCTGCGGGTGGCCACCGACACCGTCCAGGTGCCGCGACCGACGACCGAGCCCCCGGGTGACCCCCTCGGGGTGGGCGCCACCCGGCGGCGTACGACGTCGTGGTTGCTCGGGCTGGTCCTCGGCCTCGTCGCCACGATGGTCGCCGGGGTCGGCATCGGTGCCTTCTCGGTGCCGGCCGGCACCGTCGCGCAGGTCGTCACCCACCACCTCCTCGGCTGGCCGGGGGAGCGCACGTGGAGCGTCCCGATGGACGCGATCGTGTGGCAGGTCCGCCTGCCGCGGGTGCTGCTCGGCGCGCTCGTCGGAGCCGGCCTAGCGATCTGCGGGGTCGCGCTGCAGGCGATGGTCCGCAACGTGCTCGCCGACCCCTACCTCCTCGGCGTGAACTCGGGCGCCTCCAGCGGCGCCGCGGCCGCCATCCTCTTCGGGGTCGGCGCCGGCTTCGCCGAGCACGCCCTCCAGGTCACGGCGTTCCTCGGCGCGCTCGCCGCCTCGCTGCTGGTCTTCCTCGTCGCGCGCAGCGCCGGCCGGGTCACCTCGGTCCGGCTGCTGCTGGCCGGGGTGGCGGTCGGCTACGCGCTCTACGCGCTGACCAGCTTCCTGATCTTCGCCTCGGGCTCGGCCGAGGGAGCCCGCTCGGTGATGTTCTGGCTGCTCGGCTCGCTGGCCCTCGCGCAGTGGGACCTGCCCTTCGCGGTGGTCGCCGTCGTGGTCCTCGTCTCGGTCGCCCTGCTCACGGTATGGGGCCGGCGACTCGACGCGCTGGCCGTCGGCGACGAGACCGCCCACACCCTCGGCGTACGTCCCGAGCGCTTCCGGCTCCGGCTGCTCGTCGTCGTCGCACTGTGCGTCGGAGTGGTGGTCGCGGCGGCCGGCAGCATCGGCTTCGTCGGGCTCGTGATCCCGCACCTGGCACGCCGCGCCGTCGGCGGCGCGCACGTCCGCGTGGTCGTCGTGGCCGCGCTGATGGGCGCGATCCTGCTGATCTGGGCCGACATCCTCGCCCGCACCGTCTTCGCCCCGCAGGAGGTGCCGATCGGGATCATCACCTCCCTCGTCGGCGCACCCTTCCTGCTCGTGCTCATCCGCCGCCTCCACGCCACCAGTGCGTGACCGCTCGCCCGACCCCGACCCCGACCCCGACCCGAGGAGGACCTCCGTGCCCGTCCCGACCCGCATCGCCGCCACCCTCCTGCTCGCCGGCTCACTCGCCGCGTGCGGTGCCGAGGCCGACGACCGGTCCGGGCCCACCTCGCCCAGCACCGGGTCGTACCCGGTCACCGTCGAGAACTGCGGTGCCGACGTCACCTTCGAGGCCGACCCCGAGCGCGTCGTGCTGCTGAAGAGCTCGGCCGTGCCGTTCCTCCACGACCTCGGCGTGATGGACCGCGTCACGGCCCGCGCCGGGCAGTACCCGGACGACTACTACGACGAGGAGACGCTGGCCGAGCTCGACGAGATCCCGCTCCTGACCGACGAGCTCGACAGCAGCGGTCACCTCCAGATCTCGAAGGAGGTGGTGATCTCCCAGGAGCCCGACCTCGTCCTCGGCCAGGTCGACAACCTCTCCCGCGACACCCTCGACGCCGTCGGGATCCCGCTGCTGGAGGAGCCCGCCCTGTGCGGCACGGGTGGCGAGCCGGCCTTCGACGACGTCTACGACCAGCTCGAGCTGTACGGCACGGTGTTCGGCCGCGAGGCACAGGCCGAGGAGGCGATCGCCGACCTCCGCGACGAGCTCGCCGGGATCGAGTCGGAGGTGGGCGAGGGATCGGGCCGCACCGCCGCCGTGCTCTACCCGACCGTCGGCGGCGGGACGACGTACGCCTACGGCACCGGCAGCATGGCGCACCCGCAGCTGGAGGCGGCGGGCCTCGAGAACGTCTTCGCCGACGTCGACGAGCGGGTCTTCGAGGTCACCCTCGAGGAGCTGCTCGGTCGCGACCCCGACGTGCTGGTCCTCCTGCACAGCGAGGGCGAGCCCGGACCGGTCGAGCAGGCGATCACCGACCTGCCGGGCGCCGACCAGCTCACGGCGGTGCGCAACGGCGACGTGATGACGCAGCTCTTCAACTTCACCGAGCCGCCGAGCCCGCTGGCGTTCGACGGCCTCGCGCGCATCGTCGAGCGGTTCGGCACCTCGTGATCGGCGCCGACGACCTCTCCTGGTCCTACGGCTCGTCGCGGGTCCTGGACGCCGTCTCGCTGACCGCGCCGCACGGCCGGGTGCTCGGCCTGATCGGGCCCAACGGCAGCGGCAAGACGACGCTCCTGCGGCTCCTGTACGGCGCCCTCGACAGCCCGACCGGGTCGGTGACCGTCGACGGGGAGGCACTCGCCGCGCTCCCGCCGCGCGAGGCCGCGCGACGGGTGGCGGTCGTGGTCCAGGAGACGGGCGGCGAGAGCACGCTCACCGTCGCGGAGATGGTGCTGCTCGGCCGCGGCCCGCACCTGTCGACGTTCCAGCGCACCGGTGCCGAGGACCGTCGGGTCGCCGCGGAGGCGCTCGCCCGGGTCGGTGCCTCGCACCTGGCGGCGAGGCCCTTCGCCGGCCTGTCCGGCGGTGAGCGCCAGCGGGTGCTGATCGCCCGCGCGCTCACCCAGCAGGCCACCCACCTGCTCCTCGACGAGCCGACCAACCACCTCGACATCCGCTTCCAGCACGAGGTCCTGGGGCTGGTCGCCGACCTGGCCCACGACCTGCACCGCACGGTCGTGGTGGTCCTGCACGACCTCAACCTCGCTGCGCGCTACTGCGACGACCTGGTCCTGCTCGGCGACGGCGGGATCGCCGCCACCGGCCCGGTCGAGGACGTCCTGGTGCCCGAGCTCCTCGAGCCGGTCTACGGCATCGGCATCGAGCGCGTGCGCACCGGCGACCAGCTCCACCTGCTCTTCCACCCGTTCCAGCCGTTCGAGCACGATCACCTGAGGGAGACCGCACCCGCATGACCGAGCAGCAGCTCCAGCACTCGATCAACGACTACTGGACCCGTCGCGCCCCGGCCTACGACGCCTACCAGCAACGTCCCGAGCGTCGCGACCTCGACCTGGAGGTGTGGCGCGGCATCTGGTCCGCGGCCCTCCCGGCCGCCCCGGCCGACGTGCTAGACGTGGGCACCGGCAGCGGCCACGTGGCGCGGCTCGTCGCCGGGCTCGGCCACCGCGTGACGGGCATCGACCTCTCGCCGGGGATGCTCGAGATCGCCGCCGGGGACGCCGCCTCCGACGCGACCTCCGACGCGACCTCCGACGTGACCTCCGACGTGACTCCGCCCCGGTTCCTCGCCGGCGACGCCGTCGACCCGGACTTCGCGGAGCAGTCCTTCGACGCGGTCGTCGGCCGCTACGTCATGTGGACCCTGCGCGACCCGGAGACGGCCGTCGCGCGCTGGGTGCGCCTGCTGCGACCGGGCGGCGTCGTGGCGATGGCCGACAGCCTGTGGTTCACCGACGGCCTCGGCGAGCTCTACGGCGAGCGGCCCGAGGGCCACCTGCCGCTGGCCGACGCCCGCTCCATCGAGGAGGTCGCCGACGCCCTCCGCCGGGGCGGGCTGGTCGACGTGGCCGTGACCCCGCTCGAGCAGGTCCGCGAGCTCGACCGCGCCCACGGCGTCGCGCCGGGTCACGAGGTGGTGCTGCAGTACCTGCTGACCGGTTGCCGTCCGCTCACGCCGGCCGACTGAGCCGCTGCGCCCAGACGGGGTCGTAGTCGGGGTGCGCGCCGTAGCCGAGCAGCAGCAGCCGGAGCTCGCGCTGCGACGGCAGCAGGCCCGATCGCAGGGTCGCGAGGACCTCGTCGATGATCGCGACCTGGGCGGCGAGACCGGGCCGCAGCAGGTCGCCCTCGCGCGCCGCCTCGCGCTCCCAGAGCCGGGCGAGGTCCTCGGTGAGCCGGTCGACGAGGAAGACGGCCAGCGACGTCAGGTCCGTGTCGAGGTGCCGCACGGTCACACCTTCGTCGCGGTGGCGGACGGCCGGAACGGCGAGCGCCGCAGGCTCTCCGGCAGGTCGGCGACTCCCGGGCCACCCGCCTGCACCCAGTCGGCGATCGCCGAGGCCTCGTGGCGCCCGTTGAGCAGGCCCAGCCACACCGGGCGCGCGCCGGCCCGGCGGGCGCCGGGCGACGGGCTCACCACGACGACGTCGGAGCGCTCGCAGGGGCCGAGGCAGTCCGTGACACGAACGGTCGCGGTGTCGCCGAGCATCGAGCGCAGGGCGTCGAGCCGGGCGGCGTGGTCGACCAGCGGCCGCTTCTTCGTCGTGCCGCAGCAGCAGCCGCGGCAGACGGTGACGGTGGGTCGGTCTGCTCGTGCGAGGGGTCGGTCCATCAGTCCTGCGCTCCATCTCTCGTGGAATCGTCGTGTGCGGAAATGGACGCAGGCGGTCTCCTGACTCCTGGGTCGAGCGCTGTTCCCGGCCTTCCCGGACGTGTGGTCCAGTGGCGTGTTCGGGCGCAGCTCCCCAGTCACAGTGGCGAGGACCGTGTCGGGCTTGCACCGACTTCCCGGTCTGCGTCTGGCGGCGAGTCTAGGGCAGTCGTCAGTCCTCGGCCGTGCGTGGCGCGACGCGCGACCTGGTCCGCGCGTCGACGACCTCGTCGAGGTAGCGCAGCACGACGGCCAGCACGGCCGTGAAGGGCACGGCCAGGAAGGCGCCCGAGATCCCGAACAGCGTGCCGCCGAGGGTGACCGCCAGCAGGACGACGGCCGCGTGGAGGTTCATCGACTTCGACTGCAGGATTGGGGACAGCACGTTGCCCTCCACCTGCTGCACGGCGACGATGAGCGCGAGCGCCAGCAGCGCACCGGTGGGCCCGTTGGACACCAGCGCGATGAGGACGGCGATCGAGCCGGCGACGAAGGCGCCGACGATCGGCACGAACCCGGCGAAGAAGGTGAGGACGGCCAGCGGGACGGCCAGCGGGACGCCGATCAGCAGGAGGCCGCCACCGATGAGGACGGCGTCGATGAGCGACACCAGGGCCTGGGTCCTGATGAAGCCGCCCAGGGTCGCCCAGGCGCGGTCACCGACCTCGGCCAGGTGCCGGCCGGCCGTGGGGCCGGCGAGCCGGCGCACCCACGGCAGGAACCGGGAGCCGTCCTTGACGAACAGGAAGGTCAGGATCAGGACCAGCACCAGGTTGACCAGCCCGTTGGTGATCGCGGAGACCCCGACCAGCACGCCGGAGGCGATGGTGCCGGCCGACCCGGTCAGCTTCTCCTGCAGCCCCTGGAGCCCGGCGTCGATCTGCTCCTTGGAGACGAAGTCGGAGCTCTGCACCCAGTCCTGCACGTGCTGGAGCCCCTCGCTGGCGCTGTCGACGATGTCGCCGCCCTGCGAGGCCACGGACGGGGCGATCGTGTAGCCGACCCCGACCACCACGAGGATGGCGCCGAGGACGGTGATCGCCGCGGCGAGCGCGTTGGGGAGCTTGAGGCGTCGGCGCAGGAAAGAGGCGACCGGCGCCAGGACGGTGCACAGGATCAGGGCCATCAGCACCGGGAAGATGATCACCCAGGCGTACTTGACGACGAGCCCGACCAGCACCAGCCCGAGGGCGATGCCGACGAAGCGCAGGCTCCACCGCGCCGTCCACGACAGGCCGTGGCCGATGGTCTCCTCGCGCGACGGCGGCGCCGGGACGGGCGCAGGCGTGGGGGCGGGTTCGGGGGTGCGTCGTCGAGCCATGGACGACACCTTGTCAGTCCCGGCCCCGGTCCATACCACCCGAGTGGGTCGTGGACCCCGAGACAGCGGTCACAGCGGGGTGGGGTCAGGTCCCGCAGAAGGTCTGGTAGCCGGCGAACGACTCCGGGGCGGGCTCGGCGTACCTCTCCAGCCCGGGACGTGCGTCGTACGGCCGGCGGACCGCCTCGAGCAGCCGGTCGAGCGGGCCGAGGTCACCGCCCGTGGCGGCGTCCAGTGCCTCCTCGACGAGGTGGTTGCGCGGGACGTGGACCGGGTTCACGCGGTCCATCGCGTCGGCGTCGGGGGAGAGCGCGAGCCAGCGCGCGGCCCAGGCGTCGTACGCCGCCAGGTCGAGCACGAGCCCGCGCGCCGCGTCGGCGTCGCCGCGGGCCGCTGCGCCGAGCGCCCGGAAGAATCCGGTGTGGTCGACGTGGTTGTCGCGCATCAGCTCGACCAGGTCGCCGGCCAGCCCCGCGGTGACCTCGTCGGGGAGCCCGTCGGGGAGGCCGAGCTTGGCGCGCATCCCGCGCGACCACGCCTCGGAGTAGGACGTGCGGAACCGGCCGAGGGAGGCGGTGGCGATGGCGACCGCGTCGTCCTGCTCCTCGGCGAGGAGGGGGAGCAGGGTCTCGGCGAAGCGCGCGAGGTTCCACTCCGCGACCACCGGCTGGTTGCCGAAGGCGTAGCGCCCGCCGGTGTCGATCGAGCTGAAGACCGTGGCCGGGTCGAACGCGTCGATGAAGGCGCACGGGCCGTAGTCGATGGTCTCGCCGGAGATCGTCATGTTGTCGGTGTTCATCACGCCGTGGACGAAGCCGACGAGCATCCACTGCGCGACGAGCGACGCCTGCGCTGCCATCACGGCCTCGAAGAGCGCGAGGTGGGGCTGCTCGGCGTCGGCGACGTCGGGGTGGTGCCGCGCGATGGCGTGGTCGGCGAGCCTGCGCAGCAGGTCGAGGTCGTCGGTGGCGCGGGCGTACTGGAAGGAGCCGACGCGCAGGTGGCTGCTGGCGACCCGGGCGAGGACGGCGCCCGGCAGCACGGTCTCGCGGTGCACGGGTCGTCCGGTCGCGACGACGCCGAGCGAGCGGGTCGTCGGAATCCCGAGGGCGTGCATCGCCTCGCTGACCACGTGCTCGCGCAGCATCGGCCCGACGGCCGCGTAGCCGTCGCCGCCGCGCGAGAACGGCGTACGGCCGGAGCCCTTGAGGTGCAGGTCGCGCAGCCGGCCGTCGGCGTCGGTGAGCTCGCCGAGGAGCAGCGCGCGGCCGTCGCCGAGGCGGGGCGAGTAGCCGCCGAACTGGTGGCCGGCGTAGGCCTGCGCCACCGGGGTCGCGCCCTCCGGCACCGCGGTGCCGGTGAGCAGGCCGAGCCCCTCGGGCGTGCGCAGCCAGTCGGGGTCGAGCCCGAGCTGGGTGGCGAGGGGCTCGTTGAGGGCCAGCAGCTGCGGCTCGGGCACGTCGGCGGCCTGCCACGGGAGCGCGAGCTCGGGCAGCGTGTCGGCGAAGTGGTGCCCGAGGTCGAGCGGGACGACGGCGGCATTCACCCTGTCGACGATACGGGGGAGGCGGGCGCGGCCTCAGGCGCCGCCGGCGGGCAGCGCCTCGAGCATGATCTCGGGGTTGTCGCGGGCGGTGACCATCGCGCGCCACTGGTCGACGAACAGCGCCATGTGGGTGCCGTCGCTGCGCTCGAGCACCTCGATGCCGCGCATCCCGGCCAGCGCGGTGGCGCCCTCGGCGTTCGTGCGGCGCGCGACCTGGTAGTCGAGGCGGGACAGGCGGATCGGCGAGTTGAACTCGTTGGTCATCCGGTCCTCGACGACCTCGAACTGCATCGGGCCGACGGCGGCGAGCACCGGGTTCTGGTCGCCGCGCAGGTCCGAGCGCAGCACCTGGACGACACCCTCCTGGTCGAGCTGCTCGATGCCGCGGCGGAACTGCTTGTAGCGGCTGATGTCGCCGGCGCTGGCGGTCACGAAGTGCTCGGGCGCGAAGCTCGGGACGGGCGGGTACTCGATCGACTCACCGACGTAGACGGTGTCGCCGACGCGCAGGGCCTGGGCGTTGACGAAGCCGATGATGTCGCCGGGCTCGGCGGTCTCGACGGCAGCGGTGTCGCGGCCGAAGACCGACTGGGCGAACTTCGTGGCGAACGGGCGGCCGCTGCCGGCGTGGGTGACGACCATGCCGCGCTCGAAGTGGCCGGAGACCACGCGGGCGTAGGCCAGTCGGTCGCGGTGGGCGTTGTTCATGCCCGACTGCACCTTGAAGACGAAGGCGCTGAAGTCGTCGTCGGTCTCACGCACGGAGCCGTCGACGCCCTCGGTCGCGCTGGGGTCGGGGGCGATGTCGAGCAGGAGGTCGAGCAGCTGCGCGACACCGAAGTTCTGCAGCGCCGAGGCGAACATGACGGGCGTGGTCTCACCAGCCAGGAAGCGCGCCTGGTCGTGGTCGGCCTCGTCGAGGGTGAGCAGCTCGTGCTCCTCCTCGGCCGCCTGCCACTGGTGGGCGTCGGTCTCCTCGACCTCGTCGGGCGCCATCCGGCGCTCGGGGGCGCGGGTCGCACCACCGGCCGTGCGGGTGTACTTCACGAACTCGCCCGTGCGCCGGTCCAGCACGCCGCGGAAGTCGCCGGCCTCGCCGACGGGCCAGGTGAGGGGAGTGGGCCGGAGCTTGATCTTCTCCTGGATGAGGTCCATCAGCTCGAGGGCCGAGAGGCCGGGCCGGTCCCACTTGTTGATGACCGTCAGCACCGGGATGCCGCGCAGCGCGCACACCTTGAAGAGCTTGAGCGTCTGCGGCTCGAGCCCCTTTCCGGCGTCGACCAGCATCACGGCCGAGTCGACGGCCGACAGCACGCGGTAGGTGTCCTCGGAGAAGTCGCTGTGGCCGGGGGTGTCGACGAGGTTGATCACGTGGTCGCGGTAGACGAACTGCAGGGCCGCCGACGTGATCGAGATGCCGCGGGCCTTCTCCATCGCCATCCAGTCCGACACCGTCGCGCGACGGTCGCCCTTGCCGTGCACGGCGCCGGCCTCGGTGATCACCCGGGCGTGCAGCGCGAGGGCCTCGGTGAGGGTCGACTTGCCCGCGTCGGGGTGGCTGATGACGGCGAAGGTACGGCGGGGGCGGGTGTCGGGCACCGCGCGAATCTACCGGCGATCCCGCCCGGACGCCGTTTCGGCGGCGTGCGTCAGGATGGCTGCGTGAGGCCACGCTTCGTGCTGCACGACCACCGCAAGCCGAGTCCGCACTTCGACCTGCGGCTCGAGGAGGACGGCGTGCTGCGCAGCTGGGCCGTGCCCAAGGGCCTCCCGGTCGACACCGCGCACGACCGGCTCGCGGTGGCCGTGGGCGACCACGACCTCGACCACGTGGCCTACGAGGACGAGCACAAGTCGATCGCCGACGAGGGCACGTGGGAGGAGCACGACCGCGACGAGCGGCGGTTCGTGTTCTCGCTCCACGGCCGCGACGGCGTACGTCGCTATGCGCTCATCCACACCGGTGGGAAGCAGTGGCTGCTCCACCTCACCCGGGAGCAGCCGGGCGCGCGCTGAGCCGCAGCAGCACGACAGCCCCCGCCAGCACGCTGGTCGGGGGCTGTCCGTCGCTGGGGAGGCGACGTGCGTCGTGGTGCCTCGCCCACAGGGGGGTGGGGGAGCGAGGCCCGGTCGACGCGGTGGGGAACCGGGTGTGTCGGTGGGTCGGGTCGGGGCTCAGAAGGTGAGGGAGCCCTGGCAGACGTTCCCGTCGCGGGTCGCGCGGAACACGATCCGGTCGGCACCCGCGGGGTCGGCGATCTTGCGCTCGACGCTGAAGGAGCCGCTGCGACCGCCGGTCGTCGCAGAGCCGCGGCTGGCGACCGAGCCGTTCTGGCTGATCGTCCAGGCCCACGCCTGGCCGGCGCGGTTGGTGTCGACCTCGCCCTCGACCTCGAGGCGGCCGTCGTCGGTCTTCACCTTGAGCTTCCAGGTGCCGGCCGAGGAGCAGTCGCCGGTGCGGATGACGCGGTCGTCGTCGCGGCCACCGCGGCCACCGCGGTCGCCGCCGTTGTCGTCGCCGCCGCCGTTGCCGCGGTCGCCGCCGTTGTCGTCGTTGCCGTCGTGGTCGTCGCCGCCGCGGCCCCGGCCACCGTGGTCGTCGCCGTGGTCGTCGTCGTCGTGACCGCTGAACCGGACCTGGGAGTGGGAGTCGGAGTGGGCGAGCGCGGGAGCCGAGGCGGCTGCCAGGCCGGCCAGTGCCAGGGTGGCGGTGACCGCGGTGGCGGCCAGCGTGCGGGGGGTGCTCGTGGAGGTCTTCATGGACCAAGCCTCGGCCAGCCGCGCGACCCGCGCCATCTGTCTGATGGTGCTAGTACCCGGTGTCGAGCCCTGCCTCGACGAGCGGACCTAGGCTCGGAGGATGATCCCTCCGCCGCACGTGCAGGAGCTCCTCGACGGCTTCCTCGACGAGGTCGACCGGCGCTTCCCCGGTGAGCTGACCGGGCTGTTCCTCCACGGATCGATCGTGTGGGGCGAGCTCTTCCTCGGCAGCGACGTCGACTTCGTGGCCGTCTGGGAGCAGCTCCCCACCGGTGACCGGCTGGCCGCCCTGGCGGAGGCCCACGCGCGCGTGGCGGAGCGGTTCGCGACGCCCACCTTCGACGGCTTCCACTGCACCGCCGCCGACCTGGCTGCCAGCCCGACCGGGACGGGCACGAGGCCGGTGTTCCAGCAGGGTGCGTTCGACGAGCAGGGCACGCTCGACATCAACCTCGTGACGTGGCACGAGCTGGCCCTGGGGCCGGTCGTGGTGCGCGGCCGGGTGCCGCCGATCCACACGGACCTCGACGAGCTGCTGGCCTTCACGCGTGCCAACCTCGACACGTACTGGCGCGGCATCGCCGAGCAGACTGCTGGGGGAGCAGGGGTGGAGGAGATCGGGCGGAGCGACGAGGCCGTCGCATGGATCGCCCTCGGCGCTCCGCGCCTCCACCACCTGCTCCGCACGCACGCCCTGACGTCGAAGAGCGGCGCCGGCCGCTACGTCATCGAGCGCCTCGACGCGCGGTGGTCGCCCATCGCGGAGGAGGCCTTGAGGGTCCGTGAACGCCCGGGCACCGAGAGCCTGTACGACGACCCGGTGCGGCGTGGGCAGGACACCCACGACCTCCTCACGTGGATCGTCGAGGACGGCACGCGAGGCCGGCCGTGAGCGGCCGGCGTGGTGCTGGTCCGGTCAGGCGTTCTTGATCGCGGAGATGTCGAGCTCGAGCTTGATCTTCTCGGAGACGAGGACGCCGCCGGTCTCGAGCGCGGCGTTCCAGGAGAGGTCCCAGTCCTTGCGGTTGATCGTGGTCGCGCCCTCGAAGCCGACGCGGGTGTTGCCGAACGGGTCGACGGCGGTGCCGGTCTCCTCGAAGGGGATGACGACCGAGTGGGTGACGCCCTTGATGGTGAGGTCGCCGGTGACGTTCCACTCGGTGCCGTCGCGCTCGACGGAGGTCGAGACGAAGGTGATGGCCGGGTGGTTCTCCACGTCGAAGAAGTCGCCGGAGACGAGGTGGCCGTCGCGGTCCGCCGTGCCGGTCGAGATGCTGGCCGGGCGGATGTCGATCGTCACGGTCGAGGCGGCCGGGTTCTCGGCGTCGACGTGGGCGGTGCCGTCGAAGTCGGCGAACTGGCCGCGGACGGTGGTGACCATCGCGTGGCGGGCCGAGAAGCCGAGGCGGCTGTGGCTGGCGTCGATGGTGTAGTCGCCGGTGAGGGCGTCACGGTCGAGGACGGCGACCGGGGCAGCCGGGGTCTCGGCAGCGGTCTCGGCGGCGGTCTCGGGGGTGGCAACGTGCTTGGGCTTGCGGCGGAAGAACGACATGGTGGGTGCTCCTGAAGTGGTTGACGATTAAATCAATGAACGACACCGGTCACGGGTTCATTCCCGCCTCGCTGTGACCTGGCCCACGCGCCGTGCGGGGCACTGGGCGAGACTGGGGCCATGAGCCTCGTCCTCGTCACCGGTGCGTCCACCGGCCTCGGCCTCGCCACCGTCGACGCGCTGGCCGCCGCCGGCCACGACGTCGTCCTCCACGCCCGCAGCGAGGACCGCCTCGAGGACGCCTCGGTCCTCGACCGCGTCACCGCGACGGCGTACGCCGACCTCGCGGACGTCGCCGCGACGGTCGACCTGGCGCAGCGGCTCGACCAGCTCGGTCCGTTCGACGCGGTGATCCACAACGCCGGCACGATGGACCGCGCCCTGGCCGTCCCGGTGAACGTCGTGGCGCCCTACGTCCTGACCGCCGCGATGCGACCGGTCGGCCGCTCGATCGTGCTGAGCAGCGGGATGCACCTCGGCGGCGGGACCGACCTCGCCCACGGCGGCGACTACTCCGACAGCAAGCTCTGGGTCACCGCGCTCTTCCTGGCGCTGGCCGAGCGGCGGCCGGGCACGTCGTTCCACGCGGTCGACCCGGGCTGGGTCCCGACCCGGATGGGCGGTCGCGGCGCACCGGACGACCTCGTGGAGGGCCACCGGACCCAGGTCTGGCTCGCCACCGCGGCCGAGTCGGAGATCGACCCGCGGGCCGGCGGCTACTGGCACCACCACAGCCCGCGTGACCCGCACCGCAGCGCGGTCGACCCTGCCTTCCAGGACCGGGTGATCAGCCACCTCGAGGACGTGACGAGCCTCCGGCTGGAGTGATCCTCAGCCGAGCTCGCGGTCGAGGTTGATGACCGCACTGATCATGCTCAGGTGGGTGAAGGCCTGGGGGAAGTTGCCGAGCTGCTCGCCGTTGAGCCCGACCTGCTCGGCGTACTGCCCGAGGTGGTTGGCGTAGGTGAACATCTTCTCCATCGCCAGGCGCGCGTCCTGGAGCCGGCCCACACGGGTCAGCGCCTCGACGTACCAGAACGAGCACAGCGAGAACGTGCCCTCGCCCTGTCCGCCGGACGACTCGACGCCGTCGGAGAAGCGCTCGGCGTCGTAGCGGAAGACCAGGCTGTCGGTGACCAGCCGCTCCTCCACCAGCGCCAGCGTCGAGAGGAAGCGCGGGTCGTTGGGCGCGATGAACTTCACCATCGGCATCAGCAGCACGCCCGCGTCGAGGGTGTCGGAGCCGATGTGGCTGACGAACGCGCCGAGGTCCTCGTCCCAGCACTCCTCCATGACCTGCGTGTAGATCTCGTCGCGCACGCGGGCGAGCTCGGTCAGGTCGCCGGGGAGGCCGCGACGCCGAGCGACGCGCATCATCCGCTCGACGGCGACCCACGACATCAGTCGCGACGTGGTGTGGGCGCGCGGCTCGCCGCGCACCTCCCACATCCCGGCGTCGTCGCGGTCCCAGTTGTCCATCAGCCAGTCGGCGATCCGCTGGAGGTCCAGCCAGGCGTCGTGGCTGATCCCGGCGCTGTACTTGTCGTAGAGGTAGACCGAGTCGATGAGCTCGCCGTAGACGTCGAGCTGGAGCTGGTCGACGGCGGCGTTGCCGACCCGGACCGGCCGGGAGTCGCGGTAGCCCGCGAGGTGGTCCAGCTCGCGCTCGTGCGGGACCTCGCCGTCGAGGTCGTACATCACCCGGAGCGGACCGAGGTCGCCCTCGTCGACCCCGGAGGAGTCACCCATCCGCTCGGAGAGCCAGCGGACGAACGCCGCGGCCTCCTCGGTGAAGCCGAGCCGGAGCAGGGCGTAGACGCTGAACGCGGCGTCGCGGATCCAGACGAAGCGGTAGTCCCAGTTGCGGCTGCCGCCGATCTCCTCGGGCAGGCTCGTGGTGGGGGCGGCGACGATGCCGCCGCTCGGCTCGTGGCACAGCAGCTTGAGCGTGAGCGCGGACCGGTTGACCCGCTCGCGCCACCGGCCGGTGTAGGTGCAGGTCGCCAGCCACTGGCGCCAGAACGTGGCGGTGCTCTCGTAGAGGTCGTCGACGTCGCTCTCGCTGCTGCCCTGCGCCTCGTCGTCCGGGCCGAGGACCTCGAGGACGAAGAGCGCGGCCTCGCCCGGCTCGAGGTCGATGCTCGCGACCGCGTCGGCGTCCTCGACGGCCACGTCGACGGTGCTCGAGAGCACCAGCGCGACGTCGCCGTCCTCGAAGCGCACGCCGTCGGCCTCCTGCCACAGCGTCGGCGTGAGCGAGCCGTAGTCCGGGCGCGGCGAGAGCCGCATCGTCATCGCGACCGAGCCGCGGACGGTGACGACGCGGCGGACCAGCCGCTGCCGGTGGTCGGGGTCGTTGGCGCGGCGCACCGGCATGAAGTCGTGCACCTCGGCCACGCCCTGCTCGGTCATGAAGCGGGTGACCAGGATGTTGGTCTCGGGCACGTAGTACTGCTGGCTGCGTGCGTCCGCGTCGTCGGGTGCGACCCGCCACGAACC
Organism: Nocardioides oleivorans; assembly: GCF_004137255.1. Classification (NCBI taxonomy): domain Bacteria; kingdom Bacillati; phylum Actinomycetota; class Actinomycetes; order Propionibacteriales; family Nocardioidaceae; genus Nocardioides; species Nocardioides oleivorans. Next base: position 600,578 of record NZ_SDWT01000002.1, on the reverse strand, counting down.
GGCGTCCGGGTCGAGCAGCGACCCGAAGACGCTCGCCTTGTCGAAGCGTCCGGGACAGAACCAGTCGATGGTCCCGTCGGTGGCGACGAGCGCGGCCGTGCGGAGGTCGCCGATCAGCCCGTGGTCGGCGATCGGGGTCGTGCGGCTCATCCCAGTCGCCATCCGCCGGGTGCGAGGTCGAGGGCCGCCTGCGGTCCCCAGGACCCGGGCTCGTACGGCTGCGGCGCGGGCCGGTCGTCGAGGACCGGCTGGCACACCGCCCACAGCCGCTCGGTCTCGTCGGACCGGGCGAACAGCGTGTGGTCGCCGCGGAGCACGTCGAGGATCAGGCGCTCGTAGGCCTCGAGCGGCTCCTCGTCGGGCAGCTCGTCGGCGAAGTCGAGGTGCATCGTCGCCGCGGCCAGCTCGATGTCGGGGCCCGGCTTCTTGCCGAACAGGTCTACCGCGACCTTCGGCTCGTCGGTGAGCTCGAGGACCAGCTCGTCGCCGGCCGGGTGGCCGAAGGTGCTCGACTCCGGCTGGCGGAAGCGCAGGGTGACGGTGCGCCGGGTCTCGGCCATCGCCTTCCCGGTGCGCAGCAGGAACGGCACGTCGCGCCACCTGTCGTTGTCGACGTAGGCCGTCAGCGCGACGAAGGTCTCCACGTCGGAGTCCTCGTCGACGTCGTCCTCGTCGCGGTAGCCGTCGTACTGCCCGAGCACGACGTCGGCCGGGTCGAGCGGGCGCAGGGCGTCGAAGGCGTCCTTGCGGGCCTGCCGGACCGCGCTCGCCGTCCACTCGCCCGGGTCCTCGAGCGCGACCACGCCGAGGATCTGGAAGAGGTGCGTGGAGACCATGTCGCGCAGGCAGCCCGTCGACTCGTAGAACGAGCCGCGGCCCTCCATCTGCAGGGTCTCCGGCACGTCGACCTGCACCTGCGCGATGCTGCGCCGGTCCCACGCAGGCTCGAAGAGCGCGTTGGCGAAGCGCAGGGCGAGGATGTTCTGCACGGCCTCCTTGCCCAGGAAGTGGTCGATCCGGAAGACCTGGTCCTCGTCGACTGCGTCGTGGATCGCCTTGTCGAGCTCCTGGAACGACTCGAGGTCGAGGCCGAACGGCTTCTCGATCACCAGCCGGGCGCGATCGGTCAGCCCCTCGCGGTCGAGCATGCCGACCATCCCGGACATGGCGGTCGGCGGCACGGACAGGTAGACGAGACGGCGTACGTCGCCCGACCCGTCCTCGCCCAGGCCCTGCTCCGCCTCACGCACCGCCGCGGCCAGGTCGGCGCCGTCGTCGGAGTCGGAGGTCTGGAACGAGACCCTGCCGAGCAGGTCGCTCACCAGGTCCTCGTCGAGGTCGTCGACGGTGTCGCGCAGTCCCTCGGCGAGCTGCTCGCGGAACTCGTCGTCGGTGCCGGGGGAGTGGCGCCCGCTGCCGATGACCGCGTAGTCCCCGGGGAGCCGGCCGGCCGCGGCCAGCCGGTAGAGCCCCGGGAACAGCTTGCGGGCGGCGAGGTCGCCGGTCGCCCCGAAGACGATGAGGACGTGGGGCGCGAGGTCGTCGCCGGTCGGCTCGCTCACGATGCGGGCGCCTCGCCCAGCGTCTCGGCGTCGATGACCGCGCGGTAGCGGACGTCCCCGTCGACGACCTTGTCGTAGTAGTCGTCGACCTGGTCGGCCGAGATCACCTCGACGGTGGCGGTGATGCCGTGCTCGGCGCAGAAGTCGAGCATCTCCTGGGTCTGCGGCAGGCCGCCCACCATGGAGCCCTCGACGCCGCGGCGCATGGTCAGGAGCGAGAACGCACCGACCTCCAGCGACTCGCTCGGAGCACCGAGGTTGACCATCCGGCCTCCGCGGTCGAGCAGGCCGAGGAAGGAGTCGAGCGGCACGGCGGCGCCGACGGTGTTGACGAGCAGGTCGAAGCTGCCCGCGAGGTCATCGAAGACCGACTCGTCCTCGGTCGCGTGGTAGCTCGTCGCGCCGAACGCGAGACCGTCGTCCTTCTTGGCGTCGGTCCGGCTGAGCACGGACACCTCGGCGCCCATGGCAGCCGCGATCTTGACCGCGACGTGGCCGAGCCCGCCCATGCCGATCACGCCGACGCGGCTGCCCTCACCGACGCCGTGCCGCTTGAGCGGGGCGTAGGTGGTGATGCCGGCGCACAGCAGCGGCGTGGTGCCCGCGAGGTCGACGCCGTCGGGGATCTTCAGCACGAAGTGGTCGCGCACGACGACCTGGCGGCTGTAGCCGCCGTGGGTGATCTCGTCGTCGTAGCCCTTGCTGCTGTAGGTCTGGACGACGCCCTTCTCGCAGAACTGCTCCTCGCCGTCCTTGCAGGCCTCGCACTCGAGGCAGGAGTCGACGAAGCAGCCGACGCCGACGACGTCGCCGACCTGGTGGTCGGTCACCGCGGAGCCGACCTCGGAGACGGTGCCGATGATCTCGTGGCCGGGAGTCATCGGGAAGACGCCCTGGCCCCACTCGTCGCGGGCCTGGTGGATGTCGGAGTGGCAGATGCCGGCCCAGCGGATGTCGATGCGTACGTCGTCGTCGCGGAGGTCGCGCCGCTCGATCGTGGTCTCCTCGAAGCCGGCGGATGCCTTCGGCGTGGAGAGGGCGGAGATCGTGGTGGTCATGGAGGTCCTTCCATCGTTGATCGTTGGACTTGTTCGACGCTAGCGATCACCCGAAGGGGTCATCTCGTCGACGCTGCGGGTCGTGACCGAGACGACGTCCCACTGGAGCGCCCGGGTCGGGCGCGCGGTGCGGCAGGTGAGCAGGGCCTCGGCGCGGCGGCCGCTGGCGATCACGACGCGCACGGCCGGAGGCAGCGGGTCGGTGCCGAGCACCTCGACGGTCCACCGTCCTGCGTCGAAGGTGCCGTCCTGCGTCACCAGGCGCGGAGCGGCCGACGTCACCGGAGCCGGACCCCACCGGTCGAGCACGACACCGAGGGCGACCTGCTCGGCCGGGTGCCGGCCCGCGACCCCGCGCAGCCAGCGGGTCTGGACGTGCCCGGCCAGGTGCGCCTCGAGGGTGCTCACGGCGGCGTCCGCCGGCATCCCGCCGTAGCAGGCGAGGTCGGGGAGGAGCAGCACGTTGGGGGCGAACCGGTCGCCGCCGAGGTGGCTGCACTCCCACGTCGCGTCGGGCCAGCGACGTGCGAGCGCCTCGGCGACCGGGCGTCCCTTGATCGCGCAGCACGCGTCGTGCACGCCGTGGGTGCACACGAGCAGGAGCGGGTCGGCGTACGGCTCGCCGCGGTCGTCGCCGAGGCTGGCGAGGAGGTCGTCGGGGCGCTCCCACCGGCCGGAGTGCACCGCACCCGCGCGGGAGCGGAACCAGCGTCGGGGGCCGGTCATCGAGTCGGCGGCACCCGCGCGGCCGTGGCGGCGCACGAAGAGGATCCGCAGCTCGGGATGCCCGAGCTCGCGGAGCAGGGGCGTGGGCAGGTCGGCTCCGAAGGGTGCTGTCACCGGCCACGGGCCGGGGTGCTCGACGAGCAGCCAGTCGTGCTGCGGGGGAGCGGTGCCCAGGGGCGGGTCGTGCCGCTCCGCCGCGTCGTCGGAGCAGCGGAAGGTCATCCGCGCACGACCAGACCCGCCTCGATCATCCGGCGGGCAGCGTCGTGCCCGAGGTCTGCCACGGTCACCGGCTCGACGGCCAGGAGGCGGCGTACGACGTCGGGTGTGACGTCGTCGACCGCGACGGTCGCGACGCGGGAGGTGATCGTCGTGTCCACCAGGGTGGCGTCGACGTGGTCACGGAGCCGCAGGACGGTCCCGTCCGCCAGGGAGGCGGCGAGGGCGTGCTGGGCCAGGGGACCGACCGGCGCGGCACGCTGCGTCCCACGCCGCCGCGCGCGCATCCGCGCGGCGACCTCGGCAGGGTCGAGGCTGTCGAGCACGTCACGCAGCAGCTTGGCGACCACCTCGGCGTCGATGTCGTCGGCGCCGAGGTCGGTCCCCAGCGGCAGCGAGCCGCGCGCCTCCTCGTCCTCGGCGAGCCGGCGGAGGGCGAGGCCGGTGAGCTCCTCGGCGACGGCGTGACGGGTCCAGCTGTGCACGCCGAGCGTGAGGTGGATGGTGACCCCGCCGAGGGCGGTCGCGGAGTGGAGGTAGCCGCGGGGCAGGTAGAGCGCGTCGCCCGGCTCGAGGACGGTCTCGATCACCGGTTCCTGCTCCGCTGCGAGGCGTACGTCGTCGCGGCGGTCGGTCCACGGCTGGTCGCGCAGCGGTGCGGGCAGCACGGGTGCGCGGATCGACCACTTCTTGCGCCCGGCGACCTGCAGCACGAAGACGTCGTGCACGTCGTAGTGGTCGTCGAAGCCCTGGTTCTGCGGAGGCGTGACGTAGGCGTTGGCCTGCACCGGGTGGCCGAGGTCGGCGGCCAGCTGCTGGCAGAACGCGATGATCGGCGGCCAGACCCGGTGGAGTGCCTGGAGCACGATCGTGGAGCCGCCCGCGAAGAGCGCCGTGAGCTTGTCGTCGCTGACCTGGTCGGCGATCCCGGCGCCGACGCCGGCCGGTGCCGTGAAGGCGTTGGTGGGCAGGGTCGAGCCGGCCCTGGCGACCCGGAGGAACGGGGTGCGCAGGCCGCGCTCGCCGAGCAGCTCGTCGACCGCGTCGCCGGTGAGCAGGTCGTCGAAGCCGTCCGGGTCCGCCTTCGTGCGGAGCAGCGGACCACGCGCCCAGGTGGATGCGGCGAAGTCGTCGGGGTCCCCGACGAGGCGGGAGAGCGCCGGACGACCGCCGACGGCAGGCCCGGGAGTCCCGGGCCTGCCGTCATCGGCCTGATGGGGCATCGGGCTCAGCTGTCGGCTCCGCCGTCAGCTCCGCCGTCCTGCACGCCCGGGGTGCCCTCGGCCCCGCCGTCGGCGGGACCCTCGGCGCCACCGTCAGCTCCGCCGTCCTGCACGCCCGGGGTGCCCTCGGCCCCGCCGTCGGCGGGACCCTCGGCGCCACCATCGGCACCGCCGTCCTGCACGCCCGGGGTTCCCTCGGCTCCGCCGTCGGCGGGACCCTCGTTCTCGGACTGACTCATGTCGTCCTCCCTTGCACGTCTGGGCCACGAAGGCCCGGTGGAGCGGCGCCGGACGACGCCGTCACCTCGTGTATATCCACGCCCGGGGCGGCTGCCCACACCCGGAGGGACGAGCGACGCCCGGGTCGGTCAGCCGTGGGCGCGACGCGTCAGTGCCCGGAGGGTCTCCTGCAGCTGGACGAACTCGACGGGGTCGAGCCCGAGGAGGTCCTTCATGTCGCAGTGGAGGCGGTCGGCGTGCTGGCGCAGCTCCTCGCCCCTGGGGGCGAGCGACACCACGACCTCGCGCTCGTCGGCGTGGTTGCGTCGCCGCTCGACGAGGGTGCGTGCCTCCATCCGCTTCAGCAGGGGGGTGAGGGTGCCGTGGTCGAGCTGGAGGGCGTCCGCGATGTCGCGCACCGTGCGGCCGTCGCGCTCCCACAGCGCGATCAGGACGAGGTACTGCGGATAGGTCAGCCCCAGCTCGACGAGCACCGGACGGTACGCAGCGGTGACTGCGCGGGACGCGGCGTAGAGGTCGAAGCAGAGCTGGTCCGACAGCGGCGGCGCCTGGATGGAGGCCATGACACCACATTCTGCCTCATGGGATATAACTTGTGCCCAAGAGATTGGTGCACATGTCATCGCCTCCCGAGGGCCGGGGGTCGACGTGGCACGACGACCGGCCGACGCAGTCGCGCGGCTCGGGGCCCGAGACAACGCAGGACCGGATCACCGACGGGCTCGTGGCCCTGTCACGAAAGAGCGGATGAACGTGCGCATCACCCTGATCAACCACGACGAGGTCGTCGTCCTCGGCGTCGCGACGATGCTCGCGCGGCACGCCCGCGACATCGAGGTCCACGACCCGCGCAAGCGTCCGCAGGACCTCGTCGACCTCGCGCTGCACGACCCGAGCGGCACCGTGGGAGCCGGCGCCAGGGTCCTCCAGCGGCTGGTCGCCGATCCCCGTCTCGGCCGAGTCGTCGCCTACACGAACGACTTCGACCCCGCGACGGCGGAGACCCACTTCCGGAGCGGGTACGCCGGCTACCTCAGCACGGCGCTCTCCCACGACGAGCTCATCGAGAGCCTGCGCGCCATCCACGCCGGCCAACGCGTGCTGGCACCCGGCTCGGACGCCGCGCCGGCGGACGGCGAGGTCTGGCCGGGGCAGGCCGCCGGCCTGACGGCGCGCGAGGCCGACGTGCTCTCCCTCATCGCGGCCGGCATGAGCAACAAGGAGATCGCCCGTCAGCTCGGGGTGACCATCAACTCCGTGAAGTCCTACATCCGCGGCGCCTACCGGGTCATCGACGTCGACAGCCGCACGAAGGCCGTGCTGTGGGGCATCACGCACGGCCTCCGGGCACCGGTCGTCACGCACACCGAGTCCGCCGAGCCCGCCGAGTAGGACGGCTACGACGAGCGGGCCCGCGCGAGGGCGCCGTCAGCTGTCGCGCCAGGCCCCACGGGTGTGCTGGGGTGCGTAGGGCGCGTCGGACGGCTTGAGCCCGAGCTCGTGGGCCGCGCGCAGCGGCCAGGACGGCTCGCGGATGGCGGCACGCCCCAGCATGATCGCGTCGGCAGCACCGGCGTCGAGGATCTCCTGCGCCTGCCGGGGGTCGTCGACCAGCCCGACCGCGGACACCGCGACGCCGGCCTGCTGGCGTACGGCGGCGGCGAACGGCACCTGGTAGCCGGGCCCGACCGTGATCTCCTGCTGCGGCACCGCGCCGCCCGAGGAGACGTCGACCAGGTCGGCGCCGTGGTCGCGCAGGATCGCGGCCAGGAGCACGGTCTGGTCGAGGTCCCAGCCGCCGTCTGCCCAGTCCGTGGCCGACAGCCGCACGAACAACGGCTTATCGTCCGGCCAGACCGCGCGGACCGCGGCGACCGTCTCGACGACCAGCCTGGTCCGGTTCTCGAACGACCCGCCGTAGCGGTCGGTGCGCCGGTTGACCAGCGGTGAGACGAACTGGTGCAGGAGGTAGCCGTGGGCGCCGTGGAGGTCGATCACGTCGAACCCGGCGCGGTCGGCCCGGACCGCGGCGTCGGCGAACGCCGCGGGGATCGCGGCGACCTCGTCCGTCGTGAGCGAGCGCGGGGTGGCCAGCCCGTCGAACGCCAGGGCCGACGGGGCGACCGTCTCCCACCCGCCGTCCTCGATCGGGACCGAGCCACGAGCCACCGGTGCCTCGTCCTCGCCACTGCCCGGAGCCGTGAACGGTGCGTGCGTGCCGGCCTTGCGGCCGGCGTGCGCGAGCTGGATGCCGGCGAGTGCGCCCTGCGCGTGCACGAAGTCGACGATGCGCGTCCAGGCCGCGGCCTGCTCGTCGTTCCAGATGCCGACGTCCTGCGGACTGATGCGGCCCTCCGGCACCACGGCAGCGGCCTCGGTGATGACGAGGCCGAAGCCGCCGACCGCGTGCCGACCGAGGTTCACGAGGTGCCAGTCGGTCGGCACCCCGTCGCGGTCGAACGCGGAGTACTGGCACATCGGCGAGAGCCAGACCCGGTTGCGGGCCGTGCGTCCGCGCAGGGTCAGGGGGTCCAGGAGAGACGTCATGCCGGGGACAACCGGTCCGGCGCCGTGGGGATTCCGGGGTCGCGGGCCCAGGCGCGGGACGGGCGGGGGAACAGTCGACCGTGAAGGTCGGTTGGGGGAACCGTGAGTGCCCCCGAGATCACCCGAGCCAGCGTCGGCCTGCGCAGCGAGCGCGGCCCCGTCCTGCTCGCGGTGATGCTCAGCATCGGGCTGGTGGCCATCGACGCGACGATCCTGGCGACCGCGGTCCCGGCCGTCGTCGACGACCTCGGTGGCTTCACGTCGTTCCCGTGGCTGTTCTCGATCTACCTGTTGGCGCAGGCCGTCTCGGTGCCGATCTACGGCAAGCTGGCCGACCTCTACGGCCGCAAGCCCGTGATGCTCGTCGGCATCGGCCTCTTCGTCGTCGGCTCCCTGCTGTGCGGCGTCGCGTGGAGCATGCCGGCGCTCATCGTCTTCCGGCTCGTGCAGGGCCTCGGTGCGGGCGCGGTGCAGCCGATGGGAATGACGATCGTCGGCGACGTCTACTCGCTGGCCGAGCGCGCGAAGGTGCAGGGCTACATCGCCAGCGTGTGGGCGACGGCCTCGGTGGTCGGGCCGACGCTGGGCGGGATCTTCGCCGACTACCTGTCCTGGCGCTGGATCTTCTTCGTCAACCTCCCGCTCGGTCTCGCGGCCGGCTGGGTGCTGTGGCGCCGCTTCGAGGAGAAGGTCGAGCCGCGCAAGCACACGATCGACTACCTCGGCGCGGTCCTGCTCGCGGCCGGCGGCTCGCTCCTGCTGCTCGGGCTGCTCGAGGGCGGCGTGCGCTGGGGCTGGGGCTCGGTCGCGGGCGTCGGGATCCTGGTCGCCGCCGCGGTGCTGGTCGTCGCGTTCGTGGTGGTGGAGTCACGCACCGCCGAGCCGGTGCTGCCGCTGTGGATCTTCCGGCGCCGCGTGCTCAACGCCGCGAACTCGGGGTCGTTCGTGGTCGGCGTGGTGATGCTCGGCCTGACGTCGTACGTCCCCCTCTATGCCCAGTCCGTGCTCGGCCACGGCGCCCTCGTGGCCGGCCTCACGCTGGCGTCGATGACCATCGGGTGGCCGATCGCGGCGTCGACGAGTGGCCGGTTCTACCTGACGATCGGCTTCCGCAAGACGGTGCTGATGGGTGCGGCGTTCGTGGTCGCCGGTGGGCTGCTGCTGCTCCGCGTGAGCGCCGACAGCGCCCTGTGGGAGCTCGCCCTGCCGTGCTTCGTGATGGGCATCGGCTTCGGGTACGTCGCCAGCCCGGGCGTGGTCGTCGCCCAGTCCAGCGTGGGCTGGGAGCACCGCGGTGTCGCCACGGGGACCAACATGTTCGCCCGCTCGATGGGCAGCGCCGTCGGCGTCGCGGTGTTCGGCGCGATCGTCAACAGCCGCGTGGCCGGTGGCGGGGCGGCCGGGGCGGTCGACGTCGAGCACCTGGCGGCCGGTGTGCTGGCGCCGGCGATCCACGCCGTCTTCGTCTGCTCCGCGGTCGTCGCGTCCGTGCTCGTGCTGTCCGGCCTGCTGATGCCGCGCGACGCCGGGCAGCAACCCGCTCCCTGACCTGACGACCCGCTTTGCCATGCTTGCGCACCGACCACGGTGGACGACGAGCAGGGGAGCGGGGCAGTGAGCGAGATCGCCGGCGAGCTGGCGCGCGTCAAGGGCGCGTTCGCCCAGCCGACGCTGACGCTCCTCCACCAGCGCCAGGCGCCCGTGGTCATCACCATCTTCCGCACCGCCTTCGGCCGCTCCAACACCCCCATCCCGACCGCCCGGCTGCACACGCAGGTCGAGGAGCACGTCGAGCAGATGCGACGGTCGGGGGAGCAGGACGTGCCCGTGGGCAGCGGGCGCGAGATCTGCCAGCGGTGGATGCGCGGGCAGTGGCTCGTGCGCTCGCTCGACGAGCAGGGCAACGAGGTCTACGCGCTCACCTCGCACGCGCAGCAGGCGCTGGAGCTGGTGAAGAACCTGGCCCGCGACCGCGCCACACTCAGCGAGCACCGGGTCGCGACCATCCTGAGCACCGTGCGCCGCTTCAACTCCGAGGCCAACCCCGACCGGACCGCACGGGTGACCATCCTCAACGAGGAGATCGCCCGGCTGCAGGGGGAGCGCGACCGGCTCGTCGACGGCGGCGACCTCGAGGGCGCGACCGAGGACTACATGCTCGAGGGGTTCACCGAGCTCCTCTCGCTGATCTCCGCGTTGCCGAGCGACTTCGCCCGCGTCGAGGAGCGGTTCGCCACCATCCGCGCCGAGATCCTCGCGGCCTTCCGGGCCGAGGACCGCCCCGCCGGCGAGGTGATCGACGCCTACCTCTCCCGCGCCGACGCCCTGATGACGGCCACGCACGAGGGCCGGGCGTTCGAGGGTGCCTTCGCCCTGCTGCGCGACGACGCCCTGGTCACGCGCCTGCGGGAGGACCTCACCGACCTCCTCGAGCACCCGCTCTCCGACCGGATCCTCAGCGACGCCGACCGTGCCGAGCTGCGCGGGACCGTGCGACTGGTGCGCGACGGCCTCGACCGCGTGCTGGCCCAGCGCTCGCGGGTGACCGCGACCCTGAAGGAGTACATCGTCTCCCACGACGCCGCCCGCGACCGCGAGCTCGAGCAGGTGCTGCGCCAGGTCGAGTCGGAGCTGATGTCGTGGATGGCGAGCACCGGACCGCGTGCGACCCACGACGTCGCGCTCCTGCCGCCGCGGGCCGGCGTCGAGCACCTCCGCGAGCGGTTCCACGACCCGGCCGACGACGTGCTGCCGGACCGGATCGTCGCGGCCGACCCCGACCTCGCGCCCCAGGTCTCGCTCGCCGAGCTCGTGGCCCAGGGCGGACCGAGGCTGACCACGCTGCGCGAGCGCCTCGACGCCGCGCTGGCCTCGTTGCTCCCGGCCGAGTCGCTCGGAGCGCTGTTCGACGGGCTCGAGCCGTCGCTGCGCAGGCCGGTCGAGATCTTCGGGCTGCTCCACCTCGCCGCCGAGCGCGCGTGGGAGGCGGAGGAGACCACCGAGGCCTTCGACGCCGTCCGCCCCGACGGCAGCAGGCGGTCCTTCGCGGTCCCGCGCACCGCGCTGCCCGACCCCGACCTCGCACCTCGTCCAGACACGGAGACCCGCACATGAGCATCGACGCCCACCCCGAGGTCGAGCCCGAGGTCGAGCCCGAGGTCGAGCTCGAGCCCGACGCCGAGGCCGACGCCGAGATCGTGGACGACGAGCTCCTCGACGAGGGCTCGGTGTCGCTGTTCGAGGGCGACGAGGGCGGACTCGAGTACGGCCAGCGCCGCGCCCTGGTCACGCTGCTCAAGCAGCGCTTCATCAGCGCCCGCACCCACCCGCGCGACTGGGCGGTGCTCGTCGAGCACGAGCGCCTCGTCCGCTCGCGGCTCAACGACCTCTTCCTCGACCTCCAGGTCGACCGCGAGCGCGAGGTCGCGTGGAAGAGACAGGCGAGCGCGGAGACCGGCGGCCGCTTCCCGACGATCCTCTACGACGCGGCGTGGTCGCGCGAGGAGACGCTGGTGCTGGTGCACCTGCGCGACCGGCTGCGCGCCGGGCTCGCCGGCGGGGACGCACGCGTCTACATCGACCGCGAGGACGTCGTGGCCTACGTCGCCAGCTTCCGCCCGTCGCACGCCACCGACGTCGCGGGTGACGAGAAGCGGGCGCGCAACGCCGTGGCCAGCGTGGTGAAGTCCGGCCTCCTCATCCCGACCGGGTCCGAGGAGCGCCTCGAGATCAGCGAGGCCGTCGAGCCGCTCATCCCGATGGAGCTGCTCCAGGAGCTCCTCGAGGCGCTGCTCGCGGCCAACAGCAGCGGAGCCGTGCCCGAGCCGGACGACAGCGACCTCTTCGACCACGAGACCGACGAGGCGGGGGAGGACTGAGCATGTCCATCGACGAGATCGAGCAGACGCCGGCCGACGGCCTCTTCGAGCGGAGCGACGTCGCCACCCCGGCGGACGACACCATGCAGTGGCGCGCGGCCCTGCTGCAGCTGGTCAACTGGGGCGGCTTCGGCGGCCTCACCGTCGTACCCCTCCGCGGCGACGCGACGATGATCTCCGGCGCCTCCGGCGTCGGCAAGAGCACCATCCTCGACGCCTACACGGCGCTGATGATGCCGTCCGACACGAAGTTCAACGGCGCCTCCAACGACGCCGTCGCGGGCCGCGCGCGCGGCGCCGGCCAGCGCAACCTGCTGTCGTACCTCCGGGGTGCGGTCGACGTCGTCGACGACCCCCGCACGGGCCGCCCGGTCGAGAAGCTGCTGCGCGGCAGGGGCGCCGACACGTGGGGCGCGATCGCAATGACGTACGTCAACGACCAGGGCGGCCGGTTCACGGCGGTCCGCACCTACTACGTCCCCCGGCGCGCGACCCGGTCGAGCGACGTGCAGATGCAGCTCGCGACGCAGGACGGCGCGCTGGCGCTCGACACGCTCGAGGTCGCCGTGCCCGAGCGGTTCCACGCCAACACGCTCAAGAAGCTCTTCCCCGGCATCCGGGTGCACCGGACCTACGCCGAGTACGCCGCCGTCCTGCACGCGCGCCTCGGCATCGGCGCGAACGGCGACGGCGCGAAGGCACTGCGGCTGCTCGCCCGCATCCAGGCCGGCAACCAGGTGCGCAGCGTGGACGAGCTCTACAAGGACATGGTGCTCGAGCGGCCCTCGACGTTCGCCGCGGCCGACCGGGCGATCGAGCACTTCGACGACCTCGACACCGCCCACTCCGCGATGCGCACCGAGGAGCAGAAGCTCGAGCTGCTCGCCCCGATCGCCGACCTCCACGAGCGCCGGACCGCGGCCACGCAGCGCCTCGCCGAGCTCGACTCCTACGGCGTGACCGTCGACGGGGACACCCCGCTGCGGATGTGGCTGCTGCGCACCCACCTGGGGCTGATCGAGGCGGCCGTGGCCGACAACCGCGCCGACCGCGCCGCGACCGTCGACGAGCTCGGTACGACGACCGCCGCCGAGCGCACGCAGCTGGCCGACCTCGAGGCGGCCCGCGAGTCGCACCGCGCGGCAGGCGGGTCCACCCTCCAGTCGCTCGCGCTGTCCCTCGAGCAGGAGCAGGTCGTCCGCGAGGACCGCCTCGCCCGGCGGGGCGTCCTGCAGGAGCGGCTGCTGCCGCTCATCGACGCCAGCGACACCGAGGCACCCGACGTCGACGGGGCACTGCAGTCGGGCGAGTCGTTCGCGATGCTCCAGCTGCACGCGCAGCAGTGGCTGTCCGGCTGGCAGCGCGAGCAGGAGCGGATCCGGCGCGAGCGCGACGACGTGCTGCGCGGCCAGTTCCCGCTCAGCGAGCGCCAGTCCACGCTCCGCCGCGAGCGGGCGTCGCTGGAGGGCCGCGCCGGTCGGATGCCGGCGCGGATGCACGAGCTGCGGGCCGAGGTCGCCGAGGCCAGCGGGATCAGTCCCGCGGACCTGCCGTTCGTCGCCGAGCTGCTCGACGTCGCGCCGGACGAGGGACGCTGGCGCACCGCGATCGAGACCGTCCTGGGTGCGAGCGCCCGGATGATGCTCGTCCCGCTCGACCGGCTCGACGACTTCTCCTCGGCGATCGACGGGCTGCGGCTGCGCGGCCGGCTCGTCTTCGAGGGCGTCGAGCTGGACCTGCCCGACCTCGGTCCCGGCGACCCCGAGCGGGTCGCTGGCAAGCTCGTCTTCCAGGACTCGCCGTTCGCCGGCTGGGTGCAGGCCCACGTGGCGGATCCCTCGCGCGACGCGCTCTGCGTCGAGTCCGCGGACGACCTGTCCGGTGCCGCCCGCGGACCGGGGCTGCGGGTCACCCTCGCCGGCCAGACCCGCAGCGGCCGCCGTGGCGCGCACGGCCGCAACGACACCCGCAGCATCATCGGCTTCTCCAACACCGACGCGATCGCGGAGGTCGACGCCGAGCTCGCCGAGCTCGACCGACGGCTCGACGAGGTCGGCGCCCAGGTCGGCGAGCTCGACCGGCAGACCCGGGTCCTGGAGCGGCAGCGGTCGTCGTACGACGCCGTGGTGACCGCGCGCTTCGACGACTTCGACGTCGACGGCACCGACCGGCGCATCGCCGAGCTCGAGCGCCGGCGCACAGAGATCCTCGACTCCGACGACGGGCTGCAGGCGCTGGAGGTGCAGATCTCCGACCTGACCGCGCGGCTGGAGGAGACCCGGCGCTCGCGGTACGCCGTCGAGCAGCGGCAGCGCGCGCTCAATGCCGCCCACGCCGAGCTCGTCGACGCCGAGGACGACGTCAACGACCGCCTGCGGGCGATGGAGGAGGCGGGCCGGGTCGTCCTCGACGAGGCGCAGGACGCCGCCCTGCGGGAGGACTTCGCCGCCGCAGCGGCGCCGGCCGACCCGAACGACCTCGAGCGCTTCGCCGAGACCTCGCAGCGGCTCGCGGTGCGGCTGCGCACCGCCGTCACCGACGCGGAGTCCGAGGTCGAGCGGGTCGACGACGACCTCGCCCAGGTCTTCCGGCTCTACAAGCTCCAGTGGGACTCGCCGAACCTCGGCGCGACCGCGGACTCCTACCCCGACTACGCCCGCATCCTCGACGACATCCGCGGGGAGGGGCTCGCCGCCCGTCGGGCCGAGTGGCGCCGGAGGCTCACCGAGTGGAGCGGGCAGGACCTCGTGCCGCTCGTCGGCGCGATGGCCGCGTCCATCGAGGAGATCGAGGACCGGCTCGAGCCGATCAACGCGATCCTGCGGCGACTGGAGTTCGGCGCTTCCGGCGACCGGCTGCGCATCCGCCTGCGCCGCCTCGCCCCGGCGCACGTCCAGGCCTTCATGAAGGACCTCCGCGCGTTGTCGTCCGGCGCCGCCCCCGAGCTGGGGGAGGAGGCGCTGGAGAAGCGGTTCGCCGAGCTCAGCCGCTTCATGCAGCAGCTCCGCAGGCCCAGCCAGGTCGGTGACGCAGTGGCCTCGCTGACCGACCGCGACCGCCTCCTCGACGTGCGCCGGCACGTCGAGATCAGTGCCGAGCGCTACGACCACACCACCGGCGAGCTGCGCGCGACCTACCGGACGCTGGGGGAGAAGAGCGGTGGCGAGAGCCAGGAGCTGGTCGCCTTCATCGTCGGCTCCGCCCTCCGGTTCCGCCTCGGCGACGAGATGCGCTCGCGGCCGCGGTTCGCGCCGGTGTTCCTCGACGAGGGCTTCGTGAAGGCGGACTCCGAGTTCGCCGGTCGTGCCGTGCAGGCGTGGCGCGGGCTCGGCTTCCAGCTCATCGTCGGCGTCCCCCTCGACAAGGTCACCGGCCTCGAGCCGCACATGGACGAGCTGCTCGCGATCACCAAGAACTCCACGACCCACCAGTCGTGGATCACCCCGATCACCGACGCCCCGGCGGTGGACGTACGTCCATGAGGTGCGTCACACGTCGGGGCCCGTCACGGCCGCGAAACATCGCCGACATGAGACGGGCCTAGGTTGCGCAGGAGTGCCACGGAGGGTGGCCACGTCCCGAGGAGCCTGGGTGAGCGCCAACCCCGTACGTCTGTCTGCCATCACTGCCGTGGAGGCCTTCGAGCCGCCGCCGATCACGTTCGACCCGGGCGAGGAGCCCGGTGAGGTCTTCGGCAAGAACGTCTTCAGCCTGACCGTGATGCAGAAGCGGCTGCCCAAGACGGTCTACAAGTCGGTCCTCTCGACCATCGAGAAGTCGACGCCCCTCGACCCCGCGGTCGCCGACGCCATCGCCTCGGCGATGAAGGACTGGGCGCTGGAGAAGGGTGCCACGCACTACGCGCACGTCTTCTACCCGCTGACCGGCCTGACCGCGGAGAAGCACGACAGCTTCCTCGACCCGGTCGGTGACGGCACCGCCCTCGCGTCGTTCTCCGGCAGGACGCTCGTCCAGGGCGAGCCCGACGCGTCGTCGTTCCCCAACGGCGGCCTCCGCAACACCTTCGAGGCGCGCGGCTACACCGGCTGGGACGTGATGAGCCCGGCCTACATCCTCGAGAACCCCAACGGCAACACGCTCTGCATCCCCACCATCTTCATCTCGATGACGGGGGAGGCGCTCGACCACAAGACGCCGGTGCTCCGCTCGCAGCAGGCGATGGCCGTGCACGCCAAGCGGGTGCTCACCCTCTTCGGCCACGAGGACCCGGAGAACGTGGTGGCCTACTGCGGCCCCGAGCAGGAGTACTTCCTGGTCGACAGCCACTTCTTCCTCGCCCGGCCCGACCTGCTCAACGCCGGTCGCACGCTCTTCGGCGCGAAGCCGCCCAAGGGCCAGGAGTTCGACGACCACTACTTCGGCGCCATCCCCGAGCGCGTGCTCGGCTTCATGATGGACACCGAGCGGGAGCTCTTCAAGCTCGGCATCCCGGCGAAGACCCGGCACAACGAGGTCGCGCCCGGCCAGTTCGAGGTCGCGCCGATGTTCGAGCGCGCCAACGAGGCCTCCGACCACCAGCAGCTGCTGATGACCACCTTCAAGGCCGTCGCCAAGAAGCACGGCATGGAGTGCCTGTTCCACGAGAAGCCCTTCGAGGGCGTCAACGGCTCCGGCAAGCACGTGAACTTCTCGGTCGGCAACTCCGAGCTCGGCAGCCTCCTCGTGCCGGGCGACACCCCGCACGACAACGCGCAGTTCCTCGTCTTCTGCGCCGCGGTGATCCGCGCGGTGCACAAGTACGGCGGCCTGCTGCGCGTGTCGGTCGCGTCGGCCTCCAACGACCACCGCCTCGGCGCCAACGAGGCCCCGCCGGCGATCATCTCGATCTTCCTCGGCGACCAGCTCGCCGACGTCTTCGACCAGATCGCCAAGGGCGGCGCCACCCGCTCGAAGGAGAAGGGCACGCTGACCATCGGCGTGGACACGCTGCCCAACCTCACCAAGGACCCGGGCGACCGCAACCGCACCTCGCCGTTCGCCTTCACGGGCAACCGCTTCGAGTTCCGCGCACCGGGCTCCAACCAGACCGTCGCCGCCCCGATGGTCATCATCAACACGATCATGGCCGAGGCGCTCGACCACTGCGCCACCGCGCTCGAGACGGCGGTCGCCGCCGGCACGGACTTCAACGAGGCCGTCCAGACCCTGCTCGCGCAGATCGTGGCCGACCACGGTGCGGTCATCTTCAACGGCAACGGCTACTCCGACGAGTGGCCGATCGAGGCCGAGCAGCGGGGCCTGAAGAACCTCCGCACCACGGTCGACGCGCTCCCCGAGCTGATCTCGCCCGAGGCCGTCGAGCTGTTCTCGACCTACGGCGTCTTCACCGAGCACGAGGCGCACAGCCGCTTCGAGGTCGGCGTCGAGCAGTACGTCCTGGCGATCGCGGTCGAGGCCAACCTGACCCTCGAGATCGGCGCGACCACGATCCTGCCGGCGGCCCTGCGCTACCAGACCGAGCTCGCCCAGAACGTCGTCGCGCTCACGGGTGCCGGCCTCGACCCGGACAGGACCGACCTCGAGACGGTGAGCACGCACGTCGCCGCCCTCCGCGCCGGACTGGCCGACCTGGCTGCCGCGATCGGCCACGAGCACCCGGCGGACCCGCTCGAGGCGGCGACCTTCTCCCGTGACTCGGTGCTCCCGGCGATGGCGGCGGTCCGCTCGGCGGCCGACACGCTCGAGACCCTGGTCGCCGACGACCTCTGGCCGCTGCCGACCTACCAGGAGATGCTCTACATCCTGTGACGCAGGCCGGGTCGCCGCAGACGAGGGCCACGTAGGCTCAGGAGATGGGATTCCTCCTGCTGGTCCTCGTCCTGGCGGCCCTGGGCGCCATCGCCGTCACCGCGCAGCGTCGCAACCAGGCCGCGCAGCTGCGTGAGCGCGAGGAGGAGCTGGACCCGGTCCGCAAGCTCGCCTTCGAGGACATCACGGCCTTCGGCGAGGACCTCCAGCGCCTCGACGGCGAGATGCTCGGCACCGACCTCGACGCGAGCGCCAACGCCGACTACCAGCGCGCGCTCGACGCCTACGAGTCGGCCAAGGTCGCCAGCGACGCGATCAAGCAGCCCGACGACATCCGGCACATCACCGAGATCGTCGAGGACGGCCGGTACGCCGTCGCCTGCGTGCGGGCGCGGGTGGCGGGCGACGCCCTGCCGACCCGCCGGCCGCCGTGCTTCTTCGACCCGCGCCACGGCCCTGCGGTCACGGACGTCCTGTGGACGCCGCCCGACGGCGTCGAGCGCGACGTCCCCGCCTGCGCGCTCGACGCCGAGCGGGTGAACGCCGGCGCCGAGCCCGACATCCGCAAGGTGATGGTCGGCGCGCAGCGGGTTCCCTACTGGCAGGGCGGGCGGGCCTACGAGCCCTACGCCGCGGGCTACTACGGCGCCTTCGGCCCGATGAGCTGGATGTTCATGGGCGGGATGATGTTCGGCGGCTTCGGCAGTGACGGCGGCGGTGACGGCGGCGGTGACGGCGGCGGTGACGGCGGCTCCGGGGACTCGGGTGACGGCGGCGGCGACGGCGGTGACGGCGGCGGGTACGACGGCGGCGGTGACTCCGGCGGCTACGACGGCGGTGGCGGCTTCGACGGCGGTGGCGGCTTCGGCGACTTCGGTGGCGGCGGGGACTTCGGGGGCTTCTGACCCGTGGCCGGCGTCGACGAACCGGGACTGCCCACCCTCCACGAGTGGGCAGGAGGCGACGCTGCCCTGCGCCGGATGATCGACGCCTTCTACGACCGCGTCGAGGCCGACGAGGCGTTGTCGCACTTCTTCCCCGGCGGCGTCTCGCAGCACCACCGCGCGCACGTCGCCGACTGGTGGTCGGAGGTGCTCGGCGGACCGGCGACGTACACCGAGCAGCACGGCGGCTACGAGTCCATGCTGCGCCACCACCTCGGGCTCGCCATCACACCCGCCCAGCGGCACCGGTTCGCCTCGACCATGAGCCTGGCCGCGGACGACGCCGAGCTGCCCGCCGATCCCGAGTTCCGCGCCGCGATCATCGGCTACCTCGAGTGGGGCACCCGGCTGGCGATGGAGAACTCGCAGCCGGGAGCCAGTCCTGTCGAGCAGGCACCCACGCCCCGGTGGGGCTGGGGCGTGGCACCGCCCTACCAGGGCTGAGGCCCGCCCGGGCGTCAGTAGCCCGGGAACACCCGGCGGAGGTCGTCGAGGGAGACGTTGCCGGTCACCGTGGTCCCGGCGGGGGTGAACTCGGGCTTGAGGCGCCCGGCGAGCAGCCGCACGAGCGCCTCGGTCGGTCCCTCGAAGGTGGCCGTCGTGTCGCCGACGGTGTCGCTGAGCCCGACGCTGCCGTCCTCGATGGTGAGCACCACGTCGCCCGCGGCGACCCGGGCCGGCGCGGGCGCCGCGTCGGGCTTCGCGGTGAAGCCGAGGAGGAAGGCGAGGTCGCCCGTGAAGTGCTCGACGAGCACCGGCGCGGACGACTGCTCCAGCCCCGCGGCCGCGTCGACGGCGACGGCGACGTCCCAGGCGTGCTGGGCCACCTCGTTGAGCCGCATGCCCGTCATCGTCGAGAGGGTCGCCGGCTCGGGAAGGAAGCCCAGGTCGACCCGCAGGTCACGCCGCTGCTCGGCGTCGAGGCCCTCCAGCGCCCGCACCAGGCGGTCGTCGTGCTCGAGGAAGCCGGCGGCCTGGTCGGCGGGTGACGCGGCGTCCCACCGCGCCCACACGGTCTGGTTGTCGACGCCGTTCGGCTCGCCGGCGATCGCGGCCGCGAGCTGCCCGTGCATGATCTCCGAGCCGCTTCCCAGGTGCGACAGCACCTGGGCCACCGTCCACTCGGAGGCTCCGCTGGGCCCGGCCAGCTGGTCCTCGGACAGCTCGGCCACGAGGGTGGCGAGCTCGTCGTGGTTGGTGCGCAGTCCGGCGATGGTGCGTGCGAGGAGGTCCGTCATGCCGGGCTCAACGGTCCGGGCCGGTGGCTTGTTCCGGTCAGCCGCGGCCGCGGGCGACCAGGATCGTCGCCCGGGCCTTCGCCGGCTGCACCAGCGGGGTCCCGGCGTACGTCACCAGCACCCGGTAGCGCCCCGGCGCGAGCCCGCGCACGACGAGGCGCTCGCGGCCCCGGGTGAGCTGCCCGGTCACGGTCTGTCCGCCGATCCGCACCGTGACGGCGCCGTCCGGTGCCGGCGCGCCGGGCGCCTTCACGCGGAGGTCGACGGTGACGCGCTTCCTCGAGGCCTGGGCCCGGACCCGCACCTCCGCGACTGTGGTGACCGGCGCCTTCGCAGCGATCGTCTCGGTGGTGGCGCGGAAGTTGCGGTGGCTCGAGGTGACCTGCACGGAGATCGCGCGCCCGAGGTCCTTGGTGCGCAGCGTGTAGCGCGGGTTGGTGGCCTTGCCGATCGGCTTGCCGTCGCGGAGCCAGGAGTAGGAGACCGTCGCGCCGCTGGGGCGGGCGGAACCGGCCTTCACCGTGAGGACCTTGCCGACCTCGGCCCGCCCCGACACGGTGCTGGGGCTGGTGAGCGTGACGGGCTTGGCGAGGACCGGCTCGGTGTCCGGTGCGGTCGTCCTGGCCTTGCGGTAGCCCTTCGAGCTCCCGGTGACGCGGGCACTGATGCGGGCACCGACCTGGTCGCGCCCGAGCACGAAGGACGACCCGGTCGCGCCGGGCAGCGCCTTGCCGTCGGCGTACCACTGCGTCGTGGCCTTGGCGGGCTGGGGCGACCACGAAGCGGCGGTGAGGCTCAGGGTCTGGCCGACCTCGGGGGTGCCCTGGATCGCCGGGAGCGCGGTGGGCTGGAACGTCCCGGGCGCTACCGGTGCGGTCGTCAGGGTCGCTGCTCCGGGTGCGTAGCCGCTCAGCTGGGCGGTCACCGCCGCGGTGAGCGTCTTGCCCTTGACGTCGGGCGTCGGCACGTAGGTGGCGGCGGTGGCGCCGGAGATCGCGGTCCCGTCGGCGGACCACTGGTACGTCACGGCGGTGGGCGCGGGCGTCCAGGCTCCGGGCACCACCTCCAGGGGCGCGCCGACCATGGGCGTGCCGGCGATGGTCGGTGCGGTGGTCGGCTCGACCACCTGGTCGTTGAAGTGGATGAAGCCGCTTGGCCAGCCCGAGCCGGCCGTGGCGCGGCGCCAGTGGAAGTCGCCGCCCCAGTAGTCCTCCGAGACGATGATCTCGGTGGGGGAGATGACCTGCTCGACGTAGGCGACGTGCCCGGACGAGCCCGCGGGGGACACCCCGGCCCGGTACCAGGCGATGGCGCCGACCCGCGGCGTCTGGTCGGTGATCGAGGCCATCGCGACGCCCCAGTTCTTGGCGTCGCCGTCGCCCGACCACGGCCGCTTGTCGGGCATGCCGTTCTGGATGAGCCGGTAGGCGATGTAGTTGGTGCAGTTGTGCCCGGCGAACATCTTCCAGTACTGGGTCCCGTTGGCCTGGCGGTAGCCGCCGCTGCCGTAGCCCGCCGCCTGGCACCCGCTGTAGCTCGAGCAGAGGTACGTCGACGCCACCGACTGGGTGCCCGCGGTGCTCGGGAGGACCGTCACGACGAGGGCGAGGGTGCCGACCAGGAGTCCAGCGATGCGGCGCACCCGTCCGACCGCGACGACGAGGCGCGCCGGGGCACCGCCCCGGGTGCGATGTGACGGGTGTGACTGCTGCGACTGATGGTGCACGAGGAGACCTTATGAGCAGTTAGTCAAGCCCGCCACGCCGTTGGGAGAAGAACAAATGTGTAATTCGGGTGGGAATGCCGCATGGTCGACAATCCACGGGCCGGACCGGTGAGGAGCCCGGGCACGCACGAGGCCGCGTCGTCCGCCCTCGCCCCCGCGGAGGGCGGACGACCTGGCAGTGCCTCCACGCGCTCGCGCTGGTGGCGGCGGGGACCGTGACGGCTCCCGGCACTGCAACAAGTTCAACGTCACCTGCACGCGCGGGTTACGGATGTCGCGCGGCTTCTGCGACGGAACAGGGCGGCCGGCGCTGGGGGGCCGCTGGCCCGTCCGGCCTGTGGACTGCGTGAGCCCGAGACCGGGCCGGACGCGCCAGCGGTTTTCCCACAACATTGATACACGTTGTGCGCATGGTGCGGGTGCCCCCGCAGGGGTGAGCGGACGGACCCGTCAGGCCGGGATCGCCGCGTGGTCGGGCCGCGCGCCCGCCCGGGCATCCCCACGGGTGGTCCGCAGCAGTGCCGCGTCGGCGACGGTGGGAGGACACACTCAACATAGGAGCGCAGATGTCTGATGACGCCAAGGCGGCCAAGGAACTGGTCGAGACGCTAAAGGACGGGGAGCGCGGCTACGCCGACGCTGCCGAGAAGCTCCGCGACGGTGAGCACGCCGCATGGGCCACGGTCATGGGGCGGCTCTCCGAGCAGCGCGCAGGTTTCTGGCGCGAGATCGTGGACATGGGCCACGAGTACGGCGACGACGTGAACGAGAGCGGCAGCGTCGCCGCGGCCGTGCACCGCGGCTGGATCTCCCTCAAGGACGCCCTGACCGGCGATGACGCCAGCGCCGTCCTCAAGGCGGTCGTCACCGGCGAGGAGCACGCGGTCTCGGAGTACAAGGACGCCCTGGAGCTGGACCTCAGCGCGGGCTTCCGCGAGGTCGTCGTCCGCCAGCAGGCTGCGGTCGCCGCGGCCCACGAAGAGGTCAAGGCGCTCCAGAGCGCCAGCTAGCGGTCCTGCCCGGCGTCGCGTGATGACGCGGCGCCGGGTGACCGCGGCTCCTTGCCCGTTCGTGTCCTGCACGGGAGGATGAGCCCATGCCGGTGACCAGGGGCTTCGTGCGTCGTCGCCCGGACGGGCCGGAGGGGCGGCTGCCGCCGGGTCAGTACGACACCGGCAGCGGCTGGCCGGTCCTGACGGCCGAGGCCACCCCGCGGATCTCGCCCGACACGTGGAAGATCACCGTGGACGGGCTGGTGGATCATCCGACGAGCTGGACGTGGGACGAGGTGCACCAGCTGTCGCGCTCGACCTACACCGGCGACATCCATTGCGTGACGACCTGGTCCAAGTTCGACGTCGCCTTCACGGGCGTGAGCGTCGACGTGTTGCTGGAGGCGGCCACGCCGCGGCCGGAGGCGGCCTTCGTGATGGCGCACTCGAGTACCGGCTACACCACCAACCTCCCGCTGAGCGACGTCACGGGTGGCAAGGCGTGGGTGGTCTGGGACCACGGAGGCAAGCCGCTCGCCCGCGAGCACGGCGGACCGGTGCGGCTGCTGGTCCCGCACCTCTACTTCTGGAAGTCCGCGAAGTGGATCAGCCGCCTCGAGCTGATGGCGCACGACCAGCCGGGCTTCTGGGAGCGCAACGGCTACCACGACCGCGGGGACCCGTGGCTCGAGCAGCGCTACCAGGGCGACTGACGAGGGCCCGCGTTGAGCATCGACGACGTCGCGCCGACCGCCACCGCCTGGACCACCGGCCGCATCATCAGCAAGGAGCTGCCGACCCCAGCCACCGTCCGGCTGCGCCTGCACGTCGACGACCGGATGCGGCACCGGCCCGGCCAGCACTACCTGCTCCGGCTGCGCGCGCCCGACGACTACACCGCACAGCGCTCCTACTCCGTCGCCTCCGACGACAGCGACCCGCTGCTGGAGCTGCTGGTCGAGAAGCTGCCGGGCGGCGAGGTGTCGGAGTTCCTGGCCGAGGTCGCCGAGGTCGGCGACGTGCTGGAGATGCGCGGCCCCATCGGTCGGTGGTTCACCTGGGACGTGCGGACGCCGGCCCTGTGCCTGGTCGGCGGCACGGGTGTCGTCCCGGCGATCGCGATGAGTCGCGCCGCCCGGCACGCGGGTGCGCCCGACCTCCTGCGGGTCCTCGCCGTGGGACGCAGCCCCGAGGAGACGCCGTACGACGACGAGCTCCGCCGCTTCGGCGCGACCGTCACCTACACACGGCACGCGACCGGCACCCGCCCCGCCGGACCGCCGAGCGCTGCGGAGCTCGCGCCGCTGCTCGACGGGATCGAGCTCGCCTTCGTCTGCGGGTCGTCGCGCTTCGCCGGACTCGCGGAGGCGCTGCTCATGGAGTGTGGGCTGTCGCCCTCGATGATCCGGGTGGAGCAGTTCGGGGCCACCGGCTGACTCGGCTGACTCGGCTGACTCGACGGATCCGTCAGGTCGCGAGGCCCTCGAGGTAGGTGGCGAAGCCGTCGGTGACGCGGCTGACGGCCCGTCCCGAGGTGGTGACGGGGATGGCGCCGGTGGCGATCCACCCGAGCCCGGCCTCCTTCATCGCCGCCACGATCTCGACGTCCTCGTGGGCGCGGAGCGGCGCGTAGCCCCCGACGGTGGCGTAGGCGGCCGTCGTGAAGCCGAGGTTCGCCCCGTGCACGTGCTCGTGGCCGTCGGCCGTGCTGTGCCGCTCGTGCCACGCCGCGAGCGCGTCCGGGGAGAGGTCGGCGGGCAGCGGGCGGACGGTCCCCACGACGAGGTCGAAGCCCGCTGTGGCCAGCCGCACCTGGGTGGTGAGCCAGTGTGGGGGTACGACGCTGTCGGCGTCGGTGTTGGCCAGCCAGAGGCTGCCGTGCGACGAGCCGGCGGCCCACTCCGAGGCAGCATCGACGGCCGCCGCGCGGGCGATCCCGACGCACCCGGCGTAGAGCTCGACAGCCGTCACGCCGCTCCTGCCGGCGACGACCGCGGCGGACCCGTCGCGGCACGCGTCGAGGGCCACGAAGACGCGGGCCTCCACGTGGGGGTGCTCGGCCCGCAGGCCCTCGACGGCGACGTCGATGGCGTCCAGGCACGCCGGGAGGAGCGCCTCCTCGTTGCGTGCCGGGACCACGACCGCGACCGCCGTGGGCGTGGTCATGACGGCACCGCCAGTACGTGGAGCAGGAAGTCGGGCTCCTGGTGCTCGACCAGCACCTCGAGGCCCGCCGCGAGGAAGGCGTCGTGCACGGCCGGCCCGGCGAGCGGCCAGCCCACGGGTTGGTGGCGCCAGTGGCACAGCAGCAGGTGGCCGTCCGTCGCGAGCGCCGAGGTCGCGAGGCGGACCACGTCGGCGAGCTGGCGGGGGCTGAGGAAGTAGCCGACCTCGGAGATCGACACGAGGTCGAAGTCTCCGTCGGGCCACTCGTCGGGCACGTGGGCCAGCCGCACGTCGACGTGCGGGAGGGGCGCCGTACGGTCCCGGGCGAGGTCGATCGCCGCGGGACTGGCATCGAGGGCGAGCAGGTGGTCGCTGCGACCGGCGAGGTCGAGCGCGAGCGCGCCGACGGAGCAACCCACCTCCAGCGCCCGGGCGTAGGTCTGTCGGGGCAGGGACGCGAGGGTGACGGCCCGCTTGCGCCGTTCGTAGAAGGAGTCGACCTGCCACGGGTCCGCCTGCTCGTGGTGCACGAGGTCGAGGGCGTCGTCGTCGACCGGTCCGGTGTCGGTGATGAACACCTCGCCGTCGCGGTCGAAGTGGGCGAGGAGGTCGGCGCCGAGCAGGACCTCGTCGCCCGGCTGGTCCGACAGGGGCCGCACCTGGCTCGCGTGGGCGGCGACGGCGGCCCGCTTGGCGTCGTGTGCCGGCACGTCGAGCGCGAGGCGCTGGGTCTGTGACCAGGGGAGGTCGTCGATGCGCCCCCAGTGCCACAGCCAGACGGGGTACTCGAGCAGCTGCGCGTCGGTCCTGGCTGCGGCGAGCGCTGCCGCCCGACCGACGGCCTCGTGGTCGGGGTGGCCGTCGTGCCGCCACGGCGCGCAGAGCAGCACCTCGTCGCCGTCCGTCCCGATGGTCTCGACCAGGGCGGAGACGAGCGCGCCGACCTCGTCGGCGACCCCACCGTCGGGGAGGTCGAGGCACCGCACGGTGGCGGCGGGGGCGAGCAAG
This sequence comes from Nocardioides oleivorans, assembly GCF_004137255.1. Classification (NCBI taxonomy): domain Bacteria; kingdom Bacillati; phylum Actinomycetota; class Actinomycetes; order Propionibacteriales; family Nocardioidaceae; genus Nocardioides; species Nocardioides oleivorans. The sequence goes on along the minus strand of NZ_SDWT01000002.1, from coordinate 575,282 downwards.
GAGATCGCCGAGCCCAGCTCGCCTCGACGCCGTGCGGCGAGCCGGTCGGTCGAGTGGGTGGGGGACAGGGGGTGGGAGCCCTCGCCCGCGGTGGCCGAGACCACCTCCACGATCCATCCGTCGAGCGCGGCTGCACGGATCAGCCCACCCGCGCCGAGGGTCTCGTCGTCGGGGTGGGCCCCGACGACCACCAGACGGCGGCGCCCTGCGGGCAGCCGCAGGTCGGCCAGGGAGCTCCATCGTGGCGACCCGGCCCAGTCGTCGGCCGGGGTTCCCGGGCTGTCGTGGCGGAAGGTCGGCTCGCTCACCACCCGGGTGCTCCGGGCCGGAGCAGCTCCTGGCCGAGGGCGGCCTGGTCGCGCTCGGCGTGCCACTGGCGCAGGTAGAGCTCCAGGTCGGCGACGCGACGGGCGTGCTCCTCGTCGGTGGCCAGCGGTCCCGGGCCGAGCCCGTGGGCGGAGCGCTGCAGGACCTGCTCCGCGGCGTGGGCCACCACCTCGCGCACCCGCAGCGCGGCGCGCCAGCCGTCCGAGCCGGTGAGGACCCCCGCGTCGGCGGCCGACGCGGCCTGCTCCAGCGTGCAGCGAGCCGCGTGCAGCACGGTGTCCACGGCCCCGAGGTGCATCAGGGCGACCTGGTCCGGCGTGCGGGACATCGCGGCGCGCCTCATGCGCCGGGCGATGCCGACGGCGCCGCCGAACCAGACCGCGGCCACCCCGATCCCGCCCCACGCGAAGCCCGGGCGCTCGAGGTACCAGTTGGGCTCGCCGACCTTCCGAGCCGTCGCACCGGCGAAGTCGATCGGACCCGAGTCCACGGCGACCAGGCCGCGCGCCACCCACGTGCCGGGGACGACGCGCACGCCGGGCTGCCTGAGGTCGACGGAGAAGAGCTGCCGGTCGTCCCCGACCCACGCGCTGACCAGCGCCCGGTCGAGCATCCCGGCCAGCGAGCACCAGTGCTTGCGGCCGTCGAGCACGTGGACCCATCCGTCAGCGGAGGCACGCAGCGGTTCGCCCGGTCCTTCGGCGGCGAAGACGCCGTAGGTCCCGGCCTCGGCGGTCTCGTGCGCCTGTCCGAGGATCGCCAGGGCGTCGAGGTGCGGCTCCAGCACCCGTGCCACCGTCAGGTCGGCCGCGGCGACGGAGGCCAGGGCCGACCACAGGTGGGCGGTGCGTCCGTCGCCGGGGAACGGCAGGCGGGCGCCGGCGTCCAGGGCGATCTTGAGCGCCGACTCCACATCGGCGGCGGACGTGACGGCGCGCTCGTGGAGCTCGGCCAGCTCACCCTGCTCGAGGTCCGTGCGGCCGCCGATCAGGACCGGTCCCGCGTCAGGCACGGATGTCGCGATCCCAGAATCGCAGGGAGCCGCACAGCTGCAGGAAGGCGTCCGCGTCGTCCGCCGAGCCCAGGTGCGCGAACCCGTCGTCGGGCTCCACCCCCGCCTCGGAGACGAGGGGAGCGGCGGCCGGGCCGGTGCCGATCAGCTTGAAGTGGGCGAACGCGTCGCTCACGAAGTCCTGGGCGCTCGCACGTCCGGCGAGGTCGGCGGCGCCCTCGGCCGACGGCAGCAGCGCCACCGCGTCGAAGAGCACCGAAGGGCCGCCGTCGATGGCGTGGTGGGGCGTGATGGTGCCGCCCCCCTTGAGCTTGACGGGTCCGATCGCGGGAGCGACGTACTCCACGACTGCCCCCGCACCCTCGAACGCGGTGGCGACGGCCTGCACCAGCGCCTTGTCGCTGCCGTGGGTGACGAGCACGCCGAGCTTGCGACCGGCGAAGGACTCGGGCCCGTTGAGCTGGATGCTCAGCGCTGCCGACTCCGGCAGGTCGGTGCGCGTGGGCACAGCGGCCTCCGAGGCTGCGGGCAGCGGCACGCCCAGCACGGTGGCGATGCCCGACGCGAGGTCGTCGTGGACGTTGAGGAGGTTGGCCAGCACCCGGGTGCGGATGCGGGGGTCCTCCACCTTGCTGAGCTCGAAGCCGAAGGCGTTGACGATGTGCTGCTGCTCGACGTCGGTCTGGCTGATGAAGAACTGTCGCGCCTGGCTGTAGTGGTCGGCGAACGACTCCGCGCGCAGGCGCCGGGTCGGCCCCTGCTCCTGCCGGACCACGCTCTGGTAGCCGTGGACGACGTCGGCTCGAGGGCCGCGGTCGTCACCGGAGAGCGAGTTGGGCTCGTAGTTGCCGCGCCCGAGCTGGGGATCGGTCTGCATGTGGCCGTCGCGCTGGAAGTGCCGCACCGGGCAGCGCGGGGCGTTGACCGGCAGCTGCGTGAAGTTGGTGCTGCCGAGCCGCTTCAGCTGGGTGTCGAGGTAGGAGAAGTTGCGGCCCTGGAGCAACGGGTCGTTGGTGAAGTCGATCCCGGGGATCACGTTGTGGGTGCCGAACGCCACCTGCTCGTTCTCGGCGAACATGTTGTCCACGACCCGGTCGAGGGTCAGCCGGGCGATGACGCGGACCGGCAGCACCTCCTCGGGGATGAGCTTGGTGGAGTCCAGGACGTCGAAGTCGAACTCGTCGGCGAAGGCCTCGTCGAAGACCTGCACGCCGAGGTCCCACTGCGGGAGGTCTCCGCTGTCGATGGCGGCGTAGAGGTCGCGACGGTGGAAGTCGGGGTCGGCGCCGTTGATCTTCAGCGCCTCGTTCCACACGACCGACTGCAGGCCCTGGCGGGGCTTCCAGTGGAACTTCACGAAGGTGTCGTCACCGTCGGCGTTGACGAAGCGGTAGGTGTGGACGCCGAAGCCCTCCATGAAGCGGAAGGAGCGCGGGATGGTGCGGTCGCTCATCTGCCAGAGCAGCATGTGGGTCGACTCGGGCATCAGGGACACGAAGTCCCAGAAGGTGTCGTGGGCGGACTGCGCCTGCGGCCAGCCGCGGTCCTGCTCCTCCTTGACCGCGTGCACGAGGTCGGGGAACTTCGTGGCGTCCTGGATGAAGAAGACGGGGATGTTGTTGCCCACGAGGTCCCAGTTGCCCTCGTCGGTGTACATCTTCACCGCGAACCCACGCACGTCGCGAGCGAGGTCGGGGGAGCCGAGGTTGCCGGCCACCGTGGAGAACCTGACGAACGCCTCGGTCTCCTGGCCCTTGCGCTGGAAGGGTGCCGCGCGGGTCAGGTCGGGGATCGCCTCGAGGCACTCGAGCGTGCCGTGGGCGCTGTAGCCGCGCGCGTGGACGACGCGCTCCGGGATGCGCTCGTGGTCGAAGTGGAACATCTTGTCGCGGAAGGCGAAGTCCTCCAGGAGCGTCGGGCCCCGGTCGCCCACCTTGAGCGAGTTCTGCCCGTCCCCCAGCGGGGTGCCGGTGGCGGTCGTCAGGCGCTCTCCGCGCTTGACGCCCTGGTGCAGCTCGTCGCCTGCCCCGCGCTGGTCCGGTGTCGTGCTGGTCGGTCGCTTGCTCGCCATGGTGTGTCCCCAAGAGTCGTCGGCGCAGGAGCGCGCTGGATCTTCGACGCTAGGTCGGCGCAGACGGCGCGGTCACCTCCCTAGGGGCATGGGGGTGGGACGACCTCACCCCTCCGGGTCTGCTGGCGACGGGCGTCGCGTCAGGAGGACCGGCCGGAACGCCCCGGCACCCAGCGGTCGACCCGGTCGTGGGCGACTGCGGCGCGCGCGGCGTTGTCGCCGCACGCACCGTGGACCCCACCGCCCGGGTGCGCGGAGGCCGAGCCCAGGTAGAGCCCGCGGACGGGCGTCTCGGCCCTGCCGAGGCCCGGGACGGGGCGGAACACCAGCTGCTGGTGCAGCTGAGCCGTGCCCCCGTTGAGGGCGCCGCCGGCGAGGTTGGCGTTGCGCGCCTCCAGCTCGCGCGGGCCGAGGACGCGTCGGGCCAGCACGCGCGAGCCGAACCCGGGCGCGACCTCCTCGAGGCGCGCCTGCATCCGGTCGGCGTACCGCTCGCAGTCGTCGCGGTCCCACCGGCCGGTGATGCCCCCCTCGCCCGCGTCGTGCCGGGTGCGCTGGGGTACGTGGGAGTAGGCCCAGAACGACTCGGTCCCGGCGGGGGAGCGGTCGGGATCGGCGGTGGTCATCTGACCGGTGAGCATGAAGGGCCGTGCGGGCACGTCCCCGGAGCCGACCTGGGACAGCGCGAGCGCCATGTCGTCCACGTCATCGGCGATGTGGACGGTGCCGCTGCGGAGGACCGGTCCGTCGGTCCACGGGACCTCGTCGCCGAGCGCCCAGTCGACCTTGACCGTGCCGGGGTCGAGCTCGAACCTCTCGAGCGAGCGCAGGACGCGGTGGGGGACCACGGACGGATCGAGCAGCCGTGTGTAGAGGGCCGGTGCCAGGACGTCCGCGACCACGGCGCGCAGCGCGCGATGGCACTCTCCGTCGGCGGTGACCACGGTGTGGGCACGCCCGTTGCGCACACGGATCTCCGTGACCTCGGCGCCGGTACGGATCGTGCCGCCGTTGGCGGTGAAGCGACGTGCGAGCGAGCCGGTCAGCTCGCCGGCCCCGCCGCGGGGCACCGGGAACCCGACGGTCTGGCCCATCATCGCGAGGAGCAGACCCATCAGTCCCGACCCGGGTGCGTCGAGCGGGATGTCGGCGTGCCCGGCGTTGCCGGCGAGCAGGACCCGCGCGGCCTCTCCGCCGAAGCGCTGGCGCACGAGGTCGGCGACGGGCGTCAGCAGGGTCCGCACCATGTCGAGGCCGCCCACGTGGCGGAGGGCCCCGAGGAGCGCGACCCCGCTGCGGACCGGGGGGAACGGGGTCAGCAGGCTGCCGACCAGGTGCGGACCGACCCGGTCCCACTCGGCGCACAGGTCGAGCCACGCCTCCCCGTCGCCGGGGTGGAGGGCATCGAGCCCGGTGGCGGTCGCCGCGCGGTCGCGGTGGAGCACGGCCCAGCTGCCGTCGCGGAGCGGGTGGCCCAGCACGGACGGGGCGTGGCACCACTCCAGGCCGTGGTCCTCGAGCCCGAAGGACGCGATCGTCGGTGACGACGCGGCGAGGGGGTAGAAGGCGCTGAAGGTGTCGTGGACGAAGTCCGGGTGCACCTCGCGGTCGCTGCGGACGGCACCCCCGACGTCCGGCTGCGCCTCGAGCAGCAGGACCGACCAGCCCGCGTCGATCAGGCGGTTGGCGGCGACCAGCCCGTTGGGGCCTGCGCCGATCACCACTGCGTCCCAGCTCATGTCACCGTCCTCCACGCCTGCGCCGTACGAGCTCGCGCACGTTGTCGACGGCGCCGAGGAGCGCGTTGCCCTGGTCGCCCCGCAGCCGGTTGAGGGCCTGGTGCGGCGCGAGCACGTTGCCGGGGCCGTGCGCCACCGGAGCGACGAGGTCCTGCGCGATCACCCGGAACAGCGGCTCCACGAGGCGGTCGTAGGCCCACGGCGCTGCGACGAAGCCGAACCGGATGACCTGGTTGGCCGCCCCGACCTGGCTCGGAAGCCACGGTCGGTCCGCCACGGCGAGGGCCCTCGCCGCCACCCGCTCGGGGGAGACGACGGGGAAGGGCGGGCGGCCCACCGAGTCGCCGTACGTTGCCGCCTGCAGGTAGATCGGCGTGTCCACGCCGCCGGGGGCGACGTAGCCGAACCGGATGCCCGGACGGTCGCGGTTGTCGACGCGCAGCTGGCGGGCGAGCGCCCGCACGCCCCACTTGCTCAGCACGTAGGCCGCCATGTCGGGGACGGCGATGTGGCCGATGAGCGAGCCGACCAGCACGAGGCTGCCGTCACCCCGATCACCCTGGTCGCGCAGGACCGGCACGACGTGGCGGGCCAGGTTGGCCGCACCGTGCAGGTTGGTCGACAGGACTCCGTCGAAGACCTCGGTCGGCACGTCCTGGATCCGGCCGTAGGCGACCACGCCCGCGCAGCCGACGACCGTGTCGAGGCGGCCGTGGCGCGCCACCGCGGTCCGGACCGCCTCGCGCACGGCGTCGTCGTCCGCCACGTCGACAGGCAGCACGAGCGTGCTCGCGGCGCCCAGGTCGTCGCAGGCGCCGGCCACTCGCTCGAGGCTGTCCCGGCCTCGGGCCAGCAGCACGACGTGGTCGCCGCGCGCGGCCGCCCGGCGAGAGGTGGCCTCCCCGATGCCGCTCGAGGCGCCGGTCACCAGGACGACGCGGGCCTCGCTCATGTCCGGTTCTCGGCGACGAGGGCGAGGCGCCGCAGCGTCTCGGTGTTGCGCCACTTCAGGCTCGGAGCGACGAAGGCACGCGGCACCAGCGCCCCCGGTCCCGCCACGGGCTCCTCGGTGATGCGGACCTCCGTCTCGACGCCGACGGCATCGAGACGGACGTGCACCTCGGCCTCGCCGGCCGGCCAGGCCCGCGCGCGCAGCGTGATCGAGCGGCCGGGGGTCGCGTCCAGCACCTCGGTCTCGTCGTCGAGGAGGAGCGGCCAGCTGCCGACGGAGTGGTGGAGCTTGCTGCCGACCGCGGGCCAGTCCTCGTCGACGTCGCGCATCCGGGCGGCGCCGACGACCCACAGCGGATAGAGCCAGCCGTCACTGATCACGCTCCAGACCTGGTCGGGCGTGGCGTGGACGAGCCGGGTGTTCTCGGTCATGACGTGGTCCTGACGTAGAGGGACCCACCACGCTAACGAGGCCGCCGCAGCCGTCCACCACCCCGAAGGCGATGCGGTGGTCCCGGCAGCCCCGTGGGGTGGTGCGTGGCCGCGAGGACGGTGCCTACGTTCGAGACATGAAGGCACTCACCTGGCAAGGACTGAACGACGTCGCGGTCAAGGAGGTGCCCGACCCACGCATCGAGCAGCCCACGGACGCCGTGGTGCGGGTGACCTCGACCGCCATCTGCGGGTCCGACCTCCACCTCTACGGGGTGCTGGCGCCCTACCTCACTCCGGGCGACATCCTCGGCCACGAGTTCATGGGGATCGTGGAAGAGGTCGGCAGCGCCGTCTCCCGCCTCGCGGTCGGCGACCGCGTCGTCGTGCCGTTCAACATCTCGTGCGGCCACTGCTGGATGTGCAGCCGCGGGCTCTTCGCGCAGTGCGAGACGACGCAGAACGTCGACCAGGGCAAGGGCGCCAGCCTCTTCGGCTACACCAGCCTCTACGGCGCGGTGCCCGGCGGCCAGGCCGAGCGTGTCCGGGTGCCCCACGCCGACTTCGGGCCGGTCAAGGTGCCGGCCGAGGGGGAGGACGAGCGCTACCTCTACCTCTCCGACATCCTGCCGACCGCCTGGCAGGGCGTGGAGTACGCCGACGTGCCCGAGGGCGGCTCGCTCGTGGTCCTCGGCCTCGGACCGGTGGGCCAGCTGGCCGTCCGGTCCGCGAAGCACCGGGGCATCGAGCACGTGATCGCCGTGGACCTCGTCCCCGAGCGGCTCGCCGCGGCAGAGGCCTCGGGTGCGACCACCATCGACCTCAGCGCGGTCGACGACGTGGCCGACGCCGTGCGCGACCTGACCGACGGGCGGGGTGCCGACGGGGTGCTCGAGGCCGTCGGCATGGAGGCACACGGCAACCCGATCGCCGGGGCGGTCATCGGCGCTGCGAGCCGGCTGCCGAAGGCGATGGCCCGGGCCGCGATCGAGAAGGTCGGCATCGACCGCCTCGACGCGCTCCTGACCGCCTTCGAGGCCGTCCGCCGCGGAGGCACGGTGTCGATCAGTGGCGTCTACGGCGGCATGGCCGACCCGATGCCGATGATGACGATGTTCGACAAGGGCCTGACGCTGCGCATGGGCCAGTGCCACGTCAAGCAGTGGACCGACGAGCTGCTCGACATCGTCTCGCAGGACGACGACGTCCTCGGGCTGGAGTCGCTGGCGACCCACCGGGCCCCGCTCGAGCAGGCACCGGAGCTCTACCGGACCTTCCGCGACAAGGCGGACGGCTGCCTCAAGGTCGTGCTCAAGCCCTGACCCGCGCCTGACCGCGACCGGCTACCGGGCCGCCGGGGGCAGTCGCTGTGCCGACGCGGTCGCTGCCCCGGCGAGGTCAGCGGGCAGCTGCTCCACCTGCTCGCGGCACCAGGGCGACACCTGCCTCCCACTGGTGAGCACGGACTCGCGGAAGTCGCGCCACGGCTCCCACCTGACCTGCTCGACCTCGGCCGGGTCGACGGACAGCGGACCCTCGACGACCGCGACGTGGACCGGGCACATCTCGTTCTCGACGATGCCGGCCTGCTCGGCCCGGTAGCGGAAGCCCGGCAGCACCAGTCGCACGTCCGTCGCGACCACGCCGAGCTCCTGCTCCACCCGGCGGCGTACGGCGTCGTCGAGCCGCTCCCCGGGAGCCGGATGTCCGCAGCAGCTGTTCGTCCAGACGCCGGGGAACGTCCTCTTGCCCAGTGCACGCTGCGTCAGCAGGACGTTGCCCTCGGGGTCGAGGAGGTAGCAGGAGAAGGCCAGGTGCAGGGGCGTCCGGGCGTGGTGGACGAGCGCCTTGTCGGCGGTGCCGACGGCCTCGCCCTCCTCGTCGAGCAGGACGACCAGCTCGGGCACCACGGCGCTCACGCGCTCCTCCCCGCCGGTCGGGCCAGCTGGTTGACGGCCGCGCCGAAGAGGAAGGGGAGGCGCTGCGCGGCGGGCACCAGGTGTCGTCGTACGACGGGGCGTGCCGTCGCCTGCAGCAGCGCGCGGGTGAGCAGCTCGTGCCGGGCACCCAGCCGCCGGGCGATCAGGTCGTAGCGGTCCGGCCGGCCGAAGGCGACGCACTCCACGGCGACCCGCGCCTGCGCGAGGCCGAGGGCGATGCCTTCCCCGGTCAGCGCGTCCACGTAGCCGCCGGCGTCGCCGACGAGGAGGACCCGTCCCGCGGAGCGCGAGCGGGTCCGCTGGCGCAGCGGACCCGCACCCATCACCTTGGTGCGCTCCCCGGTGAGCCGCTCGAGCAGCACCGGGAAGTCCGCGAGCAGCTCGTCGAAGTGGGCGCCCGGCCCGGCCAGCACGGAGACGCCGACGAGGTCGTCGGCGACCGGCGTGACGTAGGCCTCGGCGCGGTGGGACCAGTGCACCTCGACGTAGGACGTCCAGGGCGCCTGCGCGACGTGTGCGCGGAGCCCGAAGCGGCGCCGGCCCCGCTGTGGCGCCTCGAGGTCCAGGAGGCGACGCACGGGGGAGTGCAGCCCGTCGGCCGCGACGAGGTAGCGGGTGGGACGTCCGGCGACCACCAGGTGGGTGCCGGCGTCCTCGACGTCCTGGACGGGCTGCCGGTCCACCTCGATGCCGACCTCGGACATGCGGGCCGCCAGGGAGTCGTGGAGCGTCGTGCGCCGGACACCCCGGCCCGGACCCGACCGGAACGGGGCCGTGGCCTGGGCCCCGGTGGCGGCATCGACGTAGTGGATGCCGGAGAGCGGCCGGCCGGGCGGGTCCACGCCCAGCCCGCCCAGCTCGGAGAGGGCGCCCGGCATCAGGCCTTCCCCGCACGCCTTGTCGATGGGCCCGGTGCGCGGCTCGAGGACGACGACGTCGAGGCCGAGGCGGTGCGCGTGCAGCGCCGCGGCCATCCCGACCGGCCCGCCGCCGGCGACCACGAGGTCATGCACGTGCGGCCCCCGCGGTCGTCGGCAGCGTGGCGAGCGCGGCCTCCTCGGCCCGGATCCGTACGACGAGCAGGCCCGCGTTGAGCACGGTGAAGACGACGGCCGTCGTCCAGGCAGCGTGCACCAGGGGCAGCGCGATCCCCTCGGCGACCACGGCCACGTAGTTGGGGTGCCGCAGGAAGCGGTAGGGCCCCGTGGTCTCGGGCGGCAGGCCCGGGACGACGATGACCCGGGTGTTCCACCGTCGGCCGAGCGAGGCGATGCACCACCAGCGCAGGGCCTGCGAGGCGACGACCAGCGCGAGCATCGACCAGGCGAGCACGGAGGGGACGTCGGGGCGGCGTACCCATGCCTCCGCGAGCGCCCCGACGAGCAGCCCGGTGTGGAGCACGACCATGAAGGGGAAGTGGCCCTGGCCGCTCTCGACGCCGCCGCGCTCCTTGCTCCAGGCGGCGTTGCGCACCGACACCACGAGCTCGGCGACCCGCTCGAGGCCGACGAGCGCGACGAGGACCGTGAAGGCGAGGAGGCTGGTCATGCCGTCGCTCGCAGCAGCACGAGCTCGGAGCAGAAGCCCGGACCCATCGCGAGCAGCACGCCGTGGCTGCCGGGTGTGGGTGGGCGCTCGCGCAAGGTGTCCTCCAGGACGTGCAGGACCGAGACCGACGACAGGTTGCCGACTCGCGCCAGCGACTCCCACGTGAGGCGGACCGCGTCGCGCGGCACCTCCAGCGCGGTCTCGAGCGCCTCGATCACCTTGGGCCCGCCGGGGTGGCACACCCACCACCCGATGTCCGCCCGGGTCAGCGCATGGTCGGCGAGGAATGCGTCGACGTCACCGCGCAGGTAGCGCTCGACGAGGTCGGGGACGGCGGCGTCCAGGACGATGCGCAGTCCGCTGCCGGTGACGTCGAAGCCCATGGTCCGCTCGCTGTCGGGGTAGAGCCGGCTGCGGGAGTCGAGCACCTCCACGGGACCGTCCGGCCCGTGGGAGCCCGTCGCCACGACGGCGGCGGCACCGTCGCCGAAGAGCCCGCTCGCGACGAGGTTCGGCACGGAGACGTCGTCACGCTGCAGGGTGAGGGAGCACAGCTCCACCGCGACGAGCACCGCCGTGTGCCCGGGGTGGCCGAGGAGGTAGTCGTGCACGCGTGCGATGCCTGCGGCGCCGGCGACGCAGCCGAGGCCCACCAAGGGCATCCTGCGGACGTCCTCGCGCAGGCCCACCAGGGCGGCGATCCGCGCGTCCAGGGACGGCACGGCCAGCCCGGTGACGGTCGCGGTGACGACGAGGTCCACGTCGGACGGGGTGAGGTCGGCGGCCTTGAGCGCGTCGACGAGCGCCCGCGCCCCGAGCTCGACGGCGTGCGCGATGAACAGGTCGTTGGAGTGGCCGAAGTCGCCGAGGTCGGCGTAGTCCTCGAGGGGGAGCACGGTGTGGCGCCGGTCCACGCCGGCGTTGGCGTGGAAGCGCCGCAGCAGGGCGTGGTCGAGGCTGCGCTCGGAGATCACGTGCGCGAACGCCTCGGTGATCTCGGACTGCGGGTAGGAGAGCTCGGGCAGGGCGCTGCGGGCGGAGAGGATTCTCATGTCGGCTCTCGTGCTCCTGTCGGTCGGGCGGGACGGATGAGGCTGTGGAGCAGGCCGCCGGCGAGGCGGGCGTCGATGCGACCCCCGCCGAGGCCGATCTCCACGAGGCTGTCGAACACGTGCTGGTCGCCGGCGGCGGCGCGGATCCCGGCGTCGACGACGCGGGGCGACTGCGCGAGCCGGGACGCGGTCCAGGTGTGGCGCAGGTGGCGGCCCAGGAGGCCGCGCACCTCGGCGCGGTGCCGGGCCCCGGCGCCGTCGGGGTCACCCGCGGCGAGGGACCGGGCGGCTGCCCGTCCGGCGGCCACGCCCGACGCGACCGCGTAGTAGATGCCTTCGCCGGTCATCGGGTTGATCAGCCCGGCGGCGTCGCCGACGAGCAGGACCGGGCCGTCGGGCTGGTGCCACCGCCAGCCGCTGAGCGGGAGGTGGTGCCCGCGCCACTCGCCGCCGGACCCTGCGACCCCCGGGATGAGCGCCTCGAGCTGGTCGAGCATCAGCTTCCTGCTCGGAGCCGACCCCCGCTCGCGCTCGGGCGGCAGCAGCTCGCCGTAGCCGACGTTCGCCCAGCCGTCGCCGCGGTCGAAGGCCCAGGCGTACGACGGATGGCGGCGGGCGCCGTAGCGGATGACCTGTCGCCCGCGCACGGCGTCGGTGGTCGGCGCGTAGCCGCGGATCGCGATGGCACGTTGCTGGCGACGGTCGCCGAGCAGGGCCCGCCGGACCAGCGAGTGGGCGCCGTCCGCCCCGACGACCACGCGACCGGCGATGTCGCCCGACACCACCGGGCCGTGCGGACCGGTGGTGAGGGACGTGGCCCGGTGCCGCTCGAGGACGGCGCCCCGCTCCACGGCGCGCTCCACCAGTCGGGCGTCGAGCACCGCACGGGGGATGACGTAGGCCTCCCGGCGCATGGTCCGCGAGACCCGGACGTCGCCGCGCGCGAGCTCGAGGTGTCGTACGGGCGCCCACCCCGCCACCACGTCGGCGGCACCCACCTCGGCGAGGACGTCGATCGCCTGGGGCGCGATGCCGTCGCCGCACGACTTGTCGCGCGGGAAGTCGCTGCGGTCGAGCAGCAGCACGCGGAGCGAGGGGTCCTCGGCCAGCGCGCCCAGGGCGGCGGAGGACCCAGCGGGACCGGCGCCGACGACGACGACGTCCCACTCCTCCTCCTCCGGCCGGCCCGTCATCGGGCGACCACGAGCAGCATGGCGTCGCCGAGGGCGATCGCGACGGCCGACACGAACGGGACCCGACCGGACCCGGCGACCACCACGACCGCCAGCGCGAGGACGACGGCACCGATCGCGGCGGACACCGCCAGGGGGGCGCCGGCTCCGACGAGGACGACCGCGGACGCGGCGACCAGGACGGTGGCGGCGACCGGCGCGACGTAGGGCCGGCCGAGCCGGTGCGGGAGGCCGCGCACCCCGGTGGCGGCGTCGTCGTCCAGGTCGGGCAGGACGTTGAGGAGGTGGGCGGCGACGCCCAGCAGGGCCGCGCCGACCGGCCACCACCACGGTGGCAGCTGCCCGTCGACCAGGGACACCACCGCCGGGAGTCCTCCGAACGAGACGGCGTACGGCGCCCACGACCAGGCGGTCGACTTGAGACCGAGGTTGTAGGTCCACGCGGAGGCGACGCAGACGAGGTGGACGAGGCCCGCGGCGACGCCGAGGGCGAGCGACAGCACGACGCAGAGGACGACGGCCGCGATGCACGCGCCCCGGACGACTCCGAGGGAGACCGCGCCGGTCGCCAGCGGCTTGTCCGGGCGTCCGGTCCGTCGGTCGCGGGAGACATCGACGAGGTCGTTGCTCCAGCCGACGCTCAGCTGGCCGGCCAGGACCGCCGCCAGCACCAGGGCCACCTGCGCCGGCTCGAGTCCCTGCGCCATCGCGAGGAGGCCGGACAGGGCGGTGACCGCCAGCGCCGGCCCGGGGTGGGCCGCCAGCAGCAGGCCCCGGGCCAGGGCGCCGGGTGTCCCGGTCATGCCGCGGCCCCGTTGCCGTCGCCGAGGGCCGGCGGCCGGGTGGTGAAGTCGTCCAGGAGCGTGGCGGGGACCCCGAGGTCGGTGAGGACGACCCGGGCGTCGGCCAGGTGCTGCTCGGCCAGGTCCTCGACGAAGCGGCGTGACCCGGCGGCCACGAGGAGGGACCGCACGTCCGCCTGCTCGTCGGCCGTCAGGTCGCGACCGACGTAGTCCCGGATCCGCGCCCACTCCGGGGTGGAGCGAGCGTGCACGAGGAGCGGGGTCTGCTTGCCCGTGCGGAGGTCGTTGGTCGTGCTCTTCCCGGATCGCACGGGATCGCCGAAGACGCCGACGAGGTCGTCGACGAGCTGGAACGCGGTGCCCGTCATCCGGCCCGCGGCTCCCAGGCGGTCCGTGGTGCCGGCCGGGGCGTCGGCGAGCACGGCACCGGCCTGGAGCGGCAGGGCGAACGAGTAGGCGCCGGTCTTGCGCTCCTCCATGGCGAGGCTCTCGGCGAGCGTGGCCTCGTCACGGCCCATCGAGAGGCGCACGTCGGCCAGCTCGCCGGCCGCGCTGGTGTGGAGTGCGGAGTCGAGCAGGTCCAGGAGGCGGTGCACCACCTCGCGCGGCGCGTCGCAGGTCGCGGTCGCGCGGACGGCTGCAGCGAGGGCCAGGTCGCCGGCCAGCAGCGCAGCGGTGAGCCCGTAGCCGATGACGTCGTCGGGATCGGCGGCCGCCGTGCGTGCGTAGGACTGGAACCTGCCGCTCACGTTGGGCTGGCCGCGGCGGACGTGGTCGCCGTCGATCACGTCGTCGTGGATCACGAGCGCGGTGTGCAGGAGCTCGATCGCGGCCCCGACCTCGGCGGCGGCCCGCGCGCGGGACCCGCCCAGCGCGTCGTGCGTCGCCACCACCAGCATCGGTCGGAACCGCTTGCCGCCCTGTGTGGCCGCCTCCAGCGCCTCCCACAGCAGGGCGTGGTGGCGGTCGACCAGGGCAGCGCGTGTGCGCCCCTCCTCGAGGAGACGACGCAGCGCGGCGTCGGTGTCGGTCGCGATCATCGGTCCCGCCTCGTTCCGCTCATGGTGCTCCTGCGTCCATGGAACGCCTTCCGGGCGATCCGTGCACGATGCAAAGGGGTGGTTCCGGTCCTCAGGCCCGGGGGTCCGACGGTTCGACCCCCTCCAGCTCGTCCACCCAGCCCGGGTGCTCGGCACGCGCCCACCGACGGTCGACCCGACCCGTGCGCATGCCGCGGCGAGCCTCGGGGTCGCCGAACGCGTGGGCCAGGTGGCCGATCACCAGGAGCCCCAGCCCGAGCGCGACCCAGTCGTGGACGAAGGTCGCTCCCGAGCGCCACGAGAGCGCGGCCAGGCCGGTCCAGTACATGAGGGAGCCGGTGCCGAGGAGCACCCAGGTGGACGCGGCCACCAGCCACGAGTTGACCTTCTGCCCGGCGTTGAACTTGCCGACCACGAGCGTGCCGTCGCGGCGCGACCGGCTGCGCAGCCACTGCCAGTCGCCCGGGGTGAAGCGGTTGAGCCGCCCGAGGTCGGCGCGGTAGGCCTTCGAGGCGGCGCCGAGCACCATCGGCACGGGCAGCGCGACGCCGCACCAGACGTGGACGGTCTCGACCAGGTGGCGATGCCCGACGGCCATCATGATGGAGCCGTTGTAGAGGATCGCCGCGGTCACCAGGCAGGCGCCCATGAGCAGGGCGAACGTGCGGTGCACGAGCCGCTCGGCGCGCGAGAAACGGTCGAGGTCCCGCCCCGCAGGGGCCGCCGCCTCACCCATCGATGATCCCGTCCAGCGGGTAGCCGCGGTCCTCCCAGTAGCCGGGCCGGTTGTCCGCGGTGACCTCGATGCCCGAGAGCCACTTGGTGCCCTTGTAGCCGTACATCGACCCGGAGTAGATCCGCACCGGACCGCCGTGCGCGTGCGTCACCGGCTCGTCGTACATCCGCAGGACGACGAGGACGTCCTCGGCGCGCGCCTGCTCGAGCGTCATGTTGACCGTGTAGGTGCCGTCGAAGGAGTGGAAGCGGACGCCCACCGCACCGTCGCTCGGTGCCGCGCGGTCGAGGAGGTCGGCCACCCGGACCCCGGCCCAGGGCACGTCGGGCACGTACCACCCCGTGACGCAGTGGAACGTGTCGGTGAACGAGGTCTGGGGGAGTGCCTCGAGGTCCGCGTAGGAGTACGTCGACTCGCTCCCCACCAGCCCGGTGACGGCCAGCCGGTAGTCCTGGCGGGCGCGGGGAGGCACCGACCCGGTCACGGAGTAGTAGCGCCAGGTGCTGCCCAGCGGGACCAGCGAGGTCAGGCCGGTCGGGTCGCGCAGCTGGATCGGCGCCAGCGCCCGGCTCAGCCCGTCCTGGACCCGGTTGCCGGTGACCACGCCGACCGCACCCAGCCCGAGGAGGCCGAGCACGACGCGCCGGCCCACCGGCGCGCCCTCAGCGTCGGTCGGCACCGTCGGTCACCTCCACACGAAACACGCTACGTCGCGGGTGGTGCCGGCCGCAGGCCGTCCAATCTGTAGGCGCCGCGGCACCGAACGCAGTGGTAGGCCCGGGCCGGGCATCCCGGGGGGCCGGACTGCTCGCCCGGGCCTATGAACGTGGGCCGAACCCCGCGTCAGCCGGCCGTGGCCACGCGCCGGAGTACCCCGTGGTGCGCGGTGCACCCGTCGGATCCACGACTCGGCACGGCCGCGCGGGGTACCCCGAGGTCCACGGCGGGGGCAGGAGGCGCACCATGGCAGGGATCCGGGCGATGACGGCGCGCGTGATCGGCTCGGGGGCCCGAGCGCTCGGACGGCTCCGCGGCACGGCGCGGACCAGGAGGCGCCCGGGGCGAGCCGGGAGCGCGAGAGTAGGGGCCGGGCTCTCCAGGCTGACCGACCGCGAGCTGGTCCGCGCCTGGGAGCACTCGTCGCGCGACCTCGCCACGGACCTCGAGGCGACCCGTCGGCTGGCCCTCGTCATCACGCGTCCGCACCTGCTGGACGAGCTGCGCGAGCGACACCTGGACGGACCTCCCCTCCCTCCGGGATGACGACGTCGCCGCCGCCCGCGAGCCGGTGCGCGACACTGGGCTGGTGCCCACGACCTCGTCTGCCCTGACCCTCGTCGACTGGCGCGCCCGTGTCTCGTCGCTGCACGAGGCCGTGCGCGCCCACGACGATCCCGCGGAGGGACACCGCCTCTGGCGAGAGGGACGGGCCGACCTCTTCGCCACGCACCCCCAGAGCCCGATCGCCGACCACCCCGACCTGCGGGAGCGCGGCGTGGACTACTGGCCGTACGACCCGGCGCTGCGCTTCACCCTCGAGATCGAGCCGGCCGACCCGGACGAGCGTGACGTCGACGGAGGCGACGACGGCTCGGTCACGATGCGCAGGGTCGGCGTCCTGCGGCTGCCCGAGCCGGTCGGCGGCAGCCTCGACGTGTGGTGGCTGCACCAGTACGGCGGCGGGATCTTCGTGCCGATGCGCGACGGCACGGCCGGCGACGGCAGCTACGGCGCGGGTCGCTACCTGCTCGACACGGCCAAGGGGGCCTGGCTCGGCGGCGACGACCGGCATGTCGTGCTGGACCTCAACTTCGCCTTCCACCCGTCGTGCCGCTACGACGACAGGTGGCGCTGCCCGCTCGCGCCTGCCGGCAACACCGTCGAGGCCCGGGTCGAGGCAGGCGAGCGTCTCTGACGTCTTCGCAGGTCAGGCACGTCGGCGGTCACGGGCCTGGCTCGAACAACGGCGGCAAGGGCCGCAGTCGCTGACTCCCGTTCGCGTAGCCGACGGTCAGGATCGTCGGAGCGCCCGTCGGTCCGGCTGACGTCGTCGCGATCAGCCGACCCCCGCACACGGCAAACCCATCTCTGAGGGACACACCCACGAATTGCAGACGTTCGCTCGGGAGACACACGGGGTGACTCTCGACCTCTTATGCGGTGGCGACATCGCTACTCAGCTCGCCCAGCCGGACTTGATCTGGGTGGCCCGGCAATACCTCGAGCTCCCGTCCTCGATGGTGCCGCCGAGGTCTCGGGGCCCGGCCACCCCAGTGCCACGGGTCAGTCGACGGCGAGCTCGCCGAGCTCGGACCAGTCGTCCTGGTCGACGCTCTGGCTGATGATCTTCGGCGTGGAGGTGAGGTAGGGCGGCAGTTCAGCTTGCGCGGCCTTGAAGTGGTCGCTGTTGACGTGCACTCCACCGGCGTCGCCGTCGCGGAACGCCTCGACCAGGACGTACTCGTTGGGGTCGTCGAGGCTGCGCGACCAGTCGTACCAGAGGCAGCCGTCCTCGGCCCGAGTTGCCTCGGTGAATGCCCGGGAGATCTCCGGCCAGGCATCGGCGTGCTCGGGCTTGATGGCGAACTTGGCGGTGATGAAGATCAAGGGTTCTCCTGGGTCGAGTCAGGTGGCCCCAGTCCTCACCGGGGTGTTCAGGGGGCCCGTTCAGGCGGGTCTGGTCAGGCGGGTCTGGTCAGGCGGTGCGGGCGTCCTGTGTGGGCGCCGGTTGGGGCGCGCCGTCGACGGCCGACTGGATCATCGCCCCGAGCTTCTCCGAGATGATGCCGAGCACGGCGCCGGCCACGATCGCGGTGAGCGCGCCGCTGAGGTCGAAACCGGACCCGAAGAACACGGCCGTGCCGGCGAACCCGCCGGGGATGAACGACAGCAGCGGCAGCGCGGCCTCGATGCACAGGATGAACCCGACGATCGTCACCATCACGGCGAGCGCGAGGGTGGAGGCGCTGACGGTCTCCAGCCCCTGGCTGATCACCCAGCCCCAGAACACGCCGGCCACGTTGGCGGCGAGGCCCTTGGCGAGTCCGGTGGTGCCGCCGCCGGCGGCGAAGAAGCAGGCCCATGCGACGAATGCGATCCAGGTGATGAGGGTGAGTTCCACGCTCGCGTAGGTCCAGATGCCGGCGAGCACGCCGACGGAGATGCCGATGCCCAGCAGGGCCTTGATTCCGCTCATGGTCGTGCTCCTTCTCAGGGGGTGAGGATGGCGCGGCCGCGCACGCGGCCGGCGTCGAGGTCCGAGATCGCCGTCTGGAAGTCGTCCAGGGCGTACTTCTGCGTGTGCAGGGTGACCGAGCCGCGGGCGGCGAGGGACATGAGGTCGCACAGGTCGTTGTAGGACCCGACGAGGTTGCCGATGATGTTCTTCTCCGCGGAGATGAGGTCGATCGTGGGGACGTCGACGTTCTCGCCGTAGCCGACGACGTGGTAGTCGCCGGCCTGGCGGGTCATCGCGAGGCCCTGGCTGGTGGAGCCGCCCTCGCCGACGAAGTCGAGCACCGCCTCGGCGCCGGAGCCACCGGTGATGTCGAGGACCTCCTCGACCTGCCGGCCCTCGGCCACGACCCCGTGGTCGGCTCCGAGGTCGAGCGCGAGCTTGAGCGCCTCCGGGTTGCGGTCGACGACGACCAGCTGCGCCGGCGAGAGCGCCTTCATCACCTGGATGCCGATGTGGCCGAGACCGCCGGCACCGATGACGACGCACGTGTCGCGCGGGGTCAGCCGCTTCGCCGCCTTGGCGGCCGCGTGGTACGCAGTGAGGCCGGCGTCGGCGAGTGCGGCGACGTCGGCGGGCTCGAGGGAGTCGTCGATGGGTACGACGCTGCGGGCCGAGGTCCTGAGGTACTCGGCGTACCCACCGTTGGTGTCGATGCCGGGGAACTGGTTGTTCTCGCAGTGGACGTCGTCTCCGGTGCGGCACGCACGGCACAGGCCACACGTGATGAGTGGGTGGACGATGACCTTGTCGCCCTCGCGGACGTTGGTGACTGCGGATCCGATGGCGTGCACCCAGCCGGCGTTCTCGTGGCCGATCGTGTACGGCAGCGTGACGCCGGACTTCTCCTCCCACTGGCCTTCGAGGATGTGGAGGTCGGTGCGGCACACGCCGGCGCCGCCGATCCGCACGATGACGTCGAAGGGGCCGGTGGCCTCGGGGACGTCGACCTCGGTCATCTCGAGGTCCTGGTGGTAGCCGACGACCTGTACGGCTCGCATCTTGCTCATCGGGAGTGCTCCTTGCCGGAGTGGGTGGTCAGGGTGGTGAGGGGAATGAAGGTGGCGTCGTAGCCGGCGTACTGCTCGTCAGCAGGCTCCTCGCCGTCGACTCGACGGGTCTGGTCCTCGCGGGAGTCCGGGTAGCGGGTGCGGAGCAGGCCGCGGCAGAAGTGCGCGTTGCCGTCGATCGAGATCCGCGTCGACCTCGCCCGCCGAAGTGCCATGGGGACCTGGTCGGGCTCGTAGCCGACGCCGTGCTCGTCGACCATGACCCGCGCCGACGGGTGGTTCCCGAGCCGCAATGTCGTCCGCCTGCGCAGAAGCGACTCCTTCTCGGGCCCCTCGGGGAGGTCACCCAGGACGACGTCGCCGAGGGCCGACTCGGCCAGGTCGTCGTTCGACCTCAGCAGCGCCGTCAGACACCGCTCCATGGCAGCGGTGTGCGCCTTGACCTGGAAGGTGTGACGTAGCTCGTCGAGGTTGTTATCCGCCTCGTGACGGAAGGTGCCCTTGTAGCCGGCGTCCGTGGCGAGCCCGTGGTTGATGATGTCGGAGTCGTGGTGGTCATCGAGCCAGACCGTCACGCTGCGGCTCCAGTCCAGCCTGGTGAGGACGTCCTTGCTGTCGGAGGCCATCAGGTAGGCGAAGTTGGGTGAGCAGAACGACGTCGGGAGGCGCAGGTGCACCTCCACGCTCCCGGCCTCGTCGACCGTCACCGACCGGACGAACCCGAGGTCGGTGATGGGCTCGTCGAGCTCCGGGTCGAACACGGCGTCGAGAGCCTCGCGCACTGCCTCGACGTGCGTGTGGCGGGTGGCGGTCATGGTCGGAGTGAGTGACATCGTCACACCGTCGCCAGGTCGGCGGCCTCAGGCTGCCGGGGCCCGGTCTCGGGCTCGTCGGCATCGGGCAGCCGCAGCTCGGCCGGCACCTCGATGTCGTACATCTTGGCGGCGTTGAGGCCGAGGACCTTCTTCTTGGCCTCGGTGGTGAGGGGCGCGTACTCGGTCATGTCGTCGGGGATCTGGAAGTCGACGAACTGCTCGATCAGCCACCTCGGCGTCCACAGCGCGTAGTCGGAGGAGAACTGGATCCGGTCCTCACCGATCCAGTACATGAGCTCGCCCATGATCTGCGCGAAGTAGCGCGGCCGCGTGTGGATGAAGGGCATCGCGACGGCGAGGCCACCGTGAACGTTGGGCTCCTGGGTGGCGATCCAGCAGAAGTCCTCGAGCCGGGGAAGTCCGACGTGCTCGATGACGAAGTTGAGGTCGGTGAAGTCCGTGGCCACGTGGTCGACGTCGGCGACGTCGAACGCGTCGCGGTCGAGTGGGCGGATGGTGGGGCCCTTGTGGATGTGGATGTTCTTGATGCCCAGCTCGCGGCACAGCTCGAAGTACCGGTAGGCCATCGGGTCGTCGAGCTTCCAGCCGCGCGAGTCGCCGTGCCACTCGGCGGTGTAGAGCTTCACGCCCTTGAGCCCGAACCGCTCCGCATCGGCGCGCAGCTGGTCGAGGCCGGCCTCGCCGTTGCGGGGGTCGAAGTTGTGGTTGTACGTCAGCTTGTCCGGGTTGGCCTGGGTGAGCGCGAACGCCTCCTCGGTCTGGCCGAACCCGTTGTTGTAGAACTCGCCGAGGTGGGCGGGCTGGAAGATCGCGTGGTCGACGTACCCATCGGTGAACAGGTCCTTCATCAGGCGCTCGCCGCCCTGGTAGAGGTACTCCTCGTAGGACCACTTCTCCGACTCCGGCGACAGGTTCGCGTGGTAGTCGTAGAAGCAGTCGATGAACTGCTTGCCCTGGAGGTTCTTGATGTTCTCCGGGCGGGCGTCCCACAGGGCGATGTGGGCGTCGACGATGAAGTAGTTCTCGCCGTCCTTGGTGTACATGTGCGTCCTCCGTCGATCTGGGTGATGTCGCGTGACGTCGGTCACTCGATGCGTTCGGACGCTAGGCGCGCCGGGCGCCGCCCGGACCTGCCCCGGCGTCTCAATGTGAGATCCAGGGGCGTCTCAATTTGAGACGCGACGCGACCGTCGTCGCCGCGCGGCCGATGTAACGTCGCTCACATCAGGGAGGTGGGTGGACCGTGACCGACGACGCCCTTCCCGAGCGCGCGCGGCGCCATCGCGAGCTGCAGCGCTCACTTGTCGGTGGCCCCGACCTGGTCGGTGCTCCCGTCTCCGACCGGCTCGTCGCCTCGTGGCAGCGGAGCGAGGACTACGGCGTCTCCTTGGAGTCCATCGAGCCGAGCTTCACCGGGACCCTCAACGACGAGTCGCTGTTCTTCGAGTGCGGCCGCGAGGTGCTCGAGGGCCTCCACCGGACCCTCATCAACGAGCCCGTCTCCCTCATGCTGACCGACGCCGACGGCCTCGTCCTCAACCGCATGAGCGGTGACACCTCGCTCCTCCGCGCGCTCGACGCGGTGCACCTCGCGCCCGGGTTCGCGTACGCGGAGCGCACCGTCGGCACCAACGGCCTCGGCCTCGCCATCGCCGACCGCGCCCCCACCGTCGTACGGGCCGACGAGCACTACGCACTGAGCCTCTGCACCTACACCTGCGCCGCCGTGCCGGTCCTCGACCCGCTCAGCGGCCACCTCGAGGGGTGCGTCAACCTGACGACCTGGTCCAGCCAGTCCAGCGACCTCCTGCTCGCGCTCGCCCAGTCGGCAGCCAGCAACACGTCCGCGATGATGCTGGCCCGCTCGCGCGGTCAGAAGCCTCGGGCGGCACAGCGGGGCGAGGTGTTCCGCGTGGAGACTCCTCGTCTCGAGCCCGGTGCGGGCAGCGCCACCGATCTCGGGCCTGCCTGGTCCGAGGTGCTCGCCCGTGCGGGTGCGGCGATCCGCGACGAACGCATCGTGCTGGCAGTCGGCGAGGAAGGCTCGGGTCGGGCCACGCTCCTCGCCCAGGCGCTGCGCCAGCAGTTCCCGCGCGAGCGCATCCTCGCCGCGTCGCCGCCCCCGACGCAGGACTGCGAGGCGTGGCTGGGCTTGTGGACCCCCGAGCTCGGCAAGCCCGACACTGGCATCCTCGTCCGCGACGTCGACCTCCTGCCCGAGTGGGTGGCCGAGCACGTGCGCGACCTGGTCGTCCAGGCCCGGGTCCGAGCCCACGCGGGCGACCACGTCCCGTTCGCGATGACGGCGAGCCGGTTCGACGCCCTGCCGCCTGCTCTCGCACCCCTCGTCGACACCATCGTCTCCGTCCCGCCGCTGCGTGAGCGGTCCGATGACGTGATCCCACTCGCCCGCCTCGCCGCACGTCGGGCGCGGGGGCGCGAGGTCACCTTCACCCACGCCGCCGAGTCCGCGCTGCGTGACTGCGGCTGGCCGGGCAACGCCCGCCAGCTCGTCGAGGTCGTCGCGCAGGCCGCCCGGCGCAGCGACACCATCGACGTACGACACCTGCCCGCCGACGTCCTCTCCGGCATCTCGCGACGCCTCACCCGCATCGAGACCTTCGAGCGCGACGAGATCGTCCGCGTCCTCACCCGTCCCGGCATCTCGATGAAGGACGCCGGCGACGAGCTCGGCATGAGCCGCGCCACCGTCTACCGCAAGATCGCGCAGTACGACATCAACATCCCTCGCACCAACACCTGAGGGGCCAGAACCCGCCTACACGCGCGGCCGTCCGCTCGAGCCGGACCTCGATCTGGTTGCGGGTCGCCCTGCGCCAGAATCGACCCGCGCACGGGCTTCGGCCGTTTTCGAGATACTTCGCGAAGAGCTCACCCAGCGTGATGGTCGCCTGCGGCCCGGCCGCGCGAGACAGCCCGGCATCGACCAGCGCAGCCTTGACGCGAGCGAAGATCGACACCTCGACGACGACGTCCGCGGGCCGGGCACGCGTGACGACCTGGCGCGTCATCGGGACCCACTCGTGGTGGAGCATGGCGAAACCCCTGCCCGGTCACCGGATCCTCGGGGGAATTCGGAGGAAACCCGGGCAGGGGTTCCGCGTTCGTGCAGGTCAGGGGCGGTGTCGCCCTCCTTGCTCAGATGTCGTAGTAGAGCTCGAACTCGTGCGGGTGCGGCCGCAGCTGGACCGGAGCGATCTCCTGGGTGCGCTTGAAGTCGACCCAGGTCTCGATCAGGTCGTCGGTGAAGACGCCACCCCGGGTCAGGTAGTCGTGGTCGTCCTCGAGGGCGTCGAGCACGGCGCCCAGCGACGTCGGCACCTGGGCGATGTCGGCCATCTCGTCCGGCGGCAGCTCGTAGATGTCCTTGTCGATCGGGTCGGCAGGCTCGGTCTTGTTCTGCACACCGTCGAGGCCGGCCAGCATCAGCGCGGCGAAGGCGAGGTAGGGGTTCGCCGACGGGTCGGGGAAGCGGGTCTCGACGCGCTTGGCCTTCGGGTTCGCGCCCGTGATCGGGATGCGGACCGACGCGGAGCGGTTGCGCGAGGAGTAGACCAGCGAGATCGGGGCCTCGAAGCCCGGCACCAGGCGGTGGTAGGAGTTCACCGTCGGGTTGGTGAACGCCAGCAGCGACGGCGCGTGCTTGAGGATGCCGCCGATGTACCAGCGGGCGGTGTCGGACAGGCCGGCGTACCCGGTCTCGTCGAAGAACAGCGGCTCGCCGTCCTTCCACAGCGACTGGTGCACGTGCATGCCCGAGCCGTTGTCACCGAAGATGGGCTTCGGCATGAACGTGACCGACTTGCCCTGCTCCCAGGCGGTGTTCTTGATGAGGTACTTGAACTTCATCACGTCGTCCGCGGCCTTGAGCAGCGTGTCGAAGCGGTAGTTGATCTCCGCCTGGCCGGCGGTGCCGACCTCGTGGTGGGCGCGCTCGACGAGCAGGCCGCAGGCCTCGAGGTTCTTCACCATGTCGGCGCGCAGGTCGCTGTAGTGGTCGTAGGGCTCGACGGGGAAGTAGCCACCCTTGAGGCGGGTCTTGTAGCCCTTGTTCTCCTCGCCCTCCTTGCCGGAGTTCCACCAGCCCTCGACGGAGTCGATGTGGTAGTAGCCCTCGTTGACGCCCGTGCTGTAGCGGACGTTGTCGAAGATGTAGAACTCGGCCTCGGGGGCGAAGTACGCGGTGTCCGCGATGCCGGTCGAGTCGAGGTACGCCAGCGCCTTGCGCGCGATGTTGCGCGGGTCGCGGCTGTAGGCCTCGCCGGTGATCGGGTCGTGGATGAAGAAGTTGACGTTGAGCGTCTTCGACTTGCGGAAGGGGTCGACGTACGCCGTCGTCGGGTCGGGGAAGAGCGACATGTCGGACTCGTTGATCGCCTGGAAGCCGCGGATCGAGGACCCGTCGAACCCGAGGCCGTCGTCGAAGACGCTCTGGTCGAACGACGACACCGGCACCGTGAAGTGCTGCATCACGCCGGGCAGGTCGCAGAAGCGAACGTCGACCATCTCGACGCCCTCGTCCTTAATGAACTTCAGGAGCTCATCGGAGTTGTTGAACATTCGGTTCCTCCTTGACGGCGACGGGCGCGCGTCGAGTTGCAGCGTTCGGGAGCGGAGCGTCGTTGCACCGTGCCGTCACGCTAGGGGGGAGCAGTTTCTAGACCGTATCCCGTTTGTTTCGGCCGTGTTACAACAGACCGCAGCGTGGCGGGCCACGACGGCCCGCCTAGGCTTGCGACGTGACGAGTGCTGTAACAAACGACCTCCACGCGGCCACCTGGGGACGCCGGATCCTGGCCCTGTGCGTCGACTGGGTCGCGTGCCTGGCCGTCGTCGAGGGCCTCGTCGCAGCCGGACTGATCGCCGGCAACCCCAACGGCCTCGGCACGCTCGCGCTCTTCGTCGTCGAGTCGGCGCTCTTCACGGCGACCGTGGGCGGCTCGTTCGGCAAGCTCGCGACGAGGCTGCGTGTGGTGCGCAAGGACGACCCGTCGGTGCCGGTCTCGCTGCTGCGGGCCCTCGTGCGCAGCGCGCTGGTCGCGCTCGTCGTACCGCCGCTGTTCACCTTCGACGGCCGCGGCCTTCACGACATGGCGGCCGGGACGCGGACGGTGGCGCTCTAGTCCGGGACCGGCTCAGCGGCCGCGCTGCTGCGAGCGCATGCCCTTCATCGACGTCGGGACCGGACCCTTGGGCAGCGGGAGCTTGCCGCGCTGCGCGTCGATGGCCTTGAGGCGCTGGAGGACGTCGGTCATCTCGGCGGGCTTCACCGCACGGCCGAGCTTCTGGACGTGGCGCACCAGCTTGGGCAGCGGCACCTCGCCGTCGCCGCGGCCGGCGACGACCTCGTGGATCGGCACCTCGTAGGCGACCCGCTCGTGCTTCTTGCGCTCGGTCGCGAGCAGCGCGCGGACCCGGCTGGGGCTGGTGCCCTCGCCGACCAGCACGATGCCGGGCGGGCCGACGACGCGGTGCACGACGTCCTGCTGCTTGTTGAAGCCGACGACGGGCTCGACCTTCCAGCCGCGGCGCAGCATCTGGAGCGCTCCCGCGGCGGCCGCCGGCTGGCCCTCCATCTGGGTGTACGCCGCCTTCTGGGCGCGGCGGCCGAAGACGAGCAGCGCGCACAGCATGCCGATCATGAGCGAGCCCACGATCGTGATGATCAGCGAGATGACACCGCTGCCGGGCAGCAGGGACAGCAGGCCGAATCCGACAGCGGCCCCGAGCACGAAGACGCCCGCGATGATCAGGCCCAGGCGCGGGTCCGTGCGCTTGGCCATCGTGTAGGTCTGCATGATCTGCGCACGGCGCGAGCTCGGCGTGGAGGCGGCGGGGGTCGACATGGGGAACCTTGTCCAGCTAGATGGTGACGATGACGAGGGAGCGTGGTCAGGCGGTCGCGGCGCTGGCTGCGGCGCGGGCGTCCATGGCCTGACCGTACAGCCGTCCGGCGCGGTAGGACGAGCGGACGAGCGGGCCCGACAGGGCGCCGGCGAAGCCGATCTCGTCGGCCTCGGCCTTGAGCTCGACGAACTCCTCCGGCTTCACCCAGCGCTCGACGGGGTGGTGGCGCGGGGAGGGGCGCAGGTACTGGGTGATGGTGATGAGCTCGCAGCCCGCCTCGTGGAGGTCGCGCAGCGCCTGGCTGATCTCCTCGCGGGTCTCGCCCATGCCGAGGATCAGGTTGGACTTGGTGACCAGGCCGAAGTCGCGGGCCTGGGTCAGCACGTCGAGCGAGCGGTCGTAGCGGAAGGCGGGGCGGATCCGCTTGAAGATCCGCGGCACGGTCTCGACGTTGTGGGCGAGCACCTCGGGACGGCTCTCGAAGACCTCGGTGAGGAGGTCGGGCTTGCCGTTGAAGTCGGGGATCAGGTTCTCCACGCCCGTGCCGGGGTTGAGCTCGTGGATCGCGCGGACCGTCTCGGCGTAGAGCCATGCACCGCCGTCGGGCAGGTCGTCGCGGGCGACGCCGGTGATGGTGGCGTACTTCAGCTGCATCTTCTGCACCGACTCGGCCACGCGGCGGGGCTCGTCGCGGTCGAGCGGCTGCGGCTTGCCGGTGTCGATCTGGCAGAAGTCGCAGCGACGCGTGCACTGGTCGCCGCCGATGAGGAAGGTCGCCTCGCGGTCCTCCCAGCACTCGTAGATGTTGGGGCAGCCGGCTTCCTGGCAGACCGTGTGGAGGCCCTCACCCTTCACGAGCTCCTGGAGGGCGGTGTACTCGGGACCCATCCTGGCCCGGGTCTTGATCCACTCCGGCTTCTTCTCGATGGGAGTCTCCGCGTTGCGGATCTCGAGGCGGAGAAGCTTGCGTCCTTCGGGTGCTGGAGCGGTCGTCACGCCCGCAACTCTACGACGGCGGGTCGACCGCCCCAACTCACGGTCGGGAGCCGGGACGACCGCTCGCGCCGACAGGTCAGAGCAGCAGGTCGGGCGTGATCGGCAGTCGACGGACGCGTCGACCCGTCGCGTGGAAGACCGCGTTGCCGATCGCGGCCGCGACACCACAGAGACCGACCTCGCCCACTCCCTTGACCCCGACGGGGTTGAGCCGGTCGGGACCACCGACGAACTCGACCTCCAGGTCGGGCACGTCGGCGTTGACGGCGACCAGGTAGTCGGCCATGTGCGCGTTGGTGATGCGGCCCGTCTGGGGTCCGGCGTGGAGGTCGGTGACCGTGTGCTCGAGCAGCGCGTGGCCGATGCCGCCGACTGCTCCACCGACGACCTGGCTGCGCGCGGTGCGCTCGTTGAGCACCTGGCCGCAGTCGATGACCGACACCAGCCGCTCGACGCGGACCAGGCCCAGGTCGGCGTCGACGCGCACCTTGGCGAACTTCGCGCCGAACGCGCCCGAGGGCGACATGCCCATCTCGGCAGGGTCCGGCGGGGCGGCGGTGGCCTCCGCCGCGACCTCGTCGCGATCGCCGACGGCACGCGACAGCGCCTCGCGCCCGGGCGTGCCCGACAGGTCGAGGTCGCCCAGCACCTCGGTCACGGCCAGGGCGACCGCGTTGGAGATCGCCGTCGCCAGGCCCGAACCGCCGGCCGGGGGAGAGGCGGGCAGCGAGCTGTCGCCGAGCACCACCTCGACGTCGGCGAGGTCGAGCCCGAGCCGGTCCGCGGCCACCTGGGTGACCACGGTGTAGGTGCCCGTGCCGATGTCCATCGCCGCGCAGTGCACGGCGGCGGTGCCGTCGCGGTGGACGACGACGCGCACGGTGCAGGGCTGCTGGAAGTAGAAGAACGACACGGCGGCCACGCCGTAGCCCACGAGCTGGTCGCCGTCGCGCATCGAACGGGTCGCCGGGTCGCGTTCGTCCCACCCGATGATCTCAGCACCGCGCCGCAGGCACTGGTCCAGCGCCTTGCTCGACCACGGGAGGTCGTCCTGGTCGGGGTTGGTGGCGGTGTCGTTGCGCAGCCTGAGCTCGACCGGGTCGATGCCGAGCTCGACGGCCAGCTCGTCGAGGGCGGTCTCGAGGGCGAAGTTGCCCTGGGCCTCGCCGGGGGCGCGCATGGAGCCCGGCGGCGCGATGTGCAGACGGACCTGGTCGACGTCGGCGCGCAGGTGCTCCACGGCATAGCCCTGGCGGGTGCCGGAGACGACGTTCTCGGGGTTGTCGTCGTCCACCGCGACCGGGATCGTCGCGGTGTGCTCGACCGCCGTCAGGGTGCCGTCGCGACGCGCGCCGAGGCGCACGTGCTGCACGGTCTCGGGACGGTGCCCGACGTCAGTGAACATCTGCGGACGGCTCAGCACCACCCGCACCGGCTGGGAGACCACCTTGGCGGCCATCGCCGCGGCGTGGATGTAGGGCCACGGGCGCAACCCCGACCCGAACCCGCCGCCGAGGTAGGGACACTCGACCCGGACGTCCTCACGCGCGATGCCCCAGGCCTCGGCCAGGCAGTCGGCGGTGTTGAAGGGCCACTGGGTGGTCGCCCACATGTGCAGGGCGTCGCCGTCCCACTGCGCGCACGCGGAGAACAGGCCGATCGGGTTGTTGGTGTTGTCGCCGGTGACGTAGTCGGCCTCGACGACCACCTCGGCCTCGGCCAGCCCTCGCTCGAGGTCACCGCGGACGCTGTCGGCGCCCGCCGGGTCGTCGGTCTCGCGCGTGGCCCGGGGGTCGTTGAGGTCCACGACCGGCTCGGCGGCGTCGTACGACACGTGCAGCAGGCTGGCGGCGTGCACCGCCTCCTCGCGTGTCTGCGCGACCACCATCGCGACGTAGTCGCCGTGGAAGCGGACGGTCGCGTCCTGGAAGGGCGGACGCGGAGCCCGCTCGTCCGCCGACGCCTCGTTGGGGCGTACGACGCGGGGCGCGTCGTGGTGCGAGATGACGGCCACCACTCCGGGTGCGGCGAGCGCGTCGCTGGCGTCGACGAGCGAGATCTCGCCCGCCGCGATCGTCGCGCCGACCAGCACCCCGACCAGGGCGTCGCGGGGCGCGAGGTCGTCGGCGTAGGGCACCGCGCCGGTGACCTTGAGCGGGCCGTCGACGCGAGTGACTCCCGCACCGATGACGGGCGTGCCCGTGGACGTGCCCGCAGCGGTGTCCGTCGCGGTGTCCGTCGCGGTGTCCGTCGTGGTGCTCATGCGGTCACCCCCGTGACGTCGCGGAGCTGGCGGACCAGGGTGCGACGGGCCAGCTCGGGCTTGAAGGCCGTGCCGGGGACGGTGAAGGCGTCCGCCAGCTCGGCGGCCGCGGCCTCCTCGAAGAGCGCGAGCGAGGCCACCCGCCCGCGCAGCACCTCCTCGGCGCGGCTCGCTCGCCACGGAACCGATCCGACGCCGCCGAGGCCGACGGCCACGTGCGCGAGGACGCCGTCCTCGAGACGGGCGACCACCGCGGCCGACGTCAGGGCGAACTCGTAGGACGCGCGATCGCGCACCTTGAGGTAGCCCGAGCGGGCATCGGGCAGCGGGACCTCCAGGTGCGTGACGAGCTCACCGGGGCGGAGCACGTTGTCACGGGCGGGGTCGTCGTCGGCGCGCACGTGCAGCTCGGCGACCGGGATCGTCCGGTCGCCGTCGGGACCGTGGAGGCGCACCCGGGCGTCGAGCGCCACGAGGGCCACGGCCAGGTCGGAGGCGTGGACGGCGATGCAGCCGGCGTCGACGCCGAGCACCGCGTGCGTGCGTGCGGTGCCCTCGATCGCCGCGCAGCCGCTGCCGGGGCGGCGCTTGTTGCACTGGGTCACCTCGGGGTCGCGGAAGTAGCGGCACCGGGTGCGTTGCAGGACGTTGCCCCCGATCGTCGCCATCGCGCGCAGCTGGGGCGAGGCGGCCAGCAGCAGCGAGTCGCGCAGCACGGGGACCCCGGCCACGGCCTCGTGCCGGGCGAGCTCGGCCATCGTGACGGCGGCGCCGACCACGAGGGTGTCGCCGTCGACGGTGACCTCGGCAAGTGGCAGCCGACTGATGTCGACGACCGTGCCGGGCGACCACACGCCGTCGCGCATCAGGTCGAGCTGGGTGGTGCCGCCGGCGATGAAGACGGTGTCGTCGGGCTGCTGGACGGCCCGCGAGACGGCGTCGGTGGTGACTGCTGCGCTGGCCGCGTCGACGTCGTCGACGCGGGTGTAGGTGAAGGGGTGCACGTCAGGCCTCCTGTGCCGAGCGGACCGACATGACGGCGTCGACGATGCGCGGGTAGGCGCCGCAGCGGCACAGGTTGCCGCTCATCAGCTCGCGCACGTCGTCGCGGGTGGACCATCCGTCCTCCTCGAGCAGGGCGACGGCGGACATGACCTGGCCGGCCGTGCACGCGCCGCACTGGAAGGCGTCGCAGTCGAGGAAGGCCTGCTGCACGGGGTGCAGCTCGTCGGTGGACCCGACGCCCTCGATCGTGGTCACCTCGCGGCCCTCGACCTGCGCGGCAAGGGTCAGGCACGACAGCACCCGTCGCCCGTCGACGTGCACGGTGCAGGCACCGCAGGCTCCCTGGTCGCAGCCCTTCTGGGTGCCGGTCAGGCCGACGTCGTCGCGCAGCAGGTCGAGCAGGGAGCGCCTGGTGTCGACCTCGACCGCGTGGGGGGAGCCGTTGATGGTCGTGTGGACTGTGTGCCGGCTCATCCGACGACCCAACCAGAGAGGTGCACGCGACGCCTCACCCCGTCGCGTGGGTGGGCGGTCAGCGCCCGGGCGTGATGAGCTCGATGCGCGGTCCGTGAGCCGGCTCGGGGCGTGCGTCGTAGTCCGGTGTCGCGACGAAGGGCTCCCAGGCGAGGTACGTCGACACGTGGCGTCGCACGCTCGGCAGCACGTCGTGGACGGTGACGTCGCGGCCCAGCTCGCGGGTCAGCGACGTGACCCCGGCGTCGTCGATGCCGCAGGCGACGAACCGGTCGTACCAGCCCAGGTCGACGTCGCAGTTGAGGGAGAAGCCGTGCATGGTCACGCCGCGCGCCATCCGGATGCCGATGGCGGCGATCTTGCGCTCCGGGCCACGGTCGTCGGCCCGCAGCCAGACGCCGCTGCGACCCGGGATGCGGGCGGTCGTGACGCCGAAGTCGGTGCACACGGCGATCAGCGCCTCCTCGACGCGCCGCACGTAGTCGACGACCTTGACGTGGTCGGGCAGCGTGACGATCGGGTAGCCGACGAGCTGGCCCGGACCGTGGAAGGTGATCTTGCCGCCGCGGTCCACGTCGATGACGGGGGCGCCGGGGTCGAGCGGGCGCTCGTGGTCGTCGGTCCGCTTGCCGGCGGTGAAGACGGCCGGGTGCTCGAGCAGCAGGACGGTGTCGGGACGGGTGCCCGCGACGACCTCCTCGTGCACCCCGCGCTGGAGGTCCCAGGCGGCGAGGTAGTCGACGGCATCGGTGCCCAGGCCGGCGATCTCGTAGGTCGGTCCCGTGTCCGTCTGCTGGTCCAACGACATGCGCCGAGCCTACGCCGCGGCGGCCTGTGGACGAGCGCCGACGTCGTCCGGCGAAATCGGTGAGGCTGGTCGGGTGGATCCCCGCCGACTGCTCCCCGTCCTCACGGCCGTGGCCTGTGCGTGCGTGGTCGCCACCCTGGTGGTCCGGGTCGGGGGACCGGACCGAGCCGCGGGCGACGACGACGGGCCGCGTCCCGCCACGGCCGGGGTGGTGTCACCGGCGGAGATCCTCGCCGGGTGGGACCGGCGTCGCTCGTCCGCGTGGGCGGCGGGCGACGCCGCCGCCCTGCGCGGGCTCTACGCCGCCGGGTCCCGCGCCGGGGCGGTCGACGTCCGCCACCTGCGGGCGTGGCAGCGGCGCGGCCTGACGGTCGAGGGGATGGCGACCCAGGTGCTGGCGCTCGAGGTCGTGGAGCGTACGCCGGACCGGCTGGCGCTCGTGGTCACCGACCGGGTCGTCGGTGGTCGGGCCGTCGGCGGCGCGTCACCGGTCGTGCTCCCGGTGGACCGGCCCTCGACGCGGATGGTCGAGCTGGTCCGGGTGGGGGACCGGTGGGTCGTGGAGGAGGTGAGCGCTCAGGACAGCGCGGCGGAGACGACCTCGCGGACGTCCTCGTCCTCGAAGTCGTAGCCGGCGCGCTCGAGGGCGGCGGGGCGGGCGTTGACCGAGCCCAGCAGCTCGGGCGCCATGTCGCCGGCGGCCACCTTCATCAGCGGTGCGGGGACGGCGAGGAACGCCTTGCGGTGCACGGCCGAGGCGAGCTCGTTGGTGAACTCGGCGTTGGTCGGCGTGCGCGGGCAGCACAGGTTGAAGACACCCGACACGTCGCGCGACCCGATCAGGAAGGTCACGGCCCCGACCCAGTCGCGCAGCGAGATCATCGGCATGTACTGCTCGCCCGAGCCGAGCTTCGCGCCGCCGCCGAGCTTGAAGAGCAGCGCGAGCTGCTTGAGCGGGGGAGCCGACCGGTCCATCACGGGGGCCGTGCGCAGCACGCAGACGCGCGAGCCGGCGGCCTTCGCGGGCTCGGTGGCGTCCTGCCACTCCCGCGCGACGCGCGTGAGCAGGGCGTCGCCGACGCTCTCGGTCTCCTCGGTCACGACCGCGTCGCCGTGGTCGCCGTAGATGCTGATGCCGTTCCCGGCGAGGAAGGCGGGCGGCCGCTCGCTCGCGGCGATCGTGGAGGCGAGCAGCCGCGTGGTGGAGACGCGCGAGTCCATCACCTCGCGGGCGTACTTCTTCGAGTGCGGGTTGTTGGCGATGCTCGCCCCGGCGAGGTTGACGACGGCGTCGGCGCGGCTGATCACCGAGGCATCGACCTCACCCGCGGCCGGGTCCCACTGCGACTCGTGCGCGGAGCTGGGAGCACGACGGACCAGAGCGGTCACCTCGTGCCCCTGGACCCGCAGGTGGTCGGAGAGGTGGGTGCCGAGAAACCCTGACGCTCCGGCGATGACGACACGCATGCCTCCACCCAACCATGCGCGCCAAAGCGCGCGGCGACGGTCGGTCGGGTCTGCGCGCCTCAGCCCGCGAGGTGGGCCCAGCGCGCGGCGAGCTCGCGCCAGGGTCCGTGCTCCACCACGCGGCCGGCGTCGAGGACGACGACGCGGTCGGCCTGCGCCAGGGCGGCGGCCTTGCTGGTCGCACCGATGACGGTCGCCCCGCGCTCGCGCAGTGCCCGCCACAGCTCGATCTCGGTCGCGGCGTCCAGTGCCGAGGAGACGTCGTCGGCGAGCAGCACGTCGGCGTCGCTGGCGAGGGCCCGCGCGAGCGCGAGCCGCTGCACCTGCCCACCCGAGAGGCGGACGCCGCGGTGGCCGACGAGCGAGTCGGGGCCACCCGCCTCCGACACGTCGCGCCCCATCCGGGCCGCCTCGATGGCCGGCATGATGTCGCGCTGGGCGTGGTCGAGGCCGACGTTTCCGGTGAACGTGCCGGACAGGACGCGCGGCACCTGAGCGACGTGCGCGACGCGGGCCGGCCGGAGCGTGGTCTGCGGGTCATCGACGACGCGGTCGTTCCAGACGATCTCGCCGGTGCTGCTCACCAGTCCGGCGAGTGCGCCGAGCAGGCTGGACTTGCCGGAGCCGACCTGGCCCAGCAGCAGCACGAGCTCGCCGGCGCGGATCTCGAGGTCGACGTCCTGCACCCCGAGCGTGCCGTCGTCGTGGACCGCGGACAGGTCGCGCAGGGTCAGCGTCTGCAGCGGCTCGCGCGGGGTCGCGGCGGGTGCCGTGGCGGTGCCGGCGGAGAGGTCCATCCCGCCCGGGAGCACCATCAGGTCGCCGCCACCGGCGAGCGCGCTGGTGGCGTGCATCCACGCCCGGGTGCCGGGCGCCTCGGTCACGACGGCCCCGGCGACCCGGCCGAACCAGTCGAAGCCGCTGACGGCGTTGGCGACGAGCAGCGCCGTGGCGAGCTCCCAGCGCCCGGACAGCAGGCCGGCCCAGGCGGCGACGACACCGCACTGCACCATCACGACGGGGACGCCGTCGAGCAGGGACTGGACGCGGTGCTCGCGGACGGCCGCGTCCACCCGACCGCCGTCGACCTCGCGGAGGTGGCGGTGCAGGTGCGGGGTGGCGGCGGCCAGCTTGACCGTGCGGATCGACTCGAGCGTCGACACGAGCGCCTGGCCGAAGCCGGCGCGGGCGGTGGACGCCGCAGCCGCCGACCGTCCGGCGACCGGGCGCCCGAGCGAGGAGGCGAGGGCGGAGGCGACCATCACGGCGAGCAGGATCGCGCCGGCGAGCCAGGTGCCGGCGATGAGCGCGGTGAGGACGGCGACGAAGAGGCCGTTGACGAAGTCGACCCACCGGTCGGTGTAGCGGGCGATCCGGTCGGCGTCCATGGCGCGGGCCACGACCTCGCCCGGCGGCGTACGGACCAGGCGGCGCTGGTCGGTCTGGCCGGCGAGGACGGCGGCGCGCACGCGCATCCGGATCTCGACCCACCAGTGGGGGTAGGTCCAGAAGGCCTGCGACAGCAGCAGCGGGCCGACCATCAGCGAGGCGACGAGCGCGACCAGCAGCAGGCCGGGGGTGTGGCCGTCCTGGAGCGAGGTGACGACGTGGCCCCACACGAAGCCCGTGACCGCGCCGTAGGCACCCGTGATCGAGGCGACGAGGAAGAGCATGGCGCCCAGGAGTCCCCACTCGGGCTTGAGCCGGATGCAGTGCCATACCTGCCGCATCAGGCCGAGCGGGGGCTCGACGCGGGGCGGCTCGGGCGGGGTCGTGCTGCGGCGCACGGAGCCGATCGAGGCGTCGTCGTGGTGGTGCTCCTCGATCACCACCTCGTGGGCGGCGGCGTCGAGGAGGTCGCGGAACGGGCCGTCGGCAGCCGCCAGGCGGGCGCGCGGGCCCTGCTGGACGACGCGGCCGGACTCGAGCACCGCGACCTGCTCGGCCCGCTCGGTGGTGGAGAGGCGGTGCGCGACCAGGATGCCCGTGCGACCGCTGATCAGCCGGTCGGCAGCGCGCACGACGCGCGCCTCGGTGACCGGGTCCATCCGGGCAGTGGCCTCGTCGAGCACGACCACGCTGACGTCGCGCACGAGCAGCCGCGCGAAGGCGACGAGCTGCTCCTCGCCGGCGGACAGGCTGGTGCCGCCGGGACCCAGCAGCGTCTCGAGGCCCTCGGGAAGCCCGGTGACCCACTCGGTGAGGCCGAGCTCCTCCACGGCCGCGACCACGGACTCGCGCGGGGCGTCGCCGAACAAGGTGATGTTGTCGACGAGCGTGCCGGCGAGGATCTCGGTGCGCTGGGTGACCACGCCGACGGCCGAGCGCAGGAGCTGGAGGTCGAGGTCACGGACGTCGGTGCCACCGAGGAAGACGGTGCCGCGTGGCGGCTCGACCGCACGGGAGAGGAACGAGGCGAGGGTGGACTTGCCCGAGCCCGTGCGCCCGACGAGGGCGCAGGTGTGCCCGGCCGGGACGGTCAGGTCGATGTCGCGCAGGGCGAAGCTGCCGGTGCCGTAGGAGAACGACAGCCCCCGCAGCTCGACGTCGAGCGGGTCGTGGGGCAGCGGCAGCCCGCCCACCGGCTCGGCCGGGACCGCGAGCATCCCGCGCAGGCGCAGCACGGCGCCCATGCCCTCCTGGAGGTCGGGGAGGTGGCGGGCCATCATGTCGACCTGGCCCACGAACATCGTGGTGACCAGGAACAGGGTGACCAGCCGCGCCGTCGACATGTCGCCGTGCGCCACGAGGGCGACACCGACGAGACCGGTGGCCGCGAGCACGCCGTGGAGCAGGCCGCCGCTGCGGCGGGTGACGCTGACCTCGACCGCGAGCACGCGGCGCAGCCGACGGTGGATCTCGGCGGCGAGCTCGGCGTTGCGCCGCAGGACGTGGGGCTGGCCGAGCGAGGTGCGGACGTCGTCGCGCGCGGCGATGCCCTCCTCGGTCGAGGCGGCGTGGTCGGTCCACGCGGCCTCCTCGAGCACCTTGCGCTCGGCGATGAGGGGCAGCAGCCGGCGGATGGTGAGCCACACGACCACGCCGCACAGCGGGAACAGGAACGTGGCCGGCCACCACGTGATGCTGGCGACGATCCAGAGCGGCCCTGCGGAGAGGACCGTGCGGATGGCCATCCACACGCCCCAGCGCATCAGCTGGCCGACCTCCCAGGTGTCGTCGTCGATGCGGTCGAGCACCTCGCCGACGGCCTGCTCGGAGAGCTCGGAGAGCGGCTGGGCCATGGCGGCGTCGATCAGGTCGGCGCGCAGCCGGCCCTCGGCCCGGTCGACCACGACGCCCCAGATGGTGCGCGCGGCGGTGTCGACGAACGCGCCGCCGACCACGCACAGCGCGAGGACCGTGACGAGCATCGAGGTGGGGGAGTCGGCGAGCCGGCCGGCGACGACGCTGCCGAGGGAGGAGGCGATCGCCCCCACCAGCAGCATGGTCAGGCAGACCACGGTCAGGGGACGGCGCACTCGCCGCCAGTCGACGGGCTGGCGGTCTGCGGGGAGCTCCGACGCCGGGGTGGTGGCGTCCGTGGAGCGGGAGGTCTCGGTGATCGTCACGGTGCCTTCAGGCTAGGCGCTCGCACCGACAGTCCGCGCCCGATTTTTCGACGTTGAGCCGAACGTCGTACGACCCCGCACCGACGGGTGCGGGGTCGTACGACGGATGTGCCAATCAAGTGGGCTTCGAGACGATCGGCGCCTCACTCGCAAGCTCGCGAGACGCCGATCCTCAGACCTCGAACTGGCCGGCCTCGAGGCGCTTCTTGACCTCCTGGAGGAAGCGACCGGCGTCGGCGCCGTCGACCAGGCGGTGGTCGTAGGTCAGCGACAGGTAGACCATGTGGCGCACCGCGATGGTCTCGCCGAGGTTGGCGTCGTCGATCACCACGGGGCGCTTCACCACGGCACCGGGGCCGAGGATCGCGACCTGGGGCTTGTTGATGATCGGGGTGTCGAAGAGCGCCCCGAAGCTGCCCAGGTTGGTGATCGTGAAGGTGCCACCGGAGAGCTCGTCGGGCGTCACCTTGTTGGTGCGGGTGCGCTCGGCGATGTCGGCGATCTTCTTGGCGAGCCCGGCGATCGAGAGGTCGCCGGCCTCCTTGACGACCGGCGTGAGCAGGCCCTTCTCGGTGTCCACGGCGAACGCGATGTTCTCGCGGTCGAAGTAGGTCACCTCGCCCTTCTCGGCGTCGATCGTGGCGTTGAGCTTGGGGTGGACCTTGAGCGCGTCGATCGCCGCCTTGGCGAAGAACGGCAGGTAGGTCAGCTTCACGCCCTCGCGGGCCAGGAAGTCGGCCTTGGCCGACTCGCGGAGGCGGGCGATGGAGGTGACGTCGACCTCCATGACCTGCGTCAGCTGGGCGGCCTCGTGGAGCGACTCGGTCATGCGCGAGGCGATGACCTTGCGCAGGCGCGAGAGCGGCTCGACCGTGCCGCGCAGCGGCGACGGGGACGCGGTGGCGGCCGGGGCGGCAGCGGCCGGAGCAGCGGCGGCGGGAGCAGCCGGTGCGGCAGCGGGAGCCGCAGCCTTCTGAGCGGCAGCGGCGGCGTCGAGGACGTCCTGCTTGCGGATGCGGCCACCGACGCCGGTGCCCTGGACCTGCGAGAGGTCGACGTTGTTCTGGTCGGCCATCTTGCGCACCAGCGGGGTGACGTACGCCGTCTGGTCGCGGCCACCCTCGTTGGCTGCTGCGGGGGCAGCGGGCGCCTCCTGCTGCGGGGCCTCCTGGGCCGGGGCCTGCTGGGCGGGAGCCTCCTGCGCCGCCGGCTGGGCCGCGGGCTCGGACTGCTTCTCGGCCTCGGGGGTCTCGTCGCCGGCGGGGAGCTCGCCGGTCTCCTCGACGATCTGCTCCTCCTGCTCGGCCTTCTTCTCCGCGTTGGCCTCGTCCTTGGGCTGCGCCTCGGCCGACTGCGGCTCGCCGCCGGCGTCGCCGGACCCGATGATCGCGAGCTCGGCGCCGACCTCGACGGTCTCGTCCTCGGCCGCCTTGATCTCCAGCAGCGTGCCGGCGACGGGGGAGGGGATCTCGGTGTCGACCTTGTCGGTGGACACCTCCAGCAGCGGCTCGTCGACGGCGACCTCGTCACCGACCTGCTTGAGCCAGCGGGTGACGGTGCCCTCGGTGACGGACTCGCCCAGCGCGGGCAGCGTGACCGGCGTACCGGCGCCACCGCCGCCGCCACCACCGGAGGACGCGGCCTGCTCGGCGGCGGGCTCGGACTGGGCGGGTGCGTCGTCCTTCTCGGACTCGGGGGTCTCGTCGCCGGCGGGGAGCTCGCCGGTCTCCTCGGCGACCTGCTCCTCCTGCTCGGCCTTCTTCTCCGACTCCTGCTCGTCGGCCGGCTGCGCCTCGGGCTCGGCGGAGCCGGACGCGTCACCGGACGACTCGCCCTCCTCGCCGACCACGGCCAGGACCGCTCCGACCTCGACGGTGTCGTCCTCGTTGGCCTTGATCTCCAGCAGCGTGCCGGCGACGGGGGAGGGGATCTCGGTGTCGACCTTGTCGGTGGAGACCTCCAGCAGCGGCTCGTCGACGGCGACCGTGTCACCGACCTGCTTGAGCCAGCGGGTGACGGTGCCCTCGGTGACGGACTCGCCGAGTGCGGGGAGGGTGACTTCGGAGGCCAATGTGGTTCCTTCGCTCGCGGGGTGTGGGTGGTGCTTCAGGGCGGTGTGGATCAGGAGTGTGCGTGGAGCGGCTTGCCGGCGAGGGCCAGGTGGGCCTCGCCGAGCGCCTCGTTCTGGGTGGGGTGGGCGTGCACGAGCGGCGCGACGTCGTCGGCGTGTGCCTCCCAGTTGTAGATCAGCTGCGCCTCGCCGATGAGCTCACCGACCCGATCGCCCACCATGTGGACGCCGAGCACCGGGCCGCCGACCAGGCCGACGAGCTTGACGAAGCCCTGCGTCTGCAGGATCTGGCTCTTGCCGTTGCCGCCGAGGTCGTAGGTCACCGTGGTGACGGCGTCGCCGTGCCGCTCGCGTGCCGTCGCCTCGTCCAGGCCGACGGAGGCGATCTCGGGGTGGGAGTACGTCACTCGCGGGATGCCCGCCTCGTCGACCGGGCGGGGGTCGAGGCCGGCGATCTCCTCGGCCACGAAGATGCCCTGCTGGAAGCCGCGGTGGGCCAGCTGGAGGCCGGGGACGATGTCGCCGACGGCGTACACGCCCTCGACGTTGGTACGGCAGCGCTCGTCGGCGAGCACGAAGCCACGCTCCATCGCGATGCCCTGCTCGGCGTAGCCGAGGCCGTCGGTGGACGGGCCGCGGCCGACGGCGACGAGGAGCACCTCGGCCTCGATGACGTCGCCTCCCTCGACCGTGACGGCGACCCCGGTGTCGGTGTGCTTGACGCTCTGGAAGGGGGTGCCGGTGAGGAAGGTGATCTTCCGCTTGCGGAAGGCGCGCTCGAGGGCCTTCGACGACGCCTCGTCCTCGACCGCGACGAGCCGGGGCAGTGCCTCGATGATCGTGACGTCGGAGCCGAACGACTTCCAGACGCTGGCGAACTCGCAGCCGATGACGCCGCCGCCGAGCACGATGGCCGACGCGGGGACGCGGTCGAGTCGCAGGGCGTGCTCGGAGGTGAGCACCCGCTCGCCGTCGACCTCGAGGCCGGGCAGGCTCCTGCTGTAGGACCCGGAGGCCAGGACGACGGCCCTGCCGGTGTAGGCGGTGCCGTCGACGGTGACCTCGCGGGGACCGGTCAGCGTGCCGGTTCCCTGGATGACGTCGATGCCACGCGACTTGATCAGCCCGGTGAGGCCCTTGAAGAGCCGGTCGACGACCTTGTCCTTGTAGGCGTTGACGCCGGCCATGTCGATGCCGTCGAGGGTGGCGCTGACGCCGAACTGCGAGGCCTCCCGCGCCGAGTCGGCGACCTCCGCGGCGTGCAGGAGCGCCTTGGTCGGGATGCAGCCGACGTGGAGGCAGGTGCCGCCGAGGTTGCCCTTCTCGACCAGTCCGACCCTCAGCCCGAGCTGGGCTGCTCGCAGGGCGCAGGCGTAGCCGCCAGAACCAGCCCCGAGGACGAGTACGTCGTACTCACCGTCCGCCACAGATTTCCTCCACCACGTCGCCAGCTGATCGTCACTTGGGCGGATCCATCTTTGCACTCTTCACGAGGCTGTCCACACCGGGTCGGACCACACCAGATTCGCGGAGTGCGGGGCATCGTGGGGTGGACCCCGGCAGAATGGACCGCATGGGCTTGTTCGATCGATTCCGGCGCAGTGGGCGCACCAGCCGTCCGGCACGCAACGCGGAGCGCACCGGATCGACGCGCGTGCGCGCCGCGGACGGCGAGGACGTACGCCACCTGGAGACCTTCGTGACCACCAGGCAAGGGGTCGAGGGGTTCGTCGAGCCGCGCACCGCGGTCAGTGACGTGACGCTCCTGCTGGTCGCCCACGACGGCGAGTGGACGCGACGCCGGGTGCCGAGCGTGAAGTGGGCCCACGAGTTCGCCAACCACCACCGCGTGCCGTCCTACGACGCCGCGGTGGTCGGCGTCCCGCAGCGGATGCGCGACTACAACCGGCGCAAGAAGGCGGGCGGGATCTAGGGCTTCGACACGCTCGCCGGCGCTCGCTGATCAACCAGCGGTCGCGGAGAGCGAGCGTGCGAGCTCGACCAGCGTGGTGACGCCGAAGCCGGTCGCACCCGAGGGGACGTGGCCGTAGGGCGCGCCGGTGTTCATCTCGTTGCCGGCGATGTCGAGGTGCGCCCACGGCAGGCCGCCGCTGAACTCGCGCAGGAAGGCCGAGGCGTAGAGCCCGCCGCCCCAGCGCACCCAGTCGTGCTGGAGCAGGTCGGCCACCTTGGAGCTGGTGATCCGCTCCCTCATCTCCTCGGGCATCGGCATCCGCCAGTGCTGCTCGCCGGCGGCGACGCCTGCCGCGAGGACTGCCGGGACCTGGTCGTCGGTGCCCATCACGGCGCCGACCTTGTCGCCGAGCGCGAGCTGCATGTGACCGGTGAGCGTGGCGATGTCGACGAGGACGTCGGGCTGCTCGGCCACGGCCAGCGACATCGCGTCGCCGAGCAGCATCCGGCCCTCGGCGTCGGTGTTGGCGATCTCGACGGTGGTGCCGCTGTGCATCGTGATGACGTCGCCGGGGCGGGTCGAGGTGCCGGAGACCATGTTCTCCGCCATCGGCGCGAACGCGGTGACCTTGATCGGCAGACCGAGCTGGGCGATGGCGAGCGTGACGTTGACGACCGTGGCCGCGCCGGCCATGTCGCCCTTCATGTTCAGCATGCTCGACGACGGCTTGATGGTGAGGCCGCCGGAGTCGAAGGTGACGCCCTTGCCGACGAGGGCCAGGTGCGCGACGGCGCCCTTCGGTGCCCAGGTGAGCTTCACCAGCCGCGACGGGGCGACGGAGGAGTTGCCGACACTGAGGATGCCGCCGCAGCCCATCTCCTCGAGCTGGACGTGGTCGAAGACCTCGATCGCCACCTTCGGGGCGCCGCGGCCCTTGGTGACCTCCTGGTGCGCGGCGGTCACCAGCTCTGCCAGCAGCGGGGGAGTGCAGTCCTTCGGGGGCGTGTTGACCCAGTCGCGGGTGCGGGCGACGGCCTCCGCGAGCACCTCGGCCCGCTGGAGCGCGGCACCGGCCTCGGCGCGGCGGGCGATCGGGCTCAGCACCACGACGTCGTTGGGCTCGGTGGTCTCGGCCTTCTTCGACTTGTAGGCGGTGAAGGTGTAGCCGCCGAGCCGGTGCCCCTCGACGACGGCTGCGATGAGCTCGGGGGAGTCGCTCGGCAGGGCGAGGGCGACCGACGCCGCGTTGGCCACGCTGCGCGCCGCGACGCCCGCCGCGCGTCGTACGGCGATCGCGTCGGTGGGGTCGTCACCCAGGCCGACGAAGACCAGCAGCGGCGCGTTGACCTCGTCGCGGGTCGGCGCCTTGACCGCCTCGCCCGCCTTGCCGGTGATGCCCATGGTGGACAGGAAGGGCCGCAGCCTGCGGCCGTAGGCAGCGCTGACGTCCTCGGCCGCGTCGCAGAGCCGCGGCCCCTTCGGGCCGGAGACCACTCCCACCACCACGGCGTCGGCTCGGGTCTTGGCGGGGCTGGCGCTGCGCAGGGAGTACGTCGTCACCCGGGGCATGTTAGGCGAGACGCCGGGAAGGTAGGTTTCGCGGCATGGACGGATCGCTCAAGCAGTCGCCCCTCCACAGCCGTCACGAGGCGCTGGGCGCCAAGTTCTCCGAGTTCGGCGGCTGGTCGATGCCGCTGGAGTACCCCACCGGCGTCGTCAAGGAGCACACGGCCGTGCGCGAGTCCGTCGGCATCTTCGACGTGAGCCACCTCGGCAAGGCGATGGTGTCGGGGCCGGGCGCGGCCGACTTCGTCAACGCGACGCTGTCCAACGACCTCGCCAAGATCGAGCCCGGCAAGGCGCAGTACACCCTCTGCCTCGACGAGACCGGCGGCATCGTCGACGACCTGATCGCCTACTGGCACGACGACGAGCACGTGCTGCTGGTGCCCAACGCCGCCAACACCGCCGAGGTCGTACGACGCCTCCAGGCCGTCGCCCCCGCGGGCGTGAAGGTGGTCGACCACCACGACGACTACGCCGTCCTCGCCGTGCAGGGCACCCGCTCCGACGAGGTGCTCGACAAGGTCGGCCTGCCGACCGGGCACGGCTACATGTCCTTCGTCGAGGCGCCATTCGCCAGCTCCTCGGACCCGTCGGGAGACCTCGGCGTGGTCGTGTGCCGCACCGGCTACACCGGCGAGCGTGGCTACGAGCTCATCGTCGCCAACGACGCCGCCGGCGACCTCTGGGACGCACTCGTGTCGGCCGGCGAGGAGTGGGGCATCACCGCTTGCGGTCTCGGTGCGCGCGACACGCTCCGCACGGAGATGGGCTACCCGCTCCACGGCCAGGACATCAGCCTCGACACCAACCCGGTCGAGGCCGGGCTGTCGTGGGCGGTCGGCTGGCGGAAGGACGCGTTCTTCGGCCGTGACGCCGTGACGAAGGTGAAGGAGGAGGGGCCGAAGCGCCGGCTCCGCGGCCTCGTCGCCGTGGGCCGTGGCATCCCGCGCCCGGGCATGGGCGTCACGCTCACCCAGGACATCCCCCTCGCCGACATCACCTCCGGCACCTTCTCCCCAACGCTCAGGAAGGGCATCGGCCTCGCGCTGATCCCGGTGATGGTCAACGAGGACGCCGAGGTCGGCGTCGACGTCCGC
The DNA here is from genome assembly GCF_004137255.1 of Nocardioides oleivorans. Taxonomy (NCBI): domain Bacteria; kingdom Bacillati; phylum Actinomycetota; class Actinomycetes; order Propionibacteriales; family Nocardioidaceae; genus Nocardioides; species Nocardioides oleivorans. The sequence goes on along the minus strand of NZ_SDWT01000002.1, from coordinate 532,258 downwards.
GGTCGCCGCGAGATCTTCCAGCTGGTCAAGCCACCGTTCGTCGACCCATCGGTCAAGGAGTCCTGACGTGCTTCCCGGACAGCCGCCCACCTTCCGCCCGCCGTCGGCCTCCGAGCGCCCCTGGTGGTGGCGCCTCGAGGACGCGTCCGGTGAGGCCCTCGAGCTCGCCGACTTCTCCGACCGGTTCAGCAACCAGGGCGACGCCGAGTCGTGGGTCGGCGAGATCTGGGCCGACCTCGCCGAGCACGGCGTCGCGTCGGTCACGCTCTTCGAGCACGAGCGGCAGGTCTACGGGCCGATGTCGCTGAGCGCCTAGCCCCAGCGGCGACATCCGGCCCCGCCACCGGCTCCGAAGCAACGGCAGGAGGTGGGCATGGCGGGCGACACGGACTTCGACCGGTACGTCGGTGCGCGCTGGGACGACCTCGTCGGTGCGCTCGAGGCCGAGGGCGTCGCGCCGGACGATGCGCGCCTCGCCGTGGCCGAGGTGCTGCTGGCGGGGCGCCGGTCGTGGGACCGCCGCACGCGCGAGGAGCAGGTCGACGTCACCGTCTGGGCGGAGGTCCGCGAGCGCGCCGGGCTGCCGCAGCGACCCGGCCAGCCCGTGCCCCACGGCGTACGCACCCCGGATCCCGGCGACGGACCGGAGGAGTGGCTCGACCGCGCCCGCGTGCTGCGCGGGACGCGTCGGCGTCGTGGCCTCAGGCTCGGCCTGGTCGCCGTCGCGGTCCTGGTCGCGCTCGGTGCCGGCTGGCAGTGGTGGGCGTCGCGGCCGCCGCCCGTCGAGGTGCGCGAGGAGGCCAACGCGCTGCCGGTCGTCTGGTACTCCGAGGGCGACCTCCACCTCGCCGACGTGGTCGTCACGCTCCCGGACATCACCGAGTTCGCCGCCTCCGGCTCCGGCGTCGTCGCGCGGCTCGGGTCGGGCACGGTCGTGCAGGTGTCGGACGACGGGGAGGTCTCGCCCGCCGACGACACCGACGCGCTGGACGACCCGGTGGAGGCGCCGGCCTTCATCGCCATCACGCAGTACGACGTCGTGGTGCAGAGCGCGCCCGTCGCAGGCGGCGGCTGGGCCTACCTGCTGGACTCGTCGCGTCGCGAGGCGGCGTCCACCCAGGACGCCGTACGCCGCTCGGAGTCGGGTCGACGGGCGCTCGTGCTCTGCGACGTGGACCTGCGCTGCGAGGCCCCCCGCACGATCATCGAGTCCGGCGGGGCGATCCGGCTGCGCTGACGCCGAGTCGTAGAGTCGCCGTGTGCGCGCCTACCTCGACCTCCTCCAGCGGATCCTCGACGAGGGCGTCGAGAAGACCGACCGCACGGGCACCGGGACACTGAGCGTCTTCGGGCACCAGATGCGCTTCGACCTGTCCGAGGGATTCCCGCTCGTGACGACCAAGAAGGTGCACACGCGCTCGGTCTTCGGCGAGCTGCTCTGGTTCCTGCGGGGCGACACCAACGTCACGTGGCTGCAGGACCGCGGCATCACGATCTGGGACGAGTGGGCCGACGACGACGGCGACCTCGGCCCGGTCTACGGCTACCAGTGGCGCTCGTGGCCGACGCCCGACGGTCGCCACGTCGACCAGATCGGCCGACTCGTCGAGGGCATCCGCACCAACCCCGACTCGCGCCGCCACATCGTCTCGGCCTGGAACGTCGCCGACGTCGACGACATGGCGCTGCCGCCGTGCCACACGCTGTTCCAGTTCTACGTCGAGCCCACCCCCGACGGCCCGGGCCGGCTCTCCTGCCAGCTCTACCAGCGCTCGGCGGACAGCTTCCTCGGCGTGCCGTTCAACATCGCGTCCTACGCCCTGCTCACGCACATGGTCGCCCAGGTGACCGGGCTCCAGGTCGGCGACTTCGTGCACACGATGGGTGACGCGCACCTCTACCTCAACCACGTCGAGCAGGCCGAGCTGCAGCTCACCCGCGAGCCGCGGGCCCTCCCGACGCTCGTGCTCAACCCCGCCGTCACCGAGATCGACGGCTTCGACCTCGAGGACGTCGCCGTCGAGGGCTACGACCCGCACCCGGTGATCAAGGCGCCCATCGCCGTATGAGGACGGCACCGTGAGCCCCCGCCCCGACCAGCGGGTCGTCCTGGTCGCCGCGCATGCCCGCAACCGCGTGATCGGCGACCGTGGCGAGATCCCGTGGCACCTGCCGCACGACTTCGCGCACTTCAAGCGGGAGACGCTCGGCCACACACTGGTCATGGGCCGCCGCACCTGGGACTCGATCGGTCGCCCGCTCCCGGGTCGCGCCACGATCGTGGTGACGCGCGACGAGTCGTTCGACCCCGGCTTCGAGGGCGTCCAGGTCGCGCACTCGCTCGAGGACGCCTTCACCCGCGCCGCGCTGCTGCCGGGCGACGTGATGGTCGCCGGCGGCGGTGAGATCTACGCGCTCGCCCTGCCCTGGGCGACCCACCAGGTGCTGACCGAGGTCGACCTGACTCCCGAGGGCGACGCGTTCTACCCCGAGTTCCCGGTCGACGAGTGGGTGGAGGTACGTCGCGAGGTCGGCGAGGGCTGCCAGTGGACATGGCTCGAGCGGATGGAAGCAGCCGCGTGAGGCCTCCGCGATGAGGCTCCGCGTGGACCAGTCCTCGGGCGTGCCGCCCTTCGAGCAGGTGCGCGAGGCGATCAAGGCGCAGGTCGGGTCGGGCGAGCTCGAGGCGGGCTTCCGCCTCCCGCCGGTCCGCTCGCTCGCGGACTCGCTGGGGCTCGCCGCCAACACAGTCGCCCGCGCCTACAAGGAGCTCGAGGCGCTCGGCGTCGTCGAGACCCGCGGCCGTGCCGGCACGTTCGTCGCCGGCAGGGGAGTCCAGGCGTCGGTGCGCGCCGCCGCGTCGTCGTACGTCGCCACCGTGCGGCAGCTCGGCCTCGCCGACGACGCCGCGCTCGACGCCGTACGCCGGGCGCTGGGGCAGTGACCTCGAGGTGACCCGGCTGCTCCTGCTCAACGGTGCGCCCGGGGTCGGGAAGTCGACGATCGCGCGCCGGTGGGCGCACGACCACCCGGGCACCCTCGTCTGCGACATCGACCTGCTGCGCACCTGGGTCAGCGGGTGGCGTGAGTCGTTCTTCGACGTGGGCGACCACGTCCGGCCGGCCGCGCAGGCGCTGATCGGCGGCTACCTCCCCTCGGGGGACGTCGTCCTGCCGCAGCTCTTCGCCCGTGCTGCCGAGCTCGACGCCTTCGCCGCCGTGGCGACCGACGCGGGCGCCGACGTCGCGCACGTCGTGCTCCGCGACCCGCTCGGTGGCGCTGCTGCCCGCTTCCGCCGCCGTTGCGGCGACGACCCGTGGCACGCCGAGGTCGTGCGCCTGGTCGAGGCCGCCGGCGGCGACGCGGTCATCACCGGTCACGCCGAACGGCTCGACGCACTGGTCGCGAGCCGGCCGGGGACGCTGGTCGTCGACTCGGTCGAGGGCGACGAGGACGGCACGTACGCCGCGCTCGTCGAGGCGCTGGGCCGATAACCGGTTGATCGGCCGACCACACCGCGTCACGGTGCTGCCATGACCGATGAGTCCCCGTTCGCCGCGGTCGACCGGGCCGCGGAGGCCAACGAGCTGCACCGCCCGGTCTCGTTCGACGACGGGGTCGTCACCCGGCCGTCGGGTCCCGGCAGCACCACCGTCCACGCCTACCTCCGCCACCTCCGCGAACAGGGCCTCGACTGCGTGCCCGAGCCGCTCGGCATGGAGGGCGGTGTCGAGACGCTGCGCTTCATCGAGGGCGAGGACGGCGGGCAGGGCTGGTACCACCAGCACACCGACCAGGGCCTGGCCTCGGCCGCACGCCTGCTGCGGCGCATCCACGACGCTGGTGCCGGATCGGCGCCGCCGGCCGACGCGGTGTGGGGAGCGGAGCCGATCGACGGGGACGCGACGGTCTTCTGCCACGGCGACCCGGGACCGTGGAACTTCATCTGGCAGGACGACGAGGCCGTCGCGCTCATCGACTGGGACTACCTGCACCCGGCCCCGCGCACCGACGACGTGGCGTACGCCCTCCGCTGGTTCGCGCCGTTGCGCTCGGACCTCCACGCGCTCGAGTGGCACCACTTCCCGCAGGTGCCGGACCGCGGGGCGCGGGTGCGCACGTTCGTCGAGGCGTACGGCGACCTGCCGCCGTTCGACGTGGCCGACGCCGTCATCGATCGGATCCGCGCCGTCGTCCGGCTCCAGCAGGACCTGGCCGCGCGGGGTGTCGAGCCCCAGGCCACCTGGGTGGCCGACGGCAGCATCGAGCGTGATCTCGAGGAGATCGCCTGGATCGAGGCCCATCGCGACGCGTTCTGACACGTCTCGCGCGGGGCGTTGCCGTCCCGGCCGGGCGAGCGTCTACGGTGCCGGGGTGAGCGATCTCCCGGTCCAGACCGTCGACCTCGACGCACCCGGTCCGTGGTGGCGACGCCGCGCCGCCTGGCTGTGGGACGCGGTGCTCGCGGGCGAGGTCCGCGACCACGGTTCGCCCACGGAGGCCGTCTACGCGCTCAGGTTCGACGACATCGGCGCCGTCTCCCTGCCCGACGGTCGCGTGGTCGCCGCGGATCCCTATGTCATGGACGAGGACCCACCCCCGTTCGAGCAACGCGTCCGGGCCGGCGACGTGCCCGTCGTCGCGGTGCGGACCATGGTCGGCGAGGACCACGAGCGGGTGGCGGCGCTGGTCCTCGTGGCGGGCGCGCAGCCGGTCACTCGGTGGGAAATGGCGACGGTCGCTGGACAGGACGTCTCCTCGCTGGCTGGCGACGGCTTCTTCGGCTATGGCGTGGACGCCGGAGCGGGGTCGTTCGGAAGTCCCGAGGCGATGCGAGTCGCAGGCCCGGTGCTCGTCGCGGACGACGGGGCGTTGGAGGACCCGGTGTCCCTGGCGCTCTTCGCGGACGACGTCGGCAGCTCCAGTGCTGTCGTGGTGGCGCCCAGCGACGGAGCGCCACCCATAGCGGTGTGTTCCTCGGGCTGGGGCGACGGCGTCTACCCGACCTGGTGCGGGCTCGCCGCCGACGACGACGTGGTCGTGATGGTGACGGACTTCCTCGTCGCCGGTGACCCCTACGCCACGCCGGAGGACCCGGTGGACGAGACGCCGGACGAGCCGGCCGGCCCGCCCCAGCGCCCGACGTCACTGCTGCGCCGCATCTTCGGCCGCTGACCCCTCACGCCACGTACGCCGGTCGCGGACGGACGCCGCACCCGTGACAGGCTCACGCCATGGAGCCCGCGCCCGGCAAGCACATCGTCGTCGCCGCGATCGCACTGGTGCGTGACGGCTGCGTGCTGACGGTGCGCAAGGAGGGCACCGAGCGCTTCATGCTCGTCGGCGGCAAGCTCGAGCCGGGGGAGTCGGCCCGCGAGGCCGCGCTGCGCGAGACGTACGAGGAGGTCGGGCTGCGGATCGAGGAGGCGACCCTGCTGGGCGAGTTCCTCTCCGAGGCGGCCAACGAGCCGGGCCACACACTGCACTCGACGGTGTTCAGCGTCGAGTCCGACGAGGAGCCGATCGCGTCCGCCGAGATCGCCGAGGTGCGCTGGACCCCGCTCGACGACCATCCCGACGACCTCGCCCCGATGCTCGAGCACCACGTGCTTCCGGCTCTCAAGGAACTGTCAGGCCGCTGACCTGCGCTTTTGTCCGAGGTCGGGGTGTGATCCCCGGCACGTTACCCAACGGGCTACTTGGCGTCGATCGCATGTAGACAAATAGTGAACTACCGGTCGGTTTCATGGTCGAGGGCCCACAACGGGCCCCTCGACTCCGCAGAGGAAACCCCGTGTCCGTCTGGTCGCCCCGCCGCCCCGCCCTCGTCGTCCGTGCCGTCCTGGCAGCGGCGCTCGGCTTCTCGGCACTCGCTGCCGCCACGACCTTCGCGCCGCAGGCCAACGCGGCGTCGGTGAGCGACCCCCTCTGCCTCCAGTCGCCGATGGCCGCGCCGGAGCGCCTCGACGTGGCGCTCGCGAACGGTGTCAGCGCCGCGCTGATCCGCACGCTCAACAACCTCACCGGCACCCAGCTCGAGCACTTCTCCGAGGACGAGACCACGTGGGTCGACCGTTGCGGTCGCCTCTACGTCGCCGACGAGGGTGCCCCGGCCGCCCGGCAGGACACCCCTGCCCAGCTCGCGTCCTCCCAGGTCCCCGGCGACGTGTTCGACCTCTCGTCGCGTCCCCAGTCCAGCCGCACGATCTACCTCGACTTCGACGGCGCGACCTACTCCGGCACCAAGTGGAAGAACGGCGCGGAGATCGTGTCGGCCCCGTTCTCGATCGACGACGACGCGACCACGTTCAACGCCGAGGAGCGCGCCCAGGTCTTCCTCGCCTGGAAGGTCGTGGCCGAGGACTACGCGGCGTTCGACGTCAACGTCACCACCCGCAAGCCCGACGCCTCGGCGCTGACCCGCACCAGCTCCGCCGACACCACCTACGGGATGCCGATCGTCATCACGCCCACGAACTCCGTCGGTGACAGCTGCGCCTGCGGCGGGCTGTCCTACGTCGGCATGTTCGGCACGGTCAACGGCACCGGCTACCAGCCGTCGTGGGCGTTCACCTACGGCTCGGGCACCAACGGCTACAACATCGGCCAGGTCGTCGCCCACGAGATCGGCCACAGCTTCGGCCTCAGCCACGACGGCACCAGCGACTCCAGCTACTACTCCGGTGCCAAGGGCTGGGCGCCGATCATGGGCTCCTCCTACAACCAGCGCGCCTCGCACTGGTCGAAGGGCGAGTACGCCGGCGCCAACAACACCGAGGACGACATCGCGATCATCGCGAAGACCGCCCCCCTGCTCGCCGACGACCACGGCGACGACAAGGTCGGCGCCACGCAGATCAGCGTCGGCAGCACGACCTCCGGCATCATCGGCTCGCGCTCCGACGTCGACGCGTTCACCTTCACCGCCAGCGGCACCACGACGCTCAGCGTCGCCGGCCCGGCCGGCATCTCGGACCTGGATGCCCAGATCACCGTCCAGAACGCCGTCGGGCTCACCATCGCCACGCTGAACACCGTCGGCGACGTCGCCACCGACGACACGATGTCGGCCACGTGGACCGCCGACCTGCCCAGCACCCCGGCGTCGTACACCGTCCTCGTCGACGGTGTCGGCTTCGGCAACGCCCAGGAGGCGGGCCGCTACAGCGACTACGGCTCGATCGGCTCCTACCAGGTGAGCCTCTACGCCGGCCGCCCGACGGTCCCGACGAGCGACCCCGCGACGGACCCGACCACCGACCCGACGAGCACCGCGACCACCACCTCGACCCCGGGCACCCAGACCTCCAGCACGCAGACCTCCGGCTCCACCCCGACGACGGCACGCTCGACGCAGGACATCTCCTTCGTGACCCGCAGCCTGCCGCGGGCCAGGGTCGGCAAGAAGTACCGCGCCGAGATCCGCTTCGAGGGCCCGGTCACCGACGCCAGCGTCGACTACCACCTCCCGGCCGGCCTCAAGTGGCGTGTGCTCGCCGACCGCGTCGTCATCACCGGCAAGGTCAAGACCCGCGCCACGAGCACCTTCAACGTCGACCTCGACGGCGACGACAGCTCGACGCGGATGAAGTTCCGCCTCGTCGCGCGCTGAGCGACTACCCGAAGATCCGCAGCTCCTCGCCCCAGCCGGACACCATGTCGCTGGTGCGCGTGTGTCCGCGCCGGGCGTCGTACGCCGCGCACGCAGCACGCACGAGCGGGAAGGTCTCCCGGACCGCGCCGGCGTCGCCGGCGAGCGTGCGGCCCACCAGGTCGAGCAGCTGCTCGCCGGGCCACTCCTCGAGCGGGTGGTGGCGCAGCTCCCAGGGCAGGTACTTGTTGTAGGGACGCACCCGACCAGCGGTCGCGAAGACCACGTCGAGCAGCCACGGCACCGACTCGGCCGCGTCGAGCCGCGCCTCCAGCGGGCGGCCGTCGCGGTCGTTCTTCAGCGCCCGGTAGGCGAAGTTGACCCAGCCGTCGAGCCGGTCGTGGTCGAGGAGGACCGCGTCGGACTCCTCCGGCGGCAGGGTGGCCTGGCGTCGTACGGCGTCAGTGAGCGCACCGCCGGTGCGGTCGAGGAGGACCGGCGCCCAGGCGTAGGTCCAGCGGAACCACCACCCCTCCGAGCCGAACGGCGGCACGGTGAGCAGGTCGGTCCACGAGTCGACGGCCTCGTCGACGTCGGGGGAGTGCGTCGTCGAGCGAGCGGCGGCGGCCTCGTCGGCGAGCACGACGACCACGTCGAGGTCGGAGTGCTCGGTGGCATAGGCGCGTCCGGCCGACCCGCTGAGCACGAGGCCGAGGAAGTCGTCCCCGTGGGCGGCGTCGTTGCGACCGGCGAGATCGACGAGCAGGGCGCGCTGCGCGGGCGTCAGCCACTCGGGGACGACGAGGCCGGGCAGGGTGTCGGTCACTTCGGCGGGAGCGTCCGGACGAAGGCGACGCCTCGCCCGACCCACAGCTCGAGCTGCTCGTCGGTCGCGAGCGCCGACCGGTCGACGAGCAGCCAGCCGCTCATCTCCCGCCCGCGCATCTCCATCGGCGCCACGGCGGCGCCGTCGATCCACGACTCACCGTCGGCGGGGTCGACGCGCACCATCAGTGCGCCGCCACTTCCCGCGGCGACCGCCATGTGGCCGTCGACCATGAAGCCGAGCCCGCCGAACATCTTCTTCGAGGTGAGCCCCGGCTCGCCGTCGAGCACGTCGTGGATCCGCTGCGCCAGCACCTCGTCGTACGCCATGGGCACGAGTATGCGGCTCGCCGCCGACAGCGGAGCCGGGCGAGGGCGATAACCTTCGCCCATGAGCTCCTCTGTCCCGTTCGGCCGCCTGCTCACGGCAATGGCCACCGCCTTCCACGAGGACGGCAGCGTCGACCTCGACGGCACCGCGAGGATCGCCGCCCACCTGGTCGACCACGGCAACGACGGCGTCGTCGTCAGCGGGACGACCGGCGAGAGCCCCACGACCTCCGTGGCCGAGGACGGCGAGATCCTGCGGGCGGTGCAGGACGCGGTCGGCGACCTCGCCACCGTCATCGCCGGCGTCGGCACCAACGCGACCGCGCACTCGGTCGAGCTGGCCCGCCAGGCCGAGAAGATCGGCGTCGACGGGATCCTGCTCGTCACGCCCTACTACAACAAGCCCGGCCAGGCCGGCGTACGCCACCACTTCACGTCGGTCGTCGAGGCCACCGACCTGCCGGTGATGCTCTACGACGTGCCGGGCCGCACCGCGACGCTCATCGAGCTCGAGACCTACGAGGCGATGCGCGGCTACGACCACGTCGTGTCGGTCAAGGACGCCACCGGTCTCCTCCCACGCACCGCCGAGCTCGTCGAGATGGGCTTCTCCGTCTACTCCGGTGACGACGTCAACACCCTCGGGTACCTCGCCTACGGCGGCGTCGGCCTCGTGTCGGTGTGCGCCCACGCGGCGGGCACCCAGCTCGCCGCCATGATCGACGCCTGGTCGTCCGGCGACCACGCCGAGGCGCTTCGCATCCACACCGCGCTCGCCCCGGCGTTCGCGGCCATCATGGGGGTCCCCAACTACGGGGCCACCACCGCCAAGGCAGCCCTCGAGCTGCTCGGCGTGCTCGACAACCGCCGCGTCCGCGGCCCGCTGGTCGCCCTGGCCGACGACGAGGTGACGGCGCTGCGCGCCGGCCTGGTCGCCGCCGGCCTCCTGTGATCCAGACCGACCGAACCGAAGGAATCCCTTGAGCCACACCCACCCCGAGCTGAGCGCACCCGCCCCCCTCCCCGCCGGAGGCCTCCGGGTCATCCCGCTCGGCGGGCTGGGCGAGGTCGGTCGCAACATGACCGCGTTCGAGTACGACGGCAGGCTGCTGCTCGTCGACTGCGGCGTGCTCTTCCCGGAGGACCACCACCCCGGCGTCGACCTGATCCTCCCCGACTTCGAGCCCATCCGGGACCGCCTCGACGCCGTCGAGGCGCTGGTGCTCACGCACGGCCACGAGGACCACATCGGCGCGACGCCCTACCTCCTGCGCGAGCGCGGCGACATCCCGCTGGTCGGCTCCAAGCTGACCCTCGCGCTCCTCGGCTCCAAGCTGCGCGAGCACCGCCTCAAGGAGACGGTGCACTACGAGGTCGCCGAGGGCCAGACGATCACCTTCGGCCCGTTCGTGCTCGAGTTCGTCGCGGTCAACCACTCGATCCCCGACGCGCTCGCGGTCGTGATCCGCACCGGTGCGGGCGTCGTGCTCCACACCGGCGACTTCAAGATGGACCAGCTCCCGCTCGACGGCCGGATCACCGACCTCAACGAGTTCGCGCGCCTCGGTGACGAGGGCGTCGACCTGTTCCTCACCGACTCCACCAACGCCGAGGTGCCCGGCTTCACCACCTCGGAGAAGGACATCTCCCCGGTCCTCGAGCGGGTCTTCGCCAAGAGCGACCAGCGCATCATCGTGGCCTGCTTCGCCTCCCACGTGCACCGCGTCCAGCAGGTGCTCGACGCCGCCGTCGCCCACGGCCGCAAGGTCGGCTACGTCGGCCGGTCGATGGTGCGCAACATGGCGATCGCGCAGGAGCTCGGCTACCTCACGGTGCCGCCCGGCGTGATGGTCGAGGCCAAGGAGCTCGCCGACCTGCCGCCGCACAAGCAGGTGCTGATCTCGACCGGCTCGCAGGGCGAGCCGCTGTCCGCGCTCAGCCGGATCGCCCAGCGCAGCCACAGCTTCGTGCACCTCGAGGAGGGCGACACCGTCGTCCTGGCCAGCTCGCTGATCCCCGGCAACGAGAACGCCGTCTACCGCGTGATCAACGGACTGTCCCGCCTCGGTGCCAACGTCGTGCACAAGGGCAACGCGCTGGTCCACGTCTCCGGCCACGCCAGCGCCGGCGAGCTGCTCTACTGCTACAACATCGTCAAGCCGCGCAACGTGATGCCCGTGCACGGGGAGATCCGCCACATGCGCGCCAACGCCGACCTCGCCCGCGCCACGGGGGTGGAGAACGTCGTGCTCGCCGAGGACGGCGTGGTGGTCGACCTGGTCGACGGCGTCGCGAGGGTGACCGGCAAGGTCGAGGTGGGCTACGTCTTCGTCGACGGCACCACGATCGGCGACATCTCCGAGGCCTCGATGAAGGACCGCCGCATCCTCGGCGAGGAGGGCTTCCTCTCGGTGATCGTGGTCGTCGACTCCGTGACCGGCAAGGTCGTCTCCGGCCCCGAGATCCACGCGCGCGGCTTCGCCGAGGACGAGACCACGTTCGACGAGATCCGCCAGCCCGTCATCGACGCGATCAACGCCGCGGTGGCCGACGGCGCGACCGGCTCGCACCAGCTCCAGCAGACCGTGCGGCGTGTCGTCGGTCGCTGGGTCAACCGCGCCCACCGTCGCCGTCCGATGATCATCCCTGTGGTGATCGAGGCCTGACGGTCCTAGAGTCACATCCGTGGGCGGGTCCTGACGACCTCCCGAGGACCTTCGGGGGGAGGTGGAGATGCCGCACAACCAGGGTGCGCTGAGACGGCTCGCCGAGCTGATGCGTCGCGTCAACTCCTCCACGGACACCGAGGTGATCCTCGAGGAGATCGCGCACGGCGTCGTCGACGTCCTCGGCTACGGCGTGGCCGCGATCGCGCGCCTCGACGGCGACACCCTGGTGATGACCAACGTCGCCGGGCCGCCCGAGGTGGTCAGCCAGATCCTGCACCGGCGCACGCCGGCCGAGCAGATCCTCGACGAGTTCCGCGAGGCCGACAAGTGGGGCATCCTGCGCTTCGTCCCGGCCGGGCGGATGTCCGAGGAGCGGCTCCGTGCGGCGTGGATCCCGGACGTGGCCCCGACCGAGGATCCCGACGCGTGGCATCCCCAGCACGCGCTCTACGCACCTCTCTACTCCGCGAGCGGCGAGCTCCTGGGCAACATGGCGGTCGACCTGCCTGCGGACGGCAAGGTGCCGCACGAGGCCGACCGCGAGCTGCTCGAGATGTTCGCCGTGCAGGCCGGCGTGGCGTTGTCGAACGCCCGCGAGCGCGAGCGGCTCACCGATCGCGCCCGGCTCGACCGGATGCTCACCACCGTCGCCGGTGCCGGCACCCACCAGGGCCTGGCCCAGGCGCTGCGCACGGGCGTCGGCGCCGTCGGCGACGCGCTCGGAGCCGTGCAGTCGTGGGTGCGCACGTTCCCGACCGACGCGCAGGGCAGCCAGCTGGGTGCTGCCTGGCCGGTGCCGTTCACCAGCGAGCTCGACCTGCCCGACCTGCGCGACGACCTGCTCGCCCTCGAGCTCCGGCCGATGCTGATCGACCTCGAGGCAGGGGACCTCGGCTCCGAGGTGCTGGAGCGGAGCGCGGGTGCTCTCCAGGAGGTGATGCGCGCGGTGCGGGCCGAGCGGGTGGTGGTCTGCCCGCTGGTGTCGCAGGACGACCTCGTCGGCTACCTGGTGCTGGCCCACTCCCGCAACGCGCCGCTGCTCACCCAGGTGGAGGCCGACGCGATCCTCGAGGTGGGTCGGTTGCTGGCGCAGATCGTGCGCGCCGCGCGCGTGCTCGAGACCGAGCAGCGCCTCGTCCAGGAGCTGCGCGAGCTCGCCCGCTACCGCAGCGAGCTCATCGCCACGATCTCCCACGAGCTCAAGACGCCCCTGACCGCGATCCTCGGCCACGCCGAGCTGATCTCCGACCGGCACCCCGAGCTGAACTCGATCGACGCGATCATCCGCAACGCCGGCCGCCTGAGCAACCTGGTCGCCAACCTGCTCCACTACTCCCGGATCCAGGGGCGGCGCGAGACCGTGCGGCGGGCGGTCGACCTCGCCGAGCTGTGCGAGGCGAGCGTCGACCTGCTCGAGATCCGGGCCAAGCAGGCCGGCGTGCACCTCGCCTTCCTCGGCTCCGGGTCGCCCCCCGTGGTGGTGTTCGGCGACCCCGAGGAGCTCGCGCGCGTCATCGACAACATGGTCGACAACGCCGTGAAGTACACCCCCGAGGACGGCTCGGTGACGGTCTCGATGACGGTGAGCGACGACGAGGTGAGCGTCGACGTGACCGACACGGGCCTCGGGATCTCGCCGGCCGACCAGGGTCACGTGTTCTCGGCGTTCCACCGCTCCACGAACCCGAACGCCCTGTCGATCCCCGGCACCGGGCTCGGGCTGCCGATCGCCCACCGGATCGCCGAGTCCCACGGTGGTGCGCTCACCCTCACGTCCGAGCTCGGCGTGGGCAGCACCTTCCGGTTCACCCTGCCGCTGCGCTCGCCTCGCGACGACTGAGGTCGCCTGCTCCGAGGTGCACGACCCGGTCCATCCGGTCGAGGCCCACGCTGCCGTGGGTGATCCACACGACCGAGCGCCCGGCGCGGGTCGCGGACTCCAGCATCCCGGCCGCGACGGACCGTGCGGTGGGCCCGTCGAGGTGGGCGGTCGGCTCGTCGAGCACCAGCACGGCCGGGTCGGCCAGCAGCGCGCGTGCCAGCGCCAGTCGGGCCCTCTCTCCGCCGGAGACCTCGCGCGAGCCGGCGCCCACGTGGGTGTGGATCCCGGCAGGCAGGGTCGCCACCCACGGACCCAGCCGGGCTGCCGAGAGCGCCTCGCGCACCTCGTCGTCGGAGGCGCCGGGGCGCGCCAGCCGGACGTTCTCCACCACCGTCGAGGCGAAGACGTGCGGGTCGTCGTCGACCAGGCCCACCGCGCCGCGCACGTCGTCCAGCGCCAGGCGCCGCAGGTCGCGCCCACCCAGTCGTACGTCACCCGCGACCGGGTCGATGAAGCGGACGAGCGTGGCGGCGAGGGTCGACTTCCCGGTGCCCGAGGCACCGGTGATGCCGAGGTGCTCCCCGGCTCGCAGGTCCAGGTCGAGGGTCAGGACGGGGCAGTCGTCCCAGCCCAGGCCCACCCGGTCCAGGTCGAGGTCGTGGTGGTCGGGCGCCGGTTCGGGGAAGGCGGGCGAGAGGACGGCCGGTGCGGTCGCCGACAGCCGGTCGAGGCGGGCGCGTGCCGCCCGCGCCCGCACGGAGAGCGCCCCGGCGTCCGCGAGCCCGGAGGTGAGGTCGGCCAGGGCCAGCGGGACGAGCAGCAGGAGGGCGAGCAGGGCGGGCGAGACCTGACCCGCGCCGTCCAGAGGGGGGCCGACGGTCGCGGCGACGGCCACGACCCCGATGCCGGCCGCGGCGCTGGTGAGGGCGGTGCCCGCGGCCGTCGCGCGGGAGGACCGGCGTACGGCTGCCGCGAGGGCGCTGGACTCCACCTCGACCCGCTGGAGGGCGGCGTCCGTGGCGCCCCACTGCTCGAGCTCGCGGAGCCCGTGGGCCACCTCCTCGACCCGGGTCCCCAGCGCCGCGCGGTGCGTGACCACGGCGGGCTCGGCCGCCCCGGCACCGTGCCGGGCCAGCACGTGGGCCACGGCACCCGCGGCGACGACGACGGCCACGACGACACCCGCGGCGGGGGCGACGAGGCCGGTCAGCACGGCGGCGCCGACGCCGACGAGGACCGCGGTGACGACCGGCTGGCGGACCCGGAGGCGCTCGTCGAGCAGGGCGTCGACGTCGTCGACCACGCTCGTCAGCAGGTCACCCCGGCGCGGGCCGAGCCGACCGGGCACGAGCGGCACCAGGTCGGCGTACACCCGGGTCCGGCGCTCGGCGAGCTCGCGGAGGACGACGTCGTGGCTGAGCACGCGCTCGGCGTGCCGCAGCACCGGCCGGGCCAGGCCGAAGAGCCGGACGCCCACGATCGCGACCATCAGGTGGAGCACGGGCGGTTGCTCGCTCGCCCGGGTGATCAGCCAGCCTGCGGTGGCCGTGAGCGCGACCCCCGACGCGGTGCTCAGTGCACCGAGGAGGGTCGCGGTCCGGATGCCCCACCGGGGGCGTACGTCGTCCTCCTCCGTCGCGGCCACGGCGGTCGGAGCCACAGGGGCGGGGTCCGCGACGACCACAGCCGGAGCCGGGGCCGGGGCACGGACCGGTGCGGGCGCGAGCGTGATGACCCGGTCGGCGGCCTCGAGCACGACCGGTCGGTGCGCCACGACCAGCACGAGGCTGGTCCGCGCGAGCAGGGCGAGGGTGTCGAGGAGGACCTGCTCGGTCTCCTCGTCGAGGTGCGCACTCGGCTCGTCGAGCAGCACGACCGGACGACGGGCGAGCACCACCCGGGCGAGCGCGACGCGGGCCCGCTGGCCGGCGGAGAGCCCCGCGCCGTCCTCGCCGAGGGTGGTCGCGAGCCCATCGGGCAGGGCACGGACGGCGTCGGCGAGGTCGACGCTCGCCAGCGCCGCCCAGACCTCGTCGTCCCCGGCGGAGGGACGACCGAGCCGGACGTTCGCGGCGATCGTGTCGGCGAGCAGCCACGGTCGTTGCGGGGCCCACCCGACCTGCGCGCGCCACCACGTGGGGTCGACGTCGGACAGGGACGCGCCGCCGACCAGGACGTCGCCGGAGGCAGGTGCGAGCTCGCCGCGCAGGGTGGCGAGCAGGGTCGACTTCCCGCACCCGGAGGGCCCGGCGATCGCGACCAGCCCACGCCGGGGCAGCGCGAGGTGGACGCGCTCGGTGAGCGGCCGGTCGTGGCCGACCTGCAGGACCGAGAGGGCGAGGCGGGTGCTGGCCGGACGGAGGCCGGCAGGGCGCTCGTCGCCGGGCGCGGTCGAGGCGGTGGCGAGCAGTGCGTCGGCGTCGGCGAGGGCGGCGGTGCCCTCGGCGGCGGCGTGGAACTCCGCACCGACCCGTCGCAGCGGCCAGTAGGCCTCGGGCGCGAGCAGGAGCACGGTCAGCGCGACCTGGAAGTCCACCGACCCGGACGCGAGCCGCAGCCCGACCGTCACCGCGACGAGGGCGACCGACAGGGTGGCCACCAGCTCGAGCACCGAGGAGGAGGCGAACGCGACCTTGAGGGTGTCGACGGTGGCCCGGCGGTAGCGGTGGGTGACCGCGCGGATCGTGCCGACCTGCGCCTCCGCGCGACGGTGTGCGACGAGGGTCGGGAGGCCGCGCACGACGTCGAGGAAGTGACCAGACAGTGCCTCGAGCGCGCGCCACTGGGCCTGCGCGCGGTCGCGAGTCGTCATCCCGACGAGGATCGCGAAGACCGGCACCAGCGGGAGGGTCAGCGCGACGACGAGCCCGGACAGCGGGTCCAGCCAGGTGATCGCGGCCAGGGTCACGACCGGAAGCACGACGGCGGGGACCAGCGCCGGGAGGTAGCGGGTGACGTAGGGCTCGATCCCGGCGACGCCACGGGTGGCCAGCACCGACAGGCGCGACGGCGACACCTCCCCGCCCCGGCGGGCTGCCTCGAGCAGCCGGCCGCGCAGGGTCCCGGAGACCTGTCCGGCGGCGCGGGCGGCGGCGCGCTGGCCGGCGTACGACGTCGCGGTGCGCAGCAGCACGAGCGCGACGAGCCACCAGCCCGCCGTCGTCCAGTCCCGGCCGCCGACGGCGGCGACGACCAGGGCGGCGAGCGCGAAGGCCTGCGCCACCGTCGCCAGCCCGCCGGCGACGCCGCTCGCGACGACGACGGCGAGCGCCCGACGAGCGGGCAGGAGGTGGGTGAGCGGGAGCCTCATCGCGCCTCGGCCAGCTCCGCGTCGGGGATGTGGTGCACCGAGATCCGCTTGCGGAAGACCCAGTAGGTCCACGCCTGGTAGCCCAGCACGAGCGGGGTGAAGACGACCGCGACCCACGTCATCACCTCGAGCGTGTACGCCGTCGCGGCGGCGTTGGTGGTCGTGAGGGAGAACGCCGGGTCGGTCGTCGACGGCATCACGTCGGGGAACAGCGCGAGGAAGAGGCCGAGGACGGCGAGCCCGATCGTGACGAAGGTGCCGGTGAAGGCCCAGCCCTCACGACCGGCGCGGGCGGCGACGAGCCCGCCGACCAGCGACAGCGCGGCGACCACGAACACGACGGCGGACACGGCGGTGCCGCTCCTGGCCTGGGTCCAGGCCATGAACACCACGGCGAGGACGGCGGCCACGGCACCGATCCGGACGGCGAGAGCGCGGGCGCGGTGCCTGATCTCGCCGTCGGTCTTCAGCGCGACGAACATCGCGCCGTGGGCCGCGAAGAGGGTCAGCATCACGAGCCCGCCGAGCAGGCCGAAGGGGTTCAGGAGCGTGAGCATGCTGCCGGTGAACTCCTTGTCGGCGTCGATCGGCACGCCGGCCGCGATGTTGGCGAAGGCGACGCCCCACAGGAGCGACGGGACGACGGATCCCCAGAAGATCGCGAGGTCCCAGCGGGCCTTCCAGCGGACGTCGTCGCGCTTGTGGCGGTACTCGAACGACAGGCCGCGCACGATCAGGGCGACCAGGATCAGCAGGAGCGGCAGGTAGAAACCGCTGAAGAGGGTGGCGTACCACTCCGGGAACGCGGCGAAGGTCGCGCCGCCGGCGACCAGCAGCCACACCTCGTTGCCGTCCCAGACCGGACCGATGGTGTTGATCATGACCCGGCGCTCGGTCTCGTTGCGCGAGAGCACGGGCAGCAGCATGCCGACGCCGAAGTCGAACCCCTCCAGGCAGAAGTAGCCGATCCAGAGCACGGCGATGAGGGCGAACCAGACGGTGGTGAGCTCCATGAGAGGTCCCCTTTCGATCAGGGTCAGTAGGCGAAGGTCAGGGGTGCGTCGTCCTCGGCGCCGCCGAGCGTGACGTCGGGCGGCTCGACGAAGGGGTCGGCGCCCTTCTTGACGTAGGTGACGAGGAGCTTCATCTCGATCACGAAGAGCACGGCGTAGAGGAGGGTGAGCACGATCAGCGAGGTGGCCGCCTCGAAGACGGAGACGCCGGGGGACACGGCCGACTCGGTGCGCATCAGCCCGAAGACCACCCAGGGCTGGCGACCCATCTCGGTGAAGATCCAGCCCCACGACGAGGCGAGCGTGGTCGCGATCGGCAGCGACAGCCCGAGCCAGCCCACCCAGCGCACCGCCGGCGTACGGCTCTTGCGGGTCAGCCACAGGATCAGCGCGGCGCCGGCCGCGGCGAACATGCCGAGGCCCATCATGAAGCGGAACGACCAGTAGGTCACCGGGATGACGGGCGTGTAGTCGGCCTCGCCGTAGGTCTCGGTGTACTCCTCCTTGAGCGGGTTGATGCCCTGCACCGTGCCGTCGAAGGAGCCGGTGCCCAGGAAGGACAGCAGGCACGGCACGGTGATCGCGAACTTCTCGTGCTCGCCGTCGGGGGTGCCGACGGTGAGGACCGAGAACGGCGCGCAGCCCTCGCTGGTCTCGTAGAGGCCCTCGGCGGCTGCCATCTTCATCGGCTGCACCTCGGTCATCACCTTGCCCTGCAGGTCGCCGGTGACGGCGACGCCGATGCCGGCGAGCAGGGTGACGGCGGCGCCGATGCGGATGGCGCGGTGGTACATCGGGCGGTCGGCCCGGTGCGTGCGCTTCATGTAGAGGTACGCCGAGACGCCCAGCAGGAACGCCCCTGCCGTCATGTACGCCGCGAAGATCACGTGCGGGAACGTCACCAGCTGCACCTTGTTGAACATCACCGCCCAGAAGTCGGTCAGCTCGGCGCGCCCCGACTCCTCGTTGAAGCGGTAGCCGACCGGGTGCTGCATCCACGAGTTGGCGGCGAGGATGAACCACGACGACGCGAGCGTGCCGACGTGGACCGTCCACATGCAGGCCGCGTGCAGGCCCCGGGGGAGCTTGTCCCAGCCGAAGATCCACAGGCCGAGGAAGGTCGACTCCAGGAAGAAGGCCAGCAGGCCCTCGATCGCGAGCGGCGCACCGAAGACGTCGCCGACGAAGCGGGAGTAGTCCGACCAGTTCATCCCGAACTGGAACTCCTGGACGATCCCGGTGACCACGCCGATGGCGAAGTTGATCAGGAAGAGCTTGCCGAAGAACTTCGTCAGCCGGAGGTAGTCCTCGTTGCGGGTCCGCAGCCAGGCGGTCTCCAGCCCGGCGATGACGGCGGTCAGCCCGATCGACAGCGGCACGAAGAGGAAGTGGTAGACGGTGATGATCCCGAACTGCCAGCGAGCGATGTCGAGGACTTCCATGACGACCCTTCGGAACGAAGTGTTACTACGACTTGTAGTAGATACTACGCCGTGTCGTAGTTCGTGGCGAAGTGGCCTAGACTTCCGCGCATGAGTCCGAGGTCCCGCATGGGCGAGCTGGAGCAGGCCGTCCTGGAGACCCTCTGGGACGCAGGCTCTCCGGCCAGCGGCCGCGAGGTGCACGAGCGCCTCGCCGACCGCGACCTCGCCTACACCACCGTGATGACCGTGCTCGACCGGCTGGTCGCCAAGGACGTCGTCGCCCGTGAGCGCGACGGCCGCGCCTTCCGCTACGCGCCGCGTCGCAGCCGGGCCGCGATGACGGCCGACCTGATGCACGAGGCGCTCGAGGGCACCGGCGCCGAGCGCGACCAGGCCCTCGTGTCCTTCGTCGGCGAGGCCAGCGCCGACGACCTCGCCGCCCTGCGGCGTGCCCTCGCCGACCTGACCTGACGGACTGCCCGTGCTCACCCCTGTCCTGCTGGGGGCACTCGCCGTGCTGCTGGCCGGACCCTGCCCGTCCCTGCTCTCGCGCTGGACGCGACTGAGGCGTACGCCGGCCGCGGCGATGCTGCTGTGGCAGAGCACGGCGCTGGCCGCGGTCCTGGCGGCCGTCGGCGCGGGGCTCTCGCTGGCGACCGACCGGCTCTGGACCCCGCCGATCGCGACCGGTGACCTCGTCGTCGCGGTCCTGGCCGGTGCGCTGACCGTCGTGGTCGTCGCGCGGCTGCTGCTGAGCGGGCACCGCACCGGGACCGAGCTGCGCCGGATGCGGAGGGTGCACCGCGAGCGGGTCGACCTCGTGGCCCGGGTCGACGGGGGAGTGTCCGTGCTCGAGCACGACCTGCCCGTCGCCTACTGCGTGCCCGGGATGACCGGTTCGCGGATCGTGGTGTCCCGCTCCACGCTCACCCGGCTGGCACCCGACGAGCTCGGCGCCGTCCTCGACCACGAGCGCTCGCACCTGCGCGCCCGGCACGACCTCGTGCTCGAGGCGTTCGCCGTGCTCCACCGGGCGTTCCCGCGCTGGGTGGCGAGCGCCGCCGCCCAGCACGAGGTCGAGGTGCTCGTGGAGGTGCTCGCGGACCGTGCCGCCGTACGCTCCGGCGACCGTCGTGCGCTGCTGGCCGCACTGGTCACGCTGGCCGGCTCGGCCGCACCGGCGGGCTCGCTCGGCTCGGCGGGGTCCTCCCTCGTCGCGCGCGTCGAGGTGTTGCGCGACGACGCGCCCCACCGGCTCCAGTCCGCGGTCGCCGTGGTGCTCGCCGCCGCCATCCTCGCGCTGCCGACGCTCCTGGTCGTGCTGCCCTGGCTCACCGGCCTCGACCGCCGCTGAGCAGGCCGAAGGCCCCGGCGGACTTCTCCGCCGGGGCCTCCGGATGGTGCGGTGCTGCGTGGACAGCTGGTGCTCAGGTCACCTCTTGACGGTGAACTTCGCGGTGTCCGAGCTGCGCTTCACGGTGTCGGATCCGAGGTACTTCACCTTCACCGTGTACGAGCCGGCCTTCAGGCCCTTCTTGATCGTCAGCGTGGCCTTGCCGTTCTTCAGCGTGACCTTCTGCGTCTTGCCGTCGACCTTGATCTTGACCTTGCCCGTGACGTCGCCCTTGGCCTTCACCTTGACGGAGAACGTGACGGACTTGCCGGGCTTCGGCGACTTCGGGGTCACCTTGACGGTCGTCGAGGAGTCGACCTTGGTCGGGACCGGGACGTCGCCTGCCTTCACCGTCGCGACGAAGGTGGTCTTCGCCTCGCTGATGGAGGAGTCGCCGCCGTAGGACGCCGTCAGGGTGTTCGCCCCGATGGGCAGGTCGGCCGCCAGCGTGACGATGGCCGAGCCGTCGACGAGCGTCGCCCGGCCCACCTCGGTGCCGTTGGCCTTGGTGACCACGACGGTGCCGGTGGGCGCGGTGCCCGTGGAGCCGTCGCGCGCGACGGTCACCTTGGCCGTGGAGGCCTCGCCGAACGTCGAGGGCTCCGGGACGTGGACGGCGCTGACCTTGGCGGCCAGCTTGCAGTCGATCACCTTGACGTTGTCGACGTACCAGCCCTCGTTGCCACCGCAGCCGTCGCGACCGATGTCGAAGCGGAGCTGCAGGGTGTCACCGGGCTTGGCGCCGGCCGCAGTCAGGTTGATCTGCGACTGGCCCCAGCTGCCCTTGGTCTCGCCACCGTCGGTGCCCGTGAAACCGGGCTGGCCCGCGAGCGGGTTGGTGTTGGTGGCCGGGCCGGTGAGGGTCGTCGGCGCGTTGTAGATGAAGGCCGCAGCCGGGACGGCCGTGAAGGCACCGCCGTTGAGGCTCATCTTCACGTTGCCGCCGTCGTAGCCGATCTCCGTCGCGACGTAGTGCTCGAAGGAGATCTTCGGGGCCCGCAGGGTTCCGGGCAGCTCGACGATGGGGCTGGTGATCGAGTCGCGACCCGAGAAGTCACCCTCACCGTTGGTGCACTGGCCGTCGTCGGGCGCCGGACCGAAGGCGACCTTGCTCGCGTGCGGAGCACCGGTGCCCGCCGGGGCGTTGGCCACGCTGCGCCACGCCTCGTTGAGACCACCGGTGAACACGACCTCGCTGCTGGGGGTCCAGCCGGCCAGGCCGTCCTCGAAGTCCTCGCTCCAGAGCACGTTCTCGGTGAAGCCCGCACCACAGGTGGCGGGGGCGTTCTTGGCGAGGAGCGCCTTGAAGGCGCACTTCACGGGCGCCGTGCGCATCTCGGTCGCAGCGGTGGCGGCCTGCACCGAGGCGCAGTCGCCGGCGGCGATCGGGGTCGCAGCCACCGGGGTGGCGTTGGGCGCGGTCGTCAGCTTGTTGAGCGGCTGGCCCACCAGGTCGACACAGGACTGCTCGAAGGCGGTCGCGGCGTCGGTGAAGTTCGACTGCGGGGTGAGGTAGGCGCTCTGGGCGCGCCACCAGATGGCGGCGGCCTTGTCGAGGCCGAGACCGGTCACGGTCTGGCCGTTGTAGGTGCCACCGTCGACGACGAGGGCGTACGCGTGGTTCGGGACACCGGAGTTCGAGTGCACGCCACCGGCGTCGGCGCCGGTCGGGTCACACTTGTACTCGGCGTCGCTGACCTTGCCCGGGTCGCCGTAGCAGGTGGGGTTCCACATGTCGCGGATGGCGCCGCCGAAGGCGGTGGACTTCTCACCCATCAGCCAGCGGGTGGTGACCGGTCGGGTCGACACGTCGTCGGCCTTGACCGACACCGTGACCGCGCCCGTGGTGCTCTTGAACTTCGTGCCGTCGGCCTGGGAGACCATCACGCCGTAGAGCGCGGGGTCACCGGTGAAGCCGGCCGGCGGGTCGACGTTGTTGTTGCCGATCACGATGCCGGCCGCGTTGGCCGCCTTGGCGTTGGCCACCTTGTCGGCGAAGGCGCAGGTGCCGCGGTCGACGTAGGCCCACTTGCCGACGACGGCGGCGGCGTTGGTGAAGGTGCTGCAGCCGTCGGTCGTGGTCGGGCCGGCGGTGTTGGCGGCGTCCCTGGCCGAGACCACGTCGGCGGTGATCGCCGTCGTGGGGATGGCCTTGGCACCCGTCGCCGCGACGGCGACGCACGGGCCGGCCAGGTTGGCGGGCGCGGTGATCGTCATGGTCAGGCCGGGCGGCGCGGTGACGTCACAGTCGCCGACCACGCGCTTGGTCTGGAAGTTCTCGTTCTCGTCCTCGCGGCCGTTGATGAGGTCGAGGGTCTCGCCCCAGACGTCGGAGTAGGACTCGTTGAGCGCACCGGACTGGTACTGGTAGATCAGGCCGGAGGTGTACTCGGTGTAGGCGTGACCCCACTCGTGCGAGACGACGTCGTCGGACGTGACGCCGTTGCAGTAGTTGGTGGTGATGCCGTTCCAGTTGGCGTTCGGGCAGCTGATGCGCGGGTCGTTGTTGACCGTCCGCATCCGCGCGCCCGCGCCGTCGTAGGAGTCGCGGCCGAAGGTGTTGCGGTAGAGCCAGTAGGACTCGCCCGCGGAGTTCACCAGGTTCTGCTGGTCGGTGTTGAGCGTGCCGGGGAAGGCGTCTCCCTCCTTCCAGACAGGCGTGATGACCGGGTTCTGCGCGGTGCCGGTGGCCTCGGAGAGCTCGCGGTCGAGCGCGTCGTTGGCCATCGACCAGCGGTTGAGCGCCTTGCCGGTCTGCGCGTCGATGAACACGACGTCGCGGATGTTCTTCTCGTTGGTCACCTCGACCTCGTAGGCCAGGACGGCCTTGCCGGCGTCACCGCGGGTCGCACCCATGCGGTAGACGACGAGGTCGGCGGACTTGGGGGCGATGCCCGTGACGTCCGCGGGCGTGCCCTCCTCCGTGGTGGGGACGTCCTCCTTGACGACGCCGACGGCGCGCTTGCCGGCGTCGGCCGCGGTGACGCGCGGGTCGACGGAGAGGTCCAGGTTCGGTGCGGCGTAGCCGTTGACCGACGTCAGGTCGCCCTGGTCGTCGACGTTCGCGCGCAGCATCGAGCCGAACACGTCCACGCCCTTGTACTTCTGGGTGAACGTGACCGTCCAGCCGGCGGCGGAGGTCTGGACGTCGCGGCGGACCAGCTCGTCGGGGCGGGCGCCGAAGTTCGTGGCGTAGTCGGCCAGGTAGGCGTCGACCTTGTCGCGGGCGGCGGCGAGCGAGTCGCCCTGCACGCCGGGGAGCAGGTCCCCGTCGCCCTTCACGCGGATGAAGCCCACCTTGTTGGTGGACTCCTCGCGCGTCACTGCGACCGAGCCGTCGGCCGCTGCCGTCATGCCGGCGATGCCGTTGTCGGCCGTGGCGGCCGGTGCTGCCTGCACTCCGAGCGTGGGGATGGCGGCGAGTCCCGCTCCCACGACGGCCAGTGCAAGTCCTCTGCTGAGGAGCTTCACGTGTTTCCTCCGATTCCGAGATGCACTCGGAGCCGGAGTGACCCGAGTGATCCGGCTCACCATAAGTAGGACGTCCTCCTGTTGGGAAGAGCGAATGCCGGACAACGTCCGAAGAGGTGGGGCGGGGGACGAGACGACCGTCACGAGCAGGTCCGGGCGGCGACACGCACGCCTGTGATCCATGTGACTGGTGTGACTGACCCGTAGGGTTCGGACCATGGCGACCCGTACGTCTTCCCCGCCGGGGTCGCGGAGCTCGAGCACGTCCAAGACCAGCGCGTCCAGCAGGTCGAAGAAGGGTTCGAGCACCCGATCACGGAGTACCAGCAAGCGCCCCGCCCCTCGCAGCAGCACTGCGAAGGGCCGGAGCCGATCGAGCGCGTCCTCGCGCCCAGCCCCGCGCGCCGTGCGCAGCGGGCAGGGTCCGGTCTCGCGGACGTTCGGCGTGCTCTTCCGCGGCGTCTCCGCCGTGTGGCTGGGCATCGCCCACGGCCTCGGCTCGGTCGCCCGCTCGATCGGGCAGTCCGCGCGTGACCTCGACCCCGAGCACCGCCGCGACGGTGCCGGGCTGTTCCTGATCGGCGTCGCGATGGTCGTCGCCGCCGCCGTGTGGTGGCAGCTGCCCGGCGGCGTCATGGAGCTCGCCCGCTCGGTGACCGCCGGCGCGCTCGGCAAGGTCGGCTGGTTCGTCCCGCTGTTCCTCGTGTACGCCGGCTGGCGCACGCTGCGCGACCCCGAGCGCAACGGCCCCGTGGGCCGCCAGGTGATCGGCTGGGTGGCCTTCGGGCTCGGCCTGCTCGGCATCGTGCACATCGCCAACGGCAACCCGCAGCCGGTCCTCGGCGACGCCTCCAACCTCCAGGAGGCCGGGGGAGCGGTCGGCTACGTCACCTCGAGCCTGCTCCTCGACCTGATGCAGACGTCGTACGTCGTCGTGCCCCTGCTCGCCCTGCTGGCGATCTTCGGCATCCTCATCATCACCGCGACGCCGATCTACCAGATCCCGGTCAAGCTCGCCGCGCTGCGCGACCAGGCCCTCGGCCGCACCCACGTCGAGCCGGAGGTCGACGAGCCCACCAAGCCGGTGCGCGCGCGCCGTCGCTCGATGCTCGACGACGACGTCGACCCGGAGATGGGCGACCCGGCCTACGACAGCCCGGTCCTGTCGGACCGTGAGCTGAAGAAGCGCCGCCGGAAGAAGGACGCGGAGGCCGAGCCCGACGAGGACTACGGCATCGACCTCTTCGCCGACCCGATCGACGCCGACGCGCCCACCGCGCTCACCCCTGCCGTGGGCAAGGACGACACCGGCAAGGTCGAGCCGCCGCCGCACACCCCGCTGCCGGCCCGCGTCGAGCAGCTCGCGCTGTCCGGCGACATCACCTACTCGCTGCCCGACAACTCCGCGCTCAAGCCCGGCTCGGTGCACAAGGCGCGGTCGAAGGCCAGCGACGCGGTCGTCGAGCGGCTGATGCAGGTGATGGACGAGTTCGGCATCGACGCCACCGTCACCGGCTACACCCGCGGTCCGACCGTGACCCGCTACGAGGTCGAGCTCGGCCCCGCGGTCAAGGTCGAGAAGGTCACGGCGCTGTCGAAGAACATTGCCTACGCCGTCGCGTCCGCCGACGTGCGGATCCTCAGCCCGATCCCCGGCAAGTCCGCGATCGGCATCGAGATCCCCAACACCGACAAGGAGATCGTCTCCCTCGGCGACGTGCTCCGGTCCACCACCGCCCGCTCGGACCACCACCCGATGGTGGCCGGCCTCGGCAAGGACGTGGAGGGCGGCTTCGTGGTCGCCAACATGGCCAAGATGCCGCACCTGCTGGTGGCGGGCGCCACCGGCTCGGGAAAGTCGTCGTTCATCAACTCGCTGATCACCTCGATCCTGATGCGCTCCACGCCCGACGAGGTGCGGATGATCATGGTCGACCCCAAGCGGGTCGAGCTCAACGCCTACGAGGGCGTGCCGCACCTGATCACGCCGATCATCACGAACCCCAAGAAGGCCGCCGAGGCGCTGGCATGGGTCGTGCGCGAGATGGACATGCGCTACGACGACCTGGCCAACTTCGGCTTCCGCCACATCGACGACTTCAACAAGGCCGTCCGGGCCGGCAAGGTCGAGGTGCCGGCGGGCAGCGAGCGCACGCTGACGCCGTACCCCTACCTCCTCGTCATCGTCGACGAGCTGGCCGACCTGATGATGGTCTCGCCCCGCGACGTGGAGGACTCGGTCGTCCGCATCACCCAGCTCGCCCGCGCGGCCGGCATCCACCTGGTGCTCGCCACGCAGCGGCCCTCGGTCGACGTCGTCACCGGCCTGATCAAGGCCAACGTGCCGTCGCGCCTGGCGTTCGCGACCTCCTCGCTCGGCGACAGCCGCGTCATCCTCGACCAGCCCGGCGCCGAGAAGCTGGTCGGCCAGGGTGACGGCCTGTTCCTGCCGATGGGTGCGTCCAAGCCGGTGCGCGTGCAGGGTGCGTGGGTCACCGAGGCCGAGATCCACCAGGTGGTCAAGCACTGCAAGGACCAGCTGGAGCCGACCTACGTCGAGGACGTCACGGCGCCGAAGGAGGCCAAGCGCGACCTCGACGACGACATCGGCGACGACATGGACCTGGTCGTCCAGGCGATCGAGCTCGTCGTGTCGACGCAGTTCGGCTCGACCTCGATGCTCCAGCGCAAGCTGCGCGTGGGCTTCGCGAAGGCCGGTCGCCTGATGGACATCATGGAGAGCCGTGGTGTCGTCGGCCCGAGCGAGGGCTCGAAGGCGCGTGACGTCCTGGTCAAGCCGGACGAGCTCGATTCCGTGATCGCCACGTTGGAAGGGGGAGCCTGATGAGCACGATGATCGACGACCACGAGGTCCACGAGGAGGCCGCGGGTCCCGTGCCAGCCGCCGTCCCCGACCACGTGGAGGTACGCCGCCACGCCGGCGTCGCCGCCGGCGTGGGGCTGACCGCCTCCGCCGTCGCCATCGCCTACTTCGGCCGGGCCACCCAGTCCGGCTCGGCCCTGGACTGGGCGTTCGTGGTCGCGATGGGGCTGCTCGGCGCCTACTGGCTCGTGGGCCTGGTCGACGCCCGCACGCCGCTGCTCGTGGCCGACGCCCAGGGCATCCGGATCCGGCTCGGTCGCACGTGGCGCGGCCTGCCCTGGACCGCCGTCCACCACGTCGAGCACACCCCCCGGCGCGGCCTCCTGCGCGACGGCCGGCTCGTGGTCGTGCCCCACAACCTGGAGCTGATCGAGGCCGAGCTGACCGGCGCCGGCAAGCGCCACACCAGCATCTCGCGCCTGCTGCACGGCGCACCGTTCGCGGTGCCGCTCGGGCTCTCGACCCGCGTCGTCGGCGCCGGTGGCGACCTCACCGAGGCGCTCGGCCGGGTCGCGCGCGACCCGGGCCAGGTCGTCGTGGTCGAGCCCGTCGTGGCCGAGCCCGCCGTGGACGACTCGGTGGAGGAGCCGGTGGAGGAGCCGGTGGAGGAGCCGGTGGACGACCTCGTCCCCGACGAGCCCGTCGAGGACACCGTCGTCGCCAGCCCGACGCCGGCTGCCCTGCGGGAGACGGGCGTGGCCCGCCGCTCAGAGGTCCGGCGTGACTTCGTGCCGGCCGACGACCTGCACGACGACCTCGACGACCTCGACGACCGGCCCGCCGGTCGCGAGCTGCGCAGCCCCGGCCGGGTGAGCCTGGTCGAGGAGACCCAGTCGTGGGGCGACCGCGTCCGCGCGATCGCCCGTGCGGGGGAGCCCGTGGAGCCGCTCGTGCTCGACGACTTCGAGGTCGAGCCCGCCGAGGACCCGGTCATCGGTCCGGAGCTCGCCGCCGCTCGCACCCGCCTCGGGCTGTCGGTCGACCAGCTCGCCGAGCGCACCCGCATCCGTCCCCACGTGATCGAGGCCGTCGAGGTCGACGACTTCGAGCCGTGCGGTGGTGACTTCTACGCCCGGGGGCACCTGCGCACCCTGGCCCGCGTGCTCGGCATCGACGTGGCGCCGCTGCTGGCGTCGTACGACGAGCGCTACGCGCACGCGCCCATCAACCCGCGCCGCGTCTTCGAGGCCGAGCTGGCGACCGGTGCCAACGGGTCGATCCGCGGCACCCGCGGCGGTCCGAACTGGTCGGTCCTCGTCGCCGTCGTGATGGCCCTCGTGCTCGCGTGGTCGATCGCCCGACTGGTGATGGACACCCCGCCCGACGTGCGGGGCGACACCCCGGTCCTCAACGGGTCCGGCGGTCCGCAGGGCGCGGGCAACGCCCCCGCCGCCGACCCGGTGGCCGTCGTCGTGACCGCGCCCTCCGGGGGCGCCCAGGTCGTCGTCCGCGACGGCTCCGGCGAGGAGGTCTTCAAGGGCAACCTGGCCGTGGGGGAGACGCGCGAGCTCAAGGCGTCCCCGCCCGTGCGCGTGATGTCCACCGACGGCTCCGTCACCGTCTCCCTCGCCGGCGGCGATGCCCGCGCGGTCGGTGAGCCCGGTGTCGCCGGGCAGGGGACCTACGTCGTCGACTGACCGACCGGCGCACCCGGACCGATCCGCACCCGGACCGATCCGCACCCGGACCGATCCGCACACGTGTCCGAGACGTCGCCCCTCAGCCTGCTGGCCGAGGGCCGTGTCTCGGACACGCGTGACGTCCGGGGCGCCGCGCTAGCGCCCGACGGGCACGCAGAGCACCGGGCGGTCGGACAGGTGCAGCAGCTTGTGGGGCGTCGAGCCCAGGAGGGCGCCGCGGAACGGGCTGTCGCCTGCCGTGCCGACGACGATGACCGTCGCGTCGAGCTCGTCGCCGACCTGGACGAGCGCGTCCGCCGGCTTGGCGTCGACCAGCCGGACGCTGACCTCGATCCCGGCGTCCTGGGCGCGGGACAGGGCGTGCGCGGTCGCCGTACGCCCCATCTCCATCAGCGCCTCGCGGTGCACCCGCGCCTCGTCGCCCATGCCGCCGGGCGGGGCGGCGCCGTAGACCAGGACGAGGTCCTCGCCGAACTTGGTCGCCACCTCGATGGCGGCGGCCAGCGCTGCCTCCGACCCGGGTGACTCGTCGTAGCCCAGGAGCACGGTCATGGGTTCATCCCTCCAGTCCGTCGGGGTCGGGTCGCGGCGGCTTGAGGCCGTGCACCACGTCGGGGTCGGGCAGCGACGGGCGCTCGTCCCAGTAGCTCGCGTCGCGGGTGCGCCAGAAGAGCATGAACGCCACGCCGACCAGGAACACCGCGATCCCGATGACCAGCGGCGGCCCGACTCCCAGCCACGCCTGCCCGCTGTAGGAGTTCGACGGGTCGGACTGGTCGCGCACCGAGAGCACGAGCAGCCAGACGAGCATGAGCGCCCCGACGACCGGGCCCACCCCGATGAGGACGAAGCTGCGCACGCTCTCGGTGAGGTGCCTGCGGTAGTAGATCGCGCACGCGACACCGGTCAGCGCGTAGTAGAAGGCGATCAGGAGCGCGAGCGCGGTGAGGGAGTCGAAGAGCGCGTTCTCGCTGATGAGGTACATCCCGACGTACCAGGCGATCGCGATCGCAGCGACGACCCACGTGCTGACGTCGGGCGTGCGGTGCTGCGGGTGGATGTGGCCGATCCGGGACGGGATCGCGGCGCGCCGCGCCATCGACAGGCCGGTCCGCGAGGCCGGGATGATCGTGGTCTGCGTCGAGGCGATCGCCGCCGTCGACACCGACAGCAGCAGGATCCACCCCCAGCCGCCGAGCACCTCGGTCGCCAGGACGTAGAAGACGTACTCCTCCTCGCCGGCGTTGTCGGTCAGCCACTGCGTGCCGGCGAAGGCGACGACGGCGACCGCCACGGAGACGTACGTCGCCAGCAGCACGACCGTCGACAGCATCGCCGCGCGGCCAGGGGTCTTGTCGCCGTCCGTGGTCTCCTCGCTGAGGTTGACCGCGGACTCCCAGCCCCAGTAGGCGAAGACGCCGAGCAGCAGCCCGGAGCTCAGCGCCGCACCTCCCGCGCCGAACGGGTTGAGCCAGCCGAGGGACGGGGTCAGCTCGTCGAGCGGGCTGTCGCCGCTCGTGGCCCGGACGAGCGCGACGACGGCGAAGACCAGCAGCGAGACGACCTGCACGAGGATCAGGAGGTTCTGCAGGCGGGCCGAGACGTCGGTGCCGAGCACGCAGATCCACGTCATCACGATCACGAGCGCGATGGCCGCAGGCATCCGGATCCAGGCATTGTCGCCGGCATCGACCAGGGCGTCGCTCCGCACGAGCTCACCGACGCCGTAGAGGCCGAACCGCACGCCCACGTCGGCCAGCGAGCCGACGATCAGGACGCCGGTCATCATGATCGCCCAGCCTCCGAGCCAGCCGAACCACGGACCCATCGCCCGGGTCACCCAGCTGAACGTCGTGCCGCAGTCGGGGTCGACGCGGTTGAGGTAGAGGAACGCGGCGGCGATGAGGGCCATCGGCACGAACGAGGCCAGCAGGATGCCGGGCGCGTGGACGCCGGCGAGCGCGGTCACCGCGCCGATGATCGCCGCGAGGCTGTAGGCCGGCGAGGTCGAGGCGAGACCGATCACCAGCGCGTCGGTGAAGCCGATGGCCCCGGCCTTCAGCTCGCCCTGCTGTGCCTGTGTGTCCGTCATCGGATCTCCGCTCCCCGGTGTCCGATGTCTACCGGAGCGGAGGTCGGCGCGGAAGGCCTGAATGGGGGAAGTGGACTCCGGAACCGGCATACTCGGAGTGCGATGACGACTGACACCGAACGTGCCCCGGCCCCTCTGGACACCCCCCTGAACGTTGCTGTGGTGACGCTGGGCTGTGCGCGCAACGAGGTCGACTCCGAGGAGCTCGCCGGTCGGCTCGAGGCGGGGGGCTTCGTGCTCGTCGCCGACCCGGAGGACGCCGACACGGTCGTCGTCAACACCTGCGGCTTCGTCGAGGCGGCCAAGAAGGACTCGGTCGACACGCTGCTCGAGGCCGCCGACCTCAAGGAGTCGGCCGGCCACGGCGGCAAGGCGCAGGCCGTCGTCGCGGTGGGCTGCCTGGCCGAGCGCTACGGCAAGGACCTGGCCGAGTCGCTGCCCGAGGCCGACGCCGTGCTCGGCTTCGACGACTACCCCGACATCGCCGCCAAGCTGCGCGCGATCGTCGGCGGCGAGACCCACCACCCGCACACGCCGTCCGACCGTCGCCTGCTGCTCCCGATCTCTCCGGTCGACCGCGACGCGTCCGCCATCTCGGTCCCCGGCCACGAGCCGGTCGCCGCCGACACCAGCGAGATCGGTGCCGGTGCGCCCGCGACGGGACCCCGCGCCGTACGCCGTCGCCTCGACTCCGGTCCGATGGCGCCGCTCAAGCTGGCGAGCGGCTGCGACCGCCGCTGCACCTTCTGCGCGATCCCGGCCTTCCGCGGGTCCTTCGTCAGCCGGCGCCCGAGCGACGTCGTCCACGAGGCCCGGTGGCTCGCCACCCAGGGCGTCAAGGAGATCTTCCTCGTCAGCGAGAACTCCACGTCCTACGGCAAGGACCTCGGCGACCTGCGGCTGCTCGAGACGATGCTCCCGGAGCTGTCGGCGATCGAGGGGATCGAGCGCGTCCGCGTCTCCTACCTCCAGCCCGCCGAGACCCGCCCGGGCCTGATCGAGGCCATCGCCTCGACGCCCGGGGTGGTGCCGTACTTCGACCTCTCCTTCCAGCACGCCAGTGCCACCGTGCTGCGCCGCATGCGCCGCTTCGGCGACCCCGAGAGCTTCCTCGGCCTGCTCGAGCAGGTCCGGGGCCTCGCCCCGCTCGCCGGCGTCCGTTCCAACGTCATCGTCGGCTTCCCCGGCGAGACCGATGAGGAGCTCCAGGAGCTCTGCGACTTCCTCGAGGCCGCGCGGATGGACGTCACCGGCGTCTTCGGCTACTCCGACGAGGACGGCACCGAGGCGGCCGGCTTCGCCGACGACCTCAAGCTCGACGAGGACGAGATCCGCGCCCGCACCGAGCACGTCACCGCGCTCGTCGAGGAGCTCAACGCCCAGCGGGCCGAGGAGCGCATCGGTGAGGAGGTCGTGGTGCTCGTGGAGTCCGTCACGGACGGCGTCGAGGGCCGCGCGGCCCACCAGGGCCCGGAGGTGGACGGTACGACGCTGCTGCTGGGCGCGGACGACGCGCAGGTCGGTGACCTGCTGACCGCGACCGTCACCGGCACCGACGGGGTCGACCTGGTCGCCACGACGGAGGGTGTCCGATGAGCACCGACCCCACGACCGGGCAGCAGCAGGCCTCGAACTTCAACATCGCCAACGTCCTCACGACGCTGCGGATCGTCCTGGTGCCCTTCTTCGGGTGGGCGCTGCTCGTCGACGACGGCACGTCGACCACGTGGCGGTGGGTGGCGTTCGGCATCTTCGCGGTCGCGATGATCACCGACAAGGTCGACGGCGACCTGGCCCGCAAGCACGACCTGATCACCGACTTCGGCAAGATCGCCGACCCGATCGCCGACAAGGCGATCACCGGCATGGCCTTCATCGGCCTCTCGATCGTCGGCGACATCTGGTGGTGGGTGACGATCGTCGTGCTGCTGCGCGAGTGGAGCGTGACGCTGCTGCGCCTGTCGGTGCTCAAGGACGTCGTCATCGCCGCCGCCCAGAGCGGCAAGATCAAGACGGTCCTCCAGGCCTTCGCGCTGGCCGGGCTGATCTGGCCGCTGCCGCACGGCGACGCCCACGGCGGTGCGTTCGACTTCTGGCCCGGTCCGACGGGTGAGGTGCTGTTCTACCTCGCCCAGGTGATGCTCGCCGCGGCCGTGGCGATGACACTGTGGTCGGGCTACGAGTTCTTCCGCGACGTCTGGAAGCAGAAGCGCCAGCGGCCGACGCAGGCCGCCTGAGGATCGCTGCCAGGTCGCCGTCAGGTCGTGACAGGCCTGGTGCCGATCTTTTGGCAACGATCGCGGAACAAGTAGCCCCGCGGCTGTCGCCAACTGTCGGTGGCGTGGGTCAGGATGCGCGGGACACATCCACCCGCACCCTCGGAGCACACATGCGCACACCCGCGCCCCTCTCGCCGCGTCACCTCGCGGCAGGCGTCGGCCTGGCCCTCCTGGCGGCCGGCCTGACGCCCCTCGTCGCCGCCCCGGCCCACGCCAATCCCGCAGGCACCGGCCTGGTCATCAGCGAGGTCTACGGCGCCGGCGGCTTCGCTGCAAGTGGCGACCTGCCCACCTCGGCCTTCACCCACGACTACATCGAGCTCTACAACCCGACCAGCTCGCCGGTCGACCTGAGCACGTGGGCGGTCTTCTACGGCAGCGCGACGCGGGCAACAGGTGCCAGCGTCAGCAACAAGACCAACCTGACGGGCACCATCCCGGCGCACGGGCACTACCTGATCCAGGGCAGCGGCAACGCGGCCAACGGTGCGCCCCTCCCCACCCCCGACGTGACGGGCAGCCTCTCGCTCGCCAGTGCGTCCGGCCTGGTGATCCTGAGCAACCAGCAGACCAGCCTCACGCCGACCACCGGTGACATCAAGGGCGCCACCGGCGTCGTCGACGCGGTCGGCTACGGCACGGCGAACACCTTCGAGACCGCGAACCAGGGCACGGTCCTGTCCGGCACGTCCGCGGCCACGCGTACGTCCGCGGGTGCGGACACCGACAGCAACCTGGCCGACTTCACCGTCGCCGCCCCGGACCCCGAGAACACCTCGGACGTCGACGGGGAGCCGCAGCCGACGGTCCTCGAGGCCACCTTCCCGGGCAACAAGTCCGGTCAGGTCGGTGCGGCGATCACTCCGTTCACGCTCGGTGCGACCGGGGGCACGTCGCCCTACACCTGGACGGCGACCGGACTGCCGGCCGGCGTGAGCATCAGCCCTGCGGGCCAGGTGAGCGGCACCCCGACCGCCACCGGAACGACGACCGTGACGGCGACGGCGACGGACTCGGCCACGCCGACCGCCGCGACCGATGACGTCACGTTCACCTTCACGATCACCGCGGCAGCCTCACTCATCGCCATCGCCCAGGTCCAGGGCACCGGCGCGACCACGCCGTTCGCCGGACAGCAGGTGAAGACGCAGGGCGTCGTCACCGCCAGCTATCCGACCGGTGGGCTCAACGGCTTCTACATCCAGACCCCGGGTGGCGACACGGTCAACGCCTCGGACGCGATCTTCGTCTACGGCGGCACCAGCGGTTTCGCGACCTACCCGGCCGTCGGCGACTCCGTCGAGGTCACGGGGCAGGCGAGCGAGTTCTCCGGTGCGACCCAGATCTCGGCCAGCCAGTCGGGCGTCGTGCCGATCGGCTCGCTCGGCACCGTCACCCCGAAGACGTCGATCCCCGGCACCGAGTGCGCCCTGCCCGGAACGACCTGCCTCACCGGCACGGCCCTCGACGAGGCCCGCGAGGTCGCCGAGGGAGAGCTGTTCCAGCCGACCGCACCGTGGACCGCCACCGACGTCTACGACGGCGGTCCGTACTACAGCGACGGGACCAACTCCGGCGCGTTCCGCGGCGAGATCGGTGTCGTGGCCAACAGCTCCAAGCCCCTGGTCGCTCCGACCGAGGTCATCGACGCCCAGGCGACCGCGCAGGTCGCCGAGCGCAAGGCGTACAACGACGCGCACCGGATCATCCTCGACGACGCCTCGAGCTGGACGTACTCGACGACCCAGAACGCCGACAAGCCGTTCCCGTGGTTCACCGCGGCGCACAGCGTGCGCGTCGGCTCCGCCATCACGTTCCCCAAGCCGGTGGTCTTCACCTTCGGCTTCAACGCGTGGCGCATCCTGCCGCAGGCCCAGGTCGTCGGAGACTCCACCGGCACCGTCGACTTCAGCCAGACCCGGCCCGCTGCTCCCGAGAACGTGGGCGGCGACGTGAAGCTGGCGACGTTCAACGTGCTGAACTTCTTCCCCACCACGGGTGAGGAGTTCGTGGCCTCGGGCCTCGGCACCTGCTCCTTCTACACCGATCGCGCTGCCAACCCGATCTCCAACAACCAGTGCAACCCCAACGGTCCACGCGGCGCCGCCAACGACGCCAACCTGGTCCGCCAGCGCGACAAGATCGTCGCGGCCATCAACACGGCCGCCGCCGACATCGTCTCCCTGGAGGAGCTGGAGAACTCGGTGAAGTTCGGCAAGGACCGTGACTTCGCCATCAACGCACTGGTGACCGCCCTCAACGCCGATGCCGGCGCAGGGACGTGGGCAGCCGTGCCGTCGCCGGCCACCCTGCCGCCGCTGGCCGAGCAGGACGTCATTCGCAACGGCTTCATCTACAAGCCCGCACGCGTGGCGCTCGTCGGCGAGTCGGTGGTGCTCAGCGACCAGTCGTCCGCAGGTGGGCCCTTCGAGGACGCTCGTGAGCCGCTCGCCCAGGCGTTCAAGCAGGTCGGGACCTCCGACGCGCGTGCATTCGCCGTGATCGTCAACCACTTCAAGTCCAAGGGATCGGGAACCGCGGACCCCTTCGGCCAGGGCAACGCCAACGACCGGCGCATCCTCCAGGCGCAGGGCCTCGTGACGTTCGCGGACTCGTTCAAGGCGGCTCGTGGCATCTCGCGGGTCTTCCTCGCAGGCGACTTCAACGCCTACTCGGAGGAGGACCCGATCCAGATCCTGAAGGCAGCCGGCTACACGAACCTGGAGTCGACCAGCAAGCCCGACGAGGAGACCTACAACTTCGACGGGATGGTCGGGTCCCTCGACCACGTCCTGGCGAACGGACCGGCCCTCAAGGACGTCAACGCGGTCGACATCTGGGACATCAACGGATACGAGTCGGTCTACTACGAGTACGCCCGGTTCAACTCCAACGTCACCAACCTCTACGCGCCGAACCCGTTCCGGTCCTCCGACCACAGCCCGGAGATCGTCGGGATCAACACCGCCCGCGACAACGTGACGGTCACCGGCACCGCTCGCGACGTCGTCTACGGAAAGGCCGGTTCGATCTCGGTCAAGGTCGCCCCGGCGGACGCGACCGGCACCGTGGTGGCCTCGCTGGGTCGCGACCGCGTGGGCTCGACGAGCCTGGTCTCGGGGCAGGGCACCATCGCACTCGCCGCGAAGTCGCTGCCCGTGGGGAGGCACACGCTGACCCTCGCCTACTCGGGCGACGCGACGCACAAGCCGGCGACCAGCACGGTCACCCTCAGGGTGAAGAAGGCGAAGGCCTCGATCAGCACCAAGGTCAGGCCCAAGAAGATCAAGGCCACGAAGGTCCGGGCCACGATCGCCGTGACCATCGACGCGCGGGGCTTCACGCCCACCGGCAAGGTCACGGTCAAGGTCGCGGGCGAGACCTACCGGGCCACGGTGAGGAAGGGCAAGGCGGTGGTGCGGCTCGACCGCTTCAAGAAGCCCGGGAAGTACACGGCGAAGGTCGCCTACTCCGGCGACGCCACCACCACGTCCGCCAGCAAGCGCATCACCATCAAGGTCAAGCCGCGTCGATGACGCGTTCCTGACGCAGCTCCAACCGCACGGCCCGGCCACTCCTCGGGGTGGCCGGGCGGTGCGGCCGACATGGGGTCGCGCACCCAGTCACCCCGGCGACGCGCCGGGTTATGGTGACGCGACTCGCACGCACTCAACCGGAAGGCCACCTCGTGTCAGCAACTCGATCCGGCGGCAAGCTCGCGCTTGCCGCCACCCTGACGGGGCTGCTCGCAGCCCCGCTCGCCGTCGTGACGACGGCGGTGCCGGCGCACGCCGCCCCCGTCCAGGTCCAGATCCTCGGGACCAACGACTTCCACGGCCGCCTCCTGCCCAACACGAGCAACGGCGCTCAGGAGGCTGGCGCAGCCCAGTTCGCCGGCGCGGTCAAGCAGCTGGAGGCCACCCACGCCAGTGGCCCGACCATCTTCGCGGCCGGCGGCGACCTGATCGGAGCCTCGACCTTCGAGTCGTTCATCCAGCGGGACAAGCCGACCATCGACGCTCTCAACGCGGCCGGACTGGACGTCTCGGCAGCGGGCAACCACGAGTTCGACGCTGGTTACAGCGACCTGGTCAGCCGGGTGAT
This sequence comes from Nocardioides oleivorans, assembly GCF_004137255.1. NCBI lineage: Bacteria > Bacillati > Actinomycetota > Actinomycetes > Propionibacteriales > Nocardioidaceae > Nocardioides > Nocardioides oleivorans. Next base: position 495,411 of record NZ_SDWT01000002.1, on the reverse strand, counting down.
GGGCGCCTACGACGCCACCACCAACCCCGAGGGCGGCGCGAACTGGCAGTACATCGCCGCCAACGTGCGCAAGAAGTCCGACAACTCCTACGCGCTCCCCGACGTCACCGCCCGCACCCCTGACACCAACGACGTCTCCAACGGCGGTACGTGGACGACGACCGTGGCCGGCGTCAAGATCGGCTTCATCGGTGGCGTCACCGAGGACCTGCCCTCGCTCGTCTCGCCGTCCGGCATCGCCGACCTGAAGATCTCCAGCATCATCGCCGAGACCAACGCCGCCGCTGACGCGTTGAAGGCCGGCCCCGATGGCGCCGACCTCGTCGTGCTGCTCGTGCACGAGGGAGCACCCGACACCAGCCTGGCGTCGGCCTCGAGCAACAACAACGCGTTCGGACGCATCGTCAACGGCGTCGACTCCGACGTGAACGCGATCATCTCCGGCCACACCCACCTGGCGTACAACCACGTCATCGGGGGACGCCCGGTCGTCTCGGCAGGCCAGTACGGGACCAACCTCAACAAGCTGCTCTTCACCGTCGACCCCGACACCAACCAGGTGACGTTCGACGGTGGCGAGATCGTCCGTGCCAACACCGTCACCGTGACCGACTCGGCCGCGGTCGCCACGAAGAACGCGGTGCAGCAGAGCGTCAACTCCGCCGTCGCACAGGCTGACGTCCTCGGCGCCAAGGTCCTGGGCAAGGTCGGCGGTGCGTTCAACCGTGCCAAGCTCGCCGACGGCACGACCGAGAACCGTGGTGGCGAGTCGACGCTGGGCAACCTCGTCGCCGAGGTCCACCGCTGGGCCACGTCCACGCCGGAGGCCGGCGCCGCACAGATCGCCTTCATGAACCCCGGCGGGCTCCGCCAGGACATCAATGGCCCTGCTGACGTGACCTACAAGCAGGCCGCCGTCGTCCAGCCGTTCGCCAACACCCTGGTGAACATGAAGATGACCGGGGCACAGATCAAGACCGTCCTCGAGCAGCAGTGGCAGCGTGACGCAGCGGGCAACGTCCCGACGCGTGCCTTCCTCCGTCTCGGCGTGTCCGAGGGCTTCTTCGCGACCTACGACCCGACCAGGGCCGAGGGCAACCGGGTCACCGGCATGTACCTCAACGGCAAGGCGATCGAGCCCGCCACGCAGTACTCCGTGACGGCCAACTCGTTCCTCGCTGCTGGTGGCGACAACTTCCGCGGGTTCAGCGCCGCCACGGGCGCGCGTGACACCGGCAAGGCGGACCTGCAGGCGATGGTGGACTACATGGCCGCCAAGGCCGCGACGACGCCGCTGCCGGTCAAGGCCGACCAGCGCCAGGTCGGCGTGTCGTGGCCGGCCGGTGCGCCGCGCTTCTACCGCCTCGGCCAGGAGCTCAAGCTCAGCCTCTCGTCGCTCGCCATGAGCACCGCAGTCGACGCCAAGGACGCCACGCTGGCCGTCAAGGTCGGCGAGGTGGGCGTCACCTCCGCCAAGGTGGACAACACCGTCGGCACCGCGCAGGACGACGAGCAGGGCAAGAGTGCCGTCACGGTCGAGCTCAAGGGGAAGGTGAAGAAGGGCAAGCAGATGCTGACCTTCACCGGCCCGACGACCGGCACGACGTTCTCGATCCCGGTCGACATCCGCAAGGCCAAGGCGGAGGTCAAGGCGCGCGTGAAGCCCGCCCGCATCGTCAAGAACAAGACCCGCGCCCGGATCAAGATCAAGGCCTCGGCGCTCGGCATCAAGGCCGTGACCGGCAAGGTCGTGGTCAAGGTCGGCGGCAAGAAGTACACCGCCAAGCTGAAGAAGGGCAAGGCGATCGTCCGCCTCGACCGGTTCAGCAAGACCGGCACCAAGCGCGTCGTCGTGAAGTACGCCGGCAGCCAGAAGGTCCGCACGAAGCAGGCCGTGGTGAAGATCAAGATCCGCAAGAAGTGATGAGCCGCTCCTGATCCAGGAGCACCTGCACCAACCGGAGGCCCGGTCGTCGACACCGACGACCGGGCCTCTGCCATGTCGCCCTCGTGTGAGCCCTGTCATCATCCGAAAGTCGCCACAAGCCCCGTGGAATGGGGCTTTCGGCGCAGTCGAGGTGGTCTGTGCACGTCGTGCCTTGTCGAGGTCGGCTCGGGTCAAGGAGACGTTCACCGACGGGACACGTCGGCGGGACTGACTGTCCCCGGTCCCCGACCGGGGGACCTCTCGGGTCCCGACAACTCCACACTGGGAGTCATTCCTCCATGCCTTCACGTCCTTCGCCCCTGCGCCGGCCCCTCGCGGCCGCCACGGGCATCACCCTCCTCGCCAGCTCGCTGGCGTTGGCAGCGGGCGCGTTCGCGCCCGCCTCGGCCAACCCCGCGGGTACGGCCCTCGTGATCAACGAGGTCTACGGCGCGGGCGGCAACAACGGCGCGCTCTACAACGCCGACTACGTCGAGATCAAGAACCCGACCGGGGCGCCGATGTCCCTCTCGGGTCTCTACCTCTCCTACAAGTCCGCAGGCGGTGGCTCCGGCGGCCCGCCGTTCGCCCTCGCCGGGACCGTCCCTGCCCACGGCACCTGGCTCGTCCAGATGTCGGCCACCGGCGCCAGCGGCGCCGCGCTCCCGACGCCCGACCAGGTCGCCAGCCCGGCCTTCAACATGGCCGCTGCCGGGGGCCAGACCCTCCTGCAGACCAGCTCGACGGTCCTGACCGTCTCCGGCAACGTCGCAGGGGCTGCCGGCATCGTCGACATGGTCGGCGCCTCGGGCTCGACCACCTTCGAGACGGCTGCCGCAGGCTCGGCCTCGACCACCGTGTCGCTCAACCGGAACGCCACCGGCGCCGACTCGGACAGCAACTCCGCGGACTTCACGACCGCCGCGCCGTCGCCGACGCCGTCAGGCGGCGGGGGCACCGACCCCGAGCCCGAGCCCGAGCCCGGCCAGACGTTGACGATCGCTCAGGTCCAGGGCGCCGACGCGGCCACCTCGCCGTACAACAACACGACCGTCAAGGTCGAGGGCATCGTCACCGCGATGTACGCCACGGGCGGCTACAACGGCATGTACGTCCAGACTGCCGGCACCGGAGGAACGACCGACGCCACCCCTGGTGCGTCCGACGCGATCTTCGTCTACGGCGGGACCGGCTTCACCAACCCGCAGGGCCTCGAGATCGGCGACTCCGTCAAGGTGACCGGTCCCGTGTCGGAGTTCAACGGCACGACCCAGATCACGCCCGCGTCCGGTGGGGTCGTCGAGCTCTCGACCGCCCTGGCGCCCGTCACCCCCTTGGCGATCGCCTACCCCACGACCGAGGCCGGCCGCGAGGCGCAGGAGGGCATGCTCCTGGCGCCGACGGACACCTTCACGGTCAGCAACACCTACTCGACCAACCAGTACGCCGAGATCGGCCTGGCGACCGGCACCGAGCCGCTCCTCACGCCGACCGAGGTCGCTGACGCGCAGGACGCGTCCGCCATCGCGGCGGTCGTCGCCGACAACGCCGCCCGTGGGGTCGTCCTGGACGACGGTGCGTCGACCAACTTCCTCACGTCGGCCAACCAGGGCGTCGCGTTGCCGTGGCTCTCGAAGGAGAACCCGGTCCGCGTCGGCGCCCGGGCGACGCTCGGCACCGGAGGGGTCGTCCTCGAGTACCGCAACAGCACCTGGAAGCTCCAGCCGCGTCAGCAGGTGACCGGCGCGGGTGCCTCCACGGCGACCTTCCAGAACACGCGCCTGGCCGAGGCCGCCCCGGCCGAGGTCGGCGGCGACATCTCGCTGTCGTCGTTCAACGTGCTCAACTACTTCACCCAGACCGCCGAGATCGCGGGGTGCACGTCGACGTACAAGGACCGCGCCGGCAACCCGATCACCGCGAACTCCTGCGGTGACGCCGGCCCCCGTGGCGCTGCTAACGACGTGAACCTCCAGCGCCAGCAGACCAAGATCGTCGCGGCGATCAACAAGCTCGACGCCTCGGTCGTCTCGCTCGAGGAGATCGAGAACTCGGTCAAGTTCAACAAGAACCGCGACCAGGCGCTCTCGACGCTCGTCGCCGCGCTCAACCAGGCGGCCGGCTCCACCAAGTGGGCCCTCGTCCCGTCTCCCGACGCCTCCGGGCTCCCGGCCGTCGGCACGCAGGACGTCATCCGCAACGCGTTCATCTACCAGCCCGCCGAGGTCGCCATGGTCGGCACCTCGAAGGTGCTGGTCGGCAACGCCGCGTTCAACAACGCGCGTCAGCCCCTCGCCCAGGGCTTCAAGGAGGTGGGAGCTCCGAGCTCGGACGCGTTCACCGTGATCGTCAACCACTTCAAGTCCAAGGGCTCGGGCGCCGACGACGGCACGGGCCAGGGTCTCTCGAACGCGGACCGCGTCGCCCAGGCGGGCGCGCTGTCGGACTTTGCCACGGAATTCTCCGACGCCCTCGGCGGCAACGGTGCGATCTTCCTGACGGGTGACTTCAACTCGTACTCCATGGAGGACCCGATGCAGGTCCTCCACGGCGACGACTACGAGAACCTCGCGCCCGAGGGTGAGTACACCTACTCGTTCAGCGGCCAGTCCGGCTCGCTCGACCACATCCTCGCCAACCCGGCGGGAGTGGAGATGGTGACCGGCTCGGACATCTGGAACATCAACTCGGGCGAGGCCATCGCGTTCGAGTACAGCCGCCACAACTACAACGTCACCGACTTCTACGAGCCCAACCAGTTCCGCGCCTCGGACCACGACCCGATCAAGGTCGGCCTGTCCACCGCGTCGGCGCCCACGGGCCCGGTCGACGTCCAGCTGCTGAACATCAACGACTTCCACGGTCGCATCGACGCCAACACCACCAGGTTCGCCACCACCGTCGAGCAGCTGCGTGCCCAGAACGAGAACACGCTGTTCCTCTCCGCCGGTGACAACATCGGTGCGTCGCTGTTCGCCTCCGCGCTCGACAAGGACCAGCCGACCATCGATGTCCTCAACGCGCTCGGCCTCGAGGCCTCGGCGGTGGGCAACCACGAGTTCGACCAGGGCTTCGCCGACCTGACCGGTCGTGTCGACTCCGCGGCGAGCTGGGACTACCTCGGTGCCAACGTGTACGGCAAGGGCACCACGACCCCGGCGCTCCGCGAGTACCAGACCTACGAGGTCGGCGGTGTGACAGTCGGTGTCATCGGCGTCGTGACGTCCGAGACCCCCTCGCTCGTCTCTCCGGCCGGTGTGGCGGACGTGACGTTCGGTGATCCGGTCGCTGCCGTCAACCGCGTGGCCACGCAGCTCAGCGACGGCGACGAGGCCAACGGCGAGGCCGACGTCATCGTGGCCGAGTACCACGAGGGTGCCGGTGCCGGCACGCCCGAGGGCGCCACGCTCGAGCAGGAGCTCGCCCAGCCGAGCGCCTTCACCGACATCGTGACCAAGACGTCTGCCCAGGTCGACGCCATCTTCACCGGCCACACGCACAAGCAGTACGCCTGGGACGCCCAGGTGCCCGGAGCGCCCGCCGGAACCACCCGTCCGGTCCTGCAGACCGGCAGCTACGGCGAGTTCATCGGCCAGATCGTCCTGACGTTCGACCCCGCCACCGGCACGGTCACCTCGCACACGCAGAAGAACGTCGCTCGCGCCACCAACGAGAACCTGAGCCTGGGTGCCGTGTCCACGGTCAAGACGATCGTCGACGCTGCCCTCGCAAAGGCGGCAGTCGTGGGCAACCAGGAGATCGGTCGGATCACCGGAGACATCACGACGGCCCACACGGGCGGCACGCAGGGCGCCGGCGGATACACCGGTGGATCGCGTGACGACCGCGCCTCCGAGTCGACGCTCGGTGGCCTGGTGGCCAACGCCCTCCGCGACGGTGCGGCGAAGTTCGCCAAGCCCGACCTGGGCATCACCAACTCGGGTGGACTGCGCGCCGAGCTCACCTTCAAGGGCGACACCAGCTCCAACGCGGCCAACGTCGACGGTGTGGTCACCTACGCCGAGGCCAACGCGGTCCTGCCGTTCAACAACACGGTCGCGATCGTGGAGATGTCGGGCTCGACGCTCAAGTCCGTCCTGGAGCAGCAGTGGCAGTCCGTGCTCAGCGGTCCGGCCCCCAGCCGGCCGTACCTGCAGCTCGCCCTGTCCGACAACGTCGAGGTGACGGCGGACAAGTCCAAGCCTGCGGGCGAGCGGATCACCTCCGTGCGCATCAACGGTGTGCTGCTCGACCCGGCGAAGACCTACACGGTCTCGACGCTCTCCTTCCTGGCTGCTGGTGGTGACAACTTCCGTGCCTTCACGCAGGGCAAGTCCGTCGACACCGGTGTGCTCGACGGCCAGCTCTGGCGGGACTACCTCGCGACGAACAAGCCGCTGTCGCCCGACTTCGCCCGTCAGCAGGTCTTCGCCACCGGCCTGCCGTCCGAGCTGACCGCCGGTCAGGCCGCGTCGTTCCAGCTCGGTACGGCGACGGGTGGCACCGTGGCGCCGATCACCGGCACCACGCTGGACCTGACCTCCCAGGGAAGCCCGGCCACCACCAAGGTCACCGCGACTCTGGTCAACGGCTCGACCCGTACGACGATCGGCGAATTCCCGGTCACCGCCGGTGTCGCGTCGATCAACCTGACGGTCCCCGCCGGGACGCCCACGGGTGCCACGGTCGAGCTCGTCGCCGCTCCGTCCAGGACGCGGGTCACCCTGCCGGTGAAGGCCGGCACGACGACCCCGCCCACCACGGACCCGACGCCGAACCCGACGCCCAACCCGACGCCGACCCCGACGCCGAGCCCGAACCCGGAGCCGGTCCCGACCCCGGAGGAGAAGGCCGAGGCCACGATCAAGTCCTTCAACGCCCAGGGCAAGGTCGGCCAGAAGGTCCGGTTCAAGGTCAAGGTCAAGGTCACGGCCGACGGCGCGAACCCGAGGGGCACCGTCACCGCCCAGGTGAAGGGCACCAAGAAGGTCGTCGAGGTGAAGGTGAGCAAGAAGGGCGTCGCCATCATCAAGCTGCCGGCTTTCAAGAACCCCGGCACCAAGAAGGTCGTCGTCCGCTTCACGGGCAACGGCGACGTGGCCGCTGAGAAGACCGTGGTGAAGCTCCGCATCAAGCGCTGACCCACGGCCGCCGGTCCGCACACCGGCACGGCTCGCGGCCCTCGTCCTGCTACCGCAGGGCGAGGGCCGCCTGCACGAGCGCGAGGTGGCTGAACGCCTGCGGGAAGTTGCCGGCCATGCGGCCGCGGCCACCGTCGTACGTCGTGTCGTACTCCTCGGAGAGCAGCCCCACGTCGTTCGCGAGCCCGCACAGGCGCTCCATGAGCTCCTCGGCCTCGTCGCGCCGGCCCGCGGCAGCGAGCGCGGCGACCAGCCAGAACGAGCAGGCCAGGAACGGGTGCTCGTCGCCCTCCAGGCCGTCGACCCCGCTCTGGGTCCGGTAGCGCACGAGCAGCCCGTTGCGCATCAGGTCGTCCGTGACCGCGTCGATGGTGCCGAGCACGCGCGGGTCGTCGCCGGGGAGGAACCCGACGAGCGGGATGGTGAGGAGCGAGGCGTCGACCTCGCGGGTGTCGTAGTGCTGCGTGAAGGTGCCGCGCTCGGCGTCGTAGCCCTTGTCGAGGACCTCCTCACGCACCCGGTCACGCAGCTCGCGCCACCGCTCGACCGGCCCCTCGAGCCCGTGGTCCTCCACGGCGCGCACAGCGCGGTCGAAGGCGACCCACACCATCACCCGCGAGTGGGTGAAGTGCCGCTGCGGCCCTCGGATCTCCCACAGCCCGTTGTCGGGCTCGTCCCAGTGCTCGGCGAGCTCCTCGACGAGGGCGCGCTGGAGGGCCCACGAGTTGCGGGTCTCGTCGAGCCCCGCCTGCCGCGACAGCTCGAGGGCGATCATCACCTCGCCGAGGACGTCGTTCTGGCGCTGCGTCACGGCGCCGTTGCCGATCCGCACCGGCCGGCTGTCGGCGTAGCCGGGGAGGTGGCCGAGCTCGCGCTCGGGCAGGTCACGGCCGCCGTCGACGGCGTACATGATCTGGAGGTCGGCAGGGTCGCCGGCCACCGCCCGCAGCAGCCAGTGGCGCCACTCGAGTGCCTCGTCGGCGTACCCGGCGCCGAGCAGCGACTCGAGCGTCAGCGCGGCGTCGCGCAGCCAGCAGAACCGGTAGTCCCAGTTGCGCTCGCCGCCGAAGTCCTCGGGGAGCGAGGTGGTGGGTGCCGCGACGATCCCGCCCGTGTCGGCGTGCGTCATCAGCATCAGGGTGAGGAGGCTGCGCCGCACCATGTCGGCGTGCGGCACGTCGCTGGGTGACCGGGCCGACCACTCGCGCTGCTGGTCGGTGGTCGCCGCGATCCGCTCGTCGAACCCCATCGGCTTCGGGACCTCGCGCCACGACCGCACCCAGGTCGTGGAGAACGTCGCCTCGTCGCCCTCGTTCATCTCGAACTCGTCGCGGTGGTGGCCGCTGTGCCCGGCCGGCAGTCGTGGTCCGCGCAGCACCAGCTTGTCGGGACCGGCGATCGCGACGACGACCTCGTTGCCGTGGGCGTGCTCACGGGTGACCCACGGGCGCACCCGTCCGTAGTCGGTGCGCACCACCCAGTCGTGGCGGACCAGCACCGTCCCGCGCGTGCAGGTGACGCGGCGCACGACGTCCGCGCGGTCGTCGCCCACCGGCATCACGTCGAGCAGCACCAGCTCGCCCCCGGCGGTGGTGAAGGTCGTCTCCAGGATCGCCGTGCCGTCGACGTACCTCCGACTCGTCGACACGACCTCGTCGGCGGGGGCGAGCAGCCACCGGCCGTGGTCCTCGGTGCCGAGGAGGGCGGCGAAGCAGGCGGGGGAGTCGAAGCGCGGCAGGCACAGCCAGTCGATGGATCCGTCCCTCCCCACCAGCGCGGCCGTGCCGCGGTCGCCGATCAGCGCGTAGTCCTCGATGGGGAGTGCCATGTCGTTAGTCTCGCGGACATGCGGTTGCCCGAGCTGATGCTGCCCGAGATCCTGGACAGCCTGGCCCGGCGCGGCGAGACGGTCGCGACTGCCGAGTCCCTGACGGGCGGCCTGCTCGCGGCCAGGCTGACCGACGTCCCCGGTGCCTCGCGGAGCTTCGTCGGCGGCGTGGTGTCCTACGCGACCCGGGTGAAGATCTCCGCGCTCGACGTGCCGGCCTCGGTCGTCGAGCAGCACGGGGTGGTCTCCGAGGAGTGCGCGGCCGCGATGGCGACAGGCGTACGACGTCGCCTCGACGCGACGTGGGGGCTCGCGACGACCGGGGTCGCCGGTCCGGACCCGCAGGACGGCCAGCCGGTCGGGACGGTGTGGGTCGCGGTCGCCGGCCCGTCGTCGGTGGAGACCCGGCTGCTCGCCCTGTCGGGGGACCGGGCAGCGATCCGCGAGGCGACGTGCGCGGAGGTGCTGTCGGTGCTGGCGGCCATACTCGTCCCGGATCGCAGGTTGTGACCCGGGAAGAATGGGCCCTCGGGTAGCGTTGGGCCAGACGACTTCCCCTCGACTCATCCGACATCGAACAGAAGGACTCGCGCATGGTGCTCTTCCGACGACTGCTCGGTGAGGTGCTGCGCGGTGCGCGGATGCAGCGCGGGATGACCCTAAGGGAGCTCTCGGCCGAGGCCCGGGTGAGCCTGGGCTACATCTCCGAGATCGAGCGCGGCCAGAAGGAAGCGTCCTCCGAGCTCCTCGCCTCGCTGTGCCAGGCGATGGACCTCCCGCTGTCCGACGTGCTGCGCGAGGTCGCCGACGCCGTGGCGCTCGAGGAGGTCGCCCTCGGCCTGTCGGTGCCCACCATCGCGGCCGCACCGATCGCCTCCGCCGGCGACGTGGTCGCCTCCGCGGCCTGAGGTCCGTCCGCCCAGGTGCGGACTACCGCTCGGGCTGGCAGCTCGGGCACCAGTACGTCGCCCGCTCGCGGCCGGGGTCGCCGAGCATCGCTACCGCGATCGGCGTACGACATCGGCGGCACGGTGACGTGTCGCGGCGGTAGACCCACATCCGCTCCCGCTCGCGCAGGTCGCCGGTCGTGGTCTGGATCGCGCGCTCCTTGTTGACCTCGAGCATCTGCCTCCCGCGGCGCACCAGCCGGGGCAGCTGGTCGACGGTGCGCACGGCGTTGGCCGGGTTCACGCCCATCGTGAAGCAGAGCTCGGCCATGTACATGTTGCCGATGCCGGCGAGGTTGCGCTGGTCGAGCAGCGCCTGGGCGACGGGCCGGTCGGGCTCGCTCCGGAGGTTGGCCACGGCCCGCTCCTCGTCCCAGTCGGGGCCGAGGAGGTCTGGCCCGAGGTGGGCGACCAGGTCGGCCTCCGCCTCGCGCGGCACCAGCTCGACGATGCCGAGCTGGAAGCCGACGGCGTTGCGCCCCTCGATGCCGAGCACGATGCGGACCTGGTCGCCGGGGCGCCGCCACTTCTCGCCCTCGGGGTAGACGTGCCAGGAGCCCTCCATCTTGAGGTGGGTGTGGAGGGTCCAGGCGCGCTGGTGGTCGATGCGGGTGAGCAGGTGCTTGCCGCGCGACAGCGTGCGGATCACCTCGCCCTCGCGCAGGTCGACGGTGGCGAACGCCGGGACCCGGAAGTCGGTGACGGTGAGCCGGTGACCGGTCAGCGCGCGGTCGAGCTTGGCCGCGGCGCGGTAGACGGTGTCTCCCTCAGGCACGGAGCCTCAGTCCCTTCGGGGTGGCGACGAACCCGGCTGCTGCGAGCGCGAGCCGGATGGGGGTCTCCCCACCGCCGCCGATGAGCTGCTGGCCGTCGGCCTTCTCGACCGTCAGCCGGCCGAGGGCGCCGCGCCGCGCCGCGTCGGCGAGGGCCGTCATCGCCGGGGTGAGCACGTCGATCTCCTCGCTCCAGGTGAGCAGGGTCTTGCCGCCGCGCTCGACGTAGACGGTGAGCTCCCCGTCGACGGTGACGACGAGGGCACCGGCCTTGCGACCCGGGCGGTGGCCCGCGCGGTCGGGGTCGACCGGCTCCGGCCACGGGAGCGCGGCGCCGAACACGTTGGCCGGGTCGGTGGCCGCGAGCGCGACCACAACGGCCTTGGCGCCGGACCTGCGGCTGTCGGGCTCGGAGAAGGTGCGGAGCCGGTCGATCGCCCCCGCGCTGCCGAACTGGGCCGCACCTAGCCCCTCGATGAAGTAGCCGCGCCGGCAGCGACCGGTGTCCTCGAAGGCGCTCAGCACCTTGTAGACCCCTGCGAAGCCGCCGACGACGCGCTCGCTCATCACGGCCCCGCGGGTCACCACCCCGTGTCGCTCGAGGAGGTGCTCGGCACGGGCGTGCGCCCGACGGGTCGGGTCGTCGTCCCGCTCGGGCAATAGTGCCCACCTGCCGGCGGTCTCCGGCGGCCCCGTGCGGGCCGGCATCCGGCCTCGCGAGGCGCCGCCACGCCCGCTGGTCGTGCGGCCCAGCCGCGGCGGCGTACGACGGGTGCGGTGCGACGGCGTACCGCTGCGGACCAGCGCCCGCAGCGGGGCGAGGGTGTCGTTGGTGACCAGGCCCTTCCAGACCAGCTCCCACAGGGCGGTGCTGAGCTCGGCGTCGCTCGTCGCCCCGATGCGGTCGGAGAGCTGGCGGAAGAACCACGCACCGCCGGGGTCGAGGGCGTCGAGGACAGCGCGCTGGAGGCCGTCGGGCTCCTCGTCGCCCTCGCCCTCGGGCAGCGTGAGGTGAGCCTGGTCGGCGAGGTGCAGGCTGACCCACCCGTCGCTGCCGGGGAGCGGCGAGTGGCCGGCCCAGATGACCTCGCCCGAGGCGGTGAGCTCGTCGAGCATGGAGGGCTCGTAGTCACGGACGCGGGCAGCCAGCACGAGCGGCTCGATGGCGCTGGCCGGGACAGGGCAACCCGCGAGCTGGTCGATCGCGGCGATCACGCCGTCGAGGCCGCGAAGGCCGCCGCCGACCTTCTGCCAGGCCGGTAGGAACCGGGCGACCGCGTCGTGGCTGACGGGCTCGATCTCCTGGCGCAGGCGGGCCAGCGAGCGACGTCGGAGCTTGCGCAGGACCTCGGCGTCGCACCACTCGCTGCCCGATCCGGACGGTCGGAACTCGCCGTCGAGGACGCGGCCCCGGTGCGCCAGCCGTTGCAGGGTCTGCCGCGCGACGGCCTCGCCGAGGCCGAGCCGGGTCGCGACCTCGGCCGTGGTGAACGGACCGTGGCTGCGGGCGTAGCGGGAGACGAGGTCGCCGAGCGGGTCCTCGGGGAGCTGGAGGAAGGCGTCGGGCGTGCCGACCGGGACGGGCACGCCGAGGCCGTCGCGCAGGCGGCCGATGTCCTCGATCGCGGTCCAGCGGTCCTCGCCCGCCATACGGACCTCGACCACACGGCGTACGTCGGCCAGCGAGGCGAGCCATCCCTCGACGTCGGCCCCGTCGACGGCACGCGCGCGGATCTCCTCGGTCGACGACGGGCCGATGAGGCGCAGCAGGTCGGCGACCGCCTCGGCATCGCGGGCGCGGCGGTCGTCGGCCAGCCACTGGAGCTCGGCCTCGACCTCGGTGAGCACCTCGGGGTCGAGCAGCTCGCGGAGCTCGGCACGGCCGAGCAGCTCGGCGAGCAGGCCCTGGTCGAGCGAGAGCGCAGCCGCCCGGCGCTCGGCGATGGGGGAGTCGCCCTCGTAGACGAACTGGGCGACGTAGCCGAAGAGCAGGCTGCGGGCGAAGGGACTCGGCTGGGTCGTGGCGACGTCGACGACGGTGACCTCGCGCCGCTGGACGCGACCGAGGAGGGCCACGAGCGCGGGCAGGTCGTAGACGTCCTGGAGGCACTCGCGCACGGCCTCGAGGACGATCGGGAAGGCGGGGTACTGCGAGGCCACCTCGAGGAGCTGGGCACTGCGCTGGCGCTGCTGCCACAGCGGGCTGCGGCGCCCGGGGTCGCGGCGGGGGAGCAGGAGGGCGCGCGCGGCGCACTCGCGGAAACGACTGGCGAACAACGCCGAGCCGCCGACCTCCTGGGTGACGATCTGGTCGATCTCCTCGGGCTCGAAGACGACGACCTCGCCCGTCGGCGGCTCGGCGTCGGTGTCGGGGATCCGGATGACGATGCCGTCGTCGGAGGCCACGGCCTGGCCGTCGACGTCGAAGCGCTCGCGGAGCCGGGCGTTGATCGCCAGTGCCCAGGGTGCGTGGACGGGGGTGCCGTAGGGGGAGTGGACGACGAGCCGCCAGTCGCCGAGCTCGTCACGGAAGCGCTCGACGACGATCTGGGTGTCGCTGGGCACGACCTGGGTGGCCTCACGCTGCTCGCCGACGTAGGTGACGAGGTTGGTCGCGGCGTAGTCGTCGAGCCCGCGCTCCCGCACCAGGGCGACCGCCTTGTCGTGGGGCTTCGCGGCCAGCTCGCGGGTGAAGGCGCCGACGGCCGCGCCGAGCTCGGCGGGACGGCCGAGGGCGTCGCCCTTCCAGAACGGCAGGCGGCCCGGGATGCCGGGGGCCGGCGTGACGAGCACGCGGTCGTGGGTGATGTCCTCGATCCGCCAGCTCGTGGCGCCCAGCGCGAACACGTCGCCGACGCGCGACTCGTAGACCATCTCCTCGTCGAGCTCGCCGACCCGGGAGGCCTTCTCCCCGACGAGGAAGACACCGAAGAGACCGCGGTCGGGGATCGTGCCGCCGCTGGTCACCGCCAAGCGCTGGGCGCCGGGCCGACCGGTCAGTGCGCCGGTGACGCGGTCCCACACGATGCGCGGGCGCAGCTCGGCGAACTCGTCGCTGGGGTAGCGGCCGCTGAGCAGGTCGAGCGTCGCGTCGAAGGCGGAGCGGGGGAGCTGGGTGTAGGACGCGGCGCGGGTCATCAGCGCGAACATCTCGTCGACCTGCCACTCGTCCATCGCGAGCATGGCCACGACCTGCTGGGCGAGGACGTCGAGCGGGTTGGCCGGAATCGACATCTTCTCGATGGCGCCGGTGCGCATCCGCTCGACCGCGACGGCGGTCTGGGCGAGGTCGCCCCGGTGCTTGGGGAACAGCACGCCGCGGCTGGTCTCGCCGACCTGGTGACCGGCACGGCCGACCCGCTGGAGGGCGCTCGCCACGCTCGGCGGCGACTCGATCTGGATGACCAGGTCGACCGAGCCCATGTCGATGCCGAGCTCGAGGCTGCTGGTGGCGACGACGCAGGGGAGGCGACCGCGCTTGAGGTCGTCCTCGATGATCGCCCGCTGCTCCTTGGAGACCGAGCCGTGGTGGGCCTTGGCGAGCAGGCCCTCCGCGCCGCTGCTCTGGCCGGACTGGGCCATCACCTGCGCCGGTTGCTGGGCGCCCGGTCCTGACCCGTCCTCGACCTCGACCCCGGCTCGGGCCGCGGCGATCTCGTTGAGCCGGGCGGTCAGCCGCTCGGCGAGGCGGCGGGAGTTGGCGAAGACGATCGTCGAGCGGTGCTGCTCGACGAGGTCGACCACGTGCTCCTCGACGTGGGGCCAGATGCTCTGGGAGCGGCCGGGATCGCCCGCTTCCTCGTCGTACTCCTCCGGCATGGTCATGTCCTCGACGGGCACGACGACCTTGAGGTCCCACTCCTTGGTGCTGGGCGGGGCGACGATCTCGACCGGCTGGGTGCCGCCCAGGAAGCGCGCGACCTCCTCGAGCGGGCGCACGGTCGCGCTCAGCCCGATGCGCTGGGCGGGCTTGTCGAGGAGGGCGTCGAGCCGCTCGAGGCTGATGCCGAGGTGGGCGCCGCGCTTGGTGCCGGCGACGGCGTGGACCTCGTCGATGATGATCGTGTCCACCCCGCGCAGCGTCTCGCGCGCCTGGCTGGTCAGCATGAGGAACAGCGACTCGGGCGTGGTGATGAGGATGTCGGGCGGGGTCGAGCCGAGCTTGCGGCGGTCGGCCGGGCTCGTGTCGCCCGAGCGCAGGCCCACGGTCACGTCGGGGACCGTCGCCTCGAGCCGCTCCGCGGTGTTCTTGATGCCGGTCAGCGGGGCCCGGAGGTTGCGCTCGACGTCGACGCCGAGCGCCTTGAGGGGGGAGATGTAGAGGACGCGGGTCCGTCTCGACTTGTCGTCGGGACGCTCGCTGGTCATCAGCCGGTCGATCGCGTGGAGGAAGGCGCTCAACGTCTTGCCGCTGCCGGTCGGCGCGACGACGAGCGCGTGTCGGCCCTCGGCGATGCTCGTCCAGGCGCCTTCCTGCGCGGGTGTCGGACCGGCGAACGACGCCTCGAACCACGCACGCGTCGGTGCGCTGAAGCGGTCGAGTGCGGTCATGCCCTGCAGTCTGTCACTGGCGTACGACAGTGCCGGGCCGACGAGAGCTGCGTCGAGGGCTCCGGCGGAGGGCCGCGCTACGTTCGGACGCACAGCCAACTGGAGGAGACCACCGTGATCGAGCTGACCGAGGGGCAGGAGGTCACCCTCGCCGCCCCGGACGGCAAGGCCCTGACCAAGGTGCAGATGGCCGTCGGCTGGGACCACGCCCCGACGGCCGGGTTCATCGGCAGCGGAGCAGCGCCCATCGACCTCGACGCCTCGGCGGTGCAGTTCGCCGGTGGCCAGTTCTTCGACCTCGCCTTCTTCAACCACCTCGCGACCCGGGACGGATCGGTCGTGCACCTGGGCGACAACACCACCGGGAAGGGCGACGGCGACGACGAGGTGATCACCGTGGACCTGGGGCGGGTCTACGCCAAGGTCGAGTCGATCCTGTTCCTGGTCAGCAGCTACCAGGGGCACTCGCTGGAGTACATCCGCAACGCCTACTGCCGCCTCCTCGACGACGACGGCACCGAGCTGGCGCGGTTCACCCTGACGCTCGGGGTCCGGGAGACGGGGCTCGTCATGGCGAGGCTGTTCCGCGACGGGTCGGGCTGGAAGCTCGGCGCGATCGGCACCGGCATCGCCCTGAAGACGCCCACGGACTCGCTCGAGGCGCTTCTGCCGTTCGTGTGAGGGTTCGGCGGTGCAGCGCGGGCTCGCGTAGCGTTCGCGGGTGTCCAGCCGACGACGATCCGGTGCTCGTCGAGGCGGCGCACCCGGCCGGCGGGGGACCTCCCGGCAGGAGCGGCCGCTGCCGGTCGCGGGTCCGGGCGAGCGGCTGTGGGTGCTCGACGTGCCCTACGGGACGCAGGTCGACGGGGCCACCTGGCACCCGGCGGTCAGGACCCACCTGTACGTCGGTCGCGCACTGCCCGCGCACCTGGCGCCGTACTCGCCGGGGCCCTTCACGCTCGGTCGCTTCGTCGAGAACACCCTCAATCCCGACGACCGGGTGCCCGACCCCGAGCCGACCGACGACCTCGAGCCACGGAGGCTGCAGTTCGAGGCGGCGGATGCGATCGCTGCGCGCGCCGCGGCCGGTGGGCGGCAGTTCCTGCTGGCCGACGAGCCGGGCGTCGGCAAGACGATCTCCGCGGTCCTGGGGGCGACGGCGGTCGGCGACCTCCGAGGCGCACGCCGGGTGCTGGTCGTGGCGGACCGGCCGGCAGCGATCACGATCGGCCACTGGTGCCGCACGATCACGGCGCTGGGGCACGGCGGCCTGGAGTGGGTCGTGATCACCTGGGACCGGCTGGACAAGGTCACGGACCACACCTGGGACGTGATCATCGCGGACGAGGCGCACGCCCTGCGTCGTACGACGACCAAGCGGTGGAAGCTCTGGGCGAGGATCTCCGGGCACGGGCGGGCGCACGACCAGGCGCCGTTCGTCATCGCGACGACCGCGACCCCGGGGCACACGCCGTTGGAGCTGCCGTACCTCGCCCCGGCCTACGCGCAGGCGCTCGGCGAGCCGATGCGCGAGTGGACGTCGGCGACGAAGGCCGGGGAGACGTTCACCGCCGCCCTGGAGCGGCACGGCGTCGGGGTGGAGCAGGGACGCCACGGCGGGACGTGGACCACCGACCCGGCGCGACGGGCCGCCGACCTCGAGCTCGTGCGGGGCTGGCTCGACGAGGAGCGACCACCGGCGATGCTGCACCGGGCCGCGCCCTGGGGGCCGGTGCCGATCTCGGGGATGCCCGTGGAGCTCACCCCGGCGGAGCGGACGACGTACCAGGCCGAGTGGGGCGAGTTCTGCCGTGAGATGGACCTCGCCCGACGCGGGCGCAACGCCGCGAAGGGGCGGGCGGCGCTTCTGCGCTTCCGCCAGAAGGCCGGGTTGATCCGCGTCGACTCGACCGTCGCCTGGATCGCCCAGCAGGTCGAGGCCGAACGACAGGTCGCCTGCTCGGTCGAGTTCGTCGCGACCGCCGCCGACCCCATCGCCGACCGCCTGCGCGACTCCGGCATCGAGGTCGCCACGATCTACGGCCGCGACCGCTTCGACCCGGAGGCGGAGCGGCTCCGGTTCCAGACCGGCGAGGCGAAGGTCTGCGTCTTCACCACCGTCGCCTCGATCAGCCTCCACGCCGGCGAGACCCTGGCCGACGGCCGTCGGGCGAGCACGGAGCCTCGCGTCGGGGTCTTCCACCAGGCCCGCTTCTCGGGCATCGCCGGCCGGCAGGTCACCGGCCGCACGCACCGCGACCACCAGGTGTCCCCGTGGCACATCGCCTATGCCGAGGAGACCGTCGAGGAGCAGGTCGGCAAGGTGATGGTGGAGCGGATCGCAGCGGCGTCCGACACCGTCGGCGGTGACACCACCGGGCTCGCCGACGTCGCCCGGCTCCTCGGGGCGGACTGGCTGCCGACCACGACCCTGACCGAGGACGACGCCTGACCGTGGACGGCGCCTGACCAGGTCGGAGGGACCTAGGCCAGGTGGTGGGGCTCGTCGGTGCGCGACGACCCGGAGCCCTGGTCGGCGGACCCGCCCCCTTCGCCTCCCGTGGCGGTCCCGGGACGCTCCAGGCGGACCACGAGGGACTTGTAGACCGGCTGGTTGCTCTTGTCGGCCGTGGAGTCGAGCGGCACGAGCGGGTTGGCCTCGGGGTAGTACGCCGCCGCGCAGCCGCGGGGCTGGTCGTAGGACACGATCCGGAAGTCCCGGGCGATCCGCGAGACGCCGTCCTTCCACTCGCTGACCAGGTCGATCTGGTCGCCGTCCCGGAACCCGAGCTCGTCGATGTCGGCCGGGTGCACGAAGACGACCCGGCGGCCGCCCTTGACGCCGCGGTAGCGGTCGTCGAGGCCGTAGATCGTGGTGTTGAACTGGTCGTGCGAGCGGAGCGTCTGCAGGAGCAGCCGCCCCTGCGGCACGTCGAGCACCTCGAGCGGGGTCGAGGTGATGACGGCCCTGCCGCTGTCGGTCTCGAAGACCCGGTTGTCCCGGGGCGGGTGGGGCAGGACGAAGCCGCCCGGCTGCTCGACCTTGTCGTCGTACGACGCGCAGCCGGGCACCACGCGGGCGATCCGGCGGCGGATCTCGCGGTAGTCGGCCCGCATCGCCGCCCACGGGACCGCCGAGCCGGGGAGCGTCGCGAGGGCCAGCGAGCAGATGATGTCGACCTCTGACCTCAGGTGCGGCGACGCCGGCTCCAGGGGGCCGTGCGAGGCGTGGACGGCCGACATCGAGTCCTCGACGGTGACGCGCTGGACGATCCCGCCCGTGAGGTCCTTCTCGCTGCGGCCCAGCGCCGGGAGGATCAGCGCCTCGCGGCCGTGCACGACGTGCGAGCGGTTGAGCTTGGTGGACACGTGCACGGTCAGGTCGGCCTTGCGCATCGCGGCCTCGGTGGCGTCGGTGTCGGGCGTGGCGCCGACGAAGTTGCCGCCGAGTGCCATGAAGACCTTCACCTTGCCGTCGCGCAGCGCCCGGATCGCGTTGACGGTGTCGTAGCCGTGCTCGCGGGGCGGCTCGAAGCCGAACTCGTCACGGATCGCGTCGAGGAAGTGGTCCGGCACGCGCTCCCAGATGCCCATGGTGCGGTCGCCCTGCACGTTGGAGTGCCCGCGCACCGGGCACAGGCCCGCGCCGGGCTTGCCGATGTCGCCGCGCAGCAACGCCACGTTGACGATCTCCTTGATCGTGCCCACGGCGTTGTGGTGCTGGGTGATGCCCATGGCCCAGCACGTCACGGTCGCGGGGGAGTCGGCGAACATCCGGGCCGCCTCGGTGATCTGCTCGCGCGAGAGGCCGGTCGACGCCTGCACCTTGTCCCAGTCGAGGTCGGCGACGTGGGCGACGTACTCGGTGAAGCCGGTGGTGTAGCGCGAGAGGAAGTCGTGGTCGAGCGCGTCCCACTCGACCAGCAGCGACCCGATGGCCTGGAAGAGCGCGAGGTCGCCGTTGAGCCGGACCGGCAGGTGGAGGTCGGCGAGGGCCGTGCCGACGGTGAGTCCCTTGGCGTGCTGGGGGTTCTTGAAGCGGACGAGCCCGGCCTCCTCGAGCGGGTTGACCGAGATGATCCTCGCGCCGTTGGCCTTGGCCTCCTCGAGCGCGGAGAGCATGCGCGGGTGGTTCGTCCCGGGGTTCTGCCCGACCACCACGATGAGCTTGGCGCGGTGGACGTCGTCGAGGCTGACCGAGCCCTTCCCGATGCCGATGGTCTCGGTCAGGGCCGATCCCGACGACTCGTGGCACATGTTCGAGCAGTCGGGCAGGTTGTTGGTGCCGAGCTCGCGGGCGAAGAGCTGGAAGGTGAAGGCGGCCTCGTTGGAGGCCTTCCCGGAGGTGTAGAAGACCGCCTCGTCCGGGCTGGCCAGTCCTGTGAGGTGGCCGGCCATCGTGGCGAACGCGTCGTCCCACGAGATCGGCGTGTAGTGGGTCGCGCCGGGGCGCAGCACCATCGGCTCGGTGATCCGCCCCTGCTTGCCCAGCCAGAACTCCGACTTGTCGGACAGGTCCGCGACTGAGTGGGTCGCGAAGAACTCGCGGTCGAGCAGCTCCTTGGTGGCCTCCTCGGCGACCGCCTTCGCGCCGTTCTCACAGAACTCGGCCGTGTGCCGGTGACCGGGCGCGGGGTCGGGCCAGGCGCACCCCTGGCAGTCGAACCCGTCGACCTGGTTGAGCCGGAGCAGCGCGCTGCCGGTGCGACGTACGCCCATCTGGCCCACGGCCCGGCGCAGGGCCACGGTCACGGCCGTCGCGCCCGCCGCGGCGTGCGCCGAGGAGTCGACGTCGAGGTCGCGCTCGTCGATGTCGTCGGTCGGCACCTGGCGGGCCGCGTTGCGCAGGCGGGTGGGCACGTCACGGAGCGCGTCGAGGAGGGTCACCCCTCCAGAGTGCGCCTCCCGTGGGCGGGGCGGCAGGTTCGGAGGGGTGTCCCGTCGGGCGCACGTGCGGCTGCGCTCCGTAGGGTCGTGGAGCGGCCGTCGGACGGCGGCCGCCCGCCACCGAGAGGACGTCCCGTTGTCCGAGTCACCCACCACCCCGCAGCGCCGAGCACTGGTCGTGGGAGCCACCGGGATCGTCGGGCAGGCCGTCGCGCGCCGCCTCGTCGAGGAGGGCTGGGAGACCTACGGCCTGTCCCGCAGCGGCACCTCGCCGCACCCCGACGTACGCCCGGTCAGGGCCGACCTCGGAGACGCCGACGGGCTCGCCGAGGCACTGGCCGACGTACGCCCTGACTTCGTCGCCATCACCGCCTGGACCCGGATGGAGACCGAGGCGGAGAACATCCGGGTCAACGGAGGAGCCGTGCGTGACCTCCTGGCGGCACTGTCGCCGGGCGGCTCGGTGCGGCACGTCGCCCTGATGACCGGTCTCAAGCACTACCTCGGCCCCTTCGAGGCCTACGGGAAGGGCGAGATGCCCGATACGCCCTTCCACGAGGACGAGCCGCGGCTGCCCTACCCGAACTTCTACTACGCGCAGGAGGACGAGCTCTTCGCCGCCGCCGAGCGCCACGGCTTCACCTGGAGCGTGCACCGCTCGCACACGGTCTTCGGGTTCGCCACCGGCAACGCGATGAACATGGTCGCCACCCTCTGCGCCTACGCCTCGCTGTGCCGGGAGACGGGCCGGCCGTTCGTCTTCCCCGGGTCCGAGCAGCAGTGGAACGGCCTCACCGACGTCACCGACGCCGACCTGCTCGCCGAGCAGATGACGTGGGCGGCCAGCACGCCCGCCGGCCAGGACGAGGCGTTCAACACCGCCAACGGGGACGTCTTCCGGTGGCGCTGGCTGTGGCCCCAGGTCGCGGCGTGGTTCGACCTGGAGTGGGAGGGGTACGCCGACGCGCCGCGCACGCTGGACGATTCGATGGCTGACGCCGAGCCGGTGTGGCGCCGCCTGGCCGCCGACCACGGTCTCGTCGAGGCGGACCTGTCGCGCGTCGCGTCGTGGTGGCACTCCGACGCCGACCTCGGGCGCGAGATGGAGGTCGTCACCGACATGAACAAGAGCCGCACCGCGGGATTCTCCGCGACCCGCGACACCCGGGCAGCCTTCTTCGACTACGCCCAGCGGTACCGCGACGCGCGCATCATCCCGTGAGCACGTCCCGCCACGAGTGCTGCGGCTCGAAGCCCACGAGCCGGCGCGCCTTGTCGATCGAGTAGAAGGTCTCGTCCGGTCCCATCTCGCGGCGCACCTCGACGCCGTCGTAGAACCTCTCGATGACCTCCGACGTCGAGGCCGAGACCGACATGTCGGCGTTGGCGACGTTGAAGACCTCGTAGCCCAGGCCGTCGGTCTCGAGGCAGCGCTGGACCATCTGTCCCAGGTCGCGGACGTCGATGTAGGCGAAGATGTTGCGGCGCCGCAGGGCCGGGTCGGCGAGGAACGGCGGGAACATCTCGGCGTACTCGTGGGGCTCGATGACGTTGTTGATCCGCAGGCCGTAGATGTCGGCGCCGGTGCGGGCGTGGAAGGAGCGCGCCGTCACCTCGCCGGCGACCTTCGACATGGCGTAGGAGTCCTCGGGGACGGTCGGGTGCTCCTCGTCGACGGGGACGTAGAGGGGCTTGCGCTCGCCCTGCGCGAAGCACACGCCGTAGGTGGTCTCGGAGGACGCGAAGATCACCTTGGGGATGCCGAGGCGGGTCGCGGCCTCGAGCACGTGGTAGGTGCTGAGGACATTCGTGGCGTACGTCGCGGCGTCCGCCTGCTTGAGGATCGCCGGGATCGCGGCGAAGTGCACGACCGCGTCGTAGGTCGGCCTCTCCGGGAGGTCCAGCTCGTCGAAGGTCGCCAGCCCGGCCAGCGCGGAGTAGACCTCGCCGGCATCGGTGAGGTCGACCCGCAGGTCCGCGACGTCCGCGTGGTCGAGGGGGACGAGGTCGGCGTTGGTCACCTGGTGTCCCTGGTCGGCGAGGTAGGGGGCTACGTGTCGGCCGGCCTTGCCGCTGCCGCCGGTGAAGAAGATGCGCATGCCTCCTTCCTACCCGGGTGGTCCTTGTCCGTCGTCAGTTGATGATCTCGCCGCGCTCGCGCTCGATGACCGCCAGTCGGTCGCGCCACCCCTGGAGGGCCTCCGGCG
Source organism: Nocardioides oleivorans (assembly GCF_004137255.1). NCBI lineage: Bacteria > Bacillati > Actinomycetota > Actinomycetes > Propionibacteriales > Nocardioidaceae > Nocardioides > Nocardioides oleivorans. Next base: position 473,150 of record NZ_SDWT01000002.1, on the reverse strand, counting down.
TGAGCCGCGTCCAGTCGGTCTTCTCGCCGACGACGCGGATCGGTGACGTGCTGCGGAACGAGCGCGTGGGGTTGCCCGGGAACTTCTTGTCGGTCACGTTCGGGTCGTCCTCGAACGGACCGGTGGGCTCGACGACGTACACGCGCGGTTCCTCGTCGCCGGCCGCGAGCTCGGCCGCCAGCCCGGCGCCGTCGGGGAGCGCGGTGAAGTAGATGTGGTTCATCACGATCTCGGGCCGGTAGTTGGACCGCCGCCCCGCCACGAGCAGGTCGCCGAGCTGCAGGTCGGCCTTGGTGCCGTGGAAGAAGGGGCCGTCGTCGTCCATGGGCGGCATTCTCCCCACCCCCCGACAAGGCGCGTCAACCGCGCGGTGGGACGTCGTCGGGCCCGGCGGCGCGCCTCCCGAGCACCGCCGCGGCGCTTCCTACAGTGTGAGCGGTCGCCTGGATCATCGGAGGACGAGATGGCGCACTGCCGGTCCCTCGTGGTCATGGCGGCCCTCACCGTCTCCTCCCTGGCCGCGGGACTGGTGCACGGAGCGCCCGCCCAGCCCGTGTCCGGGCCCGGGCTCCGCCCCGAGGCCGGCCTGCGGAGCATGTCGTTCCGCACCAGGGCGCCCGAGGGACCTGCCCGGCGCGACGAGGTGATCGACACCGAGGAGGAGCTGCGGGCGGCGTGGGCGGACCCGCTGCGCCGCCGCATCGATCTCGGCGCCGACATCCTCCTGCGGGACTGCGCGCTCGGGGACCCGATCCGCGAGTCCCCCTACCCTCTGGTGCTCGATGGTCACGGGCACGTGCTGCAGCAGACCTGCTTCGAGAAGCGGTTGCTGCGCCAGGACGGCACCGGCTACCTCGACATCCGCCGCGTCACTCTCACCCGCGGCGGCTCGGACGGCCCCGGCGCGGCGTTGACGTCGCGCGGAGAGGTGATGCTGCGGCAGGTGGTGGTCTTCCAGAACCTCGCGGAGGAGCCGGGGGGAGGCGTGTTCTCGATGCGCCGGATCACCGTGCACCGCTCGCGGATCACCGGCAACCTGGCGAACGACGACGGGGGCGGGCTCTACGCCCGACGCGGCGGGGTGCAGGTCTACGACTCGATCCTCGGCAACAACCTGGTCGACGGCTCCGGAGGCGCGATCGGCAGCACCGGGGACATCCTCGTGGTGCGCTCCGAGATCGACGGCAACACGACCGACGGCGACGGCGGTGCGTTGTACGCCGACGAGGACGGCGACGTGACGGTCATCGGCTCGCACATCGACGGCAGCGCCGCGGACGGTCCGGGCGGGGCCATCTTCACCCTCGACGGCGACGTGGCGGTCTACGACTCGACCCTGATCGGCAATCGTGCGGACGATCGCGGTGGTGCCGTCGCTGGGGAGGACGACGTGCTCATCGTCAACTCCACCGTCGCCCGCAACCTGGCCGTCGCCCACGCAGGGGGCGGGCTCTGGGCGCGTGGCGACATGGTGCTCGTCAACGCGACGGTTGCCAACAACTATGCCGAGGGCGAGGGCGGCGGCATGCTGTCCGCCGGGGCGATGAGCCTGCTGCACTCGACTGTGGTCCACAACATCGCGCCCGTCGGAGGTGACCTCGGGGCGGGTGGTCGGCTGACGAGCGTCGCCACCATCATCGGGCCGCCGGTCGTGGAGGGGGTCACCGGCGACACCATCGCCACGCGGCGCAGCTGCCGGGTCTACGAGGCCTCGTCGAGGGGCTTCAACTTCATCAACGACGACACGTGCCACCTCAACCTCTCCACCGACATCCTCGGTGAGGATCCTCAGCTCGAGCCGCTGGAGGACGACCCACGCGGCTTCGTGCTCGTGCCGTCCCGTGACAGTCCCGTGCGACGCGCACTTCCCGGGCGTCGGTGCGTCAGTCCTGTGTCGTGGATGCCGCGGCCCCTGCCTGCCGGTCAGCTGCTGGACGGCTGGGTGGACTGGGAGGACGTCCTCGCGCACGACGCGCAGGGCAGGGCGCGGACCGGACGCACGCGGTGCGACATCGGCGCGGCCCAGAGCGGCCGCAGCCGACCCTCGCGGCCGCGGCCCGACGTACCTCCGATCAGGGTGGTGCTGGACCCCTCGCGGACCTACGACGATGCCCCGCGGGTCCCGACCGCCGTGGTCGAGGCCGGTCCGAGGCGTCCCGCGGGACCGGGGCGCCACGGTTCGGCGCGCGCGCAGCTGGCACGTCTGGACCGCGCCCTGGCCAATCTCCAGGTGCGGTCGCGACGCTTCGAGGAGATCGAGTCGTGCGTCACCGAGGTGGGCGTCGTGCGCCGGGGCGACCCTCGGCACCGGTGGGGCTACCAGTACGACGAGCGGGACCACAGCGGGCGCGACCTGCGACCCGCGCTCGCCCTCGCCCACCAGCACCGACCCGACTGGCGCCTGCTCGACCTGCGTACGACGCCGGAGTGCCTGTCGCGACCCTCGGACCCCCGGGGCAGCGGCGAGGACGCGCGGGTGGTGTCCTCCCGCACCTCGCCTCGCCACCTCGTGCGCTGGCTGGAGCGCCTCGAGCTGGTCGCGGACGAGATCGGTCGCCAGGCGCAGCGGTTCGACCAGTGGGAGTCGTGCCTGGTTGCTGTTCCCACCACCGAGGCAGGCGCCGCGTGGCAGCGACTCGGCTACCTCACCGGTCGGTCGCGCTACCGCGCCGCGATCGACCTCGACATGAGCGAGTGGGACGACCCCGACTACCAGCTGCTGGCCTTCCGGGGCCGTACCCGGCCCTTCGGTGGCGCCGATTGCGACGCCGAGCCCTCCGAGACCGCCGACCGGGCCCGGGCAGACCGGTCGACCGGCGGGCCGGGGCGCAACCTCCGCGAGAGCATCGCGTCCTTGCGGGCCGACGTCGAGGACCTCGTCGAACCGGTCGCGGAGATCACCCAGTTCGACGAGTGCGTCTACACCGTCGGAGCCAGCTCGTCCGGGGGATATCGCTACCAGAACTGGAGCGGCAGGGTCTCGGTCGCCGGCGCGCTTTCGTTCGCGATGCGCGGCCCGCGGGTGGCGCCGCTGCAGCTGCTCGTGTTCCCCGGCGAGGAGCCGCCGCAGATCGAGTGCAACGAGGACGCCAGCAGCGCCGGCACCGAGGAATAGGCCGTCCGCGAGCGCTACGTCCGCCCGGCCGGGACGCCCTCCCACGGGCCGCAGCCCGGCACACTAGTATTCGCGCTTCGCCCCGAGAGGACCTGCACATGGCTACCGACTACGACGCATCCCGCAAGACCGAGGAGGAGCAGAAGGAAGAAAGCCTGGAGGCGCGCCGCCTCACGTCGGGTGAGCAGGACAAGACCTCGGGGAAGGTCGACGAGGACGAGACCGAGCTGGCCGAGACCTACGAGCTGCCGGGAGCCGATCTCTCGCACGAGACCCTCTCCATCGAGGTCGTGCCGAAGCAGTCGGACGAGTTCACCTGCACGTCCTGCTTCCTGGTGCAGCACGTGTCCCGACGGTCCGCACCCGACGTCGACCTGTGCGCCGAGTGCGCCTAGGGGTCGGCGGCGACCCTCAGCCGGCGTGCTGCTGAACGATGTTGAGCACGTTGCCGTCGGGAGCGCGGACGAAGAAGCGCGTCACGCCCCAGGCCTCGGTCGTGAGGGGGTGCACGATCTCGTACCCACGGTCCTGCGCCTGGCGGTACGCGAGCTCGACGTCGTCGACCATCACCGAGACCACGGGATCCACAGGTGCGGTCGCGTCGCTGGTCATCACCTGGAGCGTCGCCTGGGATTCCGGCGACGTGTGGCGGGCCACCCAGCCCAGGTCGAACTCCTCCTCGGCCAGCCCGAGGTAGTCGCTGTAGAAGCTCCTGGCGGCGGGGAGGTCGGGCACGTGCAGGTCGGCGACGACCTGCGTGACGCGGACGCGAGGCTCCGGCGCGGCGCCCAGGAGGTGGATCCACCGTGCATCCTGCTGTCCGGGCCGGCGCTCGAGCTCGGACACCAGCGGTTGCGGACGGCTCGCCATCCGGCGCAGGCACTCCTCGACCTGGCCCCGGTCGGTGAACTCGTGCAGCCGCTGGGTGCGGGTGCGCAGCTCACCCGGCGCCTGCGCGCCGCGGAGCAGCAGCACCGTGAGCAGTGCCCGCTCGTCGGCCTCGAGGGTGAGGGCCTCGTCGAGGATCTGGTGGTACTTCAGCGTGCGGCGCCCGGTGTCGGACCACACGATCCGCAGCAGCCCGCGATCCTTGAGCGACTTCGCGGTCCGTTCGACGACCTGCTGGTCGAGGTCCGTGACGGGGTCGCGGCTGCTCGACTGGTTGCACGCCGACACCAGGGCGTTCGCGGACAGGGGATAGGTGGCGGGCACGGTGGTCTGCTTCTCCAGCAGGCTGCCGAGGATGCGCTGTTCGGTCGCGTCGAGGACGGGGAGATCGCTCACGTGACGACCCTAGGTCTGCTGGGCAGGATTGCGCACGCCCGCCGTCGCTGGGGCGACAGCGGGCGACGGGTTCACCAGGGCTGGATGCCGGTCTCGTCCCGGAACGTCCCGGACGGACCTCCGTCGGGCAGCGTCGCGAGCTCGAGGAAGACCGCGGCGCCCTGCTCCGGCGTACGGAATCCCTGGTGGTCGTTGAGGTCGGTCGACACGTAGCCGGGGCACCCCGCGTTGACCAGCACGGGCGTGCCGGCGAGCTCCTTGGCGTACTGGATGGTGATGGCGTTGAGGTAGGACTTCGTGGGGGAGTACGCCGCCGAGACCGGTCCGACGGCCTCGGCCTGCGCGGTCTGGAGGGTCAGCGAGCCGACCGTGCTGGAGACGTTCACGATGCGGGGCGACGCCGAGCGGCGCAGCAGCGGCAGCATCGCGTTGGTGACCCGGATGACGCCGATGACGTTGGTGTCGACGACCTCGAGCACCTGTGCGGCGCTGACCTGCGTCGGCTCCTGCGGCATCCCGCCGGTGATGGCGGCGTTGTTGACGAGCACGTCGAGGCTGCCTGCCTCCTGCTCGATGGACGCGGCGGCGGCCGCCACGCTCTCGTCGGAGGTGACGTCGAGGGCGACACCGAACACGTCGTGGCCGTCGGCCCGGAGCTTCTCGACGGCGGCCGTGCGGCGTCCCTCGTCGCGGGCACCGACGGCGACCCGGAAGCCGAGGCGCGACAGGCCTGCGGCGATCTCGTAGCCGATGCCCTTGTTGGCCCCGGTCACGAGTGCGATCAACTTGCTCTCTGAGCTGTTCTCTGTCATGCCTCGATCGTGGGCTCGCGGTGCGCCGGCTTTCCAAGACCGATCGGGTGGACGCCGATACCGGGCAGGTATGCCTGCAGGTCAGGGGCTGGTTGCCCCGGCGTAGGCTCGACGACGTGGAGACCCGCGAGCTGCGCTACTTCGTCGCCGTCGCCGAGGAGTCGCACGTCGGTCGTGCGGCCGAGCGGCTCGGCATGGCGCAACCGCCGCTGTCGCGCGCGATAGCCCAGCTCGAGCGACGCCTGGGCGCCGACCTCTTCGTCCGCACCCCGCGTGGCATGGAGCTCACCGTCGCCGGCGAGACCCTCCTGCGCGAGGGGCGCGTCGCGCTCGCCGCGGTCGAGGCCGCGGAGCGCCGCACCCGGCGGACGGTCGAGGCCGAAGGCCCGAAGGTCGTGCTCACCGCCAAGGCCGGCGCCTCGAGCGAGCTGATGGCCAAGCTGCTCGATGCGTACGCCGCCGAGCCGGACGCGGTCGACGTGGAGGTCGTGCTCAGCGCTCCGGGCCACCAGGCTCCGATGCTGCGCGACGGACGCGCGGACGTCGCGATCCTGCACCGGCCCTTCGACGACCTCAGCGGCTTCGACGCCGACGTGCTGGCGGTCGAGGACCAAGTGCTGATCCTGCCGTCCGGCCACCCGGCGAGCACCCGCGCCTCGATGACCGTCGCCGAGGCCACCTCGCTCCCGAACCTCCCGCTGCCGCGCTGGCCGCACCTCGACGGCTCCTACCCGGACGGCCCCGGACCGGAGCTGCGCGACCTCACCCAGGTGCTGCAGCTCGTCCGGCTGGGGCGCACGGCGATCGTGCTGCCCGACTCGGCCCGCGCCAACCTGCGCGACGGCCTCGCCGTCGTACCCCTCTCGGACGCGCAGCAGGTCACCACCGTGATCGCGTGGCAGCCTCACAGCACGTCGACAGGCGTGGCGGGACTCGTGCGCACCGCTTCCCGGCTCTGACGCGCGGGACTACTGCGAGCCGGTCTCCTTCAAGCGGTCTGCGATCGGCTCGAGGCAGGCGATCAGCTCGGCGAGGTCGGCGGCGTCGAGGGAGGAGTACGGCGCCTCGGCGAGGGCGTCGGTCATAGACTCGATCCGGTCCTTGGTCGCCCGGCCGGCGTCGGTGAAGAGCCCCGCGTCGTCGACGAGCCCGCGGTCACGGAGACGGGCCATCACGGAGGCGAGGTAGGGCTTCGGGAGCTGGTGGATCCGCCCGAACGACTCGGCGGGCAGGATCCCGGCGTCGATGGCGAGCAGGACGTGGCACTCGGTGCGGTCGACCTGCTCGACCACCAGCGCCGCGATGTGCCCGTCGCCGCGGTGCTCCCGCAGCAGGTTGGCCGCGTGCCACAGCCGCGCGACCGGCTCCTCGGGGAGCGGCAGGCTGCGGAGGGCGGCGTACATCGCCCGGCCCGAGACGGGCGCGCTGGTCGCGGCCCCGGTGAGCAGGTCGGCCGCGCGCGCGAGGCCGGGTGTGTCCACGAGCTCGCCGAGGATGCGACGCAGCGCGGCGACGCACCCGCGCTGGCGGGCGGCGTGCGCGTCGTCCGGTGTCGTCGTCTCCCACACCGACGGGACGTGCCGGGCGACCTCGCCCGGCCCGAAGTTGTAGAAGGCGGCGTCGACCACCTCGGCCGGCACGCGACCGAGGGGAGCGGACCGGCCGGCGAAGTAGCCGTCCCAGTAGTTGCTGAAGCCCAGGGCGGCCATCTCCTCATTGGGCTCCTCGGAGAAGAAGTTCACCAGGCAGATCGGCTCGGTGAGGTCGAACATCCGACGGGCGACGGGCGTGGGTGTGGGTGTGGTGGAGGTCGTCATGCCTGTCCTACGAACGGGGGTCGGCGGATCCGACACGTGTGCGGTTCTCGTCGGCCCGGCGACGCAGCACGGTCCGCTCGCCCTCGTTGCGGGTGAGGGTCGCGGCCTCGTCGAAGGCCCGGCTCGCCTCGGCATGCCGACCGGCACGCTCGAGCAGGTCGCCCCGGACGCTGTGCCAGACCGGCCCGGGGAGGATCGCCTGCTCGCCCAGCACCTCGAGGCCGACGTCCGCCCCGTACGCCCGCCCGTGCGCGACGGCCCGGTTGACCTCGACGACCGGGCCGGGCGCGGCCCTGGCGAGGACGTCGTAGAGCACGGCGATGCGCCGCCAGTCCGTGTCCCCGGCCTGCGCCGCGCGGGCGTGCACGGCGGCGATCGAGGCCTGGAGGAAGTAGGTGCCGACCGGCGTCCCGCGGGCGGCGATCTCCTCGGCGCGGGCGAGCACCGAGAGACCGCGGCGGATCCGGAGCTGGTCCCAGAGCGTGCGGTCCTGCGCCTCGAGCAGCACGGGTACGCCGTCCGCGTCGAGGCGCGCTGCCGTGCGCGAGCCCTGCAGCTCGAGCAACGCCTGCAGCCCGAGCACCTCGGGCTCGTCCGGGGTCAGCGCCGCGAGCATCCGCGCCAGCCGGGTGGCCTCGTCGGCGAGGTCGGGACGCATCCAGTCGTCTCCGGCGGTGGCGGTGTAGCCCTCGTTGAAGACGAGGTAGATCACCGCCATCACGTCGCCGAGACGCTTCGTGCGCTCCTCGCCGGTGGGCAGGTCGAACCCGGCGTGCGCCTCGGCGAGCGTGCGCTTGGCCCGCGAGATGCGGGTGCCCATCGTCGCCTCGGTGGTGAGGAAGCCGCGGGCGATCTCGGCCGTGGTGAGGCCGCCGACGAGGCGCAGGGTCAGCGCGGCCCGCGAGTCGGGTGTGAGCGAGGGGTGGCAGGACAGGAAGACCAGCCGCAGGACGTCGTCCTCGATGTGGTCGACCTGCGCGTCGAGGTCGGGCACCTGGACCTCCTCTCCCTCGCGTGCGTGCTCGATCTCGGCCAGCTTGCGGCGATAGGTGTCGGCGCGCCGGAAGTGGTCGATCCCGCGGCGCTTGGCGGTGGTCATCAGCCACGCGCCCGGGTTGTCGGGCACACCGGTGGCCGGCCACTGCTCGAGCGCGGCCACCAGCGCGTCCTGCGCGAGGTCCTCGGCGAGCTCGACGTCTCGCGTCATGCGGGTGAGGGCGCCGACGAGGCGGGCCGACTCGGCCCGCCACGCGGCGGCGATCACGTGCTGGAGGTCGTCGGGCACGCCCCCAGAGTAGGAAGTCCTACTCGGTCGGCGCGTCCGGGCCGTCGGAGATCTGGCGGAGCGTGGCCACGACGGTGACCTCGGGCCAGTGCCTGGCGTGCAGCTCGGCGAACTCACGCTGGTCGGCGACGGCGGCGTCGAGGTCGGCGTACTCCATGATCGCCCAGCCCCCGACCACCTCCTTGCCCTCGGCGTAGGGGCCGTCGACGCGGGTGACCTCGCCCTCGCGGACGACGAAGTTGATCGCGTCCTCGGTGCCGTAGAGGCCACCGCCGTCGAGGAACCTGCCGTCCGCGGCGCGCTCGCCGATGTGGACGTCCATCGCCTCGAACAGCGACTTCGGCGGCATCCCGATGTTCTCTTCCATCCGGACGAATCCCATGAAACGCGGCATCGTGCTCACTCCTGAAGGTTGTGTGGTGCGGGGTGGGTGGTCGTTGTCTCGCACGTACGTCGACCGGGCCGGCGCGGCTTCGACATCGACCCCGGAAGAATTTTCCGCCACTCTGTGCCGATGGGAAGCACCTGGACCAACTGGGTCGGCAACCAGTCCTTCACACCGTCGTCCGTCGCAGCGCCGCGCGACGAGGAGGAGGTCGTGTCGATCGTCCGGCACGCCGCCGAGCGCGGCACCGGCGTGCGCGTCGCGGGGGCGGGGCACTCGTTCACCCCGGTCGTGCAGACCGACGGCACCGTCGTCGACCTGTCCGCGCTCACCGGAGTCGTGTCGACCGACCCGCTGGCGCGCCGGGCCACGGCACTGGCCGGCACCCGGATCCGCGACTTCTACGAGCCGCTGTGGCGCGCCGGGCTCGCGCTGCGCAACCAGGGCGACATCGACACCCAGCAGATCGCCGGCGCCGTCGCGACCGGCACCCACGGCTCCGGCACGCGCTACACCAGCCTGTCCGGTGCCGTGCGGGGGATGCGCCTGGTCACCGCGTCCGGCGAGGTCCGCGACATCGGCGAGGACCAGCCCGACCTGCTCCACGCCGCCCAGGTCTCGGTCGGCATGCTCGGCGTGGTCACCCGGCTCGACCTGGCCGTCACCGACGCCTATCGGCTCCGCGAGCACGTCAGCCTGCGCTCGTGGGACGACGTGATGGAGCACTGGGACGAGCTGGTCGCCGAGCACCGCCACTTCGGGATGTTCTGGCTGCCGACCGAGGAGTCGGGCGCGCTCTACAACCTCGACGGGCACGGCGAGCGGCTGCAGGACCAGTGCTACGTCAAGGTCTACGACGAGGTGGGCCCCGAGGTCGCCGACGACGACACCGTCGGGCGCCGGGTCGATCGCTGCTACCGGATCTTCCCGATGGTCTACGACCCGAACTTCCACGAGCTGGAGTACTTCGTCGCGATCGAGAGGGCCCCCGAGGCACTGCAGGCGATGCGCGAGCTGATGCTGGCGAGCCTGCCCGACTCGATCTACCCGCTCGAGGTGCGCACGGTCGGGAGCGACGAGGCGTTCCTGTCGTCGCAGCACGGCACCGACACGGTCGTCATCTCCGTCTCGGGCACGCCCGGCACCGACTACTGGGCCTACCTCCGCTCGGTCGACGCGCTGCTCGCCCGGTACGACGCCCGCGTCCACTGGGGCAAGCTCCACTTCCTCACCCCCGAGCGGCTCCACGAGCTCTACCCGCGCGCCGAGGACTTCATCGCCATCAGGCGCGAGCTCGATCCGCAGGGGATGTTCCTCAACGACCACCTGCGGCCGCTGTTCGCGTGAGACCCGGCTTGGCCGGGTCGCGCACGATGGACGGCATGAAGCCAGTCGCCGTGGCCCTCGCAGGACTCCTCGCCGCCGTCACGACGGCCTGCTCCGGTGACACCGCGAGGTCGGGCGCGCTCGGCCCTGCGACCGCGGAGGACGACGACGCCTGGCCGTTCGAGGTGGTCGAGGTCGACCGGCTCGACGACCCGTGGGCGATGGCGTTCCTGCCCGACAGCGACGACCTGCTCATCACCGAGCGCACCGGGACGCTCCACCTCCGCGACGGCGAGACCGGCGAGCGGGTCGAGGTCTCGGGCACGCCCGAGGTGGTCGTCGCCGGCCAGGGCGGTCTCGGCGACGTGCTGCCGGGGCCGTCGTACGCCGACGACGGGCTCGTCTACCTCAGCTGGGTCGAGGAGGGCGACGGTGGGACGGGTGCCGCCGTCGGCCGCGCGCGACTGGTGACCGGTGCCGACGGGGCCGCGCTCGAGGACCTCGAGGTCATCTGGCGGCAGACCCCGAAGACCGGGGGAGACGGACACTTCAGCCACCGGCTGGCGTTCTCGCCCGACGGCGACCACCTCTTCGTCTCCTCCGGCGACCGGCAGCAGGGCCAGCCCGCGCAGGACACCGGCAACACCCTCGGGTCGATCGTCCGGCTGACGCTCGACGGCGACCCCGCTCCCGGCAACCCGCTGGCCGACGAGGGCGGGGTGAGCGCCGAGATCTGGAGCTGGGGGCACCGCAACCCGCTCGGGCTCGAGCACGCCCCCGACGGCACGCTCTGGTCCTCCGAGATGGGGCCGGAGGGCGGCGACGAGCTCAACCTGGTCGAGGCCGGCGCCAACTACGGCTGGCCCGAGGCGTCCAACGGCAGCGACTACGGCGGCGGGGAGATCCCGGACCACGCCGAGGGCGACGGGTACGCCGCCCCCGCCGCATCGTGGACGCCGAGCATCTCCCCGGGCAGCCTGATGGTCTACCGAGGCGACCTCTTCGAGGACTGGACCGGGGACGCCTTCCTCGGCGCGCTCTCGGGCGAGGCACTGGTCCGCGTGGACCTCGACGGCTCGACGGCGACGAAGGCCGAGGTGTTCGACCTGGGCCAGCGGATCCGGGCGGTCGAGGAGGGACCCGACGGTGCGATCTGGCTGCTGGAGGACGCCGGCGCTGGACGCCTCCTGCGACTGACCCCGGCCTGACCTAGGCTCGGAGCATGACGGAGTTCCAGGTGACGCGGTGGCGCGAGCTGCCCTCGATGGTGGCCGCCCGGCAGGGCGAGGAGACCGCGAAGGTCCAGCTGGCGGCGAGGTTCCAGGAGGCCATCGACGAGGCCGCGATGCGCCTCGGCGAGACCGGTGCGACCGACTACCTCGAGGGCTGGGAGCGCACCCCGTGGACCGAGGCCGACGGCGCTCCGGCCGAGGTCCTCGACCGGGTCGCCGCCGAGCTCGACGCCGCCTGGCCGGCCGAGAAGATCGACGCCTACCTCGACGGGCTCTCCTCGTGAGCGACAACCGTCTCGCGGCCCTCGTCGGCGACGCCCGACCGGTGCTGCTCGACGGTGGGATGGGCACGCTGCTCCAGGACAGCGGCCTCGAGGACGGCAACCCCGGTGAGCTCTGGAACCTGGAGAACCCCGACGCCATCCGCGCCGCCCACACGTCGTACGCCGAGGCAGGCGCGCGCATCCTCACCACCAACACGTTCGGCGGCACCCGCCCCCGCCTCGACATGCACGGGCTCGGCGACCGGCTCCACGAGGTCAACCAGCGCGCGGCGGAGATCGCCCGCTCGGTGGCCGACGAGCACGGCCTGCTCGTGGCCGGCGACCTCGGCCCGACCGGGGAGCTGCTGGCCCCGCTCGGCACGATGACGCCCGAGGACGCGCAGGGGTTCTACGCCGACCAGCTGCGCGGGCTCGTCGCCGGTGGCATCGACCTCGTGCTCGTCGAGACGCTCAGCGACCTCGGTGAGGCCGACGCGGCGATCGCCGCCGCCCGCGAGGTGGCGCCCGACCTGCCGATCGTGGTGACGATGAGCTTCGACACCAACCTGCGCACCATGATGGGCGTGCGCCCGGGTGACGCGGTGACGCACCTGGCCGCCGCCGGCGCCGACGCCGTCGGTGCCAACTGCGGCCGTGGACCCGAGGAGATGGAGGTCATCGCCGCGGAGATGGTGGCCGCCCGCCCCGACGGACTGCTGCTCGTCGCGCAGTCCAACGCCGGGCTCCCGCAGGTGGTGGGTGACCACTTCGAGTACGACGCGACGGCCGACGACATGGCCGCCCACGCGTCCCGGCTCGCCGGCATCGGCGTCGACCTCGTCGGCGGCTGCTGCGGCTCGACCCCGACCCACATCGCCGCGATCGGCTCGGAGCTCACCTCGGCCTGACCCCCGCCGGTCACGGCCTCCGGGTCAGCCGACTCGCGGGCGCCGCGCGTCCCCGGGCCACCCGAACTCGGTGTGCACGCCGGGGCTGAAGCCGACGTGGTCCGGCGGCCGCGCCGCGAGGTCGGGCAGGCCGACCGAGGCCATCAGGCCGTCGTCCAGCTCCAGGAGCTCCGCGTCGTGCACGGGCCACGGCTCGTGGCGGTTGGGGACGTAGAGCGTGCGCCCCCACCACCGGGTGTGCAGCCCCCACCGGGCGCTGAGGAAGAGGTCGAGCTCGGTGGGCGTGCGCGCCCTGCCGGCGCGGACCACGATGCGGCTCGACGCGGACGCGGCCGGCCGGCGCAGCCGCGCGTCGTACGCGTGCACGTCGCCGTCGCGCTGGTAGCGCAAGCGCGCCCAGCGGTAGGGGACGCCGAAGCCCGCCCGTGCGCCGACCACGACGGCGGCGCGATCGGTGTCCAGGCTGAGGAACACGATGCCGCGCCGGCCGGTCTCGTCGACCGAGTAGAGGCGCACGTTGGTCTCGAGGAAGGTGCCGAGCCAGGGGATCGCCGGGCCGCGACCGAGCCCGGCCCCGACCATCCGGAAGGGGATCAACCCGACGTAGGTGCGCCCGTCGAGGGTGTCGGGCCTGACTCCCGGCGGCATCCGGTGCGCCACCTCGGCCGGATCGACGGCCCAGTGCAGGAAGGTGAGGTCGCGCCAGTGCTGGCTCATCACCACGGTCCGCGTCATGGCCGGGGCGTCGGGCGTCACGGGCTCGAGGGCGGGGACCTCCACGCCTCCCACCCTAGGAGCGGCGCCAAGGGCCTCGGCACTCCGTTTCCTCGATGTCCTCCGACTGATCTAGGGTCGGCAGTCGTGACGGAATCCATGATCTCGGCGCGGGGACTGCGCAAGTCCTTCGGCGACTTCGAGGCGGTCAAGGGTATCGACGTCGAGGTCCGCAAGGGCGAGGCGTTCGGCTTCCTCGGTCCCAACGGCGCCGGCAAGTCCTCGACCATGCGGATGATCGCCTCGGTCAGCCCGGTCTCGGGCGGCGAGCTGCGGATCCTCGGCATGGATCCCGCCACCGACGGTCCCGCCATCCGTGGTCGCCTCGGCGTGTGCCCCCAGGAGGACACGCTCGACAACGAGCTCAACGTCTTCGACAACCTCTACATCTACGGTCGCTACTTCGGGATCGACCGCGCCACCTGCCGCGAGCGCGCGCACGAGCTGCTGGAGTTCGCGCAGATCACGGACAAGGCGAAGGCCAAGGTCGAGGACCTCTCCGGCGGCATGAAGCGCCGGCTCACGATCGCGCGCAGCCTGATCAACAACCCCGAGGTGCTGCTGCTCGACGAGCCGACCACCGGCCTCGACCCGCAGGCGCGCCACGTCCTGTGGGACCAGCTCTTCCGGCTCAAGCAGGCCGGCGTCACGCTCGTGATCACCACCCACTACATGGACGAGGCCGAGCAGCTGTGCGACCGCCTGGTCGTGATGGACAAGGGCCTGATCGCCGCCGAGGGGTCGCCGCGCGAGCTCATCGACGCCCACTCGTCCCGCGAGGTCGCCGAGCTCCGCTTCGGGGTCGGCGAGCACGAGGCGCTGGCCAGCAAGGTCGAGGACCTCGGCGAGCGGGTCGAGGTGCTGCCCGACCGGCTGCTCGTCTACAGCGACCACGGCGAGGAGGTCCTCGCCGCCGTGCACGACCGCGGCCTCACGCCGATCGCGACGCTCGTGCGCCGCTCCACCCTCGAGGACGTCTTCCTGCGCCTCACCGGCCGGAGCCTGGCCGACTGATGGCGACCCAGGCTCCCGGCGCCCTCACCCCGTGGCAGGGCTTCGCCCGGCAGTACGACTACTGGCTGACCGTCTACAAGCGCACCTGGCGCGGGGGAGTGGTGAACTCCTTCGCCACCCCGCTCTTCTACGTCCTCGCGATGGGCGTGCTGCTCGGCGGGTTCATCGACGCCGACCCCGACCGGCTCGAGGGCGCGACGTCCTACCTCGCGTTCATCGTCCCCGGCCTGGTCGCCGCGCACGCGATGACGATCGCGGTCAGCGAGTCGACGTACCCCGTCATGGGCGCCATCAAGTGGCACAAGACCTTCTTCGCCCAGCTCGCGACTCCGCTCGCGGTGCGCGACCTGGTCAACGCCTTCGTCGCGTTCGTCATCTTCCGCGTGGCGTCGGCGTGCGCGGTGTTCATGCTCGTGCTCGCGCCCTTCGGCGTCTTCGAGACCTGGTGGGGCCCGTTCCTCGCCTGGGTCGCGCAGGTGCTGGTGGGCACGGCCTTCTCGCTGCTGACCTTCGGCTACTCGGCCCGGCTGAGGTCGGAGGAGGGCTTCGGCGTGCTGTTCCGGCTCGGCGTGCTGCCGCTCACCCTCTTCTCCGGGGCGTTCTTCCCCATCGCCAACCTCGGCCCGGTGCTGGAGTGGGTCGCCCGGCTGACCCCGCTGTGGCACGGCGTCTCGCTGTCGCGGATGTTCTGCCTCGACACGGTCGACTGGCCCCTCGCCGCGGTCAACCTGGCCGTGCTCCTCGGCCTCTGCGTGGTCGGGTGGTTCTGGTCCGTCCGCGGCCTCGACAAGCGGCTGGAGGTCTGAGGTGGCCACGCTCGTCCCGAGGGTCATCCCCGCCCCGCTCACGCCGACGCACGCCGCGCGCGTGCTGGTGCTGCGCAACTTCGTGGTCTACAAGTCGGCGTGGAAGCTCTTCCTCACCGGCTTCCTCGAGCCCGTGCTCTACCTCTTCTCGATCGGCATCGGCGTCGGTCAGCTGATCGACACCTTCGAGTTCCACGGCGAGCAGGTCCCCTACGCCGCCTTCGTCGCGCCGGCCATGCTCGCCACCTCGGCCTTCAACGGCGCGCTGCTCGACTCGACCTTCAACGTCTTCTTCAAGCTGAAGTACGAGAAGCTCTACGACCAGATGCTCGCCACGCCGCTCACGACCGGCGACATCGCGCGCGGCGAGATCACGTGGGGCCTGATCCGCGGCTCGGTCTACTCCGCCGCGTTCCTCCTCGTGATGGTCGCGATGGGCCTCGTCGAGTCGTGGTGGGCCGTCCTCGCCCTTCCCGCCGCGGTGCTGATCGCCTTCGCGTTCTCCGCGGTCTGCATGGCGCTGACGACCTGGATGAAGTCCTGGCAGGACTTCGACAAGATCACGCTGGCGCAGATGCCGCTGTTCCTCTTCTCCGCCACCTTCTTCCCCGTCGAGGCATTCGGCAACAGCGTCCTGCGCTGGGTCGTCGAGGCCACCCCGCTCTACCGCGGGGTCGTGCTCTGCCGCGAGCTCACCACCGGGGTCGTGACCTGGGAGTCGGCGGTCTCCGTCGTCTACCTGGTCGTGATGGGTGTCCTCGGGCTCGTCGTCGTACGCCGTCGCCTCGACAAGCTGCTGCTCACCTAGCGGGTCCTCAGCCGGCGAGCTCTGCCCGGACGCCGGTCAGCTGCTCCGACGCCGTCCAGAGGGCTTGCGCGAGTGCGACGTCGCGCGCACGGGCGGAGCGGCCGATGACCTCGGCTCCTCCACGCATGTGCAGCAGGTGCTTCGGCCCCGTGAACGTGCCACCCGGCAGGTCGGCGGTCGCTGCCATCACCACGGGCAGCGCGCCCGCCTCCGGGCTCTGCCCGACGATGGGGAGGAGCCGGTCCCAGAGGCCGGGGCGTCGTCCGTCGCGTCGGTCGTAGATCGCGGTCACCACGAGCCCGGGGTGCGCGGCGAGCGCCTTGACCGGGGATCCGGCTGCGCGGAGCCTCCGCTCCAGCTCGAGCGTGAAGAGCAGGTTGGCCAGCTTGGAGTCGGCATAGGCGCGGGAGGCGTCGTAGGGCCGGTCGTGCCAGTCGAGGTGACCGGGCGTGAGGTCCGCGACGTCGAGGCGCGACATGCGCTCGGCCTGCGAGGCGACGCTGACGATGCGCCCGGTGACACGCGGCAGCAGCGCCGAGGTGAGGGCGAAGTGTCCGAGGTGGTTCGTGCCGAGCTGCAGCTCGTGACCGTCAGCGGTGCGTCGCAGGGTCGGGCTGGACACGCCTGCGTTGTTCACGAGCAGGTCGATCGTCTCGTGTGTCGCCTCTGCGAAGGCCGCGACCGACGTCAGGTCCGCGAGGTCGAGCTCACGGACGAGGTGGTCATCCACCCCGTCGGGGACCGCCGGCAGGGTGGAGGCGACGGCGTGGCCCTTGGACAGGGTGCGCGCGGGGACGATGATGCGCGCGCCACGGCGGGCGAGCGCTACGGCGGTGGCACGGCCGATGCCGCTCGTTGCGCCGGTGACGAGGGCGGTGCGACCTGCGAGGTCGCGGACGGGGGAGGACATGCGCCTAATGTAGACGCTGTCTACTTATGTGGTCAATGTCTACATCACGCTAGGATCGCTGCGTGTCGAAGTCCTACCACCACGGGTCCCTGCGCGACTCGCTCCTCGAGGCAGGGCGCCGTCAGGTCCTCGAGGAGGGAGCTGCGTCGGTGACCTTGCGTGGCCTCGCCAAGCGGGTCGGAGTGAGCCACAGTGCTCCCCTGCGCCACTTCGACGATCGCCACGCCCTCCTGGACGCGATTGCGGCGGCCGGCTTCGCCGAGCTGATCGACGAGCTCGAGTCAGCGGCGCAGCTGTCGAGCCTCCAGGCCAGGCTCTCGCAGTACGCACGTGCGCACGCGCGCTTCGCCCTCGAGAACGGGCCGCTCCTCGACCTGATGTTCTCGGCGAGGGCCGGCGACGGGGCGGCCGCGACGTCTGCCGCGGAGTTCTTCGCACTCGGTGGACGCCTGCTGGGGGAGCGGGCAGAACGGGCGCCGGGCCCCCTCCCGTACCTCCTCGCGGCGACCCTGGAAGGGATCGGATCCCTCGTCTCGTCGGGACGGTTGCCGGTCGAGCGCGTCGACGAGGTCGTGGACGAGGCCGTGGCGATGCTGCTCCCCGCCGTCCAGGAGCGGCTCTCGAGCTGACACCTGACCAACCACTGGCCAACGCCGAGACGCCCGTCCTAGGTTGCTGGGATGGACTCCTACGCACAGGGCGAGACCACTCCGGCGCTGCTGGAGGAGACGATCGGGGCCAACCTCGAGCGCACGGTGGCGGCGTACGCCGACCGCGAGGCGCTCGTCGAGTGCAGCAGCGGGCGCCGCTGGACCTGGGCCGAGCTCGACCGCGACGTCGACCGGCTCGCGCGCGGGCTGATCGGCGCCGGGATCGCGAAGGGCGACCGGGTCGGCATCTGGGGACCCAACAGCGCCGAGTGGACGCTGGTGCAGCTCGCGACGGCGAAGGTCGGCGCGATCCTGGTCAACGTCAACCCGTCCTACCGCACCCACGAGTTCTCCTACGTCGCCAACCAGAGCGGCATGCGGCTGCTGGTCTGTGCGACGTCCTTCAGGACCAGCGACTACCGCGGCATGGTCGAGCAGACCGCCGACCAGACGGCGGCGCTGGAGCGGGTCGTCCACCTCGACGACGAGGACAGCTGGGGCGGCCTCCTCGCCGACGGGGACGGGGTCGGCGACGACGAGCTCCGCACGCGCGCGGCCTCGCTGGAGCCCGACGACCCCATCAACATCCAGTACACGTCGGGCACGACCGGCTTCCCGAAGGGTGCGACCCTCAGCCACCGCAACATCCTCAACAACGGCTACCTCGTCGGCGAGGTCTGCCGCTACACCGCCGACGACCGGGTCTGCATCCCGGTGCCCTTCTACCACTGCTTCGGGATGGTCATGGGCAACCTCGCGTGCACCTCGCACGGCGCCACGATGGTGATCCCGGCTCCGGGGTTCGACCCCGCGCTGACGCTCAAGGCGACGGCGGATGAGCGCTGCACCTCGCTCTACGGCGTCCCGACGATGTTCATCGCCGAGTGGGCGCTGCCCGACCTGGCGTCGTACGACCTCTCCTCCGTGCGCACCGGGATCATGGCCGGCTCCCCGTGCCCCGAGGAGATGATGAAGAAGCTCATCGACGCCGGGATCGACGAGATGACGATCTGCTACGGCATGACCGAGACGTCACCGGTGTCGACGCAGACCCATACCGACGACTCGCTCGAGCGCAAGGTCGGGACCGTCGGCCGGGTCACGCCGCACCTGGAGGTCAAGGTCGTCGACCCGGTCACCGGCGACACCCTCCCGCGCGGCGAGGCCGGGGAGTTCTGCACGCGCGGCTACTCGGTGATGGTCGGCTACTGGGAGGACCCCGAGAAGACCGCCGAGGCCGTCGACCCGGAGGGCTGGATGCACACCGGCGACCTGGGGGTGATGGACGACGACGGCTACGTGCGGATCACCGGTCGGATCAAGGACATGGTGATCCGCGGCGGCGAGAACATCTACCCGCGCGAGATCGAGGAGTTCCTCTACACCCACCCCGACATCGAGGACGTGCAGGTCGTCGGGGTGCCGGACGCGAAGTACGGCGAGGAGCTCTGCGCCTGGCTGCGGATGCGACCCGGTACGACGCCGCTCGACGCCGCGGCCGTCCGCGAGTTCGCGACCGGCAGGCTCGCGCACTACAAGATCCCGCGCTACGTGATGGTCGTCGAGGAGTTCCCGATGACGGTGACCGGCAAGGTCCGCAAGGTCGAGATGCGTGAGGTGTCGACGCAGGAGCTGGGCCTGGGCTGAGCTGAGGCCTCAGCCGCTCACGACCCGGGCGTGCGGGCGCCCCGGGTCGTCGTCGGCCGGCGCGTCGTCGCCGGCCCGGATGGACTCCAGCTGCGCACACACCGCCAGGCCGTAGAAGAGCGAGATCGAGGACAGCAGGCTCCACAGCAGCAGCGCGAACACACCGGCCAGCGGCCCGTAGGTGCTGGTGAAGGAGCCGCTCAGGTTGACGTAGGCCGCGAGCGCCGCGGCGGCGACCATGCTGCCGAGGACCGTGAGGGTCGCGCCGAGGGCCAGCCACGAGAGGGCCGGCTGGCGGCGGCGCGGCGCGTGGTCGAACAGGACGGCGATCGCCACGACGAGCGCCAGCAGGCCCAGCGGCCAGCGCGCCACGTCCCACGTGTGGTGCGCGCCCTGCGACCAGCCGTACTCCGCGACCATCGCGTCCCCGAACGCCCCGCCGCCGACGAGGGCGAGGAAGCCCAGGCCGACGGGTCCGGCGAGCAGGGCCGTGAACACCGCGGCCCGCCCGTACTTCGCGAGCGCGGGCCGGTCGCGACGGATGCCGTAGATCCGGTTGCCGCCCCGCTCGACCTGCGCCATCGCGGTCGTCATCGAGACCAGCGCGAGGACGAGGCCGAGGGCCAGCGCGAGCTCGCCCGCCCCCTCGGAACCTCCGGTGACGGCCTGCGCGACGGCGTCGTCGCCACCGGAGGCGGGGGAGATGGCGTTGACGGTCATCGCCACCACCCGCGCCGGGCGCTCGTCGTCGATGTCCGAGGCCAGCCCCATCACGGCGAGGAGGAACGGCACCACGGCCAGGCAGGTCTGCAGGGCCAGCGCCCGGCTGTTGGTGAAGCCGTCGCCGTAGCGGAAGCGCACCGCCGACTCGAGCAGGATCCGCCGCACGCCGTGCCGGCGGGCCAGGTGCCAGGCGTCCTCGGCGTCGAGCTCGTCGCCGTCCATCTCCGTGGTCACCGGGACGGTGCTGGCGGTGGTCATGGGCGCACCCTACGGCTCGCTCAGCCCAGCACCTTCTGCAGGAACACCACGTCGATCCAGCGGTCGTGCTTGCGACCCACCTCGCGCATCACCCCGACCTCCTCGAAGCCGCAGGCGCGGTGCAGCGCCAGGCTGCCGGGGTTGGGCAGGGCGACGGCGGCCACGACGAGGTGGACCCCGTCGCCGACGAGCCGCGTGAGGAGGTCGTCGTACAGCGCCCGCCCCACGCCGCGCCCCTGCTGCCCGGGGGCGACGTAGACCGTGGTCTCGCGGGTGTGGCGGTAGGCGGGCTTCGGCCGGAACGGCGACGACGTGGCGTAGCCGACCACCGCGCCCTCGTGCTCGGCGACCAGGAAGTGGTCGTCCGCGGCGAGCTTGTCCTCCCACAGCTCCATCGGCCGCGGCTCGTGGTCGAAGGTCGCGTGGCCCTCACGCGCCTCGCGTGCGTAGATCCCGAAGACCGTCGGGAGGTCGGCGGGAAGTGCGCGGCGGATGTCCATTCCGCCCATTGTCCCCGGTCGACCGGCTGGTTGGATGACGGTCATGAGCATCACTCCTGACATCAAGGACTGGACCTGGGTCCTGGAGCGGCCGTGCCCGGAGTGCGGCTTCGAGCCGGCGGCGCAGGGGATCGGGGACCTGCCGCGGCTGGTCCACGACACCGCCATGACGTGGTCCGAGGTGCTCGCCCGCCCGTCCGTGCGCGAGCGGCCGGCGCCCGACGTGTGGTCCGACCTGGAGTACGGCTGCCACGTGCGCGACGTCCACCGGCTCTTCGCCCAGCGGCTGCGGCTGATGCTCGACGAGGACGTCCCGACCTTCGCCAACTGGGACCAGGACGCCACGGCCCTGGAGAGCGACTATCCCGCGCAGGACCCGGGGACCGTCGCGGTCGAGCTGATCGAGGCGGCCGGCACGGTCGCGGGCACCTACGCCACGATCACCGACGCCACGAGGGACCGGCGAGGACTGCGCTCCAACGGCAGCGAGTTCACCGTCGAGACCCTGGGCAGCTACCACCTGCACGACGTCGTGCACCACCTCCACGACGTGCACGCGGCCCCCGCGCGGACGCGGTCGTGAACGAGACCGTCCGCGCCTACGACCTCGACGCGAGGGCGTACGCCGACGCCACGCCCGCCGTGCCCGACTCGGTCCGTGCGGACATCGAGGACCTCGGCTCCCGACTGGGCGCCGGCGCACGGGTACTGGAGATCGGCTCCGGCGGCGGGCGCGACGCGCTGCTGCTCGAGGGGCTCGGCCTCGCGGTCCGGCGCACCGACATCACGCCCGGCTTCGTCGCGCTGCTGCGCGAGCAGGGCCACGCCGCCGACCTCCTCGACCCCGTGACCGACGACCTCGCCTCGCCGGAGGGGCCGTACGACGCCGTCTGGGCGAACGCGTCGCTCCTCCACGTCGCGCGCGCCGACCTCCCGACGGTGCTGGCCCGGCTGGCCGCGGTCACCCGACCGGGCGGCCTGCTCCGCATGTCGGTCAAGGAGGGCGACGGCGACGGGTGGTCGACGCACGGGTCGATCAGCAACCCACGCCACTTCACCTACTGGCAGTCGGGACCCCTGGGCGTCGCCGTGCGCGATGCGGGCTGGGACGAGGTGCACGTCCGCTCCGGGGTCGCGGGCAAGCGGCAGGAGTCGTGGCTCGAGGTGTCGGCGGTCCGTGGCACGGTGGCGCCATGAGGCACACCGAGTTCTGGGCCCGGCTCGACCACGCCCTGGGCAAGGCCTACTCCCGCACCTGGGCCGAGCTCACCGTCGTGCGCGACCTCGACGGCCGCACGACGAAGGAGGCCCTCGACGCCGGGGTGCCGCCCAAGCAGGTCTGGGCCGCCGTGTGGCGCCAGCTCGAGCTGCCGGACTCCGAGCGGTGAGCACGGCATGACGGTGAGCACGTCGTGACGATGGCGGTGGGCGCCGACGTCGAGGTCGTCCAGCGCCGCACCGTCCGCACGCTCGTCGTCTCGCAGGCGGTCGGCGCGGTCGGGGTCACGATCGGCGTCACCACCGCCTCGCTCCTCGCCCGGGACATCTCCGGGAGCGAGGCGATGGCCGGGCTCGCGCAGACCTTCCAGGTGCTCGGCACGGCCGCGGCGGCGTACGCACTGGCGCGGGTGATGCGCCGGCACGGACGTCGCGTCGGCCTCGTCACCGGCTACCTCCTCGGGGCCTCGGGAGCGGTGCTCGCCGTCGTGGCCGGCGTCGTCGACTCCATGCTGGTGCTGCTGGTCGGTGCCGTGCTGCTCGGCGCGACCACGGCCGTCAACAACGGGTCGCGCTACGCCGCCACCGACCTCGCGACCGAGGAGCACCGCGCCCGTGCGCTCTCGATCGTCGTGTGGGCGACGACGATCGGGGCCGTCGCCGGCCCGAACCTCGTGGGCGTCGGCGGCGTGACCGCCCGGTGGCTCGGCGTCCCCGAGCTCACCGGGGGCTTCGCGATCGGCTCCGTCGTGCTCCTCCTCGCCGCCCTGTGGGTGTGGTTGCGGCTGCGGCCCGACCCGCTGCTGCTCGCGCAGCAGACCGCGGGCGTCACGCCGTCGGCCACCTCGGGCCCGGGTGGCGACCGCTCGTGGGTCCGGTTCGTCGAGGTCGTCCGCGACGTGCCCGTCGTCGGCCACGCGGTCGTGGCGATGGCCTGCGCCCACGCGGCGATGGTGACCGTGATGATCATGACGCCGCTCCACATGGAGCACGGCGGCGCGCACCTCGAGGTCATCGGCTTCGTGATCTCGATCCACGTGCTCGGGATGTTCGCCTTCGCGCCGGTCGTCGGCTGGGCGGCCGACCGGTTCGGTCGCTCGGCGGTGCTGGTGGCCGGGGGAGTCGTGCTGATGGTCTCGCTCGCCCTGTGCGGGTCCTCGCCCCAGGGCTCGTCGTGGGAGATCTTCGTCGGGCTGTTCCTCCTCGGCCTCGGCTGGTCGTGCGCGACCGTGGCCGCCTCGACGGTCATCGCGGACCGCACGCCGATCGCCTCGCGCACCGACGTCCAGGGCACCTCCGACATGGCCATGTCGCTGACCGCGGCAGGTGGCGGTGCGCTCGCCGGAGTCATCGTCGGGGGACCGGGCTACGGCGCGCTCGCGCTCTTCGGGTCGGTGCTGGCCGCGGTGGTCGTGGTCGCGGGCCGGATGACCCGCAGCCGCGCGTGACCCGGCTCCCGGATCTGCCCGCGACACGCCGCGTGTCGAACGGTGCATCGAACACCTGTTCGGGCTAGATTCTCTCCACAGGTACGACGAGGGGCGAGGTTGTCCACAGCGTCGACGGTCCTGATCAGGGACTGTCAGTGGCTCGCCCTAGCGTCGCATAAGTACCGCAGACAACGACGAGAGAACGGGACACAGCAATGGCTGGAGCAGACCGCGAGAAGGCACTCGACGCCGCCCTCGCACAGGTGGAGAAGCAGTTCGGCAAGGGCTCGGTCATGCGACTGGGCGACGAGACGCGTGCCCCGCTCGAGGTGATCCCCACGGGGTCGATCGCCCTCGACGTGGCCCTCGGCCTCGGTGGTCTCCCGCGCGGACGCGTGGTCGAGATCTACGGTCCGGAGTCCTCCGGAAAGACGACGGTCGCCCTCCACGCGGTGGCCAGCGCCCAGGCGGCCGGCGGCATCGTCGCCTTCATCGACGCCGAGCACGCGCTCGACCCCGACTACGCGAAGAACCTCGGCGTCGACACCGACGCCCTCCTGGTCTCCCAGCCCGACTCCGGTGAGCAGGCGCTCGAGATCGCCGACATGCTGATCCGCTCCGGTGCGCTCTCGCTGATCGTCATCGACTCCGTCGCGGCGCTCGTGCCCCGGGCCGAGATCGAGGGCGAGATGGGCGACAGCCACGTCGGCCTCCAGGCCCGCCTGATGAGCCAGGCGCTGCGCAAGATGACCGGTGCCCTCAACAACTCCGGCACCACCGCCATCTTCATCAACCAGCTGCGCGAGAAGATCGGCGTCATGTTCGGCTCGCCCGAGACCACCACCGGTGGTCGCGCGCTGAAGTTCTACTCCTCGGTGCGCCTCGACGTGCGTCGCATCGAGACGCTCAAGGACGGCACTGACATGGTCGGCAACCGCACCCGCGTCAAGGTCGTCAAGAACAAGGTGGCCCCGCCGTTCAAGCAGGCCGAGTTCGACATCATGTACGGCAAGGGCATCTCCCGCGAGGGCGGCCTGATCGACGTCGGCGTCGAGGCGGGCATCATCCGCAAGGCCGGTGCCTGGTACACCTACGAGGGCGACCAGCTCGGCCAGGGCAAGGAGAACTCCCGCAACTTCCTGCGCGACAACCCCGACCTCGCCAACGAGATCGAGAAGCTCATCCTCGAGAAGCTCGGTGTCACGCCCAGCGTCGACAAGCCCGCTGACGACCTCAGCGACGAGCCCATCGGGGTCGACGACTTCTGATGTCGGAGTCACGTCCCGCCCCCGACTGGGTCGGCGACGTCGGCCTCGGCGTCCAGGCGTGGGTGGGGCAGTCCCCGCCCACGCCGGACGAGCCGCGCAGGTCGCGGGACTCGACCGGCAGGTCTGCCGGCGCGGCGAAGGGCAGGAAGAAGTCCCGCCCCCGCCGCACGTGGGAGGAGCGGGAGGCCGCTCGGCTCGCCCGAGAGGAGGCCGCCGCCGCGGAGGTCGAGGCCGACCCCGAGGCGGTGGCCCGCAAGATCCTCCTCGACACGCTCACCGGGCAGGCCCGCACGCGCCAGGAGCTCGCCGACAAGCTCGCCAAGCGGGGCGTGCCCGACGACCTCGCCGCGGGGCTGCTCGACCGGTTCACCGAGGTCGGCCTCATCGACGACGCCGCGTTCGCGCGACAGTGGGTGGAGAGCCGGCACCGCAGCCGTGGCCTCGCCCCCATGGCCCTCAAGCAGGAGCTGCGCCGCAAGGGCGTCGCCGACGACCACGTCGCCGAGGCCCTGGAGCAGATCGACGAGACCGACCAGCGCGACGCGGCACGGGCACTGGTCGAGCGGAAGCTGCGGTCGATGCGCGGTCTCGAGCCGCAGGTGGCGACGAGACGGCTGGCGGGCCTGCTGGCGCGCAAGGGCTACTCCTCGGCGATCGCGTTCTCGGTCGTGCGCGAGGCCCTCGCCGACGCAGCCGCGGGTGATGAGGGTCTCGTGACCGACGACATGGCGCCGCCGGACGACTGACGGTTGGATGGCCTCGTGAGCAACGAGCGTGAGGTCCTGACCTACGAGCTGTTCGGCACGGCCACCCGCGACCTGGCCCAGCAGGTGGCCGACTCCGGCTACCAGCCCGACATGGTCCTCTCGATCGCCCGCGGTGGCCTGGCGCTCGGCATGGGGCTCGGCTACGCACTCGGTGTGAAGAACCTGTCCGTCCTCAACGTCGAGTTCTACACCGGCGTCGACGAGCGCCTCGACGTGCCGATCATGCTGCCGCCGACCCCGGCCGCGGTCGACCTGTCCGGGCTCAAGGTGCTCATCGCCGACGACGTCGCCGACACCGGTCGCACCCTCGAGCTGGTCCACGAGTTCTGCGAGGGCCACGTCGCCGAGGCGCGCACGGTCGTCATCTACGACAAGCCGCACTCGGTCATCAAGCCCGACTACGCCTGGCGCGAGACCGACCTCTGGATCGACTTCCCGTGGTCGGTCCTCCCGCCGGTCGTCGGAAGCGGACTCGCACACTGACCCTGCCGTCGGGCCCGCGAGGGCTGAGAAGGTGGGACGGTGGAACCCGTCCCTGCTGCCGTCGTCCCTGTCGTCGTGCGGGTGCGGGGCCACGAGCTGACCGGCGCC
Source organism: Nocardioides oleivorans (assembly GCF_004137255.1). Taxonomy (NCBI): domain Bacteria; kingdom Bacillati; phylum Actinomycetota; class Actinomycetes; order Propionibacteriales; family Nocardioidaceae; genus Nocardioides; species Nocardioides oleivorans. The sequence continues at coordinate 447,359 of NZ_SDWT01000002.1, read as the reverse complement.
GTCCGGCCCGCCGAGTCGTGGGCCGCAGCAGCGCGCCGGGTCGCGGCGACGGCCGCTGGGGCACCGGTGGCGACGGACCTCGCCGGCGAGACCCTGGTCTTCGCGGTGGAGCCTGACCTCACGACGACCCTGCGGGCGATGACGTACGGCGACCTGCCGGTCCTGGCTCGCTGGCTGGGCGAGCCGCACGTGCAGCGCTGGTGGCACCACGAGGGCGAGCCGAGCCAGGAGCGGGTTGCGGCGACCTACGGCCCCCGCATCGACGGCACCACCCCGATCCGGATGTGGGTGGCCGAGGTCAACGGGCGCTCGGTGGGGTTCGTGCAGGACTACCGGATCCGCGACTTCCCCGACTTCGCGCTGCTGACCCCGGACCCGGACGCGGTCGGGCTCGACTACGTCATCGGCGAGCCGGACTGGGTCGGACGCGGGATCGGGGCACGGGTGCTCTGGACGTGGATGGTGCGTGCGGCCACGCGGTTCCCGGACGCCACCGGGTTCTTCGCCGCCCCCGACCACCGCAACGCCGCGTCGCTGCGCGTGCTCGACAAGGTGGGCTTCGTGCGGGGCACGTGGTTCGACGAGCGGCAGCGAGACGGTGGTGTGGCGACCGTGGTGGGGTGCACGCTCGACGTGCGTCGGGTGCTCGGCTGACGACCGTCGGTCATGATGTCCCCATGACCACCTCTCCCATCGCCGATGCCCTGCGGCTGCCCGCCGGCCCGGTCGACCTCACCGCCATCGAGACCGATGCCGCGCCCGGGTTCGACGGCAAGAAGGCCGACGGCAAGGGGGCGCTCTTCGCGATGGGCGACGAGCTTGCCGACCTGCAGGAGCGGCTCTGGGCCCAGCGCACCGTGGGGTCGGAGCGTCGCGTGCTCCTGGTGCTCCAGGGCATGGACACCAGCGGCAAGGGTGGCGTCCTGCGCCACACGATCGGCCTGGTCGACCCGCAGGGCGTGCGGATCACCAGCTTCAAGGCACCCACCGACGAGGAGCGCGCCCACGACTTCCTGTGGCGGATCGAGAAGGGCCTCCCGCCGGCCGGCTACATCGGGGTCTTCGACCGCAGCCACTACGAGGACGTGCTGATCGCCCGCGTGCACGAGCTCGCCGAGCCTGCCGAGATCCAGCGTCGCTACGGCGCGATCAACGACTTCGAGGCCCGGCTCGCGGACCAGGGCGTCTCGATCATCAAGTGCATGCTGCACGTCGGCGCCGACGAGCAGAAGGCGCGGCTCGCCGCGCGGCTGGACAACCCGGACAAGCACTGGAAGTACAACCCCGGCGACCTCGACGAGCGGGCCTTCTGGTCGGCCTACCGTGAGGCCTACGAGATCGCGCTCGAGCGGACGAACACCGACGTCGCGCCGTGGCACGTGGTCCCGGCCGACAAGAAGTGGTTCCGCAACCTCGCCGTCGCCCAGCTCCTGCTCGACACGCTTCGCGGGCTCGACCCGCAGTGGCCGGCCGCCGACTTCGACGTCGAGGCGGAGAAGAAGCGCCTGGCCGAGGAGTCCCCGGTCCAGTGACGCTTCAGCACGTCTCCGTCACCCGCTACGTCACCCCGCTCCGCGAGGGCGGCAGCCTGCCCGGCATCGTCGAGGCCGACGACCTGGGCACCTACGTCTGCAAGTTCCGCGGTGCCGGCCAGGGGGCCAAGGTCCTCGTCGCGGAGGTGGTCGTCAGCGAGCTCGCCACCCGGCTGGGCCTGCGCACCCCGCGACTCGTCGTGCTCGACCTGGACCCCGAGATCGCCCGCTACGAGGCGGACGAGGAGGTCCAGGACCTCATCCGGGCGAGCGTGGGTCCCAATCTCGGCATCGACTTCCTGCCCGGCTCGTTCGGCGTCGACGGCCAGGTCTCGGTCGCCGACGACGAGGGCGCGCGGGTGCTCTGGCTCGACGCCTTCACCGCCAACGTCGACCGGTCCTGGCGCAACCCCAACCTGCTGCTGTGGAACGGGGACCTCTGGGTCATCGACCACGGCGCCTCGCTCTACTTCCACCACGGCTGGCGGAGCGGGGTGACCGATCCCGCGAAGTTCGCCGCCCAGCCCTGGGACGTCAGCGGGCACGTCTTCGAGACCTGCGCGGCCCGGGCGCGCGAGCTCGACGGGGAGATCGCGGCGTCGCTCGGCCGCGAGGTCTTCGTCGAGGTGCTGGCCGCCGTCCCCGACGTGTGGCTCGAGCCGCTCCCGGGCACCGACGGCACCGAGGGCACCGAGCTCGGTCCGGACGAGCTGCGGGCGGCCTATGTCGACTTCCTGACCGCGCGGCTCGGCACCCGCCAGTGGCTGCCCGGCCACGACGGCGAGGTCGCGCCGTGACCCGGCTCGCCTACCAGTACGTCGTGCTGCGCTGCGTGCCGAGGCCCGAGCGCGAGGAGTTCCTCAACGTCGGGGTCGTGCTCCACTGCCAGTCGGCCGACTTCCTCGACGCGGTGTGGAACGTCGACGCCGACCGGTTGCACGCCCTCGACGCCGGCATCGACGTCGACCAGGTCTGCGAGGCGCTGGGCTTCGTCGACTGGGTCTGCCGCGGCGACGAGCGTGGAGGCGCGGCCGCCCGGCAGTCCCTCGGCCAGCGGTTCGGGTTCCTCAAGGCCCCGCGCAGCACGGTGCTCCAGCCGGGTCCGGTCCACGGCGGCGTCACCGACGACCCGGCGCGCCAGCTCGAGCACCTGCGCGAGCGCCTCGTCGGGTAGCCCCGTGGGGTTGATACTCGTGGGGTGAGCCAGTCCGGCGACGCCGTCCGGTTCCGGCTGTCCTCCGCGCTGGTCGTGGAGGCCGCCGGACGCTCGTTCGCGGGCGGCGAGCTGGGCAGCCGCAAGGCGCGGACGTTCCTCGCGCTGCTCGCCGCCTCCGGGGGCACCACGAGCACGGACCGCATCGTGGAGGCGCTCTGGCCCGACGCGGTGCCGGCCGATCCGGGAGCCAACGTCGCCACGCTGGCGAGCCGGATCCGCCGGACGCTGGGTCCGGTGCTGGGTCGCGACCTGGTGGTCGGGGTGCCGGGGTCCTACCGCCTCGGCGGCACCTGGACGGTCGACCTGGCCGAGGCCGCGCTGCTGGCCTCGGAGGCCGGAGCCCGGCTCGGCCTCGGCGAGCACGCGCTCGCCGAGGCGTCTGCCGCGGCCGCCCTCGGCCTGCTCGGCAACGGCCCTGCCCTCCTCGACGAGGACGACGTCGACTGGGTCGTGCAGGTGAGGCGTGAGGCCGACGACGTGCGCCGCGAGGCACGCCACCACCGCGTCGTGGCGCTTCTCGCGCTCGACCCCGCGCGGGCCGTGGCCGTCGCCTCGGCCGGCGTGGACGCGGACCGCTTCGACGAGCGCGCGGTGCGCGACCTGATGCAGGCACTGGCCGCGGACGGGCGCGTGTCGGCGGCCTTGTCGACGTACGACGCCGTGGCCCGCGCCCTGCGCAGCGAGCTCGGCACCGACCCCGACCGGGCGACGGCCGACCTCCACCTGGCCCTGCTGCGCGACGCGGAGCCGGCTCCGCAGGCGACGGTGGCGGTGCCGGCCCCGCGCGATCCGCCCGACCAGCCGTCACTGGTGGGCCGCGACCCGGAGCTCGCGGTCGTGCGCGAGGCCTGGCACGCCGCGGTCGGCGGAGGGGCCGACGGCGTCGTGCTCGTCGTCGGCGAGGGCGGCATCGGCAAGACCGGCCTGCTCGACGCGGGCGCAGCCCACTGCGCCGCCACCGGGGGCCAGGTCCTCCGGGGACGCTGCCACCCCGCGGAGAGGTCGCTCTTCCTCCAGCCCTACGTCGACGCCCTCCGTCCGGCGCTCGTGGGACTGCGGCCGGACGCGCTGCTGGCCGTCGTCCGCGACCACGAGGCCGCGTGGGTCGCCCTGCTCCCGGACCTCGCCGAGGTGGTGCGCGGCACGACCGCCCCACCCGTCGACCACGACCTGCACCGCCGCTCGACGTACGACGCCGTGGTCGCGGGCCTGCGCCGGCTCGCCGCCACGCGTCCGGTCGTGCTCGTCCTCGACGACCTCCAGGACGCGGGTGCCGCGACGGTCGACCTCCTGGGACACCTCGCCGGTCGCCTCGGTGGTGCCCGCGTCCTGCTCGTGGGAGCGGTCCGCAGCGAGGACCCTTCCGTGGCCGAGCGGCTCGGCGACCGCGCGCGGCACCTGCGGCTCGGACCCCTCCCGGCCGAGGCGGTGGACGAGCTGGCGGCTGCGGCCGGGCTGTCGGTGCACGGTGGCCAGGTGATGGCCCGCACCGCCGGACACACCCTGAGCGTGGTCGAGTGCCTGCGTGCCCTGCAGGGTGGCGACGACGGCGTGCCCGCCTCGTTGGCGGCAGGCGTCCGCGCCCGTGTCGACCGGCTCGAGCCCGGTCCCCGAGCGGTGGTCGAGGCCGGTGCCGTCCTGCGACGCCGCCTCGACCCGCGACTGCTGGGCGCGCTGGCCGAGACGTCGGAGGTCGCCGCGTCCCGGCACGGCGAGGAGCTCACGCTCGCCGGGCTGTTCGTGCGCAGCGGTGCGGTCTACGAGTTCGCCAACGACCTGCTCCAGGAGTGCGTGTACGCCGCCCTCCCGCAGGCGGTCGCCGCCGCCTACCACCGCCGCGCCGCGGACCTCACCGCCGATCGGCCCGAGGTGATGGCCGACCACGCCCGTGCCGTCGGCGACGACGCGCGCGCGGCGCGGGGCTGGCTCCTCGCGGGTGAGGCGGCGCTGCTCAGCGCCGCGGTCGAGGACGCCCGGACGCTGGTCGAGCGGTGCCTGGCCGTTCTGTCGGTCGCGGCCGACACGCGTGCCCGGGCGCTGCTCGTGCGCGCCCGGGTGCACGAGGCCGGCACCAGCTGGACGGCCGCGATCCAGGACATCGACGAGGCCCTGGCCTGGGCCCGGGCCAGTGGCGAGCGACGTCTCGAGCTCGCCGCCCTCCGCGCGCGTGGCGGGGACGCCGCGATCGGCGCGCAGGTCAGGCCCGACGAGATCGGCCGTGCGCTGGAGGACGGCGTCCGGCTGGCGGCCGAGCTCGGTGACCGACGCGCCGAGGCCGACTTCGCGTGCCGCCTCTCCGTCCTGGAGGCCAGCCGCCTGCAGCTCGCGGGGGCGCGAGCCCGGGCCGAGCGGGCCGTCGACCGCGCCCGCTCCGCGGGCTCGGCGGAGGCGCTCCTCCTGGCCCTCGACGGACTGAAGACGACCGCGTGGTACCTCGGTGACGCGCCCCGTCTCGCCTCCGTGCTCGACCAGCTCCAGCCGCTGCTGGCCGCGCGCCCCGACCCCTGGCTGCACCAGTGGGTGGTCTTCGAGTCGGCCTTCGTGCCGGCGGCGTACGACGACTGGGCGGGCGCGCGCGAGCGGATCGAGGAGGCGCTGGACCTCAACCGGCGCAGCGGGTTCCCGGCCTACGCGGGCTGGCTCACGTCCTACCAGGCGTGGCTGCTCCGGCTCGAGGGAGACCTCGATCAGGCCCGGCGACTGGGCCGGGCCGCGGTGGAGGCGACGTCGGCCGTCGGTCATCCGTGGTGGCACTCCTGGGCGGCGGGACTGCTGGCCGCCACCCTCGTCGAGACCGGGGACCACGCCGAGGCCGTCGCGGTGGCGCGCTCCGGGCTCGCCGCGCTGAGCGGCACCGCCCGCCCCGGGCGACTGCTGTGCGCCGCCACCCTGGCCGCCATGACGGGGGAGGGCACCCGCGAGGCGAGCGAGGCACTCACCCGGGTGGCCTGCCCGCCCGGTGGCGCCTGGGTCCTCGGCGCGGACGCCTACCTCCTGCTGGCCGAGGCGGCCCGGCGGCGCGGCGACGTGGAGGCTGCGGACCGGCTGCTGGCACCGCTGCGGGAGGCGACGTCGGACCTGTGGCCGGCCGTGCGGGCACGGGTCGAGGCCGCTCAGAGCACGTCGAGCACCATCCTGGCCGCCCGCTCGGCGCCGTCGGACGGCACCGGGAGGTAGTCCACCTGCTGTGCGAGCGCGCCGACGAGCGCGTCGGCCAGCCGCTCGGGGGACGTGTCGGCGTACGCCATCGCGCGGCCGGCACGGTGCCGGTCGAGCCGGTGCCGCACGTGCACCTGTTGCTCGAAGTGGTGCTCCAGGGGGACGTAGACGAAGGGGCGTCCCGCCGCCGTCAGCTCCATCGTGGTGCTGAGCCCACCCTGGACCAGCGCCACGTCGCACGCCGCGTGGTGCAGGTCGAGGTCCGGCAGGAACCCGTGCGACTGCACCCCGTCCGGCAGGTCGAGCGACCGGGGATCGATGCGTGGGCCGGCGACCACGACCATGCGCAGCCCCGGCACCCGGGCCGCCATCGGTGCGTACGCCGCGACCGCGCGCCGCAGCAGGTGGTGGCCCACGCCCGAGCCGCCGACGGAGACCAGGCAGACCACCTCGTCGGGGCGGTAGCCCAGGCGCTCGCGCAGCTCGTCGCGGCGTGCCGGGTCGGGGCGCCGGCCCATGACGTAGCCGGCGAAGTCGAAGTGCTCCTGCGTCCACGTCCGCGCGGACGGCAGGCCGGGCCCGAGCGGCAGGTCCACGACGTCGGCCGCGTCGCCGACGAACACCGCCCGGTCGCGCAGGGAGGGTGAGCTCGCCACGTGCTCGACCATCTCGGCGTTGTAGTCGGCCGTCAGGAACGCCTCGCGCTCGCCCCCGTCCGGCATAGGCACCCAGCCGACGAAGTCGGTCATCCAGACGAAGGGCGCCCGCTTCGACGACGGGTGCTCGTGGAGGAAGTGGTCGAGGTCCCACGCCTCGTCGCCCACCCACAGGTCGAACCGCTCCCGGGCGACGAGGTCGTCGAAGACCATGAAGTTGTTGACCAGGACCTCGTCCATCCGGCGTACGGCGTCGAAGGCGTGCAGGTCGTGCTCGCCGCACTCGGCCTCGAAGTGCCCGGACTCGCTGGCGAGCAGCCGCGACGCCGGGTGCACCACCTCGCCCCGGTGCTCGAGGAACTCCGCCACCGGCGACTGGGTCAGCCACTGCACCTCGAGCTCGGGGCGCAGCTCACGCATCGCCTCGACGACCGCGAGGTCGCGGCGCACGTGCCCCAGGCCGATGGGCGAGGAGAGATAGAGGAGCTTCGGCCGCCGACGGCCGTCGCGCCGCGGACGGGGCACCGGTACGGCGCCCACGGCGCGGTCCACGAACGACTTGAGCGCCCGGTTCACCAGCACCGGGTGGCGGGCCATCGGCAGGTGTCCGGACCCGTCGAGCACGAGGTGCTCGGCGCCGGTCCACGCCACGACGCTCTCCCCGCGTCCCGGCGGCTGGCACAGGTCGGCGGTGCCCTGGACGACGAGCACCGGTGCGGTGATGCCGCGCAGGAGCGACTCCGCCTCCGCGGTGGTGTCCGGGAAGCGGGGCGCGGCGTTCTCGGCGAGGATCACCTGACCGGTGGTCTGCCGGGTGAACCCGACGACGTCCTCGAGCTGCTTGGTGGAGTGCGGCTCGGGCAGCATCTGGTCGAAGAAGAACTCGGCGTAGTCCGGCCAGTGCTCGGGCAGGTAGTGGCGGTTGTTGCCCCTCCAGCCCGAGTAGTCGTCCAGCTCCTCCTCGAAGCGCAGGGCCGCCTCGAGGCGGACCGGGTAGGGCGAGGTGTCGTCGCGCGCCCACGGCGCCACGGCGGCCACGCCCAGCACGCGATCGGGGTGCAGGGCCGCGGTGAGCAGTGCCTGCCACGCGCTCACGCAGATCCCGACGAGGACCGCGCGCTCGATGCCAAGCTGGTCCATCACCGACAGCGTGTGCTCGACCATCGCGAGGTCGCCGTAGGCCTCGGGGTCGAGCGCACGCCCCGACCGGCCGTTGCCGGGAGGGTCGATCGCGACGACCCGGAAGTGCTGCGCGAGGTAGGGCACCTGGCCCTTCCACGCGCCACTGTTGACGCAGGTGTCGATCGGCACGAAGAGCACAGTCGTCGCGGCGGTGTCGTTGAAGGACTCCCAGGCCAGGCTCACCCCGTCGACCTCGACGTGCCCCTCGCTGTCCGGCTCCCGTGCTCGCATGTCCTCACCCTCGTCCCCGGTGGTTGCAGGGCGGTTGCAATCGCGACGCAACCGGAGCCGCGCACCCTCACCGGACAGCATCCACCCGGGATGCCCCGGAGAGGGAGACCCAGATGACCACGACCGAACAGACCCCCGCGCCAGCCATCGACATGGACACGCTGATGGCGTTCGTCGGCGCCTTCGTCGGCGACCTCGGCGCCACGATGGGCGCCGGCAACGTGCTCCTCGGCGAGCGCCTCGGGCTCTACCGCGCGCTCGCCCAGCAGCCGGGCGACGCCCGGTCGCTCGCCGAGGCGACCGGCACCGACCCGCGCTACGTGGAGGAGTGGCTGCGCGGGCAGGCCGCGGGCGGGTACGTCGAGCACGACGCCGCCACCGGGACGTACTCCATGACGCCGGAGAAGGCCTTCGCCCTCACCGACCCGTCCGGTCCGGTGTTCCTGCCGGGAGCCTTCGAGCTCGCCCTCGGCGCGCTCAAGGCGCTGCCGGAGATCGAGCACGCCTTCCGCACCGGCGCCGGCTACGGGTGGCACGAGCACGACGAGGACGTCTTCACCGGCTGCGAGCGATTCTTCCGCCCCGGCTACCTCATGCACCTGCTGCCGGAGTGGATCCCGGCGCTCGACGGCGTCCCCGCGCGGCTCGAGCGCGGGGCACGGGTCGCGGACCTCGGCTGCGGCCACGGCGCCTCGACGGTGCTGATGGCCCAGGCCTTCCCGAACAGCTCGTTCATCGGGTCCGACTACCACCAGGGGTCGATCGAGTCGGCGCGACAGCGCGCCGAGGACGCAGGCGTCGCCGCGCGCGTGCGCTTCGACGTCGCCGGTGCGCAGACGCTCGCCGAGCACGACCTCGACCTGGTGACGACCTTCGACTGCCTGCACGACATGGGTGACCCGCTGGGCGCCGCGCAGCACGTCCGGCGCTCGCTCGCCCCCGACGGCACCTGGATGATCGTCGAGCCGGCCGCGGGCGACACGGTCGCGGCGAACCTCAACCCGGTGGGTCGGGTGTTCTACGGGTTCTCCACGTTCCTGTGCGTCCCCAACGCGGTCTCCCAGCCCGGCGGCTACGCACTCGGTGCGCAGGCGGGCGAGGCGGCGATCCGCCAGGTGGTGACCGACGCCGGGTTCACCCGGTTCCGCAAGGTCGCGGAGACGCCGTTCAACCACGTGTACGAGGCGCGCCCCTGACGCAGCGGGTGGGCGCTGGCACCATGCTGCCCATGACGTACGTGGGTGCGGTGCGGGCGGCCCTGGCCGACGGGGGAGACGCGGCCAGGGCCGCCCAGCAGCAGGCCTACATGAAGTCGGCGCTGCCCTACGCCGGGTTCGCCGCACCCGAGCTGAAGGCGCTCCTGGGGCCGATCCTCGCCGAGCACCGGTTCATCGACCGCGCCCAGTGGGAGGACGCCGTCCTCGAGCTCTGGGACGACGTGAGCGTCCGCGAGGAGTGGTACGCCGCGATCGCCCTGCTGCGGCACCGGTCCTACCGGCAGTGGCTCGACCCCGGCCTGCTGCCGCTCCTCGAGCACCTCGTGCGGACCGGTGCCTGGTGGGACGTGGTCGACGAGGTCGCCGGCCACCTGGTCGGTCAGGTGCTGCTGGACCACCGAGTGGTCGTCACGCCGGTGATGGACGCCTGGTCGGTCGACCCCGACTCGATGTGGGTCCGGCGCACGGCGATGATCGCGCAGCTCCGGCACGAGGACGAGACGGACACCGACCTGCTGGACCGCGCGCTGGTGGCCAACCTGGACGACACGGCCTTCGGCAGGGAGTTCTTCGTGCGCAAGGCGCTCGGCTGGGCGCTGCGGCAGCACGCGCGCACGGATCCGGCGTGGGTCCTGTCGTTCGTCGGGACCCACGCCGATCGCCTGAGCGGGCTCTCCCGGAGGGAGGCCCTCAAGCACCTCTGATCAGACCGGGACCAGCTCGACCGCGCCGACGGCGTAGCGGGCCAGGATCGCGCGGGCGACGGCCGGGTGGGCGCCGAGCGGGTCGGAGACCGCGACCGCGCCGGCCTCGATCGCGAGCTCGCCGGCCCGGTCGGGCAGCCTGCCCGGCGCGAGGAAGAACGACGCGACCGCGATGTGGCGCTTGCCCTCCGCGCGGAACGCGCGCACGGCCTCGCCGGTGGCCGGGGGAGCGGCCGAGGCGAACGCCGCCGTCACGGGGAGCTTGTGGCGGGTGGCCCAGGTGCGGGCGATGCGGGCGACCGACTGGTTGGCCAGCGGGTCGGACGAACCGGCTGCGGCCAGGACCAGCGCGTCGAGCTCGCGGACGCGGGCGTCCCTCAGCGCGTCGCGGAGGCGGACGTCGAGCACCTCGAGGAACGCGGCCTCCATGCCGAGGATCCGGCTGGCCTGGATCCTGACGCCCTCGTGGCGCGCCATCGCGGACGCGATGGCCTCGGGGACGTCGACCTTGGCGTGGTAGGCCTCGGTGAGGAGCAGCGGCACGACGACGATCTCGTCGAACCCGGCCTTCACCAGGCGATCGACGACCGTGTCGAAGCTCGGCTTGGACAGGTCGAGGAAGGCCGTCTCGACGCGGAGGTCGGGGCGCATGCCCTTCACCTCGGCGACGAGCGACTTGATCGTCGCGGCAGAACGCGGGTCCCGGCTTCCGTGAGCCAGGGCAACCAGAGCAGGAGCAGCCATCAGGGGTGCCTCCGATCGTGTGTGGTGCGGTGGTGCTGGGTGAGGGATGCGACGACGGTGTCGCGTGTTCCGAGAGGTGCGTGGAGTGGCGTCATGCGTGGATGCCGCACTCGGTCTTGGTGGTGCCGGCCCATCGCCCGCTGCGCGGGTCGTCGCCGGGGGCGACGCGTCGCGTGCAGGGCCAGCAGCCGATGCTGGGATAGCCGTCATGGACGAGCGGGTTCACCAGCACGCCGTTCTCGAGGATGTAGGTGTCGATCTGCTCGTCGCTCCAGCGGGCCAGCGGGGAGACCTTGACCTTGCCCTTGCGCGCGTCCCAACCGACGACAGGCGCGATGACCCGGTTGTGGGTCTCGGCGCGACGCAGGCCGGTGGCCCAGGCGTCGTACTCGGACAGCGTGTCGTTGAGCGGCTTCACCTTGCGCAGCGCGCAGCACAGGTCGGGGTCGGTCTTGTAGAGGTCCTTGCCGTACTGCTCGTCCTGCTCGGCGACGCTCAGCGAGGTGCTGACGGTGCGCAGGTTGACCGGCAGCGTCGCCTCGACGGCGTCGCGGGTGCCGATCGTCTCGATGAAGTGGTAGCCGGTGTCGAGGAAGACCACGTCGATCCCGGGCGCCACTTTCGAGGCCAGGTGCGCCAGGACGGCGTCGCCCATCGACGAGGTGATCGCGAACCGGTCGCCGAAGGTGGCGACGGCCCACTCGATGATCACCTCGGCCGGAGCGAGCTCGAGCTCGGCGCCGACGTGGGAGACCAGCTCGCGCAGCTCCTCCGGCGTACGGCCGGCGGTGTGCGTGCCCTTGAAGTCGCGGGCGGCCTGCGTGGAGAGACTCATTCCGCACCTCCCGGGTGGGGGATCATCCCGGTCATCTGGACGGTGAAGCTGCGCAGGCACGAGCGGCACTCCCAGGCGCCCGCACCCTCGCGGGGGAACAGGTTCTCGTCCCCGCAGTAGGGGCAGTGGAAGGGCTGTGCGCGCTCGCTCATGCCAGCGCCGGCTCGGGCTCGCCGCGCAGCAGCTTCTCGTCGGCGCGCGCGACCCACGGGGCGAAGCGCTCACCGGGCTCGCGGTCGTCGAGGTAGGCCTGGACCACCGACGTCACGTAGTCGTCGAGGCCCGCGCTGGTGACCTTGTGCGCCCGCAGCTTGCGGCCGAAATTGGCACCGAGCGCCAGTCCGCCGCCCAGGTGCACCTGGAAGCCCTCGACCTGCCGGCCGTCGGCGTCCATCACGAGCTGGCCCTTGAGGCCGATGTCGGCGACCTGGGTGCGGGCGCAGGCGTTGGGGCAGCCGTTGACGTTGACGGAGATGTCGGTGTCGAGCTCGGGGAAGCGCTTCTCCAGCTCGGTCACCAGCAGGCGCGCGCGCTCCTTGGTGTCGACGATGGCGAGCTTGCAGAACTCGATGCCCGTGCAGGCCATCGTGGAGCGGCGCCAGTTGCTGGGCCGCGCGGTGAGCCCGATCTTCTCGAGGTCGTCGGCGAAGGCCTCGCCCCGACCGGCCGGGACGCCGATGACGACCAGCTTCTGGTACGCCGTGAGGCGGGCGCCCTCGGCGCCGTACTGCTCGACGAGGTCGGCCAGGGCCGACAGCGTGGTGCCGTCGATGCGACCGACGACGGGAGCGGCGCCGACGTAGAGGTTGCCGTCCTTCTGCTCGTGGATGCCGATGTGGTCACCGGGGCGCACGGGCGACTCGGGGGACGGGTTGTCCACGAGCGCGCGGTGGAGGTACTCCTTCTCGAGGACCTCGCGGAACTTCTCCTTGCCCCAGTCGGCCAGCAGGAACTTCAGGCGGGCCTTGGAGCGCAGGCGGCGGTAGCCGTAGTCGCGGAAGACGCCGGCGACGCCCTCCCAGGCGTCGGCCACCTCGTCGAGGGGGATCCACACACCGAGCTTGTGGGCGAGCATCGGGTTGGTCGACAGGCCGCCGCCGACCCACAGGTCGAAGCCCGGGCCGTGCTCGGGGTGGACGGTGCCGACGAAGGCGACGTCGTTGACCTCGGGCGCGACGTCGTGGCTCGGGTGGCCGGTCAGCGCCGTCTTGAACTTGCGCGGCAGGTTGGAGAAGTCGGGGTTGCCGAGGATCCGGCGCTTGATCTCCGCGAGCGCCTCGGAGCCGTCGATGATCTCGTCCTTGGCGATGCCGGCGACCGGCGAGCCGAGGAAGGGGCGCGGGCTGTCGCCGCACGCCTCGAGCGTGGTGAGGCCGACGGCCTCGAGCCGCTCCCAGATCGCCGGGACGCTCTCGATCTCGATCCAGTGGTACTGGATGTTGTTGCGGTCGGTGATGTCGGCGGTGTCGCGGGCGTACGCCGTCGACACCTCGCCGAGCGCACGCAGGGCGGGCCCGTCGAGGATCGCGCCGTCGGTGCGCACACGCATCATGAAGAAGCGGTCGTCGAGCTCCTCCTCCTCGAGCTGGGCGGTCTTGCCGCCGTCGAACCCGGGCGCGCGCTGGGTGTAGAGGCCCATCCAGCGGAAGCGGCCACGCAGGTCGGCGGGGTCGATCGAGTCGAAGCCGCGGCGCGAGTAGGTGTAGAGGATGCGGTCCCGCACGTTGAGCGGGTCGTCGTCCTTCTTGGACTGCTCGTTCTTGTTGAGCGGCTCGGTGTAGCCGAGGGCCCACTGACCCTCCGCGCGCTTGGGGCGCGGGATCTCGGTGTTCTGGGCAGCCTGGGGCTTGAACCGGAGGTCGGGCATGTCAGGAGAGTCCTGTTCGCTGAGGAGTGCCGCGCGCGACGTTGAGCGCGGAGTGGGGGGAGAGGGGCGGCGTCAGCGATGCCAACAGGTCGCGCTGCCCACGCGCATGAGGTCGACGTGACGTCGGACCACAAGGTGTGCGTGGGTGGAAGCGGTGACCATGTCAAGAAGTCTCAGGGGTTGGACACCGGTTCCACAACCCGAAATCTTGTTATGTGAGACGAGGCGCCACGATGTGAGACAGAGCGGCCGGTGCCCGCGGCGGACGGTGCCCCGGTGCGGTCCAGGTCACACGGTCGTCGATCCGTCCACGATCGCGTGCCACCGTTCCCGGGAGCGGCCCGCGGCTCTAGTCTGTGCCGCATGACGGACTCCCTGATCAGCAGCGCGTACTCCCAGGCCCTCGAGGTCATCGCCTCCGTGGAGCCCCGGATCGCGGATGCGACCCGGAAGGAGCTCGCGGACCAGCGGGCCTCGCTCAAGCTGATCGCGTCGGAGAACTACGCCTCGCCGGCCGTGCTGATGACGATGGGCACCTGGTTCAGCGACAAGTACGCTGAGGGCACGATCGGGCACCGCTTCTACGCGGGCTGCCAGAACGTCGACACCGTCGAGTCGATCGCCGCCGAGCACGCGCGCGAGCTGTTCGGCGCGGAGTACGCCTACGTCCAGCCCCACTCCGGCATCGACGCCAACCTGACGGCGTACTGGTCCATCCTGGCCCACCGGGTCGAGGGCCCGTGGCTCTCCGACGCCGGCGTCAAGAACATGAACGACCTCTCCGAGGCCGACTGGGAGAAGCTCCGCGCGTCGCTCGGCAACCAGCGGCTGCTCGGCATGAGCCTGGACGCCGGCGGCCACCTCACCCACGGCTTCCGGCCGAACATCTCCGGCAAGATGTTCCACCAGAACCAGTACGGCACCGACCCCGAGACCGGGCTCCTCGACTACGACGCGCTGCGCGCGAAGGCCAAGGAGTTCAAGCCGCTCATCCTGGTCGCCGGCTACTCCGCCTACCCGCGCCGGATCAACTTCGCCACGATGCGCGAGATCGCCGACGAGGTCGGCGCCACGCTGATGGTCGACATGGCGCACTTCGCCGGCCTCGTCGCGGGCAAGGTGTTCACCGGCGAGGAGAACCCGGTGCCCTACGCCCACGTCGTCACCAGCACCTCGCACAAGTCGCTCCGCGGCCCGCGCGGCGGCTTCATCCTCGCCACGGAGGAGTACGCCCCCAGCGTCGACCGCGGCTGCCCGATGGTCCTCGGTGGCCCGCTCAGCCACGTGATGGCCGCCAAGGCCGTCGCGTTCGCCGAGGCGCGCACCCCGGAGTTCCAGGGCTACGCGCAGCAGGTCGCCGACAACGCGAAGTCGCTCGCCGAGGGCTTCCTGACCCGCGGAGCGAAGCTCGTCACCGGCGGCACCGACAACCACATCGTGCTGCTCGACGTGTCGTCCTTCGGCCTCACCGGCCGCCAGGCGGAGTCGGCGCTCCTGGACGCCGGCGTCGTCACCAACCGCAACTCGGTCCCGTCGGACCCCAACGGCGCCTGGTACACCTCCGGCATCCGGTTCGGCACCCCGGCGCTCACCTCGCGCGGCTTCGGCCACGACGAGTTCGACACCGTCGCCGACCTCGTCGTCGACGTGCTGTCCAACACCGAGGCGGGCACCAACAAGGCCGGCGCGCCCAGCAAGGCGACGTACGTCCTGGGCGACGGCGTCGCCGACCGCGTCACGAAGCAGTCGGCCGAGATGCTCGACAAGCACCCGCTTTACCCGGGGCTCGTCCTCAGCTGAGGCGCGACCCCGCTCGGGGGCTCAGGCGTCCGGGCTGCGCCACACGTAGCCGACCTCCGGTCGCCCGGTGCCGCCGTAGCGCGGCTGGCGCGCGACGCGACCCTCGTTGGCGAGGTGCTCGAGGTAGCGCCGGGCGGTGACGCGGGAGACGCCGATCGCGGCACCGGCCTCGGTGGCGGAGAGTCCGTCCGGGCTCCGGCGCAGCGCGTCGACGACGGCGCGCAGCGAGTCCAGGCTCATCCCCTTGGGCAGGGCCTCGCCGGTCGGCCGGCTGCGCAGTGCGCCGAAGAGCTGGTCGACGTCGTCCTGCACCACGTCGGTGGGTGAGGTCTCCAGTCGCGCGCGGAAGTCGGCGTACTGCTCGAGCTTGCCGCGGAAGGCCGCGAACGTGAACGGCTTGAGGAGGTAGAGCACGACCCCCTGCGAGACCGCGCGGCGCACGACCTCGGTGTCGCGCGCGGACGTCACGGCGATCACGTCGACCGGGCGGCCCTCGGCGCGCACACGCTGCAGGAGGCCGAGCCCGTGGCCGTCGGGCAGGTGCATGTCGAGCAGGAGGAGCTCGATGGTGTCGTCGTTGCGCAGCAGCCGCATCGCCTCGCCGGCCGAACGGGCCACGCCGGCCAGCTCGAAGCCGGGCACGCGGCCGACGTAGGTCGCGTGCGCCTCGGCGGCGACCTCCTCGTCCTCGACCACGAGGACCCGTACGTCGCTCACGAGTGCACCCGGCCGTCGACCGCCACGTCGAGCACGAAGCGCGCGCCGCCGAGGTCGGAGTCGGTGACCTCGAGCGTGCCGCCGTGGCCGGAGACGACCTGCGTGACGATCGCCAGGCCCAGTCCGCGGCCCTCGTCGGCCTTGCTCGACCAGCCGCGGTCCAGGACGTGGTCGCGGTCCTGCGCCGGGATGCCGGGGCCGGAGTCGTCGACCTCGATCCGCAGGTGGTCGTGGTCGCCGTGGAGCACGACGCGCACCCGCTGGGGCCGTGCCGAGCGGGTGCCGGCGACCGCGTCGAAGGCGTTGTCGACGAGGTTTCCGACGATGGTGACCAGGTCCCGCGAGTCGACCGGGAGGTCGGCCGGGAGCTCGCCCTCGAGGTCGAGGGCGATGCCGCGCTCGGCCGCCTGGGCGGTCTTCCCGAGCAGCAGCGCGGCGAGGACCGGCTCCTCCACCGCGGCGACGAGCTCGTCGGCGAAGCCCTGGGCGACGTGGAGCTCGGACGTGGCGAACTCGACGGCCTGCTCCGGGCGGCCCATCTCGACCAGCGACACGATCGTGTGGAGCCTGTTGGCCGCCTCGTGGCTCTGGGCGCGTAGCGACTCGGTCAGGCCGCGCACGAGGTCGAGCTCGCCGGTGACGGCCTGGAGCTCGGTGCGGTCGCGGACCGTGACGACGGCACCCACCTCGGCCTGTCGCCAGTACGCCGGTGACGTGCTGAAGACGAGCACCTGCTGGCCCATGACGTAGGTCTGGTCGGCGGCCGCCGAGCGACGCTCGACCGCGGCGACGAGGCCGGGCGGGAGGCCGAGCTCGGTCAGCGAACGGCCCTCGACGGGCGTGGGCAGGGCGAGCAGGCGCACGGCCTCGTCGTTGACCAGCTGGACCCGCAGCTCGGAGTCGACGAGCAGCAGCCCCTCGCGGACGGCTCCCAGGACGGCGCGGTAGTACTCGTACATCCGGGTGATCTCGCGCTCGCCCATGCCGTGCGTCTGGCGGCGCAGCCTGCGCGCGATGAGCCAGGCGCCGAGCAGCCCGGCGAGCAGGGTGACGAGGGCCGCGAGCGCGATCCCGGGCAGGTCCTCGCGGAGGCGCTCGTCGATGCGGTCCACCGTGATGCCGACGGCGACCAGCGCGACCACGTCGCCGTCGTCCACCACCGGGACCACGGCGCGGACCGACGGTCCCAGCGTGCCGGCGTACTCCTCGGTGAACACCTGCCCGCCGAGCGCGTCGCCGATGCCGCCGACGAAGCGCCGGCCGATCTGCGAGGTGTCGGGATGGGTCCAGCGGATCCGGTCGGGGTCCATGATCACGACGAAGTCGGTGGCGGTGTCGATGCGGACCTCCTCGGCGAAGGGCTGGAGCGCCGCCGTGGGGTCGGGGGAGCGCACCTCCTCGCGCACGAAGGGGGAGTCGGCCACCGACCGGGCGACGGCGGTGGCCTGGTCGCGGGCCGCGGTGTGGAGGTCGCGTCGCGAGTCCCAGGCGGCGAGGGCGACCGCGGTCACGACCAGGACGAGCACGACGCCGACCTGCAGCAGCAGGATCTGGCGGGCGACCGGGCTCTCGCCGTCGGTCCGTCGCCTCATGGGGCGCATTGTGCACCACCGCGGGCGGTGGTGTGACGACTGCTTGTGACGGCGAACACAACGCACACAAGGGTGACTGGCGTCACAGGAGCCGACAGTCTGGCCGACGGGCCGGCGATCGCTGGCACCCGGAGCCCAGCCCGAGTCCAGTCGGATTCCAGGAGGACAGCATGAGCACCACCCCCACAGCCTCGTCACAGGGGGACGCGCCGCCGGTCAGGCGCGACCGCACCCACTACCTCTACATCGCGGTGATCGCCGCGGTGGTGCTCGGAGCCGTCGTCGGCCTGGTCTTCCCGGACTTCGCGGTCGGGCTCAAGTGGATCGGCACCACGTTCGTGGCGCTGATCAAGATGATGATCCAGCCGGTCATCTTCTGCACCCTGGTCCTCGGCGTCGGCTCGGTCCGCAGCGCCGCGAGCGTCGGCAAGGTCGGCGGGCTCGCGCTGGCGTACTTCCTCACCATGTCGACCGTCGCGCTGGCGATCGGCATGCTGGTCGGCAACCTGCTCGACCCGGGCAAGGGCCTCCACCTGTCCGAGGAGACCGCCGGCATCGGCCAGGAGCAGGCCGCGGAGGGCCACGGCTCGACGACCGAGTTCATCACCGGCATCGTGCCGGACTCGCTCCTGTCCTCCCTCACCTCCGGCGAGGTGCTCCAGACGCTGCTCGTCGCACTGCTCGTCGGCTTCGCGCTCCAGGCGATGGGTCGCTCGGGCGAGCCGATCTTGAAGGGCATCGGGCACGTCCAGCGGCTCGTCTTCCGGGTCCTCGCGATGATCATGTGGGCCGCGCCCGTCGGTGCCTTCGCCGCCATCGCCGCCGTGGTCGGCGAGACCGGCGTCGACGCGCTCAAGAGCCTCTTCACGATCATGGTGGCCTTCTACATCACCTGCTTCGTGTTCGTCTTCGGCGTGCTCGGTGCGATCCTCAAGGTGGCCACCGGCGTGAACATCTTCAGCCTGCTGAAGTACCTCGGCCGCGAGTTCCTCCTCATCGTGTCGACGTCCTCCTCCGAGTCGGCCCTGCCGCGCCTGATCGCCAAGATGAACCACGCGGGGGTCGACAAGACCACCGTCGGCGTCGTCGTCCCGACCGGCTACTCGTTCAACCTCGACGGCACCGCGATCTACCTGACGATGGCGTCGATCTTCATCGCCGACGCCCTCGACAAGCCACTGTCGATCGGCGAGCAGGTCTCGCTCCTGCTCTTCATGGTCATCGCCTCGAAGGGTGCCGCCGGTGTGACCGGCGCCGGCCTGGCCACCCTCGCCGGCGGGCTGTCCTCCCACCGGCCCGAGCTCCTCGACGGCGTCGGCCTCATCGTCGGCATCGACCGCTTCATGTCCGAGGCACGCGCGGTCACCAACTTCGCCGGCAACTCGGTCGCCACGATCCTGGTCGGTCACTGGACCGGGACCATGGACCGCGACAAGCTCGACCGGGTGCTCGCCGGCAACGACCCGTTCGACGAGTCCACGATGGTCGACGACGACCACGGCGCCCCGCCCGCGGAGCGCGAGCCCGCCTCGGCTCACTGACGTACCGGCCAGCGGCGCCCCGGGACCTTCCGTCCCGGGGCGCCGCTGCGTGCTACGTGAGCGAGCGGTAGAGGTCGAGCGTCCGGGTGGCGATCGAGCCCCAGCTGAAGGACTCCTCGGCCCGACGGCGGCCGGCCTCGCCGAAGGCACGGGCCCGGTCGGGGTCGCTGACCGCGTCGGTGAGCGCGGCGGCCAGGTCGGCGACGTACTGCTCGGGGTCGAGGGGCGTGCCGGTGCCGTCGGTGGCCTGCTCGATGGGGACCAGCCAGCCGGTCTCGCCGTGGACGACGACCTCCGGGATGCCGCCGGTGGCCGTGGCCACCACGGCGGTCTCGCAGGCCATCGCTTCGAGGTTGACGATGCCGAGCGGCTCGTAGATGGACGGGCAGGCGAAGACCGTCGCCGCGGTCAGGAGGGCGACCACGTCGGGGCGGGGGAGCATCTCGGCGATCCACACGACGCCCGATCGGGTCGCGGCCAGGTCCTCGACCAGACCCCGGACCTCGGCCTCGATCTCAGGGGTGTCGGGAGCGCCGGCGCAGAGCACGAGCTGGACCTCGGGCGGCAGCGCGGCTGCCGCGCGGAGGAAGAGCGGCAGGCCCTTCTGCCGGGTGATCCGGCCGACGAAGATGACGCTCGGACGGTCGGGGTCGAGGCCGAGCTCGCGGACGCGGTCGGGGTTCGGCATCGGCGACCACTGGGTGGTGTCGATGCCGTTGTGCACGACGTGGACGCGGTCGGGGTCGACGGAGGGATAGCTGCGCAGCACGTCGTCGCGCATCGCGGCACTGACCGCAACGATGCCGGCGGCTCCCTCGTAGGCCGTCCGCTCGGCCCAGCTCGACAGGGCGTAGCCGCCACCGAGCTGCTCGGCCTTCCACGGCCGCATCGGCTCGAGGGAGTGGGCGCTGACGACGTGGGGGATGCCGTGCATCAGTCCGGCGAGGTGGCCGGCCATGTTGGCGTACCAGGTGTGCGAGTGGACCAGGTCGGCCCCGGCGCAGTCGTCGACCATCGCCAGGTCCACGCCCAGGGTGCGGATGGCGGGATTCGCACCCGCCAGGGACTCCGGCTCGGCGTACGCCGTGGTGCCGGGCTCCGAGCGCGGAGCCCCGAAGCAGCGGACCCGGGCGTCCACGTCGGGCAGCACGCGCAGCGCGCGGACCAGCTCGGCGACGTGCACCCCCGCGCCGCCGTAGACCTCCGGTGGGTACTCCTTGCTGAGGACGTCGATGCGCATGCCCCGAACCTAGACCCGATCCAGACCTCTGGGGAGGTCGACCCGAGTGGTCGGCGACGGCTAGTTTCATGTCATGACCGTCACGCCGAGCCGCAAGAAGGTCCTCGCAGTCGTCCTGGCGGGAGGTGAGGGAAAGCGGCTGATGCCGTTGACGGCCGACCGCGCCAAGCCCGCGGTCCCGTTCGGTGGGATCTACCGCCTGATCGACTTCGCGCTGTCCAACGTCGTCAACTCCGGCTACCTCAAGGTCGTCGTGCTGACGCAGTACAAGTCGCACAGCCTCGACCGGCACGTCACCACGACGTGGCGGATGTCGAACCTCCTCGGCAACTACGTCACCCCGGTGCCGGCGCAGCAGCGCGTCGGCAAGCGGTGGTACGCCGGCAGCGCCGACGCGATCTACCAGTCGCTCAACCTGCTCACCGACGAGCAGCCCGACATCGTCGTCGTGGTGGGCGCCGACCACGTCTACCGGATGGACTTCGCGCAGATGGTCGACGACCACGTCGAGTCCGGTGCCGGATGCACCGTCGCGGCGATCCGCCAGCCGATCGGGCTCGCCGACCAGTTCGGCGTGATCGACGTCGATCCCGGCAACCCGCAGAGCATCCGCGCCTTCCTCGAGAAGCCGACCGACCCGGTGGGACTGCCCGACTCGCCCGACGAGGTGCTGGCCAGCATGGGCAACTACGTCTTCACCGCCGACGCCCTCCGTGACGCCGTGACCCGCGACGCCGACGTCGAGGGCTCCAAGCACGACATGGGCGGCGACATCGTGCCGTGGTTCGTCGACAAGTCGGAGTCGGCGGTCTACGACTACAAGGACAACGAGGTGCCGGGCGCCACCGACCGCGACCGCGGCTACTGGCGCGACGTCGGCACCATGCGCTCCTACTACGACGCCCACATGGACCTCGTCTCGCCGCTGCCGGTCTTCAACCTCTACAACACCGCTTGGCCGATCTACACCAGCTACGGCCCGCACCCGCCGGCGAAGCTCGTGACGGGCGCCGGTGGGGAGAAGGTGTCGACCTTCAACTCGATCCTGTCCCCGGGCGTCGTCGTGAGCGGCGGCACGGTCAACCACTCCGTGCTCTCGCCCGCGGTCTGGGTGAAGGACGGCGCGGAGGTGTCCGACGCGGTCCTCATGGACGGCGTCCGCGTCGGCGAGGGCGCGGTCGTGCGCAGCGCGATCATCGACAAGGGCGTGGTGATCCCGCCGGGCGTGCGGATCGGCGTCGACAAGGACGCCGACCTGGCGCGCGGGTTCGTCGTGGAGGACGGGCTCACGGTCCTCGCCAAGCAGCAGCCCGTCCCCGAGGGCTGAGACCGGGAGCCTAGAGCCGCTCGCGCTGCCCCTCCAGGAAGGCCCGCTCCACGTCGTTGCGGCACGCGGCGATCGCCTGGTCGTACGCCGCCCGCGCCGCGTCGGCGTCGCCCGCCCGGGCGAGCAGCTCGGCGCGCACGGCGGCGGGGCGGTGGCTGTCGGGGATCTCGAGGCCCTCGAGGGCGGCGAGCCCGGCCGCGGCCCCCCGGTGCTCGGCGACCGCGACGGCCCGCGCCAGCCGGGCCGAGGGCGAGGGCGCGACCTGCAGCAGGACGTCGTACAGCTCCACGACGCGGTCCCACCGCGTGTCGGCGGCCGTCGCCGCGGTGGCGTGCTCGGCGGCGATCCGCGCCTGGACGACGTACGACGCCGCGAGCGGGGTCAGCGGTCCCGTGAGGCAGGGCGAGCGCAGCAGCCGCGTCGCCTCGGCGACCTCGTCGTGGTGCCAGCGGGTGCGGTCCTGGTCGGCGAGGAGGACCAGGCGGCCGTCGTGCACGCGGGCGTCGCGACGAGAGTGCTGGAGCAGCACCAGCGCCAGCAGCGCGACCAGCGACGGCTCGTCGGGACGCAGGCCGAGCACCACGCGGACCAGCCGGATCGCCTGGCCCGAGAGGTCGGCGCGGAGCAGGTCGGGGCCGGTGCCGGGGGAGTAGCCGGCGGTGAAGGCGAGGTAGGCGGTCTGGGCGACGATGTCGAGCCGCTCGGGCAGGACCGACGCGTCGGGCACGGCGAACGGGATGCCGGCGCCGACGATGCGCTTCTTGGCCCGCGTCACGCGCGCCGCCATGGTGGGCTCGGGCACGAGGAACAGCCGCGCGATGTCGGCGGTCGGCACGCCGAGGACCAGCCGGAGGCTCAACGCACTGGCCGACTCCGGCGCGAGGGCGGGGTGCGCACACATCAGCACCAGCCGGAGGACGTCGTCCTCGACGAGGGCGCCGGTGTCGGCCATGGCGGTGACGCCTTCCTGGTGGCGTTCGGCGTCGGTGAGGAGCAGCGGCAGCTTGCGCCGGGCGACGTCCTCGGAGCGGAGCCGGTCGAGCACCCGGCGTCGGGCGGCGGTCATCAGCCAGCCGGCCGGGTTGGCGGGCACCCCGTCGTCGGGCCAGGTGCGGCTGGCCGCCTCGACGGCGTCGCCCAGGGCGTCCTCGACGAGGTCGAGCCGTCGGAACTGCGACAGGAGCAGGGCCACCAGCCGGCCCCACTCCTGCCGCACGACCTGCTCGAGTGCCTGCTCGGTCAGGGGGTCACGTCCACGGTCGGGTGGATCTGGATGTCGTAGCGCGGGAGGACCTGCAGCAGCTCGACCACGACGTCGAGGTCGGGCGCGTCGAGCAGGTAGAAGCCACCCATGCCCTCGATCACCTCGGCGTACGGGCCGTCGGTCAGCTGCACCCTCCCGCCCACGGTCCGCATCACGGTCGCGTCGCCGGACTCGCTCAGGGCCTCGCCGGCGATCAGCTCGACGCCCGCCCGGTCCCGGCACGCGGCGTCGAACTCGCCGAACTTCGCCATCGCGACCACCTGCTCGTCCTCGGTGTGCTCGCTCCACGGCTTCTCGGCGCCGTCACCGATCAGGAGCACCAGGTACCTCACGATCCCGACTCCTCTCCCGTGATCTTGCGGTGCACCTGCACCGCGTCGCCCGTCGCGGACAGGATCGTGCAGACGTCCATCAGGTCGTCGAGGTCGTCGGTGCTGACCTCGTAGTAGCCGCCGAGCTGCTCGGTCGTCTCGGTCCACGGGCCGTCGGTGACGGTGGTCGAGCCCGGCGCGAGCGACCTCGCCTCCGACGCCCGCGGCAGCTCGGCACCGCCGGTGACCACGTGGCCGCGCCGGCCCAGCTCCGCCGTGAACTCCCCGTGGACGTCGTAGGTCGCCTTCTTCTCCTCGTCGGGCGTGTCCCACCACGCCTCGGTGTCGCCGAACAGCAGCACGATGTAGTCGGTCATCTCTGGTTCCTCCGTCGGACGTCGCCGGCCGCAGGACCGCGGCCTCACCATCGTGACGTGCCCACCCTGCCGGAATCGACAGCTCATCGGGAGGTTTCTCGACGTGGCTTGCCGGACCCACCAAGATGGTGACCATGGCCACCCACGAACGAGCCGGACAGCCCGCACTCCCCGAGGACCTGGTGGACGTCTCCCACCTCGTGACGGCCTACTTCGACCTCCAGCCCGACCCGGACGACGTCGCCCAGCAGGTCGCCTTCGGCACCAGCGGGCACCGCGGCACCTCGCTCACCACCTCGTTCAACGAGGTGCACATCGCCGCGACGACCCAGGCGATCTGCGACTACCGCAAGGACCAGGGCTACGACGGGCCGCTCTTCATCGGCCGCGACACCCATGCGCTGTCCGAGCCGGCCTGGGCGACGGCCCTCGAGGTGCTCGTCGCCAACGACGTCACAGTGCTGGTCGACGACCGCGACGGCTTCACGCCGACCCCCGCGGTCAGCCACGCGATCATCCGCGCCAACCAGGGGCGTACGACCGGTGCGGGGCTCGCCGACGGCATCGTGGTCACCCCGTCGCACAACCCGCCGCAGGACGGCGGCTTCAAGTACAACCCGCCCCACGGGGGCCCCGCCGACTCCGACGCGACCAGCGTGATCGCGGCGCGGGCCAACGAGCTGATCCGCGGCAACATCGAGGGGGTCAGGCGGGTCGCCTTCACCACGGCGCGCGCCGCGGTCGGCTCCTACGACTTCCTCGGGACCTACGTCGACGACCTGCCCTCGGTGCTCGACCTGGACGTGGTCCGCGACGCGGGCGTCCGGATCGGCGCCGACCCGCTGGGTGGTGCGAGCGTGGCCTACTGGGGCGAGATCGCCGAGCGGCACCGCCTCGACCTGACCGTCGTCAACCCGCTGGTCGACCCGACGTGGCGCTTCATGACGCTCGACTGGGACGGCAAGATCCGGATGGACTGCTCCTCGCCCTACGCGATGGCGTCGCTGGTGAGCCGCAAGGACGAGTACGCCATCGCGACCGGCAACGACGCCGACTCGGACCGGCACGGGATCGTCACCCCGGACGCCGGCCTGATGAACCCCAACCACTTCCTCGCCGTCGCGATCGGCTACCTCTTCGGCGGCGCCCGCCCGGGCTGGCCGGACACCGCGCGCATCGGCAAGACGCTCGTCTCGAGCTCGATGATCGACCGGGTCGCCGCCTCGATCGGCAAGCCGCTCGTCGAGGTGCCCGTCGGGTTCAAGTGGTTCGTCCCCGGCCTGATGGACGGGTCCTTCGGCTTCGGTGGCGAGGAGTCCGCCGGCGCGTCCTTCCTGCGCCGCGACGGCTCGACCTGGACGACCGACAAGGACGGCATCCTGCTGGCGCTGCTGGCCAGCGAGATCCTCGGCTCGACCGGCCGGACCCCCAGCCAGCACTACGCCGACCTCGTCGCGGCCAACGGCGACCCGGCCTACGCCCGCATCGACGCCCCGGCCACCCGCGAGGAGAAGGCCAAGCTCGGCGCGCTCTCGCCCGACGACGTCTCCGCCACGACGCTGGCGGGGGAGGAGATCACCGGCAAGCTGACCGAGGCGCCGGGCAACGGCGCGAAGATCGGCGGGCTCAAGGTCACCACCGAGTCGGCGTGGTTCGCGGCCCGGCCGAGCGGCACCGAGGACGTCTACAAGATCTACGCCGAGTCGTTCCGCGGTCCCGACCACCTCGCCGAGGTGCAGGCCGAGGCACGCGAGGTCGTCAGCGCCGCGCTGGGCTGAGCGGGCTCAGCGGCTGACCGGGCCGGCCTCGATCGGCTTGCGCGGCGACGCCCAGTGGGCCCGCGCCCCGGGCTCGTCGGCGGCCTCCTCCTCGTCACCGTCGATGGCGGAGCGCGAGAAGCTCACCGCCACGATCGAGTCGAGCCGGACGAGCACCTGCTGGCCGTTGCCGTCGTCGAGGATCACGCCGAGGCCGTCCGCGCCGACGATCACGCCGTCGAGCCACACCCCCGACACGAGCACGCGCACCGGCGTACCGGCGTCCTGGGCGTGGCGCAGGAGGGTACCGACGGTGAACAGGGTGCTCGACTTGCTCGACACAGGAACTCCTCCTCGGGGTCGCCTCGACCCTAGGCAGGTCCCGGCGGCCGGTGGAGGGTGTTGGGGAATCCTTGACTGATCGTCCGGTCGCCATGGCCCATCTGGGCCATGTCGTCCGCAGGGCTCAGGACGCCGGCGTCGCCCGCTCGACCACGTCGCGGAGCGACCCGCTGGTCAACATCCCGAACGTGCCGCCGTACGTCGTCCCGAGCCGGCTGCCGCAGAAGGCGTCGGCGACCTCGGCGGGGGCGAAGCGCACGAGGAGCGAGCCCTGGAGGCAGGCGGCCATCTGGCCGGCGAGGCGTCGGGCCCCGGACTCGAGGGTGCCGGAGTCGCCCAGCAGGGCCAGGGTGTCGTCGACCGCCCGGTCGAGCCGGCTGTCGCCGCCCCGGGCCGCGCCGACCTCGGTGATCCAGGCCTGCAGCACCTCGGGCTCGCGGCCGAGGGCGCGGAGCACGTCGAGCGCGTTGACGTTGCCCGAGCCCTCCCAGATCGAGTTGAGCGGCGACTCGCGGAACATGAGGGGCAGCCCGGACTCCTCGACGTAGCCGTTGCCGCCGAGGCACTCCAGCGCCTCCGCGACCATCGCGGGCGTCCGCTTGCAGACCCAGAACTTCGCCAGCGGGAGCGCGATCCGGCGCAGCGCGACCTCGTGGGGGTCGTCGGGCCGGTCGACCGCCGAGGCGAGTCGCATCGCGAGGGCCGTCGCGGCCTCGGACTCGACGGCGAGGTCGGCGACGACGTTCTGCATGAGGGGCTTGTCGACGAGCAGCCCGCCGAACGCCGAGCGGTGCGCCACGTGCCACGAGGCCTCGGCCAGCGCGTGCCGCATCAGCGCGGCCGACCCGAGCACGCAGTCCAGCCGGGTCGCGGCGACCATCTCGATGATCGTGCGCACGCCCCGGCCCTCGTCGCCCAGCCGCTGGGCGAGGGTTCCGTCGAGCTCGAGCTCGCTGGAGGCGTTGGACCGGTTGCCGAGCTTGTCCTTGAGCCGCACCACGTCGATCCGGTTGCGGGTGCCGTCGTCGAGCACCCGGGGCACGAGGAAGCAGGTCATCCCTCCCTCGGCCTGCGCGAGGACGAGGAAGACGTCGTTCATCGGGGCGGAGGTGAACCACTTGTGCCCGTGGAGCGCGTACCACCCGTCCTCGGCCGTCGGCCGGGCGCTCGTGAGGTTGGCGCGCACGTCGGAGCCGCCCTGCTTCTCGGTCATGCCCATGCCCGCGAGCGCACCGGTCTTGGTCGAGCGCGCCCGCACGCCGGGGTCGTAGGACCGGGCGGCCAGCAGCGGCGCCCACTCCTTCGCGATCGCCTCGTCGGCCCGGAGCGCCGGCACGGCGGCGTACGTCATCGAGATCGGGCAGCCGTGCCCGGGCTCGGTCTGCGACCACGCGAAGAAGCCGGCGGCGCGACGCAGGTGGGCGTGGGGCGCTCCCGCCTCCTGCTGCTCCCACGGCGCGGCCTGGAGCCCGTGACCGACCGCGCGCTCCATCAGCCAGTGCCACGAGGGGTGGAACTCGACCTCGTCGATGCGGTGGCCGAAGCGGTCGTACGGCGTCAGCTCGGGGTGGTGCTTGTTGGCGAGCATCCCGTGCTCGCGCGCCTCCGCGGTGCCGGCCTCGGCGCCCAGCGGGGCGAGGTCGTCGACCAGGTCGGCGGACCCGTGGCGGACCAGCGCCTCGGTGAGCGCGAGGTCGGCGGTGACGACGTTGTGGCCGACCAGCGCCGGCGGCTGGTTGGTGGCCGCACGGAGGCCCGGGACGAGATCGCTCATGGCCCCACCGTAAGGCGTGGGGAAACGGCTGGTGGGTGCCTGCTCGACTAGCGTTGAAGCCATGGCCGAGGCGAGCGAGGAGACCCCTGCGCCCAGCAGCTCCGCGCTCGCCGTACGACGCTGGCGCGGGCACGTCTGGCGCCTCGTCGTCACCACCGTGGGGTCGTGCCTGCGCCACCGGGTGACCGGCCTGGCCGCGGAGGCGGCGTTCTTCGCGGTGCTGTCGGTGCCGCCGCTGGTCTTCGCGCTCGCGGGCGCGATCGGCTTCGTCAGCGAGCGCTTCACCGCCACCCAGATCGAGGACGTGCGCAACGCGGTCCTCGAGATCTCGCGGCAGGCGCTCACCGAGAAGGCCGTGACGGGAATCATCCGGCCGACGATCGACACCGTGCTCGACGGCGGGCGCTACGACGTGATCTCGATCGGCTTCATCCTGGCGCTGTGGTCCGGGTCGCGAGCCCTCAACGTCTTCGTCGACACCATCACGATCATGCACGGGCTCGGTGGGCACCGGGGGATCGTGGCCACCCGCGCGCTGTCGTTCGTGCTCTACGTGATGGCCATGATCACCGGCGCCGTCAGCCTGCCGCTCGTCGTCGCCGGTCCGGGGCTGGTCGACCGGCTGCTGCCGGCCCAGCTCGACTTCGTCAACAGCCTCTACTGGCCGGCCGTGCTGCTCATCTCGATCTGCTTCCTCGCCACGCTCTACCACGTGTCGGTGCCGGTGCGGACGAGCTGGAGCTTCAACCTCCCCGGTGCCGCGTTCGCACTGTTCTGCTGGATCGCCGGTTCGGCCCTGCTCCGCTGGGTGCTCACGGCGACCGCCGCCGAGTCGCGATCCATCTACGGCCCCCTGGCCGCACCCATCGCCGTGCTGCTCTGGCTCTACCTGCTCGCCCTCGCCGTGCTCATCGGAGCCGCCGTCAACGCCGCCTTCGACACCGTGTTCCCGCAGAAGAACACGACGCGCGCCCGCCTCGAGCTGGTGCAGCGCCTGCGGGACCGGATCAGCGTGCGAGACTCCTGACCGTGCAACACGCCACCAACAACGCGAGCGTGGGCCGGGTATCCCTGCCCGACCGGGTGCGGTCACCGTGGTGGGAGCTGGGGAGGCGCCTGCTGCTGGCGATGTCGATCCTCGTCGGCACCGTGCTGCTGGTCTACTTCGACCGCGAGGGCTACAACGACAACGCGCACCCGGGCCGCGACCTGACGCTGCTCGACGCGTTTTACTACACGACCGTCACCCTCAGCACGACCGGCTACGGCGACATCGCCCCGGCCGCCCCGCAGGCGCGCCTGATCAACGCCCTGGTGATCACCCCGGCCCGCATCGCCTTCCTGGTCCTGTTGATCGGCACCACCCTCGAGGTCCTCGCCTCGCAGGGACGCGAGATGTTCCGGGTCGCCCGGTGGAGGAAGAAGATGGACCAGCACGTCGTCGTCGTCGGCTACGGCACCAAGGGCCGCAGCGCGATCGAGACCCTCGTCAGCAACGGCTACGACCGGTCCACGATCGTCGTGGTCGACCCGGGCACCGTGGCGATGGAGGAGGCCAACCGCGACCAGCTCGTCGGCATCGCCGGGGACGCGACCCGCCGCGGCGTGCTGCGCCAGGCCGGCGTCGAGAAGGCCACCCACGTCATCATCACCACCGACCGCGACGACTCCAACGTGCTCGTCACGCTGACCGTGCGCCAGCTCAACCCCGACGCCTGGATCGTGGCGTCGGTGCGCGAGCAGGAGAACGTCCCGCTGATGCGCCAGTCGGGGGCGAACTCGGTGATCACCTCCTCCGACGCCGTCGGCCGCCTCCTCGGCCTGTCGTCGATGTCGCCGATGCTCGGCTCGGTGATGGAGGACCTGATGACCTACGGCGAGGGGCTCGAGGTCGCCGAGCGCGACCTGCTGGTCAACGAGGTCGGCAAGCAGCCGCAGCGGCTGCCCGACCAGGTGATCGCGGTGATCCGCGACGAGAAGGTCTACCGCTACTTCGACCCGGTGGTCTCGCTCCTCGCGCGCGGTGACCGCCTCATCGTCGTACGCCCCGCCAAGGAGCTGCCGTGGGCACCGCGCCCCGGCACCCACGGCGAGGAGCTGGCCGAGGACGACGACTGAGGTGATCGCCTCCCACGCCCATCGCTTCGTCTTCGTCAAGACCCGCAAGACCGCCGGCACCAGCCTCGAGATCGCCCTGTCGCGCCACTGCGGTCCCGACGACCTGGTCACCAGGATCAGCCCCGAGGACGAGGTCCTGCGCGCCGCCGCCGGGGGAGTCGGACCGCAGAACGACGACACCGAGCCGACGTCGTACGCCCACATGGGCGCGCGCCGCGTCATCGAGGTCATCGGGCGCGAGACCTGGGACGACTACTTCACCTTCGCCGTCGAGCGGAACCCGTTCGACGTGGTCGCGTCGTCGTACCGCTACAGCGCGCGCAAGCCCTCCTTCACCAAGACCTTCGCCGAGTTCGTCCGCACGCCGCGCCGGCTCGACCGGCTAGCGCTCAACGAGCGGCTCTACCGCCTCGGCGGGCGGGTCGTCGTCGACGAGGTCTACCGCTACGAGGAGCTGCCCGCCGCCGTCGCCGACATCTCCGCGCGACTCGGGCTGGCGCTCGACCTCCCGCACGCCAAGCAGGGCAGCGGACCGCACTACCGCGAGCTCTACGGCCCCGGCGACGCCGAGATCGTGGCGGAGCGGTTCGCCCGCACGATCGCCGAGTTCGGCTACGCGTTCTGACGGTCGGCGCCGGGCGGTGCAAGGGCGGAAAGGGCGGATCGGGCGACATGACGAAGGCCCCGCATTGCTGCGGGGCCTTCGAGGTGGTGGGCGATACTGGGTTTGAACCAGTGACCTCTTCCGTGTCAAGGAAGCGCGCTACCGCTGCGCCAATCGCCCGTGTCTTGAGTTGTCAGTGCTGACTTCTGGGAGAGGTGGGTACGGGATTTGAACCCGTGTAGACGGATTTGCAGTCCGTTGCCTCGCCTCTCGGCCAACCCACCGTGGAGGTTCCGAAATGAACGGGGGAGACCTTCCGAGCGGACAACGAGACTCGAACTCGCGACCTCAACCTTGGCAAGGTTGCGCTCTACCAACTGAGCTATGTCCGCCTGCATCTCGTGGCCGTTTCACCGGCCCTGAGTGCGAGTGGAACAGTAGTACATGGGTTCCGCGGGTCCAAAATCGGCCCCCGGTCCCGCGTGTTCGGACCGCGTTCGCGCAGCGTTCTCCCCACGTGCCACGACCCGGGGACGACCTAGGGTGAAGCCATGCGTGCGTGGCTCAACGGTGACCTGATGTCCGACCCGACCGCGGCGGCCGTCGCGGTCACCGACCACGGCTTCACCGTCGGCGACGGGGTGTTCGAGGCGGTCAAGACGCTGCACGGCACGCCCTTCGCCCTGGGCCGGCACCTCGAGCGCCTCGAGCGCTCGGCCGCGGGTCTCGGGCTGCCCGCCCCCGACCTCGACGTCGTACGGCGCGGGGTGGAGGCGGTCCTCGCCGACGGTGCCGACCGGGACCCGATCGGCCGGCTGCGGATCACCTGGACGGCCGGGCCCGCCCCGATGGGCTCGGGTCGCGGCGGCGGTCCGCCGACCCTGGCCGTCGCCTACAGCGCCATCGACGTCGCGGCGCCCACGACGACCGTCGTCACCGTTCCGTGGACGCGCAACGAGAACGGCGCGACCGCCGGCCTCAAGACGACGTCGTACGCCGAGAACGTCGTCGCGCTCGCGCACGCCAAGGAGCGCGGCGGCTTCGAGGCCGTCTTCGCGAACACGGCCGGCCACCTGTGCGAGGGCACGGGCTCCAACGTCTTCTACGTCGTCGACGGCGAGCTGCGCACCCCGACCCTGGCGAGCGGCTGCCTGGCCGGCGTCACCCGTGCGCTGGTGATCGACTGGTGCGGAGCCCGCGAGGTCGACGAGCCCGTCACCGACGTCGTGGCCGGCATGAGCGAGGCGTTCTTGGTGTCCACGACCCGCGACGTACAGGCGATCTCGCGGTGGGACGACCGGGACCTCCCCGCGCCCGGCCCGCTCACCCAGCGGTGCGCGGAGACGTGGGCCGCCCGCGAGGCTGAGACGATGGAGCCGTGACGACCGCCGACTCCTCCCTCGACCCCGCCATCGCCTCGCGACTGCGCCACACCGCGGAGGGCCTGGTGCCCGTCGTGGTCCAGCAGCACGGCTCCGGCGAGGTGCTGATGCTCGCGTGGGTCGACGACGAGGCGCTTGCCCGCACCATCGACACCGGGCGGGCGACGTACTGGTCGCGCTCCCGCCGCGAGTACTGGGCCAAGGGGGACACCTCCGGCCACGTGCAGTGGGTCAAGGAGGTCCGCCTCGACTGCGACGGCGACACCCTGCTCTTCGTGGTCGACCAGGTGGGCGCCGCCTGCCACACCGGCGACCACACCTGCTTCGACGCCGACCTCGTGCACCGGGTCGATGGCTGAGCCCGCCCCGGCCGACCGGACCGGGCCGCGGCGGACCTTCGGGCCCGTCGTCCTCCTCGGTCTCGCCGCCGCCGGGCTCGCCGCGATCGCCGGCGGCAAGCCGTGGGTGGCCGGCAGCTCCGGCAGCGTCGACTCGCGCTCCGAGTCCACCCTCGCCGTCGCGAGCGGATCGATCGGCGGCGCGAGCGAGTCGCCCCTCGCCCTGGCCCTCGCCCTGGTCGTGCTCGCGTGCTGGGGAGTCGTCCTGGTCACCCGGGGACGGTTCCGGCGGGTGGTGTCGGTGCTGGGCCTGGTCGCGGCCCTCGGCGTCGCCGCCGCAGTGGTCGAGGCGATCTCCAGCCTGCCGACGAAGCTCTCCGATGCGCTCATGGAGGTCTCCGGGAGCGACACCGCCAGCACCAGCTTCACCGCGTGGTACGCCGCTGCCGCGGTCGGCGCGGTGCTCGCCGTCGTCACCACCGCGGTCGCCGTCCGACTCGTCCCGACGTGGCCCGAGATAGGCAGCAGGTACGACGCCCCCACCGGCGGCAGGGCGGCCGACGGGGCCGGCGACGGTGCGCTGCCGAGCGAGAACATCGACATCTGGAAGGCGCTCGACGAGGGTCGCGACCCGACCGCCTGAGTCCACCGCCTAGACTTCTGGCGCACCCGGCGAACTGATGAAGGAGCACCCACGATGGCTGCAGGCCACGGCAACACCCCCGCTGCTTGGACCGCCGTGTCGGTCGCCATGCTCGGCTTCGTCGTGGGCAGTGTCGCCCTGCTCCAGGTCCCGACGCAGATGACCCTGCTGTGGGTCGGGATCGTCATCGCCCTCGTCGCCTTCCCGTTGTTCCTCGTGCTGGCCAAGCTCGGCCTCCACGCGTCCGAGCACTGACGGCGTCCGATCGATGGGCAAGGCCCGGGCGTCACGGCCCGGGTGAGAGGCTGAAGGCATGCCTGCGACCGGGACCGTGCTCTACGACATCATCGCCGGCGTCCGGGAGGACCTCGCTCGCCGCGAGACCGCGCTCCCGCTCGGCGAGCTGCTCGCGCACCTGGCCGATGCGCCGGCGCCACGCGACCCGATGCCGCACTTCCGCGCGCGCGGCTCGAGCGTGATCGCGGAGGTCAAGCGCAAGAGCCCGAGCAAGGGCGCGCTGGCTGACATCCCCGACCCGGCTGCGCTCGCGACGGCGTACGCCCGCGGTGGCGCGGCCGCGATCTCGGTGCTCACCGAGGAGCGGCGCTTCGGCGGCAGCCTCGACGACCTGCGCACCGTCCGGGCGGCCGTCGACACCCCGATCCTGCGCAAGGACTTCATCGTCGAGACCTACCAGCTCGTCGAGGCCCGCGCCGCCGGCGCCGACCTCGCCCTGCTGATCGTGGCGGCGCTCGACGACGACACGCTGCGCCGCCTCCACGACGAGGCCGGCGAGCTCGGCCTCACCGTGCTCGTCGAGGTCCACGACGAGTCCGAGACCGAGCGCGCCCTGGCCCTCGACGCCGAGCTGATCGGCGTCAACAGCCGCAACCTCAAGACCCTCGACGTCGACCCCGGCGTCTTCGGCCGCCTCGCGCACCAGATCCACGACGACGTGGTCAAGGTCGCCGAGAGCGGCATCACCGGCGTCCCCGACGTCCAGCGGTTCGTCTCCGAAGGAGCAGGCGTGGTGCTGGTCGGCGAGGCGCTGGTCAAGGACGGCGACCCCGAGGCCGCCGTCCGTGCGATGACAGGAGTGACGACACCGTGACCCAGACCCAGCAGACCCAGCAGAAGCCGGGGAAGTACGACGCGGACGACCGCGGCTACTTCGGCGGCACGTGGGGCGGGCGCTTCATGCCCGAGGCGCTCGTGGCCGCCCTCGACGAGCTGACGGTGGCGTGGCAGGAGGCGATGGCCGACGAGACCTTCGTCGGCGAGTTCGAGCGGATCCTGCGCGACTACGCCGGCACCCCGAGCCGGCTCTACCACGCCGAGCGGCTCTCCGCGGCCGTCGGCGCCCGGGTGCTGCTCAAGCGCGAGG
Source organism: Nocardioides oleivorans (assembly GCF_004137255.1). Classification (NCBI taxonomy): domain Bacteria; kingdom Bacillati; phylum Actinomycetota; class Actinomycetes; order Propionibacteriales; family Nocardioidaceae; genus Nocardioides; species Nocardioides oleivorans. The sequence continues at coordinate 413,505 of NZ_SDWT01000002.1, read as the reverse complement.
ACCTCAACCACACCGGTGCGCACAAGATCCGCAACGTGATGGGCCAGGCCCTGCTCACCAAGCGGATGGGCAAGAGCCGGGTGATCGCCGAGACGGGTGCCGGCCAGCACGGCGTGGCCAGCGCGACCGCGGCTGCCTACTTCGACCTCGACTGCACCGTCTACATGGGGGCCGTCGACACGCGGCGCCAGGCGCTCAACGTGGCCCGCATGCAGCTCCTCGGCGCCAAGGTCGTGCCGGTGGAGTCCGGCAGCGCGACCCTCAAGGACGCCATCAACGAGGCGCTGCGCGACTGGGTCGCCAGCGTCGACCACACGGCGTACCTCTTCGGCACCGCGGCCGGACCGCACCCCTTCCCGAGCATGGTCCGCGACTTCTGCCGCGGCATCGGCGACGAGGCGCGCGCGCAGTGCCTCGAGCAGTACGGCGTCCTGCCGGACGCGGTCGCGGCGTGCGTCGGCGGCGGCTCCAACGCGATCGGCATCTTCACCGCGTTCCTCGAGGACGAGGGCGTGGAGATCCACGGCTTCGAGCCCGGCGGTGACGGGGTGGAGACGGGTCGCCACGCGGCCACGATCCACGCCGGCGAGGCCGGTGTGCTGCACGGTGCGCGCACCTACGTCCTGCAGGACGAGGACGGGCAGACGGTCGAGTCGCACTCCATCTCGGCCGGCCTCGACTACCCCGGCGTGGGCCCGCAGCACTCGCTGCTGGCCGCGACCGGGCGGGCGACGTACACCCCGGTGACGGATGCCGAGGCGATGGCCGCGATGGCGCTGCTGAGCCGCACCGAGGGGATCATCCCGGCCATCGAGTCGGCGCACGCGGTCCACGGCGCGATCGAGGTCGCCAAGCGGCTGGGCCGGGAGAAGGGCCCCGACGCGACGATCATCGTGAACCTGAGCGGACGCGGCGACAAGGACATGGGCACCGCCATCGAGTGGTTCGGGCTGGGCGACGCCGAGGAGGGCCCCGAGGCCGACCTCGAGGTGGTCGAGGGAGTGACGCAGCAGTGACGTCGACGAGTGCCGCCTTCGCGCAGGCCCGCGCCGAGGGCCGCGCCGCCCTGATCGGCTACCTCCCGGCGGGCTACCCGAGCGTCGCGGGGTCGGCGAAGGCCATGCAGGTGATGGTCGAGGCCGGCTGCGACGCCATCGAGATCGGGCTGCCCTACAGCGACCCGGTGATGGACGGCCCCACGATCCAGGCCGCGGCGCAGGCCGCGCTCGACGGCGGGATCCGGACCGCCGACGTGCTCCGGGTCGTCGAGCAGGTGGCCGCGACCGGCGTCCCGACGCTCGTGATGACCTACTGGAACCCCATCGAGCGCTACGGCGTCGAGCGCTGGGCGAGCGACCTCGCGAACGCCGGGGGAGCCGGGCTCATCACGCCGGACATCACCCCCGACCACGGCTCGGAGTGGATCGCCGCGGCCGACGCCCGCGACCTGGACAAGGTCTTCCTCGTCGCCCCGAGCTCCACCGACGAGCGGGTCGCGATGACCGCGGCCGAGAGCCGCGGCTTCGTCTACGCCGCCGCCGTCATGGGGGTGACGGGTGCACGCGACGCGTCGTCCGACCTCGCCGGACCGCTCGTCGCACGGGTGCGCGCGAGCGGCGACATCCCCGTCGCCGTGGGCATCGGCGTCAGCAACGGCGACCAGGCGGCCGAGGTCGCGGCCTACGCCGACGGCGTGATCGTGGGCTCCGCGTTCGTCCGCTGCCTGCTCGACCACGCCGGCGACGAGGCAGCCGGCCTCGACGCCCTGCGGGCACTGACCACCGACCTGGCCGAAGGCGTGCGGCGTGCGCAGGAGTAGGGCCCTGCTCGTCCTCCCGGTGGTCCTGCTGGCCGCCGCGTGCGGTGGCGGTGCGGGCGCCGACCCGGGCGAGATGACCGGCACCGTGCTCGACCCGCCGTTCGCGGTCTCCTCGGTCCCACTGGTCGACGACGAGGGGTCGTCGTACAGCCTCACCGAGAGCACCGACAAGCCGCTCACGCTGGTCTTCTTCGGCTACACCAACTGCCCCGACATCTGCGGCCAGGTCATGGCGACCCTCGCCGGCACCCTGGCGCGGCTGACCGACGAGCAGAAGGCCGAGCTCGACGTGGTCTTCGTGACCACCGACCCGCAGCGCGACACCGAGGAGGTCGTCGGCCGCTACGTCGACGCCTTCGACCCCAGCATCATCGGGCTCACCGGCGACCTCCCCGACATCGTCGAGGTGGGCCAGAGCCTCGCCGTGGGGATCGAGAAGGGCGACAAGCTGCCGAGCGGGGGGTACGACGTCACGCACGGCACCCGGGTGTACGCCGTCGACGCCGACGACGAGTCGCCGATGATGTGGGACCACGACGTGTCGCAGGCCCAGCTGGCCCAGGACGTGACGACCCTGCTCGACGAAGGATGATGCTCCCCATGCTGTCCCTGCTCCCCGACGTGCACGCGCCCCTGATGACGCTCATGACGATCCCCAGCCCGTCGCAGGGCGTGTGGCACCTCGGTCCGGTGCCGATCCGTGGCTACGCGCTGTGCATCATCCTCGGCATCGTCGCCGCGATCTGGATCGGCGAGCGCCGCTGGGTCGCGCGTGGCGGCATCGCGGGCGAGGTCAGCGACCTGGCGATCTGGGCCGTCCCGTTCGGCCTCGTCGGCGGGCGGCTCTACCACGTGATCACCGACTGGGAGCTCTACTTCGGCGAGGGCAAGAACCCGGTCACCGCGCTCTACGTCTGGCGCGGCGGACTGGGGATCTGGGGCGCGATCGCGCTCGGCGCCGTCGGCATCTGGATCGGGTGCCGCACCCGCGGCATCAAGGTGCTGCCGCTCCTCGACGCCCTCGCGCCGGGGGTGCTGGTCGCGCAGGCGATGGGTCGCTGGGGCAACTGGTTCAACCAGGAGCTCTACGGCGGCCCGACGAACCTCCCGTGGGGCCTCGAGATCGACGTCGCCCACCGCGAGGCCGGGCTCCTCGACGTGGCGACGTACCACCCCACGTTCCTCTACGAGTGCCTGTGGAACCTCGCCGCGTTCGCGGTCCTGATCTGGCTCGACCGCCGCTACCGGATCGGCCACGGCCGGGTCGTCGCGCTCTACGTGATGCTCTACACCGCCGGTCGCGGGTGGATCGAGAACATGCGCATCGACGAGGTCCAGATGAACGACGTGCTCGGCCTGCGCCTCAACGTGTGGACCTCGATCGTGCTGTTCGTCGCCGCCGCGATCTTCTTCGCGTGGTCGCTCAGGAAGCACCCCGGGCGCGAGGAGACGGTGCGCACGCAGGAGCCCGACACCGAGGACGTGAGCGAGGACCGGGGCGAGGACCGGATGGACCGGGAGTCCCGCCAGGAGTCCGACGGGACGTCCGAGGACGAGACGTCCGGGTCCACGGCCTGACATGTGCGTCCCCACCGGCGTGAGCCGGTGATAGATTTCCGTCTTGCTCGGGCCAACGTCGTCCCCAGCGGTAACGCCCACCACCCGTGACCTGCCAGCGCTCAGCCGCTGGCGCGCCGGGACGACGACGGGAGAATGCCTCCATGCACGCATTCCCGCCGAGCCAGGGTCTCTACGACCCTCGCCACGAGAAGGACGCCTGTGGTGTCGCCATGGTGGCGACGCTGACAGGAGAGGCGAGCCACGACATCGTGGCCAAGGCGCTCACGGCCTTGCGCAACCTCGACCACCGCGGCGCCGCCGGCGCCGAGGTCAACTCCGGCGACGGCGCCGGGATCCTGCTCCAGGTGCCCGACGCGTTCCTGCGCGAGGCCACCGCGGAGCTCGGCTTCGAGCTGCCGCCGGCCCGGGCGTACGCCGTCGGCACCGCGTTCCTGCCCGGTGACGCCGAGCAGGTCGCCAAGATCCGCCAGCGCATCGAGGAGATCGCCGACGAGGAGGGCCTCGCCGTCCTCGGCTGGCGCGAGGTCCCGGTCGACGACTCGACCCTCGGCGCCACCGCGCGCAGCGTGATGCCGGCGTTCGCGCAGGTGTTCGTGGCGGGCAAGGGCTCGCGCGTGAGCGGCATGGCCCTCGAGCGGATGGCCTTCTGCCTGCGCAAGCGCGCCGAGTCCGAGACCGACGTCTACTTCCCGTCGCTGTCCTCGCGCACCCTCGCCTACAAGGGCATGCTCACCACCGACCAGCTCGACCAGGTCTTCCCCGACCTGACCGACGAGCGCGTCGCCTCGGCGATGGCGGTGGTGCACTCGCGCTTCTCCACCAACACGTTCCCCAGCTGGCCGCTGGCGCACCCGTTCCGGTTCATCGCCCACAACGGCGAGATCAACACCGTCATGGGCAACCGCAACTGGATGCGGGCGCGCGAGGCGCTCCTCGAGAGCGACCTCATCCCCGGCGACCTCGAGCGGCTCTTCCCGATCTGCACCCCCGAGGCGTCGGACTCGGCGTCGTTCGACGAGGTGCTCGAGCTGCTGCACCTCGCCGGCCGCTCGCTGCCGCACGCCGTGCTGATGATGATCCCGGAGGCGTGGGAGAACCACACCGAGCTGGACGAGAAGCGCCGCGCGTTCTACGAGTTCCACTCGATGCTGATGGAGCCGTGGGACGGCCCCGCCTGCGTCGTGTTCACCGACGGCACCCAGATCGGCGCGGTCCTCGACCGCAACGGCCTGCGCCCCTCGCGCTACTGGGTCACCGACGACGGCCTCGTCGTGCTGGCCTCCGAGGTCGGCGTCCTCGACCTCGACCCCGCCACCGTCGTGCGCAAGGGCCGGCTCCAGCCGGGCCGCATGTTCCTCGTCGACACCGAGGAGCACCGCATCATCGAGGACGAGGAGATCAAGGGCCAGCTCGCCTCCGAGCAGCCCTACGACGAGTGGCTGCACGCCGGCCAGGTCCACCTCGACGACATCGACGACCTCGAGCACATCGTGCACACGCACGCCTCGGTGACGCGCCGCCAGCAGATCTTCGGCTACACCGAGGAGGAGCTGCGCGTCCTGCTGAGCCCGATGGCCAACACCGGTGGCGAGGCGCTCGGCTCGATGGGCACCGACACCCCGATCGCGGCGCTCAGCGACAAGCCGCGGTTGCTGTTCGACTACTTCGCGCAGCTCTTCGCCCAGGTGACCAACCCGCCGCTCGACGCGATCCGCGAGGAGCTCGTGACCTCGCTCAGCGGCTCGATCGGCCCGGAGGCCAACCTCCTGGCCCCGAGCCCGGCCTCGTGCCGCCAGATCGTGCTGCCCTTCCCGGTCTTCTCCAACGACGACCTGGCCAAGATCCGGCACATCAACCGCAACGGCGACATGCCGGGCTTCCAGGTCCACATCGTCCGCGGCCTCTACGAGGTCGCCGGGGGAGGGGAGGCCCTCGCCGCCAGGCTCGACGAGCTCAGCGCCGAGGTCTCCGCCGCGATCGCCGACGGCGCACGGATCATCGTGCTGTCCGACCGGCACGCGACCGCCGACCTGGCGCCGATCCCCTCGCTGCTGCTGACCGGGGCGATCCACCACCACCTCGTCCGCGAGAAGACCCGCACGCAGGTGGGCCTGCTCGTCGAGGCCGGCGACGTGCGCGAGGTGCACCACGTCGCGCTGCTGGTCGGCTACGGCGCGGCCGCGGTCAACCCCTACCTCGCGATGGAGTCCGTCGAGGACCTCGCCCGCGAGGGCTACTACGTCAAGGTCGAGCCCGAGAAGGCCGTCGCGAACCTCATCAAGGCGCTCGGCAAGGGCGTGCTCAAGGTGATGTCGAAGATGGGCGTCTCCACGGTCGCCTCCTACACCGGCGCGAAGATCTTCGAGGCCGTCGGCCTCTCGCAGTCCGTGATGGACCGCTACTTCACCGGTACGACGTCCAAGCTCGGCGGCATCGAGCTCGAGACGATCGCCGAGGAGGTCGCGCGCCGCCACGCGACGGCGTACCCCCGCGGCGGCATCTCGCCGGCGCACCGCGAGCTCACCATCGGCGGCGAGTACCAGTGGCGCCGCGAGGGCGAGCCGCACCTGTTCGACCCCGAGACAGTCTTCCGCCTGCAGCACTCCACCCGCAGCGGCAGCTACGACGTGTTCAAGCAGTACACCGACCGGGTGAACCAGCAGTCCGAGCGCCTGATGACGCTCCGCGGGCTCTTCACCTTCAAGGACGGCGTGCGCGAGCCGATCGACGTGGAGGAGGTCGAGCCGGTCTCGGAGATCGTGAAGCGCTTCTCGACCGGTGCGATGTCCTACGGCTCGATCAGCCAGGAGGCACACGAGACCCTCGCGATCGCGATGAACCGGCTGGGCGGCAAGTCCAACACCGGTGAGGGCGGCGAGGACCCGGACCGCCTGTACGACCCCGAGCGCCGCTCGTCGATCAAGCAGGTCGCCTCCGGCCGGTTCGGCGTGACGTCGGAGTACCTCACCAACGCCGACGACATCCAGATCAAGATGGCGCAGGGTGCCAAGCCCGGCGAGGGCGGCCAGCTGCCCGGCCACAAGGTCTACCCGTGGGTGGCCAAGACCCGGCACTCCACGCCGGGCGTCGGCCTGATCAGCCCGCCGCCGCACCACGACATCTACTCGATCGAGGACCTGGCGCAGCTGATCCACGACCTCAAGAACGCCAACCCGTCCGCGCGCGTCCACGTGAAGCTCGTGTCCGAGGTCGGCATCGGGACGGTCGCCGCAGGTGTGTCGAAGGCCCACGCCGACGTCGTGCTGGTCTCCGGCCACGACGGCGGCACCGGCGCCTCGCCCCTCACCTCGCTCAAGCACGCGGGCGGCCCCTGGGAGCTCGGCCTGGCCGAGACCCAGCAGACCCTCCTGCTCAACGGGCTGCGCGACCGGATCGTCGTGCAGGCCGACGGCCAGCTCAAGACCGGGCGCGACGTGATCATCGCGGCGCTGCTCGGCGCCGAGGAGTTCGGCTTCGCGACCGCACCGCTGGTCGTCAGCGGCTGCATCATGATGCGGGTCTGCCACCTCGACACCTGCCCCGTGGGTGTCGCCACGCAGAACCCGGTCCTGCGCGAGCGCTTCAGCGGCCAGGCCGACTACGTGGTGAACTTCTTCCAGTTCATCGCGCAGGAGGTGCGCGAGCTGCTCGCCCAGCTGGGCTTCCGCAGCATCGCCGAGGCCGTGGGCCAGGTCGGCACCCTCGACGTCGCCCAGGCGGTCGACCACTGGAAGGCCGCCGGCCTCGACCTCGCGCCGATCCTGCACCAGGCCTCGCGGCACGGTGAGTTCGGCCAGTTCGAGGACCAGGACCTGCGCAACACCAAGGTCCAGGACCACGGTCTCGACAAGGCGCTCGACAACGAGCTCATCGCCATCGCCGCCCCGGCGCTGGAGTCCGGTGAGCCGGTGCGTGCGCAGGTCGCGATCCGCAACGTCAACCGCACCGTCGGCACGATGCTCGGGCACGAGGTGACCAAGCGCTACCGCGGTGAGGGCCTGCCCGACGGCACGATCGACATCACCCTCACGGGATCGGCCGGTCAGTCCTTCGGCGCCTTCGTGCCGCGCGGGGTGACGCTGCGCCTCGAGGGCGACGCCAACGACTACGTCGGCAAGGGCCTCTCGGGTGGACGCCTCGTCGTGCGCCCGGACCGGGCCGCGACGTTCGAGGCCGCCGAGCAGGTCATCGGCGGCAACACGGTCGGCTACGGCGCCACGTCGGGCCAGATCTTCCTGAGCGGCCGCGTCGGCGAGCGCTTCTGCGTCCGCAACTCCGGGGCCAGCGCGGTCGTCGAGGGCGTGGGTGACCACGGCTGCGAGTACATGACCGGTGGAGTCGTCGTCGTGCTGGGCCCGACGGGCCGCAACTTCGCCGCGGGCATGTCGGGCGGCTACGCCTTCGTGCTCGACCTCGACGAGTCGCGGGTCAACCCCGAGCTGGTCGAGCTGGCGCCCGTCACGGGCAAGGCGGCCGACGAGCTCAAGACCCTGGTCGAGGCGCACGCCGAGGAGACCGGCTCCGCCGTCGCCACGGCGCTGCTCGCCGACTGGGACCACTCCCTCGCCCGCTTCACCGAGGTGATGCCGGGCGACTTCAAGCGCGTGCTGGAGGCTCGTGAGGAGGCCCTCTCGGAGGGCCTCGACGAGGACCAGGCCAACGCCCGCATCATGGAGGTGCTTCATGGCTGACCCGAAGGGATTCCTGAAGAGCGGGCGCGAGGTCGCGTCCCGCCGCGACGTCGCCGAGCGCGTCCAGGACTGGGACGAGGTCTATCCCGACGGCATCGGCCGCGCGCTGCTGCCGATCATCAACACCCAGGCCAGCCGCTGCATGGACTGCGGCATCCCGTTCTGCCACCAGGGCTGCCCGCTGGGCAACATCATCCCGGAGTGGAACGACCTGGTCTGGCGCGACGACTGGGACGGCGCGATGGACCGGCTCCACGCGACGAACAACTTCCCGGAGTTCACCGGTCGCCTGTGCCCGGCCCCCTGCGAGACCGCCTGCGTGCTGGGCATCAACCAGGACCCGGTGACCATCAAGAACGTCGAGGTCTCGATCATCGACCGCGCGTGGGGCTCGGGCTACGTCCGGCCGCAGCCGCCGGAGTGGCTCTCGGGCAAGACGGTCGCCGTCATCGGCTCGGGCCCGGCCGGGCTCGCCGCCGCTCAGCAGCTCACGCGGGCCGGCCACACGGTCGCCGTCTACGAGCGGGCCGACAAGATCGGGGGCCTGATGCGCTACGGCATCCCCGAGTTCAAGATGGAGAAGAAGCACCTCGACCGACGCCTGGACCAGATGCGTCGCGAGGGCACCGTGTTCCGGGCCGGCGTCAACGTGGGCGGCGACATCACGGGCCCGCAGCTCCTGGCCCGGTACGACGCCGTCGTGCTGGCGATGGGCGCGACCGAGGCGCGTGACCTCCCCGCCACCGGGCGCGAGCTCGGCGGCATCCACCAGGCCATGGAGTTCCTGCCGCAGGCCAACCGGGTCGCCCTCGGTGAGGAGGTCGAGGGCCAGATCCTCGCCACCGACAAGGACGTCGTCATCATCGGCGGCGGTGACACCGGCGCCGACTGCCTCGGCACGTCGATCCGCCAGGGTGCCCGCTCGATCACCCAGCTCGAGATCATGCCGCAGCCGGGCGGGGAGCGACCCGCGGGCCAGCCGTGGCCGACGTACCCCATGCTCTTCCGGGTCTCCTCGGCCCACGAGGAGGGCGGCGACCGGATGTACGCCGCCTCGACCAAGGAGTTCGTGGGCGACGCCGACGGCAACGTCGCCTCGCTGCGGCTGGTCGAGGTCGACGCGAAGTTCCAGCCCGTCGAGGGCACGGAGCGGGAGATCCCGGCGCAGCTCGTGCTGCTGGCGATGGGCTTCGTCGGACCGGAGAAGAAGCTGGCCGGGGGAGAGTCCGGCCTGATCGAGCAGCTCGGTGTGGAGCTCGACGAGCGCGGCAACGTCAAGCGCGACGGCTCCTACGCCGCCTCCGTCCCGGGCGTGTACGTCGCCGGCGACGTGGGCCGTGGCCAGTCGCTCATCGTGTGGGCGATCGCCGAGGGTCGCAGCGCCGCTGCGGCGGTCGACGCGCACCTCACCGGCTCGACGACGCTGCCCGCGCCCATCAAGCCGCACGAGCGCCCGCTCGTCGTCTGAGGCCCTCTGGCCGTGACGCCGGGTGAACGGCACCACCCACCCCCATGTACGGGGGTGGGTGGGTGCACGAACCCGGCGTTACAGCGGGACGCGCAGTAACTGATCTGCTTTGGAACGATCCAATCTGCGATAGGGTGAAGCACGTGCGTAGAGCAAAGATCGTCTGCACCCTCGGCCCCGCAGTGAACACCCCGGAGGGCATCCGAGCACTCGTCGACGCCGGGATGGACGTCGCCCGGCTCAACATGAGCCACGGGGCGTACGCCGACCACGAAGCGGTGTACCGACTGGTGCGCAAGACCTCCGACGAGACCGGCCGTGCCATCGGCATCTTCGCGGACCTCCAGGGCCCGAAGATCCGCCTGGAGACCTTCGGCGACGGCCCGGTGAAGCTGAAGCGGGGTGCCACCTTCACCATCACCACGCGTGACGTGGTGGGCGACGTCGACCAGTGCGGCACGACCTACAAGGGTCTGCCCGGCGACGTGAAGCCCGGCGACCCGCTGCTCATCGACGACGGCAAGGTGCGCCTCAAGGTCATCTCGGTCGACGACACCGACGTGGTCACCGAGGTCGTCGTGCCCGGCAAGGTCTCCAACAACAAGGGCATCAACCTGCCCGGTGTCGCGGTGTCGGTCCCCGCACTGTCGGACAAGGACACCGAGGACCTGCGCTGGGCGCTGAAGCTCGGCGTGGACTTCATCGCCCTGAGCTTCGTGCGCAACGCCGTCGACGCCGAGGACGTGCGCGCCATCATGCGCGAGGAGGGCATCTTCGTGCCCGTGATCGCGAAGATCGAGAAGCCCCAGGCGATCGCCAACATCGACGAGATCGTCGACGCCTTCGACGGCGTCATGGTCGCGCGCGGCGACCTCGGCGTGGAGTGCCCGCTCGAGGACGTGCCGATCCACCAGAAGCTCATCATCGACAAGGCCCGCCGCAACGCGAAGCCGGTCATCGTCGCCACGCAGATGCTGGAGTCGATGATCACCGCGCCCGCGCCGACCCGCGCCGAGGCGAGCGACGTGGCCAACGCCGTGCTCGACGGCGCCGACGCCGTGATGCTCTCGGGCGAGACGAGCGTGGGGGAGTTCCCCATCATCGCTGTCGAGACCATGGCCCGCATCGTGGAGTCGACCGAGGACCACGGCCTGAGCCACATGGCCGCCGTGACCTGGAAGCCGCACACCCGTGGCGGCATCATCGCCAAGGCCGCGGCCGAGGTGGCCGAGAGCGTCAACGCCAAGTACGTCGTCGCCTTCACCGTGAGCGGTGACTCCGCCAAGCGTCTCTCGCGCTACCGCGGCCCGATCCCGGTGCTCGCCTTCACCCCGACGGCCCGCACGCGCTCGCAGCTCGCGCTGACGTGGGGCGTGGAGACCTTCCAGGGCGCCGAGGTCGAGCACACCGACGAGATGGTGCGCCAGGTCGACGAGTCGCTGCTCCACATCGGCCGCGTCAAGGAGGGCGACCTGGTCGTCATCATCGCCGGCAGCCCGCCCGGGATCCCCGGGTCCACCAACGCGCTGCGGATCCACCGGATGGGCGACGCGATCTCGGGGGCGGCGCCGGCCTACCGCCGGTCCTGAGTCCTACTCCTTGGGCCCGACGAGGCCGTCGAGGAGCGAGACGGCCTCCCGCCGGGAGACCGAGACGACTCGTCGTGCCGAGCGCCGCCACGGTACGTCGATCAGGTCGAGCGCCCACGTGCAGAGCCCGATGATGTCCTCGCTGGCGTTGGTGAACTGCCAGCGCGGGTAGTCGTAGCGACGCTTCTCGCCCGCCACGACGCGAGTGGCCCAGTTGTTCACCCGGGCGCCGTCGGAGTGGAGGAGACCCCGGAGGAAGTCGGCAGGGAAGTCCTCGACCACCTCACGCTGCCAGCCCTGCAGCACGATGTCGCGCTCGTGCTTGCGGCCCGATCCGTGCTGGGGGAACAGGCAGGGCCAGTGCTTCCACGACACGGTGGCGACCACCGCGCCCGGGACGACACGTGTGTGCGGCCTGCCGTGCGGCTTGACGATCGCCATGAGCTCGAGCACATGGGCGTTCAGCACGACGTAACGCGCGTCGTTGACGACGTGGAGGTTGTAGACGCCCCTACGCCCGAGCGTGATGTGGCCGTCGCCGAGGTACCACCCCAGCAGCTCGGCGTACTGCTGCGCTGCGAGTGGTGCGCCGTCGCACCGCGGGCACGGGGGAGCGAGGTGGCCCTGGCCGCGCGGCTGGCCTCGCCGCTGGTAGAGCCGACGCCACCGTCGGATCGTCTTGACCGCGACGCCGTGCAGCGCTGCGTTGTCGGCGTCGCGCATGCCTCGGTCCGAGCACCGCAGGGCCGAGTCCACGGTCGACTGCGGGCGGACATGGACCATGCGTCCAGTCTCGGCGAAGCCACTGACAGTGGCCCGGCGTGCCGGGTGTGGGAGTCGAACCCACACGCCCTTGCGGGCAGTGGTGTTTGAGACCACCGCGTCTGCCATTCCGCCAACCCGGCTAGGTGCGCACACGGTAGCGGAACTAGCCTTGTCGTCGTGACGCAGCCTGAGACCAGTCCCGCCGCCGCGGCCCCCCAGGACGCCGTGCGTCGGGTGGTGATCGCCGAGGACGAGGCGCTCATCCGGATGGACCTCGCCGAGATGCTGGGCGAGGAGGGCTACGAGGTCGTCGGCCAGGCCGGCGACGGGCAGAGGGCCATCGAGCTGGCCCGCGACCTGCGACCCGACCTGGTGATCCTCGACGTGAGGATGCCCGTCCTCGACGGGATCGCCGCGGCCGAGGCGATCGCCGGCGAGCGGATCGCCCCCGTCGTGATCCTCACGGCCTTCTCCCAGCGCGACCTGGTCAAGCGGGCGCGCGACGCTGGCGCGATGGCGTACCTCGTGAAGCCGTTCCAGCGCGGCGACCTCGTCCCCGCGATCGAGATGGCGGTCAGCAGGTACGCCGAGATCGCGGTGCTCGAGCGCGAGGTCTCCGACCTCCAGGAGTCGCTCGCGACCCGCAAGTCGGTCGACCGGGCCAAGGGCGTGCTGCAGGAGAAGCTCGGCCTCAGCGAGCCCGACGCCTTCCGCTGGATCCAGAAGACGGCGATGGACCTGCGCCTGTCGATGAAGCAGGTAGCCGACGGCGTCGTGGAGCACGGCGTGGCCGGCCTCGGGGGCGGCGACAGCGCCTGAGCGCCTCCGGCGTCGAAAGTCCGATCCTGCCCGTTCCGGCCCGAACCCACCCGTTAGGGCGCTGTTTCGCGCGCCCTCGCACCACGTTTCGGTTGTGTTTCCGGACCAGACCGGATGGTCACGAATCGGCAACGGCGTGCAACTCGACCCTCCCAATCGTGTCCCGGGCCACATTCAGGGTGTTAGGTTCCCGCCACGAGGCTGCCGAGGTGGACAGCCCATAGAACTGTGGAGGGATCTATGATCCGCTCGTCCAAGACGTGGCAGGCTGTCGCGTTCACTGCTGTGGCCGGCCTTGCGCTCACCGCGTGTGGCACGACCGACACCGGCGGTGGCGGCAGCGACGCCAGCGGCGGCGACTGCGACTTCAAGATCGGTGCGATGGGTGCGCTGTCCGGCGCGAACGCCAGCATCGTCATCCCGTCGGTCGACGGCGCCCAGCTGGCGCTCGACCAGTGGGACGGCGGCGACTGCACCGTGACCCTGGAGCGCTTCGACACCGAGGGTGACCCGGCCAAGGCGACGCCTGTCGCGACCCAGATCGCCGGCGACGACTCGTTCATCGGTGTCATCGGTGGTGCCTTCTCCGGTGAGACCCGTGCGACCAAGTCGATCTACCAGGACGGCGGGATCCCCATGATCAGCCAGTCCGCCACTGCGACCGACCTCACCCAGGAGGACCCGGTCGAGGTCTTCCATCGTCTCGTCCCCTACGACGACTACCAGGGTGCGGCCATCGCGAAGTACCTGACCGACGAGGTCGGCGCGACGAAGGTCTTCGTCGTCGACAACTCCGAGGCCTACGGCGAGCCGCTGGCCGACCGCGTCGAGGAGACCCTCGGCGACAAGATGGTCCAGCGCGACAAGACCGAGGTCGGCCAGACCGACTTCGCGCCCACCATCTCCAAGATGGAGTCGGCCCAGCCCGACGCGATCATGTACGGCGGCTACATCGCCGAGGCCGCGCCCCTGCTCAAGCAGATCCGCGACGCCGGCATCGACGCCCCGTTCATCGGTGGTGACGGCCTCTACGGTGCCGACTTCGGCAAGGCCGTCGGCGACGCCGGCGAGGGTGCCGTCGTGATGTGCCCCTGCGCCCCGATCGACGAGTCCAGCACGTTCGCCTCCGACTTCGAGGGCGAGTTCGGTGGCGCTCCCGGTGCCTACGCCGCTGAGGGCTACGACGCGATGAGCGTCTTCCTGGCCGCGCTCGACGACGGTGCTCGCACCCGCGAGGACGTCCTGGCGTTCGTCAACGACTACACCGGTGAGGGCCTGAGCAAGGACATCGCGTTCGACGAGAACGGCGACGTCCCGGCCGACCAGGTCTCCTACTGGGCCTACAAGAACACCGACGGGACGCTCACCCCCGAGGTCGAGGTCAGCCCCTGATCCTTCACGGATCGCACACATGAATCACGCGGGGGCGGTCGGGTCCAACCCGACCGCCCCCGTTCCATGGCCCGAACCGGGCCCACGACCTGGGAGGGTCCTGAGTGGACTTCGATGCCCTGATCAGCGGGTTGGACCGTCACACACTTGACGGCATCACCCGCGGATCCATCTACGCGCTCGTCGCGCTCGGCTACACGATGGTGTACGGCGTGATGAAGCTGATCAACTTCGCACACTCCGAGGTGTTCATGGTGGGCACCTGGGCTGTGCTCGGCACGTACACCGTGATCGGTGCCACGGCCGGAATGGGAGCCGGGATGGTCATCGCGGCCACCGTGCTCGCACTGCTGGTGGCCATGCTGGCCTCAGCCGGAACAGCCCTCGCCGTCGAGCGGATCGCCTACCGACCGCTCCGCAAGAAGGGTGCTCCGCCCCTCATCTTCCTCATCACCGGCATCGGCTGCTCGATGGTGCTGGTGGAGACCTTCGGCCAGCTGCTGCGGTTCTTCTTCGGCCAGCCATTCGGCCGCGTCACCGTCAACATCCCGTCGGTGCTCGAGACCAAGACCCTCTTCACCATCCCCGGTGTCGACCTCGCGGTGAGCAACACGCGCGTCCTGATCATCGTCGGCGCGATCGTGATGATGCTCGCCCTCGACACCTTCGTGAACAAGAGCCGGCTCGGCCGCGGCGTCCGCGCCGTCGCGCAGGACCCGGACACCGCCTCGCTGATGGGCGTCAACCAGGAGCGCGTCATCATGCTGGTGTTCGTGCTGGGCGGCGCGATGGCCGGCGTGGCCGCGCTGCTCTACACGGTCCAGTACGACATCACGAAGTTCGACATCGGCTTCATCATCGGGCTCAAGGCCTTCACGGCCGCGGTCCTCGGTGGCATCGGCAACCTGCGCGGCGCCCTCGTCGGTGGGCTCTTCCTCGGCATCGTCGAGGTCTACGCCTCGGCGATCTGGGACTCGAGCTGGACCAACGTCTACGCCTTCGTCGTGCTCGTCGTGGTCCTGATGTTCCGTCCGACCGGCCTGTTGGGTGAGTCCCTCGGAAAGGCACGCGCATGAGTCAGATCACTGCCGCCTATCGCGGCCTCAGGCTCGGCGACCGCTGGGGCGGCGCGCCCCAGCCCGTCCGCTGGTTCGTCATGCTGCTGGTGATCGCCTTCGCGTTCTACCTGCCGTACCTCAACGTCCTGCCCTTCGCCTACATCCGCACCGACCTCACCGCGAGCGGCTCGGACTGGGCGAGCGTGCTGTTCCTCGTCGTCGTCTACATGATCGTGGCGGTCGGCCTCAACGTCGTGATCGGCCTCGCCGGCCTGCTCGACCTCGGCTACGTCGGCTTCTACGCACTCGGCGCGTACTCGGTCGCCCTGTTCGGGTCGACCAACTCCCCGGTCGTCCAGGCCATGCAGAGCAAGTTCGGGTTCTCGGAGGAATGGGCCGTCCCGTTCGCGATCTGCATCCCGATCGCGATCGTGATGTCCCTGGTCGCGGGAGTGCTGCTCGGCGCGCCGACGCTGCGCCTGCGCGGTGACTACCTCGCGATCGTCACGCTCGGCTTCGGCGAGATCATCCGCATCACCGCGCGCAACCTCGACGACGTGACCAACGGCGCGACCGGCATCATCGGTGTGCCGGTGCCCCCGGGCCCGGAGATCGACGGTCGCTCGTTCTTCAACACGATCGATGCCGAGCGCTGGTACTGGCTGGCCCTCACGATCCTGATCCTCATCATCTTCCTGGCACGTCGCCTGGAGAACAGCCGTGTCGGCCGTGCGTGGCTGGCCATCCGCGAGGACGAGGACGCCGCAGCCGTCATGGGTGTCGCGGGCTTCAAGTTCAAGCTGTGGGCCTTCGCCATCGGCGCCACCCTCGGTGGTCTCGCCGGTCTGCTGTTCGGCTCGAAGCAGCAGTACGTCGAGCCCAACGCGTTCATGGTCCAGCTGTCGTTCCTCTTCGTGGCCATGGTCGTCATCGGTGGGTCGGGCAACATCTTCGGTGCGCTCCTCGGTGCGTTCCTGCTCACCTACCTGCCCGAGCGCTTCCGCGAGTTCGTCGACTGGCGCCCGTTCGCCTTCGGCGTCGCGCTGGTGGCCGTGATGATCCTGCGACCGCAGGGTCTCGCCCCCAGCAGGAGAAGGGCCAGGGAGTTCGAGGATCGACGCCACGAGGCGGAGGAGGCGGCAGCAGATGCCTGAGCAGAAGACTGAAGGTGCCGTCGAGGAGCAGGTCGTGCTCAAGGACACCTCGAACCACGACGCCATCGAGATCGAGACGTCCGGCCCCGACGGCAGCGTGCTGCTCGAGGTCGACCACGTCACCCTCCGCTTCGGCGGTGTCGTGGCGCTCAACGACGTCAACTTCGAGATCCGTCGCGGCGAGATCCTCGGCCTGATCGGGCCCAACGGCGCGGGCAAGACGACCTGCTTCAACGCGATGACGGGCGTCTACACCCCGACCGAGGGCAAGATCCGGTTCAAGGGCAAGGAGATCGCGGGCACCAAGCCCCACAAGATCAACCACCTCGGGATCGCGCGCACGTTCCAGAACATCCGGCTCTTCCCGGAGATGTCGGCCATGGAGAACGTCATGGTGGGCTGCGACGCCCGCCACAAGACGAGCGTGCCCGGCGTGCTGTTCCGGATGTACCGGGTGCGCCCGTCGGAGGAGGAGCTGCCCGAGAGCGGCATCCGGCGCAGCTTCGCCAAGGTGCTCGGCATCAGCCGCCACACCCTGGAGGAGCGTGCCGGTCGCCGTCGCTCGATGGAGCTGCTGCGCTTCGTCGGCATCGCCGACCGCGCCCACGAGCTGGCGCGCAACCTGCCGTACGGCTACCAGCGCCGCCTGGAGATCGCTCGTGCCCTGGCCACCGAGCCGGAGCTGATCTGCCTCGACGAGCCGGCTGCCGGCTTCAACCCGGCGGAGAAGGAGGACCTCATGGGCCTCATCCGCCGGATCCGCGACCTGGGACACACGGTCCTGGTCATCGAGCACGACATGAAGCTGGTCCTCGGTGTCACCGACCGGATCGTCGTCCTCGAGTTCGGCCAGAAGATCGCGGAGGGCACGCCCGACGAGGTCGCCCGCAACCCGAAGGTCATCGCCGCCTACCTGGGAGAGCCCGACGATGCTGCTTGAGATGAAGGACGCCGTTCTCAACTACGGCAAGATCGAGGCCCTCCACGGGATCTCCGTCGAGGTCAACGAGGGTGAGGTCGTCTCCCTGATCGGCGCCAACGGCGCCGGCAAGACCTCCACCATGCGGGCCCTGTCCGGGGTGCGTGGCCTGGCGACCGGCGCGGTGTTCTTCGACGGCGAGGACGTGACGAAGCTGCGGGCCGACCAGCGGCTGCGCAAGGGCCTCGTCCTGTGCCCCGAGGGCCGCGGGATCTTCCCGGGCATGTCGGTGACCGAGAACCTCAACATGGGCGCCTACACCCGCAAGGACAAGGCGGCCATCGACGAGGACTACGACCGCGTCTTCGGCCTGTTCCCGCGTCTCCTCGAGCGCAAGAAGCAGATCGCGGGCACGATGTCGGGCGGTGAGCAGCAGATGCTCGCCATCGGCCGCGCTCTGATGTCGCGACCCAAGCTCCTGATGCTCGACGAGCCCTCGATGGGTCTCGCCCCGATGCTGATCCAGCAGATCTTCGACATCATCACCGAGATCTCCCAGCAGGGGACGACGATCCTGGTCGTCGAGCAGAACGCCAAGCAGGCACTCTCGCGCAGCGACCGCGCCTACGTCCTGGAGACCGGCAACATCGTGAAGACCGGCACCGGTGCCGAGCTCCTCGACGATCCGTCGGTGCGAGAGGCCTATCTCGGCGTAGCCTGATCCGGCATGGTGAGTGGAGGAGCCGGGCGATAGTCTCACCCGGTGGTGGTGCCGCAACGAGGCGGCAGGGGGCCACTGTGGGTGCTCGAGGAAGTGGTGGGTCGATGAGTCGGACGCCGGTGAGCGTACGCGCAGCAGAGCCGACCGACGTCGCGCAGCTGCGTGACCTGTGGTGCGACATCCTGCGCAAGGGAAGTCTCGACGAGCAGCTCGCCGACGTGGCCCGTGTGGTCACGACGGCGGCCGCCCGCGAGGACCAGTGCGTCGCGGTGGCCGAGATCGACGGCGAGGTGGCCGGCGCGGTCTACCTCGAGGCCTCGACCTTCACCCCGCTCAACCTCGAGCCCGCCGTGCTGGCGGTGTCGCCGCACGTGTTCCAGCGGTTCCGCCGCAAGGGCGTCGGCAGCGCGCTGATGGAGGTGGCGTGCCGCTTCGCCGAGCAGCACGGCATCAGCCACGTGCAGACGGCTGCGGCCGCCGAGGCGCGTGACGCGAACAGGTTCATGGCTCGCCTGTCGTTCGCGCCCCAGGCCACGCTGCGGGCGGCGACGACGAGCGCCGTACGAGCCCGGCTGCCCCAGTCCCGCCAGGTCAACCCGGCCGCGACCAGCAAGCAGCGCATCGACCGGGTGCTGGCGGCCAGGCGGATCCGGCGCGAGCGCGTGCCGGGCTGAGCCCGACCGCTCGCCCGCCTCCTACTTCGGGGGCATCGGCACCAGCGCGCAGGTGATGCGCGAGGTGCAGACCCGCTTGCCGCGCTCGTCGGTGATGACGATCTCGTACGACGTCGACGACCGGCCCAGGTGCACGGCCGTGGCCGTCGCGGTGACCGTGCCGCTCGTGGCCGAGCGGTGGTGGGTGGCGTTGATGTCGACCCCGACGGCGACCTTGTCGGGGTAGGCGTGGATCGCCGAGCCGACGGACCCGAGGGTCTCGGCCAGCACGACCGAGGCGCCCCCGTGGAGCAGGCCGAACGGCTGCGTGTTCCCCTCGACCGGCATGGTGGCGACGAGTCGCTCGGCGGAGAGCTCCACGAGCTCGATGCCCATCTTCTCGTTGAGCCGTCCCATGCCCTGCGGCATGTAGGCGAGGAACTCCTCGATGCTGAGGTCGGCGAGGCTCTCGGGTGTGCTCATGCCGCCATTCTGCTGTCGGTGGCGACGGATAGAGTCGGCGGGTGCCCGAGACGAGTGAGACCACCCGGCCCCGCCTCCTGCTGCTGGACGGCCATTCGCTGGCCTACCGCGCGTTCTTCGCCCTCCCGGTGGAGAACTTCGCGACCGCCACGGGGCAGCACACCAACGCGGTCTACGGCTTCACCTCGATGCTGGTCAACGTCCTGCGCGACGAGGTCCCGACCCATGTCGCCGTCGCGTTCGACCGCTCGCGCCAGACCTTCCGCCTGGAGCAGTACTCCGACTACAAGGCCAAGCGCAACAAGACGCCCGACGAGTTCGGCAGCCAGCTCCCGCTGATCCGCCGCGTGCTCGACGCACTGTCCATCAAGCACCTCGACCTCGAGGGCTACGAGGCCGATGACATCATCGCCACGCTCGTCACCGAGGGCCTCGCCGCGGGGATGGAGGTGCTGATCCTCACCGGCGACCGCGACTCGATCCAGCTGGTCACCGACAGCTCCACCGTGCTCTACCCGATGCAGGGCGTGAGCAACCTCGCCCGCCTGACGCCCGCCGCGGTCGAGGAGAAGTACGGCGTCCCGCCCCACCG
Source organism: Nocardioides oleivorans (assembly GCF_004137255.1). Taxonomy (NCBI): domain Bacteria; kingdom Bacillati; phylum Actinomycetota; class Actinomycetes; order Propionibacteriales; family Nocardioidaceae; genus Nocardioides; species Nocardioides oleivorans. The sequence continues at coordinate 393,801 of NZ_SDWT01000002.1, read as the reverse complement.
CTATCCAGAGCTCGCAGCGATCGTCGGCGAGACCTCCGACAACCTGCCCGGAGTCCCGGGCGTCGGCCCCGGCTTCGCGGCGCGGTGGATCAACCAGTACGACGGACTGGACAACGTCATCGCCCGCGCCGACGAGATCACCGGCAAGAAGGGCGAGGCGCTGCGCGAGCACCTCGGTGACGTCATCCGCAACCGCCAGCTCAACGCGCTCGTGCGCGACCTGACGCTGCCGCTGGCCCCCGCCGACCTCGGCCGCCAGCCGTGGGACCGCACCGCGGGCCTGGAGCTCCTCGACGAGCTCGAGTTCCGCGGCGAGCTGCGGACCCGGCTGATGGACACGATCGACCCGGATCCCGTCGAGGTCGTCGAGGCCGAGTCGGGCTTCGAGCTCGACGGTCGGCGCCTGTCGCCCGGCGAGGCGGCCGCATGGCTCGAGGAGCACGCACCTGCCGGCGTCCGCGTCGGTGTGGCCGTGCAGGGCACGTGGCGCGCCGGCACCGGTGAGGTGCTCTCGCTGGCCGTGGCGACCCGCGAGGGGCAGGCCGCCTGGATCGACGTCCCCGACGTCGGTCCGGAGGACGACGCCGCGGTGGCCGGCTGGCTGGCCGACCCGTCGCGGCCGAAGGCCCTCCACGACGCCAACGGTCCGAGCCTCGCGCTCGCGGCCCGCGGGTGGGAGCTCGCGGGGCTCGAGGTCGACACGGCGCTCGCCGCCTACCTCGTCCAGCCCGACCAGCGCTCCTACGCGCTGGCCGACCTCACCCTGCGCTACCTCAAGCGCGAGCTGCGCCAGGACACCGGCGACGCCGACCAGCTGACCCTCGACGCGCTCGACGACACCACGGCCAGCGACACCGCGATGCTCACCGCCCGCGCCGTGCTCGACCTCGCCGACGCGCTGGACGTCGCAGTCGAGGAGCACGGCGGCACCCAGCTGCTCCGCGACGTCGAGCTGCCGCTCATCGGCACCCTGGTGCGGATGGAGCAGGTCGGCATCGCGGTCGACACCGACTACCTCGAGGGGCTCGAGTCCGAGTTCGGCGAGCAGGTCCGCGCTGCGGCCGACGACGCCTACGACGTCATCGGCAAGGAGATCAACCTCGGCTCGCCGAAGCAGCTCCAGGTCGTGCTCTTCGAGGAGCTCGACATGCCGAAGACCAAGCGCACCAAGACCGGCTGGACCACCGACGCCGACGCGCTCCAGCAGCTCTTCGAGAAGACCGAGCACCCGTTCCTCCAGCACCTCCTGCGCCACCGCGACGTCATCCGGCTGCGGCAGACGGTCGAGGGACTGCTCAAGACCGTCGCCTCCGACGGCCGCATCCACACGACCTACAACCAGATCATCGCCGCGACCGGCCGCCTCTCGAGCACCGACCCGAACCTCCAGAACATCCCGATCCGCACCGAGGCGGGCCGTCGGATCCGCGAGGGCTTCGTCGTGGGCGAGGGCAACGAGTCGCTGATGACGGCCGACTACAGCCAGGTCGAGATGCGGATCATGGCCCACCTCTCCGAGGACGCCCTGCTGATCGAGGCGTTCCGCTCCGGGCAGGACTTCCACTCGATCACGGCCGCGCGCGTCTTCGGCGTCGACGCCGCCGACGTGAGCATCGAGCAGCGCGCGAAGATCAAGGCGATGAACTACGGCCTCGCCTACGGCCTGTCCGCCTTCGGGCTGTCCCAGCAGCTGCGCATCAGCACGAGCGAGGCGGCCGGCCTGATGCAGGAGTACTTCGAGACCTTCGGCGGGGTGCGCGACTACCTCGGCGGCATCGTCGACGAGGCTCGTCGTTCCAGCTTCACCGAGACGATCCTCGGGCGTCGCCGCTACCTGCCCGACCTCACCAGCGACAACCGCCAGCGCCGCGAGACCGCCGAGCGGATGGCGCTCAACGCACCCATCCAGGGCTCGGCCGCCGACCTGGTCAAGGTCGCGATGCTCGGCGTGGAGCGGGCGCTGGCCGAGCAGGGCCTCGCGTCGCGGATGCTGCTCCAGGTCCACGACGAGCTCGTGTTCGAGGTCGCCCCGGGCGAGGGCGAGGCGCTCGCCGAGCTGGTCCGCACCGAGATGGGTGGAGCGGCCGACCTGACCGTGCCCCTCGACGTGTCAATCGGCACCGGGCGCAGCTGGCACGACGCCGCCCACTGACCCGGAGTCCGCTCGCAGGCTCGCGGCGACCAGGGTGCCGGTGAGCACGACGCTCACGGTGATCATCACGGTCAGCAGCTCGGTCGGCGTGCTCGTCATCGCTCCCGCGACGACGCAGACGACGAGCGCCACCCACACCAGCAGGATGGAGCGTCGGCCTTGCCGCGCCAGGGTGGCGTACACGAGCAGCTGCGTGATCGACAGCAGCGTCCCGAGCACCGCGAACAGCCACAGGTGCCCCTCGACCGCCCGCAGCTTCTCGCTGTCGAGCAGGTCGGCGGCCACTCCCGCGAGCAGCACCACACCCAGGGTGCACGCGACGCCGAGCGCGAGGATGGCCGCGGTGCCGCGCACGACCGCACGGCGGCGCTCGTGGGCGGTCGCCAGCGACGGGAACATCACGATCACCACGAACTGCGGCAGGTAGAGCATGATCTTGGCGACCAGGAGGCCGACGGCGTAGAGGCCGGAGGCGTGGTCGGACAGCACGTGGCGGGCCACCACGATGTCGACGTTGGCCAGCGCGAAGAAGGCGAGCAGCGCCTGCGCGCTGTGCAGCGTCTCGCGCACGAGCGAGGTGGCGTCCGGCGTCGCGACAGCGGCTGCGTCCTGGCGCCCGGTGCCGGCGCGCGGGCGGCGCAGGATCCACCAGCCCAGGACGACCGGTGCGATGTAGCCGAGCCCGCTGCCGAACAGGGCGATGCTCTCGTCGGGTCGCAGCCACAGCAGCACCAGGCCGGCGACCCGCGGGATCCCGGCGAGCACGTAGACCCACGACAGCGCGGCCCAGCGCTTCTCGCCCTGGAGGATGCCGACGTGGGCGCCCATCACCGTCGTCGGCACGGCGAGCGCGGCGAGCACGAGGGCGGGGACGACGGAGTCGAGCTGGAGCAGCCACGTGACCGCGGGGGAGAGCACGGCCAGGCCGCCGCCGACCGCGAGCGCCGTCCCGTAGCCGACGCGCAGGATCGAGTGCTCGATCGAGGCGACGGAGGCCGGGGCCTCGACGATGCGCCGGGCGGCCGTGGCCTGGAGCCCCATGTTGACCACGGAGACGACCATGAGCAGGTTGAGCAGGGCGAAGAACGCGCCGTAGTCGGCCGTGTCGAGGATGCCTGCGGCGACGATGGTGAAGCCGAAGGTGCACACGTTCATGACCGCCGTGCCGACGATGATGCCGCCGCTCCCGCCGAGGAACCGGCGCAGGGACGACACCTGGGTGCGTGACGTGCTCATCCCGGGAGCTGCGTCCCGGCCGCCGGCTGGTCGGACATCCGCAGGCTCGCGATCGTGAGGACGACCAGCAGGACCACGTCGACCACCAGGACGGAGGTGACGAGCCGGGCGACCGAGTCGGCCTGCAGCCCGACAGCCACGACGACGGCGAGCGCGGCCCAGAGCAGGACGACGGCCCGCCGCGACTGGCGCGCGAGCACGGCGTACACCTGGAGCTGGAGCATGGCCAGCACGGTGCCGAGCAGCGCGAAGAGCCAGAGCAGGTCCTCGACCTCGCCGAAGTCGGCGCCTCCGACGAAGAACATCGCGATGCCCGAGAGCAGCTTGGCGGCCACCACCGCGACCGCGCCGATCACGGCGACGGCGGCGAGGCTGCGGACGAGCGCGCGCGTGCGGTTGTCCGGCGTCGCCATGTCGGGGAAGGCGATGACCACGACGAACTGGGGCAGGAAGAGCATGACCTTGGCCATGATCAGCCCCGCTGCGTAGAGCCCGGCGTCGTGCCCGTCGAGGACCCGGCGGGCAAGGATGATGTCGACGCTGGACAGCGCGAAGTAGGCGAACAGGGCCTGGGTGTTGCCGGCGCTCTCGGCCAGCATCGATCGGGCGCTGTGGCCGGCCGCGGCCACGTCGGGCGTACGACGGTGGCGCAGCACCCACCACCCGACGAGGAGCGGGAAGAGGAAGCCGAGACCGACGCCGAGGATGGCGCTCGTCGCGTCGGGCCGCCAGAGGATGATCGCGGTGCCGACGAGGAGCCGCGGCACACCGCTCGCGAGGTAGAACACGGCGAGGGCACCCCACCGCCGTTCGCCCTGAAGGATCCCCGCCTGGCCACCGGCCAGGGTCAGCGGCACGCAGGCGAGCGCGACGACGCCGGCGGTGAGGATGCTGTCGAGGTTGAGCAGCGCGTTGATCGCCGGGACCAGCAGGAGCATCACGGCGCCGACGACGAGGGAGACCTTGAGGGCCAGGGCGAGGATCGCCCGCTCGATGGTGCCGACGTGGTCGCGGTCGACGGCGATCCGTCGTGCGGCCGTGGCCTGGAGCCCGAGCGCGACGGTCTGGACGACGATGAGCAGGCTCAGGCAGGCGGCGAACGCGCCGTACTGGCTGGGCCCGATGATGCGGGCGGCCAGGATCGTGAAGCCGTAGGTCGCGACGTTCATGACGCTCGTGGCGACCGCGACGGCGCTGCCGTCGAAGGTGCGCCTGCTGCGCACGCTGCTCGGGCCCGTCACCTGCGTGATCCTAGGTGCCGACGGGACGGCGTCGGGACGGGGAGTCAGTACGGGTCGGCCGTGTCGTGGTGGCCGAGCACGCGCGCGACCGGGCGGAGCCGGAGGCGGAGCAGCACCTTGACGACCAGGTTGCGCACGAACCACGGCACCTCGCGGAGCACCCGAGCCCGCTGCGCCGCGGTGGGACGACCCACCACGAAGCGCGCGAGCGACCCGGTGCGCCCGATGTAGGTGTGCCGCCCGGTGGTCAGCGTGTCGCGCAGCACGGCCAGCGTGACACCCAGGGAGGAGAAGGCGTCGTGGACGAAGAAGGCGTCGCCCGCCGTGAGGAACCGGCTCCAGCGCATGTCGTCGAGGCACGACCACATGTCGTGCTTCGCGTCGACGTAGACGAGCCGGACCGGTGCGCTCCAGCCGTCGCGGACCTCCCGGCTGATCGCGACGTGGAGGTCGACGCGGTCCGCCACGCCGGCCCGCGCCAGGTGCGACCGGAAGCGCTCCTCGGTGTCCGGCCGGCCGTAGCGCCAGTCGTCGGGGAAGGGGTCGATCGCGGTGACCGACGCTCCGGCGGCGGCGAGGACGATGGTCGAGCGGCCGAGGTGGCTGCCGAGCTCGACGACCGTCGCCGGGGCGACGCGGCGGGCGGCGTCGTACAGCGCCCGGGCCTGCGCCTCGGTGAGCCAGCCGTCGACCGTTCCGGCCACCCGCCACGCGTCGTCGAAGGAGAGGTGCGGTTCGCCCGGGTCTGGCACGCGGCACAGCATAGGCTGGCGCGGTGGTGCCGACGCCGATCCCGCAGCGTCGTCGCGGAGGTCGTGACTGGCAGGACTGGCTCGTCCTGCTGTGGCCGGCCGCGCTGGCCGTGGTCCTGGTGGCGCCGCTGCTGGTCCGCCCGGGGCACCCGCTGGCCCGAGACCTCGTCTTCGTCCCGCGCCAGCCGTTCAACGACGCGACCTGGGGCCTGGGCGAGGTGGCTCCGCGGGCGGTGCCGCTCGACTCCGTCGTGGCAGCGCTCACGCACGTCGTCGACGGGGGAGTGCTCGCCCGGATCGTGCTGCCGCTCCTGCTCGCGCTGCTGGGCTGGGGCGTCGCCCGCCTGCTCGCGCCGCTGGGTCGGCTGGCCCAGCTGGCAGGGTCGGGCTTCGCCGTCTGGAACGCGTACGTCGTCGAGCGGCTCGCGCTGGGGCAGTGGGCGCTGCTGCTGGCGTGCACCGCGCTCCCGTGGCTGGTCGCGGCGGCGATGCGCTGGCGGCGCGAGGGACGCGCGGTCGACCTGGCCGCCGCTGTCGGCTGGTCGGCGCTGGCGTCCCTCACCCCGACGGGCGGCCTGCTGGCGGTGGGGGCGCTCGTCGTGGCCACGGCACCCCGGACGACCCGTCTCGCTCCCGCGGTGCTGGCAGGACTGGCTCTCCAGGCGCCGTGGGTGGCCGCTGCCCTCACGGGGCCCGGTGGCCACGTGTCCGACGGTGCCGGTGTGGCGGCCTTCGCCCCTGACACGGGCTCCCGCTTCGGCCCGCTCGTGGCGATGCTCGGCCTGGGCGGGATATGGGACGGGTACTCCGAGCCCGCGTCCCGGACGACCGGGCTGGCCCTCGTCGCCGCCGCGGTCGTCGTGCTCGCGCTGGTCGCCGGGCTCCGCGGCCTGCGCTGGCACTGGGGGAGCGGCGACACCGTGCGCTGGGTGGTCCTCGCCGCAGCGCCGGCAGCGGTCGCGTTCGCCGCTGCGACCGGCGGGGGACAGGACCTCCTCGTGGACCTCGTCGACACCGTCCCCGGGGCGGGGCTGCTCCGGGACACCCAGAAGCTCCTCGCGCCGGCCGTCGTGCTCGTCTCCGTGGCCTTCGGCGCGGCTGCAGCCCGGCTGTGGCGCGCCGTGCCGGTGGGCGACGCACGACCCGTCGCGGCACTCGTCCTCGCGGCCCTCCCCGTCGTCGTGCTGCCCGACGCCACCCTCCAGACCTGGCCGACCGTGTCACCGGTGCGCTTCCCCGCGGACCTCACCCGGGTGGCCGACCGGCTCGCGGGGGAGCCGGGCGTGGTGGTGACGCTGCCCTGGCGGGCCTACCGCGCCTACGACTGGACCCGACCGGGCCAGACGGCCTCCGACCCGGCGGTCCGGATGTTCGACGCCGACGTGGTCACCAGCGACTCGCTGCAGGTCGGCCAGGTGCTGGTGCCGGGGGAGAGCACCCTCGCCGCCCAGATCGGCCAGGCACTGGAGGCCGGCCCGCCGGCCGAGGTGCTGCCCGGGCTGGGCGTGGCCTGGGTGGTCGTCTACCCCGACGACCGCGAGGCCGGACAGCTGGACCTGACCGGCCTCGAGCCGGTCGTCGAGGGGGAGCACGCCGCGCTCTACCGCGTGCCGGATGCGGTCGTGTCCCCGTCGGGCGAACAGGGCTCCCGGGCGCTCGCGGTGTGGGCCGCGCACCTGCTCGCGCTGCTGGTGGCGACAGCCGCGGTCGGGGCCCGGGTCGCGACACGAAAGTCGGCCCGTCGAGAACGGGACGCGGACCTCCGGGTCATGTAACCTAACGCTCGGTAACTTCGTCAGAGGGAGACAGCACGTGAGTGTGATCGGCGGCAGTGCAGCAAGCGGTATCGGTGGCATCGTCACCTCGATCCTGCTCCCCACCGCTGTCGGGGCCATCGTGGCCGGTGGCGCCCTCGGCGGCCTCGTCTTCAGCCAGACCCAGGCCCCGGAGACCAACCCGGCCAGCCAGGAGATCCTGGTCTACGGCGACTGAGGTCCCCGCGCTCCGTTGGTCCGGAGCACCTCCTCGACCCGCTCGGCGCACGACGCCCACGTGAGGGTCGAGGCTAGTTGGTGTGCCTCGGCACCCAGCTCCGCAGTCGTGCCCGGGTCACCCAGCAGCTCGCGGACGACCGCGACCATCTCGTCGAGGTCGTCGACCAACCTGCCCGTGCGCCCGTCGTGGATCGACTCGGTGACGCCGCCGGCCGACCGGTAGGCGATGCTCGGCGTCCCCTGCGCCCCGGCCTCGGTGATCGCCAGGCACCATCCCTCCTTGACCGAGGGCATCAGCATCAGACGGGCACCGGCGAGGAGCTCGTCGCGACGGACGTCGTCGGTGTGGCCGTGGAAGGTCACCCGCCCGGTCACGCCGTGCTCGGCGGCCGCGGCCACGAGGTGCTCGCGCCACCAGCCGTCGCCGACCACGTCGAGGTGGAGGTCGGGGATCTCGTCGGACAGGCGACGCACGACCTCGAAGGCGTGCTCGATCTGCTTGTGCGGCACCAGGCGCGAGAGCACGACCAGGTGGGGCCTCTCGGAGCGCGGACCTGCCACCTCCGTCGGCACCGCGGCCAGTCCGTTGCGCACCACGGTGATCGAGCCGGGATCGACGCCGATCGCGGCCAGGTCACGGGCTGAGGCGTCCGACACGGTGAGGAACGGGCGACCGCGGTAGAGGACCGGGACGAGCCGGCTCTCGACGAACCACCCGACCCGGCCGGCCGGGCCCGGGTAGATGATGCGCCACTGCTCGGCGTGCACGTGGTGGACCAGCGCGACCACCCCACGCCGGCGCACGAGCGGTGAGGCGAACGGGAGACCGTTGACGACGTCGACCACGACGTCGACCTCGCCGCGGTGGCGCACCAGCCACGCGAGGCCCCGCAGGTAGACGGTGAGCCGACCGCCCACGCGCAGCAGGTGTACGCCGTCGCGCTCCTCCCGCGCAGCTGCGCCGGGGTGACGTGCGCAGAGCAGCGTCACGTGGTGCCCGCGCCGGGCCAGCTCGCGCCCGACGGACTCGACGAAGACCTCCGACCCGCCGCCGTCGGGGTGCGTGGTGTCGCGCCACGTCAAGAAGGCGATGCGCACGGGATCAGGCTCCGTCGCCCGCGCCGGCCTGTTGCGCGAGCTCGCTGCACAGTGGCATGTCGAGACCGGTCAGGTGCTCGAGGCTCACGCCGACCCTGCGGGCCGCGGAATCGTTGCCCAGCCACTCCAGTCGCGCCGGCCAGGTGTGCCAGTCGTCGTCGGTGCGGGTCGAGCGCAGGAAGCCGACCGGGCCTGACGGCACGGCCGTGATCTCGTAGAAGCCGAACTGGGTGAGGTTGCGCAGGTTGAGGTCGGCGTAGCCGTTGGGCGGGAAGTCGAACGTGTTGGCGCCGTACTCGCCGTCCTCCCCGGTCAGGACGAACCGCAGCTGGCGCTCATCGGTGACCTCGAGGACGGCGGTGTCACCCGTGCCGGCGATGCGGAACAGGGGGACCCGTCCGGGACGCAGCCGACCGTCCGGGCGGATCCTCGCGGCCTCGCCGCGCGACTGGATCGTGGTCCACGGCTCGTAGGCGTCGCCGGTGTTGAGGTAGAGCGCGTCGCAGTCGCCGGCGATCCGGAGCTCGTCGGTCTCGCCGTCGTCGGCGAGGGAGTCGGAGAACGTGACGAGCCGCGCCTGGGCGTCGGGCGACAGGCTCTGCTGCCAGCGGACGTAGCGCTCGAGGTCGGCGCCGCGGGCGCTGGTCGCGGCCGCGCTCAGCCCGATCGAGAGCTGCGCGACGATCGAGAAGGTGGCGAGCACGGCCATGCCCACGGCGACCGCCGGGAACACCCGACGGCCGCGGAGCCGGTCGGCGACCAGCACCGTCCCGATGGCGCCACCCAGCACGAGCGCGGGGACGAACTCGCTGGCGTAGCGCGCGGCGAAGTAGCCGTAGGCCATCACGCCACCGGTGATCAGCACGGCCGCGATCATCGGGACCCGCAGCACCCGGAGCCGAGCCGACGCCCCGGGGCGGAACACCACGACCGTGGAGACGACCTGGAGCAGCATGAACAGCGGCATGAAGGCCGTCGCGCTCCCGGTGCGGTAGGCCTGGTCGACGAACGCGCCGGCGAGGGCCTCCGGCGGCCGGGCCGGCAGGGTGATCCACGGGAAGTAGTCGACGAAGCGGATGCCGCTCGGCCAGAGGTAGGCGTGGAACGCCGTCGGGAAGAACTGCAGCCCGGTGATGGACCCGCCGTTGGCGGCGAGGGCCTCGCGCCGGTGCGCGTTGACCTGCGTCCAGACCTGGTCCTGGAGCGGGAACATGTAGACGTGGTCGAACTTGTGCAGGTTGTAGGCGATCGACAGGGCCAGGGGGACGAGCCCGGCCAGGAGGATCGCCCACCACACCTGCCGCCGCGCGGGCGTCGACCGCCGGATGCCGAACCAGGCCGCGACCGCGATCACCGTGAGGCAGAGGGCCCAGCCGGCCGTGGCGCGGGTGCCGATGGCCATGAAGCAGAAGACTCCCAGCCACCGCGCCGAGTGCCAGTCGGGAGCGGTCAGCACGCGCAGGAGCCAGTAGAGGACGCCGAGCGCCGCCGCGATCGCCCACGCGTAGACCTCGTGGTAGACCCACGGCAGCGAGGCGTCGTACGTCATGAAGGTGCCGCCGCTCGCCGCGGCCAGGAAGGACGCGACCAGGACGGCCTCGCCGCGGCTGACCGAGGTGCGCGCCGTGATGCGCGCGTGCAGCCACCACACGAGCTTGGCGGCGAAGACGACGAACACGATCCAGGCCAGGCCCATCGACAGGAGCGTCAGGCGGCCGTCGAACTCGTGGGTCGTCATCAGCACCGGCAGGCGGAGCAGCGCCGGCCAGGGCGGGAAGTACATGTAGGTCACGCCGTGGCGGATGAAGCCCTCGATGGCCATGCTGCCGTCGGGAACCGCGATCCGTCCGTCGAGGAAGGCGCGTGCCTGCAGCTCGTAGACGCCGGAGAAGAACCCGGACGTGGCCGTGCGCCCGAGGTCGCGCGAGACGTTGAAGAGGATGAGGAGGTGGACGATGCCACCGAGGGTGAGCCCTGCGGACGTGCTGATGACCCGGCGCCGATGGTCGGGATCGGTCACGCCACCTCCAGGCGGTAGAGGAACTGGTAGCCGAAGAGTCGCGGCCACGCCCTCACCATCGCCCGGTCCACGCGGGTGACGCCCCGCACCAGCTGCTTGCGGGTGGGCGGCGCCTCGGGGCCGTCGACGACGGACTCGAACGGCGTGCCGACGGTCTGGTGCTCGAGGACCCGGAGGCCGCAGTCGGCGAAGAGCCGCTCGATGGTGGTGCGGGTGAAGAACCGCACGTGGCCACGGTCGAGCGGCCCGCGCTGGTCGTAGTCGAACTTGCCGACGGCGATGCGGCCGCGGGGGTACCAGTGACCGAAGTTCGGGACCGAGACGAGGATCTCGCCGCCGGGCACGAGCTTGGAGACCAGGTCCTCGAGGAGCTGCTGCGGCTCCACGACGTGCTCGAGGATGTCGCCGGCGACCACGACGTCGTACTCCGCGCCGATGGTCGCGGGGAGGGGCTGGTTGAGGTCGGCCTCGATGAACGAGTCGACGCGGTCCGCGACGCCGTCGTGCTTGAGCCGGTCGAGGCCGGTCACGTGGTGACCGGCGCGGCGCGCGAGGTCGGCGAAGCGGCCGTCGAAGCACCCGGCGTCGAGGACGCGGGAGGGCTCGCGTCCCTGCAGCCACTCGATCAGCACCCCGTGGGAGCCCGTCGCCTTGAGCGCGTAGAGGTCGGTCTCGGTGGAGGCGACGCCCCCGCCGAAGCCGCGCTCGCTGGCCCAGTGCCGCACGACGTCCGCGGTCACGTCGCGGGCGTACTTCATGCCGTTGACGTAGCAGATCTCGTCGCCGTAGTAGGTGGGGATCGGCACCTCGGCGATCCGCTTGCCGGCTCGCACCAGTCCCAGGATGATCTCGGTGTCGAAGTCGAAGTCGTCGGAGTACGACGCGAGGTCGAGGTCGGTGAGGGCGTCGGTGCGGTAGGCGCGGTAGCCCGAGTGCCACTCGGAGAGGTGCTGGCCGGTGAGGGCGTTCTGGAAGCCGGTGAGGATCTTGTTGCCGGCGTACTTGTAGGCCGGCATCCCGCCGGCCATCGCCCCGCCCTTCTCGAGCATGCGCGAGCCGAAGACCGCGTCGGCCTCCCCCCTGACCAGCGGGGTGACCAGGTCCTCGATGCACTCGGGGGCGTACTGCCCGTCACCGTGCAGGAGGACGACCACGTCGAGGCCGTGCTCGACGGCCCACCGGTAGCCGGCCTTCTGGTTGCCGCCGTAGCCGAGGTTGCGCGCGTGCTTGACGACGGTGATCGGGAACGACGCGGTGTCGCGGAAGCGCAGGCCGATCTCGTAGGTGTCGTCCTGGCTCGCGTCGTCGCAGACCATCACGTGGTCGACCGAGCGGGCGAAGGACTCCGGGAGCCGGGAGAGCGTGCGCTCCAGCGTCGAGGCCGCGTTGTAGGCGACGACCAGGACGCCGACCCGTGGCGCGCGGTCGTGCGCCGGCTGAGCGTCGCTGAGCACCTCGGCTGCTGACATCGATCTCTCCTCCAGAGCGCCGGGAACCACCCCGGCACGTGACGGACGCCTCATGAACCGGCCGAGTGTAACCCGCCAGTAGCATCCGCGCGCACAGTTCGCCGAGGAGTCGGTGGGCACGCCCGACCGGTTGTCGAGGAGTCGCTCGTGGGGGTCGTCCCAGATGGCATGATGCGCGCCATGGAGACCGCCCTGCAGCTCGTCGACATGACGCGCCTGACCGCCGACCTGCCCCGCGCCGCGGAGGCCTACGGCAGTGCCCAGCCCTTCCCGCACATCGTCCTCGACGACGTGCTGCACCAGCCGGCGTTCGCGTCGGCGGTCGCCGGCTTCCCCGGGATCGACGACGCGTTCTGGAAGGCCTACGCGCACGTCAACGAGACCAAGTACTCCAACACCCAGCCCGACACGTGGGCCGACTCGCTGCAGGCCGTGGCCCGGGAGTTCTGCTCCCCGGAGTTCGTCGCCTACCTCGAGGAGCTGACCGGGATCTCGGACCTGATCCCCGACTACACGATGGACGGGGGCGGCCTGCACATGACCAAGCGCGGCGGCCACCTCAACATCCACGCGGACTTCTCCACCCACCACACCCACGAGAACTGGGCGCGCCGGATCAACATCCTGCTCTACCTCAACGAGGAGTGGCACGACGACTGGGGCGGCAAGCTCGAGCTGTGGGACCAGCAGATGACGGCGTGCCAGGGCACAGTCACGCCTGCCGGCAACCGGATGCTCGTGTTCACCACCTCCGGTGACTCCTTCCACGGCCACCCCGACGGGCTCACCTGCCCGCCGGACATGGCGCGTCGCTCGCTGGCGATGTACTACTTCACCGAGGAGGAGTCCGCGGTGCGCAAGGCCACCAACTACCAGGCCCGCCCGGAGGAGACCCGGACCCGCAAGGCCGCGATCGCCGCGGACCGGACCGTCCTGGACGTCTACGACCGCGTCAAGCGCCGGCTGGGCATCTCCGACGAGGCGGCGCACAAGGTCCTCGGGAGCCTGTCCCGGCTCCGCAAGCGGAAGTGACCGACCTCCGCGCAGCCTGGCGCCGCGTGGCCCTGCGACTGCCGGGCTGGGACCTGCGCGTGCTCTACGTCGCGCTCCTGGTGCAGGGCGGCGTCGCGATGTGGCTCGGCGGCCGTGGCTGGTTCAGCGGGGACCTGCTGCACTACTTCGTCGCGCGCGGGGGTGCGCCCGGCGCGACCGAGAGCCTGATGGAGCCGCACGCGGCCCACTGGCAGCTCACCCTCGTGCTGTTCTACGTCGTGCTGTTCAAGCTCATCGGGCTGTCCAGCTACCTGCCCTACCTCGCCGTGACGGTGCTCGTGCACCTCGCGCTCGTGGTGGTCGCCCACCGGTTGCTGCTGCGCCTGGGTGCGCACCCGCTGGCGGCACTCGCGTCGGCCCTGGTGCTGCTGACGTACGGCGCGGGCTCGGAGGCGTTCCTCGTCGAGGCCCCGGTGGCGCTGACGTCGTCGATGCTCCTCGGCGCGATCGCCGTGCTGCTCCTCGTCCGCAACGACCACGACCGGCGCAGCACCGTGCTGGCCAGCGTCCTGCTGCTGGTCGGCTGCACGATCTCGCTGGGCGGCGTGGTGGCGGCCGTGTGGGTGGGGGTCTTCGCCCTCACCCGCGGCGTCTGGCACATGCTGCAGGTCGTGGCCCTGCCGGCGGTGGCCTTCCTGGGGTGGTACGCCGTGTGGGGCAGGGGATCGACCCGCATCCTGCTGTCGCGGGAGGAGACGCTCCAGGTGCCGGAGTCGGCAGCCACGCTCCTGTCCCTGCCGTTCGACAACGTGACCGGGGGCTGGGGCGCCGGTCCCGTCCTCGTGCTGGCCGTGCTCGTGGCCGTCGCCTACGGCAGCCGTCGCCGGCCGCTGCTGGTGCAGGTGACGATCGCCGGCATCGCGGGCGCCACCTTCCACGCCGTGGTCAGCGCGGTCGCCCAGCTGCCCTACGGGATCGAGCAGGTCACCACCAGCCGCTACCGCTACGTCGTGCTGCTCCTGCTGCTGCCCGGCCTGGCGCTCGTCCTCGACACGCTGGTCACCGTGGCCGCGCGACGGTTCGGCCGGGCCGAGCGACGCCCGGCCGTTGCGCTGGGCCTGGTAGTCGTGGCGCTCCTGACCACTCATGCCGCCCTCGGTCAGTACCGCGTGGGCCAGAGCGTGCTGAGCATCGGCGACCTCACGCGCCAGCACCTCGCCGGCACCACGCTCGCCGTGGCGGCGGGGGAGAAGCTGCTCACGGACGCCGTCCGTGGCTCCTACATCAGCGGGGAGGACCTCGAGCGCCTCGCCGACCCGGCGCTGCGCGAGGAGCTGCCCGACCTGGACCCGACCGAGCGCGACCGCATCGAGGCCGAGAACAACTACTTCGTCGCCGTCACCGGCGACGAGCTGGAGCTCGCACCTCCCGCCGGGGTCGCCTCGGACTCGTTCGCGCCGTCGCTCCTCGAGCGTGCGGGGTGCCGGAGCTACACCGCGACCAACGCCACGCCCACCCTCGTCCTCACGAGCTACCTCGGCACCGGCCTGCGCTTCCGCGGCGACGCCGGCTCCGTGCTGACCAGGCTCTCGCGGCCCGACGAGGACGTGCGGGCCGACCCGGTCGAGTGGCGCACGACACCGGGTGCCTGGACCTACGTCGCCACGACCGCGCAGCTCGCCGAGCTGTCGGTCACCTTCGACGCCGGCGGCACCTACACGTTCTGCTTCGGCGACTGACCCGGTCCGGTCGGCGGCTCAGGTCCGGCTGACCGGCACCGTCAGGTCCTCGGGGCTGAGCTCGTCGCTGCGCCCGGGGCTCGGCTCGGGACCGAGCTCGTCGCGCCGCGGGTCCGCAGCGGGCTCCCGCCTCAGGCGCAGCCACAGCGGGTGGGTCAGCAGGCGGGAGACGTGCCGCTCGAGGAGGTAGTGGGTCGCGACGCACAGGACGCCCACGACGACGAACGCCACCAGGGCACGCGGGGGCCAGGCCCAGTCGCGGGTGCGGGCCTCGACCGCGGCGAAGGCCGGGTAGTGCCAGACGTAGATGACGAGGGAGTTGCGGCCGAGGAAGCTCAGGGCCGGGTGGCTGACGCGGGTGAGCGCGGAGCCGCCGAGGGCCGTCACGCCCAGCAGGACCGCCAGGTCGAGCTCGAGGAGGGTGACGCCCCAGTGGAGGAACCGCTCGTCGTCCGAGCAGTACCAGAACAGGGGGACCAGCGCGACGAGCGAGACCGCGCCGCTCCAGCGCAGGGCGCGCGGTGTCACCGCGTCGCGCGGCACGAAGGTGAGCACGACACCCAGCAGCATCCCCACGACCACCGCGTCCATCCGGGCCGTGGTGCGCAGGAGGACGTTGATGACCGGCTCCAGCTCCGCGACGTGCATGCGCCACCACGTGAGCAGGAGCAGCAGCCCGCCCAGGACGGCCAGCTGCGCGACGGGGCGTCGTCGTACGAAGGCGAGGAGGACGGTGAGCGCGACGAAGGCCTGCATGTCGACCGAGAGGTACCAGAGGTGCCCGAGGTCCCACCGCGAGTCGACGGCGTCGGTCTGCACGTACCAGTTCCACGTGTAGGTGAAGACGTGGAGCATCGACCTGCTGTTGGTGCGGCTCGAGGTCGGGTCGTCGACGAACGCCGAGGCGAGCACGACCAGGGGCACGGCCACCAGCACCACCGGCGCGACCCGGACGACACGCCGGACGATGCTCACGCCCACCGACATGTCGGCCATGCCGCGCGCGGACAGCGAGCGGTGCACCAGGAAGCCGGTGACGACGAAGAAGATCGTCACCGCGAAGTTGCCGCTGCGGAAGACCGGTCGCACCCACGGGTTGGCGTCGATGCCCTCGATGGGCCACAGGATCCAGCCGTGGGACAGCACCACGACGATGATCGCGACGCCGCGCAGGCTGTCCATCGCGGCCAGCCGACGGCGGACCGGCGTCGGGTTCTCGGGCGGCATGTCGCGGACTCTAGCCCGCGTCGGTGGCCCTCGTCGTGCGACCCGGAACTTCACCCGGGCAATTGGCTACTTGCGAGTCACTTCGCTGCTACAGTCCTCCCGAATCAGGGCCAACTGGGAGGTACGTCACATGCGCAAGGGTTTCGGCATCGGTCTCACGATGCTGGGTGGATTCCTCATCACCTTGGCGATCCTCGCCCAGTTCTGGGCCCCCGGGCAGCTGATGAAGACGCCGCTCGACGTCGACAGCACCACCCTCCTCAGCGGTGACGCCGAGCTCGCCAACGGCACCGGCAGCACGGACCAGTTCGCGGTCAAGGCGTTCAGCATCACGCACGCCGACTCCGAGCGCTCGGACTCCGACGTGGTCGTCTTCCAGAACTCCAGCTGCCTGGTCAAGGACGAGGGCGACATCGACGAGTGCGTCAGCGCCGACGACCCCGAGGAGCGGCTGATCTCGGCGAGCACCGACGCGTTCGCCACGAACCGCCGCACGGCCGAGGCCGTCGACGACCCGAAGTACCTCCCGCCGAGCGCGGAGGACAAGTCGGGCCTGGTCAACAAGTGGCCCTTCGACGCGGAGAAGAAGACCTACCAGTACTGGGACGGCTACGCGGGCGAGGCGGTCGACGCCACCTACGAGGGCACCCAGGACTACGACGGCCTCGAGCTCTACGTCTACAAGACGGTCGTCAGCGACGTCCCGATCGAGGTCTCCTCGGGCGTCCCGGGCACCTACTCGACCGACAAGACCCTGTGGATCGACCCGACCACCGGCTCGATCATCAACCAGTTCGAGGACCAGCAGCGCCTCGACGAGGACGGCAACACGTTCCTCGCCCTCAACTTCGGCTTCACCGACGAGCAGGTCAAGGCCAACGCCGACGACGCCAGCGCCAACGCCGACAAGCTCAACCTGGTCACCGGCACCGTGCCGCTCATCGGCTGGATCGTCGGGATCCCGGCGCTGCTCATCGGCATCGCACTGCAGCTGATGCGCCGCCGCTCGGCGTGAGCGAGCCCGTCACCGTCCACGCCGACGACGTGCGGTGGTACGCCGACACGTTCGAACGCGTGGGGCACAACGTCGAGTCGGCGGTGCTCGGCAAGCGCCACGTCGTCCGGCTGGCGCTGACCTGCCTGGTCTCCGGCGGGCACCTGCTGCTCGAGGACCTGCCGGGCACCGGGAAGACGATGCTGGCGCGCGCCCTGGCCAAGTCGCTCGACTGCTCCTTCGCGCGGATCCAGTTCACCCCTGACCTGCTGCCGTCGGACGTCACCGGCGTCACGGTCTACGACCAGTCGCACGGGGAGTTCTCGTTCCACCCCGGTCCGATATTCCACACGGTGGTGCTGGCCGACGAGATCAACCGCGCGTCGCCGAAGACGCAGTCGGCCCTGCTCGAGGTCATGGAGGAGGGACACGTCACCGTCGACGGGCAGACCCACGGGGTGGGCAGTCCCTTCATGGTCATCGCGACGCAGAACCCGATCGAGCAGGCCGGCACCTACCAGCTGCCCGAGGCCCAGCTCGACCGGTTCCTCATGCGCACGAGCCTCGGCCACCCGGACGCGGAGTCGACCGAGGCACTGCTCGCGGAGTCACGCGTCCGCGACCGCGCCGCCGGGTTGACCCCGGTCGTCGGAGCCACCGAGATCTCCCAGATGGCGAAGGTCGCCGACATGGTCCACGTCGACCGGGCGATCATCAGCTACGTCCGCCGGCTCGCCGAGGCCAGTCGCGAGGTTCCCGACGTCCGGATCGGCCTGTCCACCCGGGGCGCGCTGGCGTGGATCCGGGCGGCCAAGGCCTGGGCGCTGGCCGAGGGCCGCGGCCACGTCGTGCCCGAGGACATCGCCACGCTGGCCCACCCGGTCCTGGGCCACCGCCTCCTGATGGCCTCCGGCGCCGCGTTCGGCGGAGTGAGCCCCGACGAGGTCATCGACTCGCTGCTGGCGCAGGTGTCGGTGCCGCGCGATCGCGCGTGAGCCAGCCGACGACACCTGCCGCCACCCCCGGGTGGCGCACGCGAGCGATGCTCCCGTGGCGCGCGCTGACCCCGCTCGGCCGAAGCGTCTTGGTGCTCGGGCTGGCGGTGACGGGTGTCTCGTGGTGGCTGCACTGGCAGGAGTTCACCCAGCTCGGGGTGGTCGCGCTCGGGCTGGTGCTGGTGGGGCTGACCTGGCAGGCCCTCCCGGGAGCGCCCGAGGTCGAGCTGACCCTGCGGCCGCACCGCGTCGTCGAGGGCGGCGCCCCGCCCACCCTCACGCTCCGCGTGCAGGCGGGTGCGGCCGCGATGCTGTCGCCGCGACTCGCGGTGCAGGTCGGCCGGCACTCCGTCCGCCTGCGGCTGCCCTTCCTCCTGCCCTTCGCCCACCGCACCGAGGAGGTCCGGCTGCCCGACCTGCCGCGGGGCGTCCACCGCGTGGGGCCGACCGTCTACGAGAAGACGGACCCGCTGGGCCTGGTCGTGGGACAGCACCCGGTCGGTGGTGGGCTCGAGCTCATGGTGGCACCCCGGGTGACCGACCTGTCGGTGTTCGCCGGCGGCCTCACCAACGACCTTGACGGCGCCACCAGCCAGCAGCTGTCGATGAGTGACCTGGCCTTCCACGCGCTGCGGGAGTACGCGCCCGGTGACGACCTCCGGCACGTGCACTGGCGGTCGTCGGCGAAGGCCGGGGAGCTGCTCGTCCGGCAGTACCTCGAGACGAGGCGAGGGCACGTGACGATCCTCGTGGACGGGTGCGCCGGGTCCTACGCGCGCCTGCGCGACTTCGAGCTCGCGGTCTCGGTCGCGTCGTCGATCGCCCTGCGCGCGGTGCGCGACGACTTCGACACCTACCTGCGCTGCGGCGCCCGCACGGCGAGCGGGCGCAGCGCCGAGGCCATGATCGACGTGGCCTGCCGGTTCGAGGTGCACCGGGACGACGACCACCTCCAGCAGGCAGCCGACGCGGCGAGCGCGGTGGGCGGGACCGGCCTCGTCGTGCAGGTCACCGGGGCGCGGCGCGACGTGGTGCAGCTCGACGCGGCGGCTCGCAGCTTCGGCCAGGGGCCCGACTGGATGGTGGTGCGTGCCGAGACCGAGGGTCGGGCCACGCTCACCGACTCGCCCCGCGTGCGCGAGCTGACGGTGCAGCAGCTGTCCGACCTGCGCGACCTTATGGCCCGGGGGCTGCGATGAGGGAGGCCCCGCGCTGGGCGGGCACACTGGTCGACTGCGTCGTCGTCCTGGGCACCGTCGCTCTCGTGCTCACCATGCTCGACGAGAGCTTCTGGTCGCGCGGCTACCTCGTCGCCGGGCTCGTGCCGGTCGTGTTCCTCCTCGCGCTCGCGTGGCTCGTCCGCTCCACCGAGGACGGCGTCTGGGTCTACGCCCTCGTCTCCCTCCTCGCCTACGCGCCCCTCGGCGCCCTGGCCGCCCTGCAGCGTCCCGGCCCGTGGATCGTGCCGACGGTCGAGACCATGAACCGGGTGCTCGGCGACACCTACACCGCGCCACGCCTGTTCGTCAGCACCCTCCCACCGGTCGAGGCGGCCGGCACCCTCATGCTGCTGCCGTACGCCATCGGCTTCGGCACGGCGTTCCCGGCGGCCTGGCTGGCGCTCGGCACCCGACGGGCGATCGCCCCGATGGTGCCGCTGGTCGCGGGGCTCGCCGCGACGATCACCGTGGCCGTGCTGATCCCCGACTACTACGTCCTGCGCGGTGCCGTGCTGACCGTCGTGCTGGTCACGTGGGTCGCCGCGCGTGCGCGTCGGGCCGAGGCGCTCGTCGGTCGCCGGCGCACGGGACTGGCGGCCACCCTCGTGGCGGCCCTCGTCGTGGGCGCCGTCTCCGGCGTGGTCAGCGTGCTGGTGCCCGACAACGACCAGACGGACCGCGTCCGGCTGGACCCCGCCGGTGACCGGGCCGTCGCGTCCAGTGCGTCGGAGACGCTGATCCCACCCGGGGAGGGCCGCCAGCAGCTGTTCCGCGCCGTCGGGGTGCCGGACGGCGCCCGGATGAGGCTCGGCACCCTCGACCTCTACGACGGCGAGTCCTGGCGACCGGCGGACGAGTCGCCGGGCGCCGGCCCGGCGGGGACCTTCCGGCGGCTGGGACGAGTGGTCGAGCCCCTGCACCCGGGCCCGGAGGTCGAGGTGCGGGTCCGGATCGCACCGGCGTACACCGGCGACTGGCTCCCGATGCTCGGAGAGCTGACCGGCCTCGAGCTCGACTACCGCGACGGTCGGACCCAGATCGAGGACGTGCGCTACAACCAGGCGACCTCCAGCGCGGTGGTGGTGGGTGGCGTCGACCCGCGCGACGACTACACCTTCACCTCGGTCGTCCCGTCCGCGGGCCTGCGCCCGTCCGACGCCACGATGACCGCGACCGAGGAGCAGCGTCAGCCCGAGGGGGCGTTCCTCGACCGGTTCCTGGTGCCCTTCGACCGCCCCGAGGTCTCGCCGCTGCAGCGCGTCCTGCTCCTCGCCCGCTACCTCCGGCTCAACGGCGAGGTCCGGCTCTCGGGATCCTCGTCCCAGTCGCCGGTCGACCTCGGGCTGCGGCTCGTCGGCGCCGATCGGATGTCGGCGACCCCGTTCCAGTACTCGGCCGTCACCGCGCTGGGCGCCTCCCGGCTCGGGGTGCCCGCTCGTGTGGTCCTGGGAGCCACGCCGGGACGACGCGGCATCGTCACGCGCAGCGACATCGTGTCGTGGGTGGAGCTCCAGCTCGCGGACGGCACCTGGCGCACGCTCGACCCTGCGCGCTACACCGGCGTCCACTCCGGCTCCGACGAGGAGGTCACGATCGGTGCCCCCGAGTTCGTCGAGGAGGAGCTGGACCTCGACGACGACCAGGTGAAGATCCCCAAGGGCGCCGACATCGAGCTGTCGCCCGACGCGGTGATCGAGGAGCAGACGAACCCCTGGCGCTACGTCGGCCTCGCCGCGGCCGCGATCGCGGGGGCCCTGCTCGCCCTGCTGGCCCTGGTGCCGCTCGCCAAGCGGGTACGGCGCGTGCGTCGGCGGCGTACGACGTCGTGGTCCGGGCTCTACGTCAACGGCTGGCAGGAGGTGCTCGACGCCGCGCGCGACCGCGGCACGCCCGTCCCCGAGGGGTGGAGCCGCGTCGCGCAGGCCGGTGGCCTGGGCGTCGATCCCGGCCTCGCGCGACGCGCGGACGCGGCGGTCTTCGCCCCGGCTGCCGGTCCGGCGGAGGACGGGCTGGACTACTGGCAGGCGTGCCAGGCACTGCGCAGGCAGGTGCTGGCGGAGGCAGACGTCCGGCACCGTGCGTGGGCCCTGGTCAACCCGGCCTCCCTGCTCGCGGGGTGGGCGCGCGGGCGTCGGCACCTTGACGGCAGGTCAGGCCGCCAGGTGCGCCACGAAGATCGCCGTGCCCGGCGTCAGCAGCCCACGGGTGCGTGACCACCCGCCCCACACGCGGTCGTGGTCCTCGGGCCACTCCGGCTCGACCAGGTCGGCCAGCACGAAGCCGTGCCGGGCAAGGAGCCGGACCCAGTCGCCGAGCGTGCGGTGGTGCTCGACGTACGACACCACGCCGGTCGCGTCGTCGACCTCGACGTAGGGCGTGCGGTCCCAGTAGGACTGGGTGGCGGTCAGGCCGGCCTCGCCGGGGTCGTCGGGGAACATCCACCGGGTCGGGTGGGTGATCGAGAACGCGAAGCGTCCGCCGGGCCGCAGCACCCGTCGCACGTCGGCCAGCGCGTCGTCGATGTCGCGGATGAACTGCAACGCGCCGAAGGAGCAGAAGACGACGTCGAAGCTCGCCGGCGCGAACGGAAGGTGGGTCGCCGTGCCGCGCACGGAGGGCACCGCGATGCCGGTCTCCTCGTCGAGGCGCCGCGAGTGCTGGAGCTGGCGGTGCGAGAGGTCGAGGCCGAACCCGCGACCGCCGTGGGTGCGCACCCACCGGGAGCACTGCCCGGCACCGCTGCCCACCTCGAGCACGTCGAGCCCGGTGACCTCACCCAGGATCGCGAGCTCGTCCTCGGTGTGGCCCTCGGGCCCCCACACGAACCCGGAGTCACCTAGGAACGCACCGTGGGTCGCCTGGTACTCGTCGGCGTAGCGGTCCCAGTCGGGGCCGTTCGCCTCGCGCGACTCCCGCTCGGAGACGGCCCGTCGCTCGACGCGCACCGACTGGGGCAGGTGATCCTCCACGTCGGGAGCGTAGTCGTCGCGACGTGGCGGTGCCGACGCGCCGGGTGGGTGGTCCGGCGCGTCGGCACCTCTTTCAGGGGGGAACCTGCCTGGTGGGCCTGTCGATCAGCCCTTCCCGCGACCGCCGCGGGGCTTCTTGGGGGTGGACCGGATGTCGGACGGGTTCGAGCCCGCCTTCACCTCGGCGCCGTCGGAGACGCCTCCCCGGTCGGTGTCGCACCGGGTCGGGTCGCTCTTGGCCTTGCCGTACTTCTTGTTCGCCTTGCCGGTGATCTCGACCTTGTCGGCGAGGCCGTCACGGTCGGAGTCCTTGCGCGTCGGGTTGGTGCGGACCCGGCCGATCTTGACGGTCTTGTTCTTGGGGATCCGGACCTTCTGCTTGATCTTGACGCCCTTGACCTCCTTGCCGTCCGCGATGCCGTCCTTGTCGGAGTCCTTCTTGAGCGGGTTGGTCCGCACGGTGATCGACGAGGGCACCTTCTTCTTGCCGCAGACGTAGATGCGCTGCTTGATCGTGACGCCCTTGACCTCCTGGCCGTCGGTCAGCCCGTCCTTGTCGGTGTCGGCCTTCAGCGGGTCGGTGCCGTAGCGGTTGACCTCCTCGCCGTCGGTGAGGCCGTCGCCGTCGGTGTCCGGGTTGTTGGGGTCGGTGCCGTGCGTGGTCTCGTCGCCGTTGGGCAGGCCGTCGCCGTCGACGTCGTTCGGGTCGGCCGCGACGGTGAAGGTGACCGAGTCGGCCGCGCTCGTGGTGCCGTTGGCGGACTGCGTGGCGGTCACGGTGTGCGGGCCGTTGGCGAGCACCACCGTCGAGGAGCAGCTCCAGCGGCCGTTGGACGCGACGACCGCGGTGCAGAGGACGCGCGAGCCCTCGCGGACGGTGACCGTGGCGCCGGGGGCGCCGGTGCCGGAGATCGGCGGGGTCGCGTCCGTGACGCTGGCGTTCTGCGCCGGCGAGGTGATGTCCGGCGGGGCCAGCGAGCCCTGCTGGGTGCCGTTGCAGTCGACGCCGCCCGCGGGTGCGGTGGCGTTCGCCGACATCGGGGCGACGTCGAGCGAGACGTCGGCGACGGTGACGCCCACCGGTGCCGGGAGGCTGAGCACCTTGAGGTCGATGCTGAGGAGCGCGTCCATCGACGCCGCGCCGGTCGCACCCGAGCTGGTGGCGGTGGGCGTGAACGCCGTGACCGTGAGGCTCACGAGGGGTGCCAGTGCACCCGGCAGGACCAGCGACTGGGGCTGGTTGTTGATCGGGATCGGGATCTGGTTGCCCCCGATGGTGGCGACGATCGTCGGCGTGGAGGCGAAGCCGGCGTTGCCGGTGGTGCCGTCGGAGCGGGCCTGGAGCACGACCGGGTTGGACACGTCGATGACGGCCGCTCCGCCCAGGAGGCTGACCTGGCCGACCTGGGTCGTGGTGCGTGAGACGACGTCGGACCCGCCGACGCCGTCGTCGACGAGGTAGGTCCCGCTGGTGGAGGACGACGCTCCCACCTGCGCGAGCGTCACGTTCAGCGGCGCGGGGAGGGGGAGCTGGCCGACGGAGGCGCCGGCGAGCGTCGTCGTGGCCGCGGACAGGGTGCGGGTTCCCCCGACGACCGGGGTGGCGCAGGCGTTGGCCCCGCCCCAGCGGGCCTCCACGTCACCGGTGATGGCACCGATGGTGGCGACCGGAGCGGCGGGGACCGGCACGAGGACCCGTCCGGGCGGGTCGTCGACGCCGGCATTGGTGGAGACCGAGGCCGTGGCGGAGTCGACGGGCACCGGGGTCCCGCCCAGGGTGGCGTCGAGGTTCGACGAGCTGGCGCTCGTGCCGCCCGCGCCGGCGGCCGAGCTGGCCACCGTGCCCTGGCTGTGGCCGACCGCGAGCGTCGCGAGCGACTGCCCGGCCACGGTCGCGCCGAGGCTGAGGATGTCGGAGTGGGCGTCCGCGGAGTAGGTGGCGGGCAGGGCCGCGGCCGAGGCCGGCGACTGAGCCAGTCCCAGGACGGTGCCCGGGACGACGACGGTCAGGGCGACCGCCGCCTTGGTGAGCCGGTTCCCGAATCGGCTCGTGTGGACAGTGTGCATCTCGAAGCTCCCCCTCGATGTGAAGTCGGTCGGTAGATCCACGAGATATCTACACAACGGTTACAACAGAACAAATACAACAAACGAACGAGCCACGTGAAGGTAACGCGAGTTTCTCCCGAAGTTCCGAGACGTGCGCTGTGCCACGATCTGCGGGTGGACGACTCCGGCTCCTCGCTGACCCCGCTGGCCGGCGGCTGGTCGGGTCGCACGTTCCTCGGCGAGGCCGGCGGGGAGCGCGTCGTCGTACGCCTCTACCCGCCCGACGACGCGCGCGGGCCCGAGGCGCCCGAGGTCGACCAGGCGGTCCTCCGCCTCGTGCGCGGGCTGCTGCCCGTGCCCGACGTGCTGGAGGTACGACGCCCGCAGCCCGACAGCGGGCAGCCGGGACTGCTGGTCACGCAGTGGCTGCCGGGGGAGCGGGGCGACGTCGTCGTCAGCGAGCTCTCCGACGCCGGCGACGACGACGGCCTCGCTCGGCTGGGTACGGCGATGGGGTCGGTCGCCGCGACGCTCGCCGGGATGCCGGTCCGGCGGACCGGCACGTTCGTCGACGCGGAGCTGACGCTCCGCGAGCTCCCCGACCTCGACCTGACGCAGTGGGTGGACGGTCGGCTGGCGGCCTGGCCGTCCGCCGAGCGTGACGCGCTGGCGGAGGTGGCCCGCGACGCCCAGGACCACCTCGACACCGTGGGTCGCGCCTGCCTGGTGCACAGCGACCTCAACCCCAAGAACGTGCTCGTGGACCCGCAGTCCCTGGCCGTGACGGCCGTGCTGGACTGGGAGTTCGCGCACAGCGGCCACCCGTGGACGGACGTCGGGAACCTGCTGCGCCTCGATCGCCACCCGGCCTACGTCGACGCCGTCCTGGCAGCATGGACAGCGAGGCACGGCGGCACCGACGAGGACCTCCGCGACGGCGCCCGGGCGGCCGACCTCTGGGCGCTGGTCGACCTGGCTGCCCGCGCCGGCGACAACCCAGTGGCGGACCGTGCTGCGGTCCTGCTCAGGGCTGTCGCCGACACGGGTGACCTCCACGCCTGGCCCTTCTAGGCCTGCCCCCTCCTCGGGAGGTCGGAGGCGGTCGTGCGCCGACCGGGTCGCTTCGGCGTCGACCTCGAGTCCGCGGGGTTCGCCCCGGCCTTGACCTCGGCGCCGTCGGAGACCCCGCCACGGTCGGTGTCGCAGGCGGCCGGGTTTGTCCTGGCCTTCCCGAACTTCTTGTTCTTCGACCCCGTGATCTCGGCCTTGTCGCTGAGCCGGTCGCGGTCGGAGTCCTTCTTCGTCGGGTCGGTCCGGACCCTGCCGATCACGTAGGTGCCCGTGCCGGTCCTGACCTTCTGCTTGATCTTGGTGCCGCGGACCTCGGCGCCGTCCTTGAGACCGTCGCCGTCGGTGTCGCTCCTGAGCGGATCCGTCTTGACCAGGATGGCGGTGCGGGTCTTGCGACCGCAGACCTCGAAGCGCTGGCGGATCCGGATGCCGCTGACCTCGCGGCCGTCGGTGATCCGGTCGCGGTCGGTGTCGCGGTCGAGCGGGTCCGTCCTGTGCACGTTGACCTCGGCGCCGTCGGTGAGACCGTCGCCGTCGGTGTCGGCCTTGTTCGGGTCGGTGCCCAGCTGGGTCTCCTGGGTGTTGGTGAGGCCGTCGCCGTCCGTGTCGGTCGGCGTCGGGTTCGGCGTCGGGTTGGGCGTGGGGTTCGGCGTCGGAGCGCCGGCAACGGTGAAGGTGACCGTCGACGCCTCGCTCGAGCCCCCGGGGCCGCTCTGGGTCGCCGAGACCGTGTGGGCACCCGGCTGGAGGACCACGTCCGAGGAGCACGACCACTGGCCGTTGGCGGCGACCGTGGCGGTGCAGAGGACGGTCGATCCCTCCCGGACCGTGACCGTCAGCCCGGGCTGGCCCGTGCCGGAGATGGCGGGCGTGGTGTCCTGCACGGTCGCGCCCGCAGCCGGTGAGCTGATGGCCGGCGGGGCGACCGATCCACCTGCCGGGGTGATGGTGAAGCTGGTCGTGTCGGTGGCGGTGTTGCCGGCCCCGTCGGTGGCGGTGGCCGTCAGGGTGGTGGGACCGTCCGCCAGCGGGCTGGTGGGCGTGCAGCTCCAGGCCCCACCGGCGCCGGCCTGCGTGGTGCACACCACGGCGCCGCCCTGCGTGACCGTGATGCTGGCGCCTGCCTCGGCGGTGCCCGAGATGTCCGGCGTGAGGTCGTTCGTGGTGGAGCCGTTGGCGGGCACCAGCAGGTCGATCGTCGTGGCGGTGTCGACCGTGAACGTCACGTCGGTGCCCGGAGAGGTGTTGCCGGCCGCGTCTGTGGCCGTCGCCGTGTAGGTGTCCTGGCCGTCGGGCAGCGGTGTGGTGGGCGTGCAGGTCCAGCTCCCACCGGTCGCCGTGGTGGTACAGACCTGGTTGCCGTCGGAGTCCTCGACCACGACCGTCGAGCCGGCCTCGGCGGTGCCGGAGAAGGTCGGGGTGCTGTCGTTGGTGGTGGAGCCGTTGGCCGGTGCGGTGATGGCCGGGGCGGTGGGGGGAGTGGTGTCGTCCGCGTCCGGGTCGATCGTGAAGGTGGTCGTGTCGGTGTCGGTGTTGCCGACGCCGTCGGTGGCCGTGGCCGTGTAGGTGTCCTGGCCGTCGGGCAGCGGTGTGGTGGGCGTGCAGGTCCAGCTCCCACCGGTCGCGGTGGTGGTGCAGACCTGGTTGCCGTCGGAGTCCTCGACCACCACCGTCGAGCCGGGCTCGGCGGTGCCGGAGAACGCCGGCGTGGTGTCGTTCGTGGTGGAGCCGCTGGAGGGGGCGGTCAGGTCGATGGTGGTGAACGTGTCGATGGTGAAGGTGACGTCCGCCCCGGGCGAGGTGTTGCCGGCCTTGTCCGTGGCCGTCGCGGTGTAGGTGTCCTGACCGTCCGCAAGCGGCGCCGTGGGGGTGCAGGACCAGCCGCCGCCGGAGCCGGTGGTCGCGGTGCAGACCTGGTTGCCGTCGGAGTCCTCGACCACGACCGTCGAGCCACCCTCGGCCGTGCCTGAGAACCCGGGGGTCGAGTCGGCCACGGTCGTGCCGGCGGCCGGCGCCGAGATCACCGGGGCATCGGGCACGTCGGTGTCGATGGTGAAGGTGACGTCCGCCTCGGGTGAGGTGTTGCCGGCCGCGTCGGTGGCGGTGGCGGTGTAGGTGTCCTGGCCGTCGGGCAGCGGTGTGGTGGGCGTGCAGGTCCACCTGCCACCGGAGCCGGTGGTCGCGGTGCAGACCTGGTTGCCGTCAGAGTCCTCGACCACGACCGTCGAGCCGGGCTCGGCCGTGCCGGAGAGCTCCGGCGTGCTGTCGTTGGTGCTGGACAGGTCAGCCGGGGTCTCGATGACGGGTGCGTCCGGGGCGTCGGTGTCGATGGTGAAGGTGACGTCCGCCTCGGGTGAGGTGTTGCCGGCCGCGTCGGTGGCGGTGGCGGTGTAGGTGTCCTGGCCGTCGGGCAGCGGTGTGGTGGGCGTGCAGGTCCAGCTCCCACCGGCAGCGGTGGTGGTGCAGACCTGGTTGCCGTCGGAGTCCTCGACCACGACCGTGGAGCCGGCCTCGGCGGTGCCGGAGAAGGTCGGGGTGTTGTCGTCGGTGGTGGAGCCGTTGGCCGGTGCGGTGATGGTCGGGGCGTCGGGGGGAGTGGTGTCGGGACCCTGCGGGTCGATGGTGAAGGTGGTCGTGTCGGTGGCGGTGTTGCCGGCCGTGTCCACGGCTGTCGCGGTGAACGAGTGCGGGCCCGCTCCCAGTGCGCTGCCCGGGGTGCACGACCAGTTGCCGTTGGCCGCGACGGTCGCGGTGCAGACCTGGGTGGCGCCCTCCCTGACGGTGACGCTGGCACCGGGCTCGCCCGTCCCGGCGACCAGCGGGGTGAGGTCGTTCGTGGTGGAGCCGTTGGCCGGCTCGACGAGGTCGAGCGTCGTGGAGGTGTCGACGGTGAAGGTGACCACGGCGCCCGGTGAGGTGTTGCCGGCCGCGTCGGTGGCGGTGGCGGTGTAGGTGTCCTGGCCGTCGGGCAGCGGTGTGGTGGGCGTGCAGGTCCAGCTGCCGCCGGAGGTGGTGGTGGTCGTGCAGACCTGGTTGCCGTCGGAGTCCTCGACCTCGATCGTCGAGCCGGGCTCGGCGGTGCCGGAGAAGGTCGGGGTGTTGTCGTTCGTGCTGGAGCCGTTGCCGGGGGTCGCGATCACCGGGGCGCCGGGAGCCGTCGTGTCGACGACGGGACACTCGACGCCGCCCTGCGGAGCGGTGGCCTGCACCGACATGGGCGCGAGGTCGAGCCCCACGCTGGCGGCGGGCCGGCCGATGCCGCCGAGGACGTCGAGGTCGATGCTGAGGAAGGCGGAGGTGGAGGCCGCACCGGTGGCGCCCGAGGACGTGTTCTGGGCAGCACGGACCGAGATGCTGAGGTCGGCCAGCGCGTCGAGGAGACCGAGGTTGATCTGCCGGGTGCTGCCGGGAAGGATGTTGACCGTCGTGCCGGCGGCCGTGACGGAGACCGACGGCGGGTTCGTGTACGACGCGGTGCCGGTGGTGCCGTTCGACCTGGCCTCGAGGACGACCGGGTTGGTGACCCGGACGGTCACGGCGCCGCCGAGCAGGCTGATGTCGCCGATGTTCGAGGTGGTGCGTGAGACGACCTCGGAGGCGCCGGCACCGTTGTCGTCGAGGAACGTCCGGGTCCGCGACTGCGAGGCGCCGACGTCGGCCAGGGTGCCGAGGACCGGCAGGGACGCGAGGGTGAGCCCTGCCAGCCTGGTGTGCGCGTCGGAGAGGATGCGGTCGCCGTTGGCGTCCGCGGGAACGCACGTGGCGGGGTTGTCCGAGAACGACGCCTCGGTGTCGCCGCGGACCGTGCCGACGCTGATCACCGGGGCGAGGTTGACCGCCAGCAGCTGCTGCTCGCCCGGGTTGACGCTGGGCGGGGCGTTCGACACCTGCTGGCCGAGGGCGAGACCGGTGCCGGCCAGGTTGCCGTCGAGGTTCGCGGAGGTGGCCGTGCTCGCGCCCGTGGTCGCCGTGCTGCTCGTGGTGCTCCGGCTGTGCCCGACGGCCACCCCGGCGAGGTCGAGGGTCAGCAGGTCGACGTCGAGGCCGACGATGTCACCGTGGGCGTTCGCCGAGTAGGCGGCCGGCAGCGGGGCGGCCGATGCCGGGGTCGAGGTCGTCGCCAGCGCCAGGCCTGGCACGAGGGCAAGGGTCGTGACTGCGGACAGCAGCCGACGGGTCGGACGGTGCGGCATGTGGTTCCCCCTCGGAACACGGCAGGTCAGGGTGTTCACGCGGATCGCGCAGCCCCTCTGTACCCATTAACGACATACCAACAAATGAGTAACGAGAACTCAACGCCTGTTCCTCGAGGAAGGATCCTGGCAGCGCCTTGCGGACCACGGCTCGCGAGCGTGGGGCCGCCCGGTCGTGAGCGTGCGACGCCGGTTGGACGTCGGCGCGCGAAGGCGCGTAAACTTCCTTGTTGCGCCAGATGTCTGCCCGGCTTCCATACCGAGCGAACCCGGGCTCGCCGTGTCAGCGGCGGTGACCAGTCACCACCGACGACCAGTGAAACGGATCTCTGCGTGCGTCCGCACGACTCCATCCATCCAAGGAAATTCCTTCCATATGACGAGCACCCTCTCCACTCTTCCGGACTACGACGCGCCCCAGGTGGCCGTCAACGACATCGGGTCCGAAGAGGACTTCCTCGCGGCTATCGACGCGACGATCAAGTACTTCAACGACGGCGACATCGTCGACGGCACCATCGTCAAGGTGGACCGCGACGAGGTCCTCCTCGACATCGGCTACAAGACCGAGGGCGTCATCCCCTCGCGCGAGCTGTCCATCAAGCACGACGTCGACCCCAACGAGGTCGTTACCGTGGGCGACAAGGTCGAGGCCCTGGTCCTCCAGAAGGAGGACAAGGAAGGTCGCCTGATCCTGTCCAAGAAGCGCGCCCAGTACGAGCGCGCCTGGGGCACCATCGAGCAGGTCAAGGAGGAGGACGGCGTCGTCGAGGGCACCGTCATCGAGGTCGTCAAGGGCGGCCTCATCCTCGACATCGGCCTCCGCGGCTTCCTGCCGGCCTCCCTCGTGGAGATGCGTCGCGTCCGCGACCTGCAGCCCTACGTCGGCCAGACGCTCGAGGCGAAGATCATCGAGCTCGACAAGAACCGCAACAACGTGGTCCTCTCGCGCCGTGCCTGGCTCGAGCAGACCCAGTCCGAGGTTCGCCACGGCTTCCTGACCCAGCTCCAGAAGGGCCAGATCCGCAAGGGTGTCGTGTCCTCGATCGTCAACTTCGGTGCGTTCGTGGACCTCGGCGGCGTCGACGGCCTCGTGCACGTCTCCGAGCTGTCGTGGAAGCACATCGACCACCCGTCCGAGGTCGTCGCCGTGGGCGACGAGGTCACCGTCGAGGTCCTCGACGTGGACATGGACCGCGAGCGTGTCTCCCTGTCGCTGAAGGCGACGCAGGAGGACCCGTGGCAGCACTTCGCCCGCACCCACCAGATCGGCCAGATCGTCCCGGGCAAGGTCACCAAGCTGGTGCCCTTCGGTTCGTTCGTCCGTGTCGAGGAGGGCATCGAGGGCCTCGTGCACATCTCCGAGCTGGCCGAGCGCCACGTGGAGATCCCGGAGCAGGTCGTCCAGGTCAACGACGACGTCATGGTCAA
This sequence comes from Nocardioides oleivorans, assembly GCF_004137255.1. NCBI lineage: Bacteria > Bacillati > Actinomycetota > Actinomycetes > Propionibacteriales > Nocardioidaceae > Nocardioides > Nocardioides oleivorans. The sequence continues at coordinate 362,958 of NZ_SDWT01000002.1, read as the reverse complement.
GATCATCGACATCGACCTCGAGCGTCGCCGGATCTCGCTGTCGCTCAAGCAGGCCAACGAGACGGCCGCGGCCGCCGACGTGGAGGAGTTCGACCCGACCCTCTACGGCATGACCGCGACCTACGACGAGCAGGGCAACTACGTCTACCCCGAGGGCTTCGACCCCGAGACGGGCGAGTGGCTCGAGGGCTTCGACGAGCAGCGTGCGGTCTGGGAGGACCAGTACGCCAAGGCGCACGCCCGCTGGGAGGCGCACGTCAAGCAGCAGGAGGAGGCCAAGCAGGCCGAGGTCGAGGCCGGCGAGGCCACGTCCTACTCCTCCGGTGGCGACGACGCGGCCGAGACCGGTGGCGACACCGGCGGCTCGCTGGCCTCCGACGAGGCGCTCCAGGCGCTTCGCGAGAAGCTGACCGGCGGCGCCAGCTGATCCGCTGATCCACCAGTAGCACCAGCACGACGGCCCGCCGGGATCTCCCGGCGGGCCGTCGTCGTAGGTGCTGCGTCCTCGGTCGGGGGCAGAGCGCGCATTCCGGCCCGCGGAGCCCTGTCGGTGCGGGAGCATTCAGCAGCCGGGACGAGCCGGCACGACGAGAGGCTGTCATGGCGCGCACGGGCCAGCAGATGCGGATGCGTACGGCAAAGGCGATAGCCCGGGACGGGACGGGCACGCGCCCGGCCGGCGGCGCGGGCTCGCGATGGGGCGACCGCCTGCGCTACCGGTTCGACAACAGCATGTCGCGGGGGACGCCGGCGCTGATCGCGTGGCTGAGCGTCGCGACGCTCGTGCTGATCGTGGTCTTCTCGCTGTTCGTGACGCTCCTGGGCCTGCGGCCCCCGGCCGACGGCGTCCCGGACGACTTCCTCCACGAGATGTTCTACAGCCTGCTCCACGCCCTGGACCCCGGCACGATCGGGGGCGACGACCCGACCTCGTGGCGCTTCGTGCTCACGATGCTCGCGCTCACCGTCGCCGGCCTGTTCATCGTCAGCGCGCTGATCGGCGTCATCGCCGCGGGCATCGACACCAAGCTGGCCGACCTGCGTCGCGGCCGCTCGATCGTGCTCGAGCGCGACCACAGCGTGATCCTCGGGTGGTCGGACTCGATCTACACGATCATCTCCGAGCTGACGCTGGCCAACGAGAGCCGGCACAGGCCGGTGATCGTGATCCTTGCCGACCGCGACAAGGTCGAGATGGAGGACGACGTCAAGGCCAAGGTGCCCGACCTCCGCGGGACCCGCGTCATCTGCCGGTCGGGCTCGCCGATGGACATCGACGACCTCGCGCTGAGCAGCCACGCGACCGCGCGATCGGTCGTCCTGCTCGCGCCGGACTCCGAGGACCCGGACAGCGAGGTCATCAAGACGCTCCTCGCGCTCACCCACGGCGGTGTCGACGGCCCCACGATCGTGGCCGAGATCCGCAACCCCTCCAACCTCGAGGTCGCCCGGCTGGTGGGCACCGACCGCACGGTCCTGCTCGACATCCGCGAGACGGTGGCCAAGCTGGTGGTGCAGACGTCGCGCCAGTCGGGTGCCGCAGCGGTCTACACCGAGCTCTTCGACTACGACGGGGACGAGATCTACTTCCTCGAGCACCACGACCTCGGCGCCCTGACGTACGCCGAGAGCCTGCTCGCCTTCGAGAGGGCGACGGTCATCGGGATGGTCGACGACGGTGTGCCGACCCTGAACCCGGCCGGGGACACGCGGGTCGGCAACCGCACCCTGGTGGTCGTCGCCGAGGACGACTCCTCGCTCGAGACCGAGGCCCGCTCCGCCACCCGGCCGGACCTCGAGGCGCTCGGCACCGTGGTCGGCGTCGAGGAGAGCGCCACCCAGGCCGTGCTGGTCGGCTGGAACGAGCGCGCCCCGATCGTGGTGCGCGAGCTCGACCACTACGCGGCGCCCGGCTCGACCCTCACGGTCCTGACGTCCTTCGGCGCCCCCGACGTCCCGGCGCTCGACAACATCGAGGTGACGGTGGTGTCGGCCTCGACCACCGATCGCGCCACCCTGGAGACGTACGTCGTCGACGGCCTCGACCAGGTGATCGTGCTCTGCTACTCCGACCACCTCGGCGTCCAGGCGGCCGATGCCCGCACGCTCGTGACCCTGCTGCACGTGCGCGACATCCTCAAGAACCTCGACTCGGCCACCCCGGTGGTCAGCGAGATGCTCGACGACCGCAACCGGGTGCTCGCCCAGGTGGCTCACGTCGACGACGTCGTCGTGAGCGGCGAGATCGTCAGCCTGCTCATCACCCAGCTCTCGGAGGACCGGAGGCTCGAGGCGGTCTTCGAGCAGCTGCTCGGCGACGAGGGCAGCGAGATCTACCTGCGGCCCGCCGAGTGGTACGTCCAGCCCGGGCGCGAGGTCACCTACGCCACGGTCGTCGCCGGCGCGGCTGCGCGGGGCGAGACGGCGCTGGGCTACAAGTCCGCGGCCATGGCCGACGACGACGTCACCGGTGCGGGAGTGGTCGTCAACCCGGCCAAGTCGCACGTCTTCGCCGTGCGTCCGGGCGACCGGGTCGTGGTGCTCTCCGACAGCTGACGCGCGACGGCGGGCGGGTGGCGTCAGCCGCGGGGGACGAGGTGGCGACGCTCCTCGACGGGGCCGAGGTCGTCGAGCGGGTGGCTGGTCGAGGCGGGGCCGGCGAACCGGTCGTGACGGGCGTAGCTGACCAGCAGCGTGACGAGGGCGGTCAGGGCGAGGATGGCGATGATGGTGGTCATGGCAGTAATCATTCGCTCATTCAGTTCCTGCCACCAGTGGCAGGAATGACAGTCTCCATTGATTTACTGCCACCGGTGGTGCAGGCTGGCGCCATGAAGAAGGTGGCGGTCGTCGTCCAGGACCAGCCCGAGCCGTTCGGGCTCGGCGCACTGTGCGAGGTGTGGGCCGAGCCCTACCACCCCGAGGACGACAACCCGGTCTTCGACTTCGTGGTCGTCACGCCGACGCCCGGTCGCCTCAAGGGCCGCGCCGGCTTCGACCTGGTCGTCGAGCACGGCCTCGAGGAGGCTGCCGACGCCGACCTGGTGTGCCTGGCGCCGAAGTTCGACCACCGCAGCGGCTGGTCCCCGGAGGTCTCGGAGCTGCTGCGCGCCACCCACGAGCGCGGCGCGATGCTGTTCGCCCACTGCTCGGCGACCTTCATGCTGGGCGAGGCCGGGCTGCTCGACGGTCGCCGCTGCACGACGCACTGGCGCTACGCCACCGAGCTCGCCGAGCGGTTCCCCGAGGCGATCGTCGACCGCGACGTGCTCTACGTGCAGGACGGGTCGATCGTGACCGGCGCCGGGTCGGCGGCCGTCCTCGACGCTGCTCTCCACGTGGTGCGCCAGCAGTTCGGCGCGAAGGTCGCCGCGACCACGGCGCGTCGCATGGTCGTTCCTCCCCACCGCGACGGCGGACAGGCCCAGTTCATCGCGCGGGCGGTGCCGGTGTGCGAGTCCGAGGCGCTGGCCCCGCTGCTGGCCTGGATCGGCGCCAACCTCGCCGAGGAGCTCGACGTCGAGACGCTCGCGCGCCAGGTGCACATGTCGGGACGCACGTTCGCGCGGCGCTTCAAGGAGGAGACCGGCACCACTCCCTACAGCTGGATCCTCGGTGAGCGGGTGCGGGCCGCGCAGGAGCTGCTCGAGCAGACCGACCACTCCATCGACTGGGTCGCCGGCGAGGTCGGCTTCGGCAACGCCGCGACCCTGCGCCACCACTTCGGGCGCTCGCGCGGCGTCAGCCCCCAGGAGTACCGGCGCACGTTCCGGACACCCGCCTGAGCCGGGGCCGGCGCTCGGTAGCCTTGGGGACGTGAACGCGACCCCGCTGGCCGACCTGTCCGCCGACGACCTCGCCACCCTGCTCGACGAGCAGCGCGCGGCCTACGAGGAGCTGAGGACGCGCGGTCTCGAGCTCGACCTCACGCGCGGCAAGCCGTCGGCCCAGCAGCTCGACCTCGCTGACGACCTCCTGCGGCTGCCGACCACGACGAAGGACTCCCGGGGCGTCGACGTCCGCAACTACGGCGGCCTCGAGGGCCTGGCCGACCTGCGCGAGATGTTCGCCGAGCTGCTGTGGGTCGAGCCCGAGCAGGTCGTGGCGGGTGGCAGCTCGAGCCTCACGATGATGCGCGACTGCCTCTTCTACCTGACCCTCTTCGGTGGCGTGGACTCCGAGCGCCCGTGGGGCCAGGAGGAGACGGTCCGCTTCGTGTGCCCGGTCCCGGGCTACGACCGCCACTTCACCCTGCTCGAGAGCCTCGGCATCGAGATGGTCACCGTGCCGATGAACGACGACGGACCCGACGTGGACGCCGTGGCCGCCCTGGTCGCCGACGACCCGAGCTTCAAGGGCATCTGGATCGTCCCGACCTACGCCAACCCGTCGGGCTCGATCGTCAGCCAGGACGTCGCCGCCCGGCTCGCCGCGATGCCGACGGCCGCACCCGACTTCAAGATCTTCTGGGACAACGCCTACGCGCTGCACCACCTCACGGAGGAGGAGGCCAAGAGCGCCGACATCCTCACCCTGGCCTCCGCCGCGGGCCACCCCCACCGGCCGCTGATGTTCGCCTCGACGTCGAAGATCTCCTACGCCGGCGCCGGCGTCGCGTTCCTCGCGGCGTCCACCGCCAACGTCGGGTGGTACCTCGGGCACCTCGGCAACGGCTCGATCGGCCCCGACAAGGTCAACCACCTGCGCCACGCCGAGTTCTTCGGCTCGGCCCAGGGGGTGCGCGACCACATGGCGAAGCACCGCGAGATCATCGCGCCGAAGTTCGCCGAGGTCGACCGGGTGCTCACCGAGCGGCTCGGCGGTCGTGGGGTCGCGACCTGGAACACCCCGGCAGGGGGCTACTTCGTCAACCTCGACGTCGTGCCCGGGACGGCGGCGCGGGTGGTCGAGCTGGCCAAGGCGGTCGGCGTCGCGCTGACCCCGGCCGGGTCGTCGTACCCCTACAAGCAGGACCCGGACGACACCAACATCCGGCTCGCGCCGACGATGCCCCCGGTGGCCGAGGTCACCGCGGCGATGGAGGCCGTGGCGACGTGCGTGCTGCTGGCGGCAGCGGAGCAGGCGACCGCCTGACTCACGCGGCCGACATGGCGGGGGCGGGCTCGGCGCCGAGCCCGCCGCGGACCAGGTCGGCGTAGCGGCCGCCGAGGAGCAGCAGCTCCTCGTGGGTGCCGAGCTCGACGACCCGTCGTTGGCTGAGCACGGCGATCTGGTCGGCGTTGCGCACGGTCGAGAGCCGGTGCGCGATCGTGATCGTCGTCCGGCTGCGGGCGATGTCGTCGAAGGTGGCGAGGATCGAGCGCTCCGTCTCGTTGTCGAGTGCGCTGGTGGCCTCGTCGAGCACGAGCACGGCCGGGTCGCGCAGCAGGGTGCGGGCGATCGCGAGCCGCTGCTGCTCGCCGCCGGAGAAGCGGTGGCCGCGGGACCCGACGAGGGTGTCGTAGCCGGCGGGCAGCGAGGCGACGAGGTCGTGGATCCTGGCCTCGCGGCACGCCTGCTCGATCTCGGCGTCGGTGGCGTCCGGCCGTGCGTGACGCAGGTTGTCGCGGACGCTGGCGTGCATCAGGTAGGTCTCCTGGGTGACCACGCCCACGAGGTCGGCCAGGTCGGTGGAGGCCAGCTGGCGTACGTCGACGCCGTCGATGCTGACGCGTCCTGCGGTCACGTCGTGCAGGCGGGGGACCAGGGAGGCGAGCGTCGACTTGCCGCTGCCGGTCTCGCCGACGAGGGCCAGCGTGGTGCCCGCCGGGACGTGCAGGTCGATGTCGGTCAGCACCGGCCGGTCGGCGTCGTAGGCGAAGCCGACGGCCTCGAAGCGGACGTCGCCGCGCACGCTCGCCCGGTCCAGACGGGTGGGGGAGTCGGGCTCGGCGATCTCGACGGGGAGGTCGGAGTACTCGAAGATCCGGCTGAAGAGCGCCATCGAGGCGGTCACGTCGACACCGACGTTGAGCAGGCCCATGAGCGGGCGGAACAGGTTGCCCTGGAGGGCGATGAAGGCGACCAGGGTGCCGATGGTCATCCCGCCGGACGTGACGGGGAAGCCGGCCGCGAGGTAGATCGCGGCCGGGACGGCGGCGAAGACGACGTTCATCGTGGCCATCCGCCAGCGACCGGCGAGCCGCGAGCGGATCTCGAGGCCGACGAGGTCGGCGGAGGTCTCCTCGAACCTCGCCGTCAGCCGGGGTGAGGCGCCGAGGGTCTTGGTGAGCAGGACGCCGCTGACGGAGAGGCCCTCCTCGATCTGGACGTGGAGGTCGGCCAGGCGGCGCTGGCGCTCGCCGGTGACCCGGTGGCGCATCCGGGCGACCTGGCGCGTCAGCAGCACGGCCGGCGGCAGCACGACGAGGGAGAGCAGCGCGAGGCGCCAGCTGAGGGCGACCATCGCGACGGCGGTGCCCACGACGACGGTGAGGTTGGCCGCGATCGAGGTGGCGGTCTGGGTCACGACGCCCTGCATGCTGCCGATGTCGTTGACCAGGCGCGACTGCACCTCGCCGCCGCGCGTGCGGGTGAAGAAGCCGAGCGACTGCTGCTGCAGGTGCGCGAAGAGGTCGCTGCGCAGGCGGTGCATGACGCGCTGGCCGACCGCGGTGGACAGCCAGGTCTGCACGACGCCGATCACGGCGGTCACGACGGCGACACCGAGCATGGCGCCGACGAGCGCCAGGAGCAGGCCCACGTCCTGGCGCGGCAGCGCGTCGTCGATGACGTGGCGCACGAGGAAGGGCTGGGCCAGGCCGACGGCCGAGCTCACCACGATGAGTGCGACGACGACGCCGAGCGCGGCCTTGTGGGGCGCGAACAGCCGGGCGATCCGCGCGAGGGAGACGGGGGAGTCCTCGAGCTGGCGGAGGTCGGCCGGGTCGGGACGGCCCGCGCGGGAGCCGCGGGGTCCGCGGCCCTCCTGCCGGGCCTCGGTGGGGGAGTGTGCGTGGTCTGCCATGCGACCAGCTCCTCTCTGTGGAAGATCGGACGTGAAGATCGGTTGAGGTGAGGTAACCTCACCATGAGGTAACAACTACACCATGGCAGGATGTATTCCCGTGGACTCTCCCGACCCCGCGCAGGCGCAGACCGGCGACCTGGTCATGGCCGTGGCCCGCCGTGTGCGTCGCGCCCATCTCGAGGCGCTCTCGCACTGGCAGGTGACGCCGTCGCAGTCCCGGGCGCTGCGGGTGCTCGCGTCGCGGCCCGACGGCATGCGTCCGTCGGCCCTCGCCGACGAGCTCCACATCGCGCCGCGGTCGGCGACCGAGGTGGCCGACGCGCTGGAGGAGCGCGGCTGGGCCCGACGGGCCCCTGACCCGACCGACCGTCGAGCGACGATCCTCGCGCTCACCGAGGCCGGTCGCGACCTGGTCGCCCGGGTCGACGTCGTACGACGCCGGGCGTCCGCGGACGTCCTCGACGTGCTGACGCCCGACCAGCGTCGTACGCTCCACGAGATCCTGACCGTCGTCGTGGGGGAGGAACTGTGATCCGTGTCGGCCTGACCGGGGGCGTCGCCTCGGGGAAGAGCACCGTGTCGGCGTTGTTCGCCGAGCTCGGAGCGGTCGTCGTCGACGCCGACCTGATCGCCCGCGAGGTGGTCGCGCGCGGCACGCCCGGTCTGGCGGACGTGGTGTCGGAGTTCGGCGCGGAGCTGCTGACCGACGAGGGCGACCTCGACCGGCCGGCGATGGGACGACTGGTCTTCGCCGACCCCGACGCGCGCAAGCGGCTCGAGGCGATCATCCACCCGCTCGTCCACCGGCGCAGTGCGCAGCTCGAGGCCGAGGCTCCCGCGGACGCGGTCGTGGTGCACGACATACCGCTGCTGGCCGAGGGCGCTCGAGCGGGCTCCTTCGACGCCGTGGTCGTCGTGGACGTGCCGCAGGACGTGCAGGTCGCCCGCATGGTCGGCGACCGGGGCTGGTCGCTGGCCGACGCGGAGAGCCGGATCGCCGCCCAGGCGACCCGCGAGCAGCGACGGGCCATCGCGACCCACGTGATCGACAACACGGGCACGCTGGACGAGCTCCGGGCCCGGGTCGCGGAGATCCACGCCGAGCTCGCGGCGCGCGCCTGACGTTTCTGGTTCGTCGGGTCCCGGCGGGTAGCCTCCGGGCGTGCTCACGTTGCGTCCCCGCCTGGCCCCTCGCCTGGCCGTGGCGGCGGCAGCGGTCCTCCTGGCGGGGGGTTGCGCGAGCCTCGGCTCGAGCCCGGGCACGACGCCCGCGGGCTCGTCGGACAGTGCGTCGCCCGGCGCTCCGAGCAGCACGGCGAGCGCCACCGAGACGCCTGTGGACCCGGACACCCCGACGTCGTGGGGCCCGACCGTCGGGGAGCTCGAGCAGGCGCAGGCGCTGGTCAGCACCTGGACGCCGGACCGCCTCGCCGGACAGGTCATCGTGGGCCGCTACCACGGTACGGACCCCTCGGTCCCGGCCCAGATGGTGAAGGACCTCCACCTCGCCGGGGTGTCGGTCACCGCCGACAACGTGACCGACCGCGACCAGGTCCTCGCGACGACGCAGGCCATCACCGACGCCTCGGCCGCCGACGGCCGCGACTTCCCGCCGGTGATCGGCGTCGACCAGGAGGGTGGCTACGTCTCGCACCTGCGCGGCATCGCCACCGACTTCCCGCACTTCCAGTCCGCGGGGCTCGCCGTCCAGGCCGACGCACGCCTCGGGCGGCGGGTGACCCGCGCGGCTGCGCTCGCGACCGGGCTCGAGCTGCGCGACCTCGGCTTCACGTGGGTCTTCGCCCCGGTCGCCGACGTCACCATCGGCGCCGCCGACCCCACGATCGGTGCGCGCTCGCCGTCGATGGACCCGAAGGTCGCCTCGCAGGCGGTCGGGGCCGCGATCAAGGGCTACGACGACGCCGGCGTCGTGTCGACGGTCAAGCACTTCCCGGGCCACGGGACCGCGACCCAGGACAGCCACGACACGCTGCCGCTCGTCGACTCGACGCTCGCCGAGATCGAGGAGCACGACCTGCCGCCGTTCGAGTCGGCGATCAAGCACGCCGCACCCGCGGTGATGCTCAGCCACCTCGACCTCACCGCGATCGCGCCCGACGTGCCCGCGAGCATGGCGCCACCCGTCTACTCGATGCTGCGCGACGACCTCGGCTTCGAGGGCGTCACGATCACCGACTCACTCGGCATGGGTGCCGTCGCCGGTCGTCCCACGCCCGCGCTCCAGGCCCTCCAGGCCGGAGCCGACCTGCTGCTGATGCCGGTCGACAACGCCACGACCCACCAGATCATCGTCGACGCCATCACCTCGGGCGAGATCTCGCGCGAGCGCGTCGAGGAGGCCGCCGCCCGCGTGGTCGCGGTGCAGATGTGGCAGGCCAGGGTGGCAGCGCGACGGCCGGTGCCCGACGACGTGGTCGAGCGGGCGCAGGCTGCGAGCGCGGACCTGGAGTCCGCGGCGTACTGATCCGTCACCGGTCCGGGACGTCACGCCCCCGGCTGCCCGTCCAGCGACCGGACATGACACAACCGCCGGCCCCACGAGGGGACCGGCGGCTGTGGAGGTGTCGTCAGGCGGCGAGGTCGGGGTCGCCGGCGCGGCGGAGCTTCTGGAGGGCCTCCCGCTCGAGCTGGCGGACCCGCTCGGCGGAGATGCCGTGGCGGGCACCGATGTCGGCGAGCTTGTGCTGGCGACCGTCGGCCAGGCCGTAGCGGGCCCGGACGATGTCGGCCGACCGGTCGTCGAGGATCCCGACGAGGTCCTCGAGGCGCTGCTTGGCCTCGGCGTCGAGGACGTTGAGGTCGGGACCCGGGGAGGTCTCCTGCGCCATCAGGTCACCGAGCGAGGTGTCACCGTCCTCGTCGACCGGGGTGTCCAGCGAGACGTGGTCGCGTCCCCAGCTCATCAGGTCGAGGACGCGGTCGATGTCCATGCCGAGCTCGGTGGCGATCTCCTGCGGCTCCGGGTCACGGCCTAGCTGGCGCTCGAGCGTGCGACGGGCGCTGCCGACCTGGTTGAGCTCCTCGACCACGTGGACGGGGAGCCGCACGACGCGGGCCTGCTGCGCGATGCCGCGCGTGATGGCCTGCCGGACCCACCAGGTGGCGTAGGTCGAGAACTTGTAGCCCTTGGTGTAGTCGAACTTCTCGACGGCACGGATCAGGCCGGTGTTGCCCTCCTGGATCAGGTCGAGCATCGGCATCTGCGAGCGGCCGTACTTGCGGGCGATCGACACGACGAGGCGCAGGTTGGCCTCGATGAAGCGGTCGACGGCCAGCTGGCCCTGCTCGGCGAGCCACTCGAGCTCGGCCTCGCTGGCGCTCATCGGGGCGCCGCCCTTCTTGCGGCCGACCCGGCCGGTGTCGAGCAGGTGCTGCGCGAGCAGTCCTGCCTCGATGGTCTTGGAGAGCTCGACCTCGGTCTCGGCGTCGAGGAGCGGGGTGCGAGCGATCTCGTCGAGGTAGAGGCCGACGCTGTCGCGGCCCTCGATCTCACGAGTGGTGGTGGTGCGCTTGGCCTGTGCGGTGCTCATCTGGTCCTCCTGCGTCTCGTGCGACCACCCCGTGTCGCACACCTTGTCCAACACCAGTGTTCGATGCGGTGTTCCCGATCGGATGTTCGGTGCCTTCACTTCCACTGACGAGCCAGTGGTCCCGTGAGTTGCACGAATCGCGAACTCTCAGGGACTTCTCAGGGGGTGCCCGGGAACACTGGGGACATGCATTCCTCGGATCCCCGTCACGTGGACCTCAACGCCGACCTGGGGGAGGAGGTCACGGACGACGCCGGACTGCTCGAGGTGGTCACCAGCGCCAACGTGGCGTGCGGCTTCCACGCCGGCAACGAGGCGGTGATGCGGGCGGTCTGCGCCGAGGCGGTACGGCGCGGGGTGGCGCTCGGCGCGCAGGTGTCCTACGACGACCGGGCGGGCTTCGGCCGGGTCGCCCTCGACGTCGCCGCCGACGTGCTCCGCGAGCAGGTCGCCGAGCAGGTGGGGGTGCTGTCGGAGATCGCTGCGTCCGAGGGCGGGGCGGTGGTCTACCTGAAGCCGCACGGCGCGCTCTACCACCGGGTCGCGGTCGACGAGGTCCAGGCGCAGGCCGTGCTCGACGGCTCCGGCGACCTGCCGGTGCTCGGCATGCCCGGCTCGCTGCTGCTCCGGCTCGCCGCAGGCCGCGGTCGCGGCGTGCGGCTCGAGGGGTTCCCCGACCGCGGCTACGCAGCGAGCGGTGGGCTGCTGCCGCGCGACCAGCCCGGAGCGCTCGTCTCCGACCCGGCGCAGGTGGCCCGCCGGGCCGTCGAGCTCAGCGCGTCGGTCGATTCCGTGTGCGTGCACGGCGACTCGCCGGGGGCGGTCGACGCGGCGCGCGCAGTACGACGGTCGCTGGCGGCCGCGGGGCTCACCGTCGAGACCTGTTGGTCGTCCACAGGCTGACCCGCGCGCTGTGGAGGGCGGGGGCCGGTCGGTGGACAACGTGACGACTTCTGTGGGGAACCCTGTGGGACCCGCGGTTTGTCGTCCGGACCCCTTGCGCGCTGTGGCCCGCGCCACATAGAACTCTCCCTACCGGAACCGCTTCGGCGGGATCGGGGATCGAATCGGACGACCAGTTCCACCCGGCGAGCTTGCTCGCCGCGCAGGCCCGGTGACGGGGTCGGCGGGGACCGGAAGGCCGGTGAGATGGGTCGGACGTCACCATCCCGACCGAAACGAGGGGCTCCTGACGCTCATACCGTCGGGAGCCCCTCACCCATTTCGCCCACGACCATGCCAAGACCGCCCCGGCGCCCGCAACCGCGCGCAGGTGAACAATGGTCGTCGTGAACCTCGTCCGCGTCGGTGCCCGTGCGTGCCTGGTGGAGGTCGAGGACGCGGTCACGGCGGCGTCGCTCGCGACGTGGGCGCGCGAGAGCGGCCCGGCGGCGGACGAGATCGTGCCGGCCGCGACCACCGTGCTGTTCGACGGCGTCGACCCGGCCGAGGTCGCGGCGGCGCTGCCGCACTGGTCCCGGGACGCCCCGCCGGCACGCGGGCCGGTCGTGCGGGTCCCGGTGACCTACGACGGCCCCGACCTGGAGGCGGTCGCCGCGCACTGGGGCTGCTCGGCCGACGAGGTGGTGGCGCTGCACACCTCCCTCGAGCTCGTCGCGCTCTTCAGCGGGTTCGCCCCCGGGTTCTCCTACCTGTCCGGCCTGCCCGCCGAGCGCTCCGTCCCGCGGCTGGAGTCGCCGCGGGCCCGGGTGGCGCCGGGCTCGGTCGCCCTGGCCGACACCTGGTGCGGCATCTACCCGTCCGCCTCGCCCGGCGGCTGGCTGGTCGTCGGCACGACCGACGTCGTGCTGTGGGACGCCGACCTCCCGCAGCCCGCGCTCCTCGCGCCGGGCACCCGGGTGCGTTTCGAGGTGGCCGGGTGAGCGGTGTCGAGGTCGTGGACCCCGGCCCGCTCTCGACCCTCCAGGACCGCGGGCGCCGGGGCTGGGCGCACCTGGGCGTGCCCCGGGCCGGCGCGCTCGACCGTGGCGCTGCGGCGCTCGCGCGCCGCCTGGTCGGGGGAGCGCCCGACGACGCGGTCATCGAGACCACCATGGGCGGCATCACGGTGCGGACCCGGCGCGCGGTGACGCTCGCCGTCACCGGAGCGCCGTGCGAGGTCCGCGCGGGTGGGCGCGCCGTCGCCCACGGCGCCCCCGTCACGGTGCCCGCCGGCACCCTCGTCGTCGTCGGGCCCGCCACCTCGGGGGTGCGGTCCTACGTCGCGTTCGCCGGTGGCGTCGACGTGCCGCCCGTCCTGGGCTCGCGCTCCACCGACACCCTCGCCTGGGTGGGCCCACCCCGGCTGGCCGCCGGGCAGGCGCTGGCCCTCGGGATGCCCGGTGTGCTGCCGGAGCCGCCGGACGTGGTCGTCGTACGGCGGCCGGGGCGGGTGGTGCGCCTCGCCCGCGGTCCGCGGGCCGACTGGATGGACGCGGAGGCGTGGGCCGCGCTCGACGGAGCGACGTACGCCGTCGCCGCCGACAGCGACCGGATCGGCCTGCGGCTCGACGGCCCTCGGGTGCCACGACGCGCCGGCGAGCTGCCGAGCGAGGGCATCGTGCTCGGAGCGGTGCAGCTGCCGCCGTCGGGGCAGCCGGTCGTGTTCCTCGCCGACCACCCGACGACCGGCGGCTACCCGGTGGTGGCGGTCGTCGAGGACGACGACCTCGACCTGTGCGCCCAGCTGCGCCCGGGCGACGAGGTCGAGCTGCGCGTCGTCTAGTCAGTCCTCGGCGGGGGGCTCGTAGCGGTGGAGCGCCGGATCGTCGGCGCGATAGCTGCGGACCGGTCCGGGCGGGGTGTCGGCGGTCTCGAAGCGGACGGTGACCACGCCGGATCCCGAGCCCCACACCCAGCCGGCGCCCATCTCGTCGTGGACGACGTCGGCACCGGGCGGCCAGGTGCGGCGTGGGGGCTCGGGGAGCACGACCTCGTCGGCCTCGTCGGCGTCCGGCTCGTCGCCGAACAGGTCCTCCTGCACCCAGTCGGCGAGCCCCGAGACGCCGACCCCGAGGAGACGCACGCCGCCCGTGGTGTCGAGGTCGCCGAGGAGCGACCGGGCCACCCGGCCGATCGTGCCGCCGTCGTCGGTCGGGCTGGGCAGGGTGCTCGACCGGCTGAGGGTGGTGAAGTCGTAGAGGCGCACCTTGATCGTGACGGTGCGGCCGGAGTAGCCGTTCTTGCGCATCCGCGCGCCGACCTCCCGCGCCTGCCGGGTGAGCAGCCCCTCCATCAGGCGCCGGTCGGTGAGGTCGTTGTCGTAGGTGCCCTCGACGCTGACCGACTTGGTCTCGCGCTCGGCGAGGACCGGTCGGTGGTCCTGCGCGCGGGCGAGCTGCCAGAGGCCGGAGCCGTGGGCCTGGCCGAGCAGCCGGACGAGCTCGTCCTCGCTGACCAGCTCGAGGTCGGCGATCGTGTGGATGCCCGCGCGACGCAGCCGCTCGGTGGTGGCCGGGCCCACTCCGGGGATGACGGTGACGTTCATCGGGCGCAGCAGGTCGAGCTCGGTGCCGGGCGGCACGACCGTCATGCCGTCGGGCTTGTCGAGCTCGCTGGCGACCTTCGCGAGGAACTTGGACGAGGCGATCCCGACCGTGGCGGTGAGGCCGCCGGTGACGTCGTGCACACGCGCACGCAGCTGCTCGCCGACCTCGGTCACGGTGGCGACGTCGAGGTCCGGCAGCCCGGCGGCGGCGAGGTCGACGAACGCCTCGTCGAGCGACAGCGGCTCGACCAGGGGCGACAGGTCGCGCAGCACCTGCATGACCGCCTTGCTGGTCGCGCGGTAGGCGTGGAACCTCCCGCTGAGGAAGGCCGCGTGCGGGCACCGGGCCCGTGCCTCGCGACCCGACATCGCCGAGCCCACGCCGTACTTGCGTGCCTCGTAGGACGCCGTCGACACCACGCCCCGGCCGCCCGTGCCGCCGACGATGACCGGCTTGCCGCGCAGCGACGGCTTGTCGCGCTGCTCGACGGCGGCGAAGAAGGCGTCCAGGTCCAGGTGCAGGATCGACGCGGTGGTGCGCACCGACCCACTCAATCAGGAGGCACCGACAACCGCGGAACGCCCCACCGGCGCACGACGGATCGTGGGCCACTTTCCGTCCACAGGTGCCGCCGGACCACCCTCGTCCACAGGGTCGTCGACCCGGAGGCGTGGGACGTGGGTGGGCGCGGGAAGCGTCCCGGTCATGGACGACATCGAACGCACCCTGACCAGCGCGCGGCTCAGCGCCCGCACCCCCGACGACCTCGCGGCCTTCGTGCCCCTCGCCCTCGGCTTCGTGCCCGAGCGGTCGGTGGTGATGGTCAGCGTCGGCGCACCCGGCCCGATGAATGCCCGCGTCACCCTCCCGCACGACCCCGACGACGTCGACGACCTCGTCGAGGCGCTGCTGCGTCCCGCCCGGCTCAACCAGGTCAGCGAGGTGGTGGTGCTGGTCTACGACGACGACACCACGGTCGCCGACGAGGCGGCCTGGTCGATCCACGAGGAGTTCACGGCGGCGGGGATCCGGGTGCACGAGGTGCTCCGCGTCCACGACCAGCACTGGTACGCCGTCCTCCCCGGTGCACCGCTGGCGGCCTACCAAGGGGTGCCGTTCTCGCTCGACTCCCACCGGTTCACCGCGCAGGGCGTGCTCGAGGGTCGGGTCACGCACCCCAGCCGGGAGGCGCTCCGCGCCACGATCGCGACCGACGACCGGGCGGCGTCCCTGCTGGCACCGACGCTCGACGGTGCCGCGGAGCTTCCTGCGGGCGCGCTGTGCGCCCTGGTCCGCCGCCACCTCGAGCTCGGCACGCGCTTCTCCGGCGCCGAGCTCGCCGCGGTCTCCGTCTCCCTGCGCACGGGGCAGCTGCGCGACGAGGCCTGGGTGTGGCTCGGCAGGGAGCAGGCCAGGGCGGCGGTCGAGCTGTGGTCCGACGCGGTGCGCAGGCTGCCGGCGACGCACGTCGCCGGCGCGGCGGCGGTGCTCGGCTTCTGCGCCTGGCTGGCCGGGGACGGCGCCCTGGCGTGGTGCGCGGTGGACCGGTGCCACGAGGTCGAGCCGACCCACTCGCTGGGAGGGCTGGTCGCCCAGCTGCTCGACTCGGCGACGAGCCCCGCGCAGTGGGAGGTGCTGCGCCCCCGGCTCACGGCGAGCGGTGACCCGGCGGCATGAGGTCGGTGCGGCGCGTGAGACGCCCCCTCGGGGATGTTCCGCGCCGAACGTCGACGTGGCTAGGGTGCCGACATGGGAGAAGAGGTCGCGCAGCAGGAGTTCAGCCGGGCCGACCGGACGCACCACCGCGAGAAGGTGCGCCGCAACCTCGACGTCTTCGCGCGGATGCTGCGCGAGGCGGTCTTCGACACCGACGACCCGATGACGGGCCTGGAGATGGAGCTCAACCTCATCGACGAGGTCGGCGACCCGGCGCTGAAGAACGCCGAGGTGCTCGAGGCCATCGCCGACCCCGACTTCCAGACCGAGCTCGGCCAGTTCAACATCGAGATCAACCTCGCCCCGGCCAGGCTGCGCGAAGGGGGGCTCTCGACCTTCGAGGACAGCCTGCGGCGCTCGCTCAACGACGCCGAGGACAAGGCCGCCAAGGTCGGCGCCCACCAGGTGATGATCGGCATCCTGCCCACGCTGGCCGAGGGGCACATGACCCTCGACTCGCTGAGCGCGAACCCGCGCTACAAGCTCCTGTCGGAGCAGATCCTGGCCGCCCGCGGCGAGGACATCACGATCTCGATCTCCGGGCGGGAGCGGCTCACCACCACCGCCGACTCGATCGTCCCCGAGGCCGCCTGCACCAGCACCCAGTTCCACGTCCAGACCTCGCCCGACCAGTTCGCCGCCTACTGGAACGCCGCGCAGGCGATCGCCGGCATCCAGGTCGCGGTCTCGGCCAACTCGCCCTACCTGCTCGGCAAGGAGCTGTGGCGCGAGACCCGGATCCCGCTGTTCGAGCAGGCGACCGACACCCGCAGCGAGGAGCTCAAGGCGCAGGGGGTCCGACCGCGCGTGTGGTTCGGCGAGCGGTGGATCACCTCGGTGTTCGACCTCTTCGAGGAGAACGTCCGCTACTTCCCGGCGCTGCTGCCCGTCACCGACGACGAGGACCCGCTCGAGGTGCTCGAGTCCGGCGGCACCCCCGAGCTCCACGAGCTCCGCCTGCACAACGGCACCGTCTACCGGTGGAACCGGCCCGTCTACGACATCTCCCAGGGCGTGCCCCACCTCCGCGTCGAGAACCGGCTGCTCGCCGCCGGCCCCACGGTCGCCGACACGATCGCCAACGCCGCGCTGTGGTTCGGCCTGGTCCGCTACCTCGCCGAGAGCGAGCGTCCGCTGTGGTCGCAGATGTCGTTCTCCGCGGCCGAGGAGAACTTCCACGTCGCCGCGCAGACGGGGGTCGACGCCCAGGTCTACTGGCCCGGCATCGGCCAGGTGCGTGCCACCGAGCTCGTCGTACGCCGCCTCCTGCCGATGGCCCGCGCGGGCCTCGACTCGTGGGGGGTGCCGGCGGAGGAGAGCGACCGCTACCTCGGCATCATCGAGCAGCGCTGCCTGCAGGAGACCAGCGGCGCGGCCTGGTTCGTCGAGCGCGTGCGCCAGCGCGGGGGAGCGGACCGCTTCGACGCCCTGCGCAGGACGCTCCTCGACTACCGCGAGCGGATGCACAGCAACGAGCCCGTCCACCTCTGGGACTGACCGGCACGTCGGACCCGGGGCTCAGCGGCGCCGCAGCCGGCGCCACTCGCGTCGTACGCCGCTGACCGGGTCGAACCAGCCCCGCCTGGTCACCACCACGAGGCCGACCGGCATGCCGAGGGCCGAGGCGGCCCAGGCCGACGGGCCGAGCCACCGGAGGTCGGTGTCGTGGGGGGTCAGCTCGCCCGGACGGGTGAGCCAGAGGCAGGGCCTCGGCGTCAGCACGGACGCACGTCGGAGCAGGGCCAGGACGACGTCGGCGCGCATCCCTGCGCCGGGGTCGGCACCGGCCTCGGCGCCCGGGGCCGCCGACTCGTCGACGTGCCAGGTGCAGCGTCCGGGGACCCCCGCGTGCAGCACGCTCGGGAAGCAGCGCCGGGAGTCGGTCTCGAGGAGGTCGAGCACCGCGTGGCGCAGCACCACGTGGGTGTGCCGGTCGATGGGTGCCTGCAGGGCAGGGTGAAGCGACGTCCGGGTCGTCGCGGGCGCAGGCACCCGACCACCCTGCCGCAGGCCACGCCGTCCGGCACGCGTCTCCACAGGCTGCCCAAGCCCGCGCGTTTCCGTTACGGTTCCAGCAGGCTGCGCGGCGATCCGCCTGCGGCCACGAGAGGAGACACCATGGGCACCGTCGTCGTCGGATACGTCCCCAAGCCCGAGGGCGAAGCCGCCCTCGCCGCCGGCATCAACGAGGCGAAGCTGCGGGGCAGCAAGCTCGTGGTGGTCAACTCCCACCGCGGTGGACAGGAGTTCGATGGCCCGGCCGCGCGCGCGGCCGAGGACGAGATGGCGACGATCCGCACGACGCTCGCGGAGTCCGGGGTCGAGCACGACATCCGCCAGCTCGTGCGCGGCTTCGAGCCCGCCGAGGACCTGATCAGCATCGCCGAGGCCAACAACGCCGAGCTCCTCGTCATCGGCCTGCGCCGTCGCTCGCCCGTCGGCAAGCTCATCCTCGGCAGCAACGCCCAGCGCGTCCTCCTCGACGCCCCCTGCCCGGTCCTCGCGGTCAAGGCCCAGTAGGCCATCGGGGAGGATGTCCCCATGGGCTTCCAGATCACCGGCGACCCGGCCGCCGACAAGGTCCTCGACGACTCCGCCTTCGCACTGCTGATCGGCATGATGCTCGACCAGCAGTACCCCATGGAGCACGCGTTCCGTGGGCCGGCGAAGGTGCTCGACCGGATGGGGACGTTCGAGCCCGGTGCGATCGCGTCGGCGGACCCCGAGGAGTTCGCCGCCATGGCGTCCACGCCGCCGGCCATCCACCGGTTCCCGGGCTCGATGGCCACCCGCGTGCAGGAGGTCGCCCGGATCGTCGAGGAGACCTACGGCGGTGACGCCTCGCGGCTGTGGACCGAGGCCGCCGACGGCAAGGACCTGCTCAAGCGCGTGATGGCGCTGCCGGGGTTCGGCAAGCAGAAGGCCCAGATCTTCGTGGCCCTGCTGGCCAAGCGGCTCGACGTACGTCCCGACGGCTGGGAGGCGGTCGTCGGCGACTACGCCCTCGAGGGGCACCGCTCGGTGGCCGACGTCGTCGACGCCGACTCGCTGCAGAAGGTGCGCGACTTCAAGAAGGCGAAGAAGGCCGCGGCCAAGGCCTCGGCGCCGACGGACCCGGCGTAGTCGACACGGGGTACTTCCCCCACCGGATGTCGAGACGTGGGGGACACCGTGGCAGAATGACGGTGCGGCTCTTGACGACACCGGGCCTTGCCGCGCCCGAAGTTGCTTGACGAGAGGTGTTCGTGTCCTCACACGCACGCAAGTTGCTCCCCGCAGAGGTGCTCACGCACCCCTCCATCACCGCCCTGGTCGCCAGCGCCACCCCCACCGGCACCGTGTCCCCCGAGGACGTACGTCGTGCCAGTGACGAGGCCGGTGTCGAGCCGAAGCACCTGAAGGCGCTCCTCGGCCACCTGAGCGAGCTCGGCATCTCGGTGCAGATCGACGCCACGGCGCTGCGCGCCGTCGCTGCGACGACGAAGCGCACCACGACGTCGTCGGCTGCCAAGAAGGCCCCGGCCAAGAAGGCGGCCGCGTCCACCGAGGCTCCGGCCAAGAAGGCGGCCGCGAAGAAGGCCGCTCCTGCCAAGAAGGCGGCCGCTGCGAAGGCCGCCGAGGCGCCCGTCGACCTCGGCGAGGTCGCTGCCCCGGCCGTCGGCCCGGACGGCAAGAAGGTCCTGCCCGACATCCCGGACGACGAGTTCGAGAAGGACGTCGCGGCCGACCCGACCATCAAGGAGGACGAGAAGCAGGCCTTCACCGTCTCCGCGGCCGACGAGACCGACGAGCCCGAGCAGCAGGTCATGGTGGCCGGCGCCACCGCCGACCCCGTCAAGGACTACCTGAAGCAGATCGGCAAGGTCCCGCTCCTCAACGCCGAGATGGAGGTCGAGCTCGCCAAGCGGATCGAGGCCGGCCTCTTCTCCGAGGAGAAGCTCGCCAAGGGTGGCCGGATCAGCCCGAAGATGCTCGAGGAGTACGAGTGGATCGCGGAGGACGGCCGTCGCGCCAAGAACCACCTCCTCGAGGCCAACCTCCGTCTCGTCGTCTCGCTGGCCAAGCGCTACACCGGCCGCGGCATGCTCTTCCTCGACCTGATCCAGGAGGGCAACCTCGGCCTCATCCGTGCGGTCGAGAAGTTCGACTACACCAAGGGCTACAAGTTCTCGACCTACGCGACGTGGTGGATCCGGCAGGCCATCACCCGCGCCATGGCCGACCAGGCGCGCACGATCCGCATCCCGGTCCACATGGTCGAGGTCATCAACAAGCTCGCCCGCGTCCAGCGCCAGATGCTCCAGGACCTGGGCCGCGAGCCCACGCCGGAGGAGCTGGCCAAGGAGCTCGACATGACCCCGGAGAAGGTCATCGAGGTCCAGAAGTACGGCCGCGAGCCGATCTCGCTCCACACGCCCCTCGGTGAGGACGGCGACTCGGAGTTCGGTGACCTGATCGAGGACTCCGAGGCGATCGTCCCGGCCGACGCCGTCTCGTTCACCCTGCTCCAGGAGCAGCTGCACGCGGTCCTCGACACGCTCTCCGAGCGCGAGGCGGGCGTCGTCTCGATGCGCTTCGGCCTGACCGACGGCCAGCCGAAGACGCTCGACGAGATCGGCAAGGTCTACGGCGTCACGCGCGAGCGCATCCGGCAGATCGAGTCGAAGACGATGTCGAAGCTGCGCCACCCGAGCCGCTCGCAGGTCCTGCGCGACTACCTGGACTGATCGCGCCTCGATCGACCCGCACCACCACGAACCACCCGGAGAGCCACCAGGCGCCGGGTGGTTCGTGCGTCGAGGAGGCGTACGACGGCCGTGGCTCCCCGGTGGGCGTGGTGTGGGGCCGTGCTTCGTACCCTCCCGTGGTGAGCTGCCCACCGACCGGATCGACCGACGCCGATGAAGCGCTGATCTCCGTCACCTACCTGAGCTCGGCCGTCGACCCCTGGTCCGACGCCGAGCTCGAGGACCTCCTGGTCGCGGCCCGTGCGACCAACGAGACGCGCGGCGTGACCGGGATGCTGCTCCACGCCGGCGGCAACTTCATCCAGACGCTCGAGGGCTCGCAGGAGGCGGTCGACGGGGTGATGGCACGGGTGCTGGACGACCCTCGCCACACCGGCGTGCTCGTCGTGCGACGCGAGGAGGTCGACGAGCGCCTGTTCGCGGGCTGGTCGATGGGCTTCCGGTCGGCCTCGACCGAGGAGGCTTCCCGGATCCCGGGCTTCACCGACTACCTCCGCACCGGCGACATCGAGCGGGCGTCCGAGCGCAGGTCGGCCGCGCTGACCTTCCACCGGGTCTTCCGCTCGCACATCTCCGACGTCCGTCCTTGACGCCGGGCCCGGGCGGGCGCAGGATCGAGACGCGAAGAATCCTTCGCGTTTCCTTCTCGGGAGGCTCCTCACATGCTCGGAACCAGGTTCGGACGACCCATGCGCACGCCGGCGGCACTCGCTGGCACCCTGCTGCTCACCACGGCCGCGACTGCGGCCCTCACCCTCGCCGCACCGGCGCAGGCCGATCCGCTGCCGCCGACCGCCGTGGCGATGGGTGACAGCTTCATCAGTGGCGAGGGGGCCGGCGGCTACGTCCCGGTCACCGACCAGTCGGGGGTGTCGCAGGGCTTCCCGGGATGGGCCGCCGACAACAGCAACCCCTACTTCTGCCACCGCTCGGCGAACGCCTCGATCCAGGTGGCCGACCTGCCGGGCATCACGCAGCGCGTCAACCTCGCCTGCTCCGGCGCCCAGCCGGCCGACATGGCCAACGCCTCGAGCGCGCGCCCGGCCGGGCGTACGGTCGCCGCGCAGATCGACCAGCTCCGTGCGGTCGCGCAGACCTCCGACGTCGACCTGGTCCTGCTCGGGCTCGGGTCCAACAACAGCCAGTTCACCTTCGGCGGCGTGGCCGCGGAGTGCGCCGGCCGCTTCGTCGCCGACGGCTACACCGGCTGGTGGGAGGTCTGGATCCACTTCATCAACTGGGTGACCGGCGCCGAGCTCAACGAGCAGGCCTGCTCCGACGCAGACTTCGCCACGGGCGCGCAGATCGACGCCGCGCGCGCCGAGACGACCGCCGCCGTGCGCCAGGTGCTCGACGTCCTCGACGAGGTCGACGCCGACGGCGAGCACCGGATCGTGCTGCAGGACTACACCAACCCGCTGCCCGAGGCCTACGCGGAGCAGTACGTGGAGGAGGACGGCCGCCGCGACACCCGCGACAAGTACCGCGCGCTCGTCGACGAGCGCTACGCCGCAGGCTGCCCCGCCGACATCGACTCGCTCGCCCCGGCCCACCGGTTCAGCGAGAACCTCGGGACCATCGTCGGCGGTGCGGCCGCCACGCTGCAGGCCGAGCGTCCCGATGCGCAGATCACCTACCTCGACGTGCAGCACGCCTTCGACGGTGCCCGGCTCTGCGAGAGCCCGGGCAGTCCCGCCAACGCGCTCGCCACGCCGCTGCGCGTGATGGACGGCCCGAGCGGGGTGCACGTGACGAGCTTCGGGCCCTACGACAAGTTCGACATCAAGCGCGTCACCGACACCTGCTCGGACTACTACCAGACGTGCCAGGAGTCGTGGCACCCGAACACGGCGGGCCACCAGGCCCTCGGTCGGTGCCTCTCCGGGGCGTGGGCCGCCGGCGCGCCCACGGTGCGGTGCACGCGCGGGCCGGACGGGACGATCAGCACGTCATGAGCCGACACCGGACCCTGACGTGAGCCTCGCCCGGCGCGACCCGCAGCAGGTGCGCTCCCAGGAGACGGTCGACCGGATCCTGCTCGCCGCCGACCACGAGATCGGCGAGCGGGGCCTGGCCGGGGCGAGCACCACCCGCATCGCGGCGCGCGCCGGGCTGTCGGTCGGCGCCCTCTACCGGTTCTTCGGTGACAAGGAGGCGATCGCCGACGCGCTCGCGGTGCGCTACCTCGACGCGGTGACCCCGGCGTACGCCGACGCGCTGGGCGCCGTCACGTCGGTGGCCGACCTGGACGGCGTGCTCGCCGAGCTCGTGCGGCGGGCCGCCGACCTCCAGGAGCGGCACCCCGGCTACTACCGGCTCACCGAGGAGCTCGCGCCCGAGCGGCGCGACTCCCCGGCGCACGCCGTGCGCGAGCACCTGATCGTGCTGTTCGCCGACGCGCTGCGCCGGGCCGGCGTACGCACTCCGGACGACGACCTGCGCCGCGCCGTCGACCTCTGCATCGAGACGGTGCGCCACACGCTCGCCCGGCACCCGGCCGGTGATCCGGCACGGCAGGCGACGCTCGCCGAGGTCGAGGTCATGCTGGGGGCCTACCTCGCCACCCGGCTGGCCTGAGCAGTCGGGCGGTCAGAGCGGGACGACGAGCGGCGTGCCGGCGACCGGGTCGGGCACGACCAGGCAGTCGAGCCCGAAGACGTCGCGAACGAGGTCGGCGGTCACGACGTCGCCGGGCGCTCCCTGCGCGACGATGCGGCCGTCGGCCATGGCGACCATGTGGTCGGAGAAGCGCGCGGCGAGGTTGAGCTCGTGGAGCACCACCACGATCGTCTTGCCGCTGCGGTGGTTGAGCTCGCGGAGCAGGCGCAGCAGCTCGACCTGGTGGTTGAGGTCGAGGTACGTCGTCGGCTCGTCGAGCAGCAGCACGTCGGTCTGCTGGGCCAGGGCCATCGCCACCCACACGCGCTGGCGCTGGCCGCCGGACAGCTCGCGCAGGGGTCGGGCGACGAGGTCCTCGGTGCCGGTGGCCTCGAGGGCGTCGGCGACCGCGGTCTCGTCCGCCTCGGTCCAGCGGCGGAACCAGCCCTGGTGCGGGTGCCGACCGCGCCCGACGAGGTCGCCGACCGTGATGCCGTCGGGTGCCACCGGGGTCTGGGGGAGCACCCCGAGGACCTTGGCGACCTCGAGCGTGGAGAGGACGTCGAGCGGGCGGTCGTCGAGGAGCACCGTGCCCGCGCGCGGCTTCAGCAGGCGGGCCAGCCCGCGCAGCAGGGTCGACTTCCCGCAGGCGTTGGCGCCGACGATGGTGGTCACCCGGCCCTCGAGGATCTCGACGTCGAGCGCGTCGACGACGACGCGGTCGTCGTAGCCGAGGGTGAGTCCTGTCGCGGCGAGCCTGGTCATCCGCCCTGTCCTTCCCGGTTGGCGGTGGCGAGCAGCCACACGAGGTAGGGCGCGCCGAGCGCGCCGGTGACGACGCCGGTGGGCAGGGCCACCGGCAGGAGCTGGGTCGCGACGAGGTCCGCGCCCAGCAGGAGGGCGGCACCGACCAGCGCCGCCGGGAGCACGCCGCCCGCCGCCGGCCCGAGCAGGCGCTGGGCCAGGGGCCCGGCGACGAGGGCGACGAAGGCGATTGGACCCGCGGCGGCCGTGGCGAGCGCGATGAGGAGCACCGCGAGCGCGATGAGGCCCACCTTCGCCAGCTCGGTGCGACCTCCCAGCCCACGCGCGGTGTCGTCGCCGAGCTCGAGCAGCCTCAGCTGGCGCTGGAGCGCGACGGCGACCGGGAGGAGCACGACGAGCGCCGCGGCGAGCGTGTACTGCTGGGCGTCGTCGGCGCGTCCGACCGTGCCGGTGAGCCAGTGGATCGCCTCGCGGGCGTCGAAGACGGTGGCCCGGGTCAGGAGGTAGCCGGTGATCCCCTCGAAGGTCGCGGCCACGCCGATGCCGATCAGGATGAAGCGGTAGCCGCTGACGCCGTCGCGCCAGGCGAGGACGTACATCAGCAGCGAGCCGGCCACGGCCCCGCCCAGCGCGAGCAGGCAGGTGGTGAGGCTGCTGGCGTTGAAGAGCACGATCCCCGCGACCGCGGCGACCGAGGCGCCCGCGGAGACCCCCACGAAGTCAGGCGAGGCGAGCGGGTTGCGCAGCAGCTGCTGGAAGATCGTGCCGGAGGCGCCGAGCGCCGCACCGACGCACAGCGCGGACACCGCGACGGGCAGCCGGAGCTCGCGCACGATGAAGTCCACCGCGGGGTCGTCGACGAGGTGGGTGACCGAGCCGAACACCTCGGCCAGGCTGAGCCGGAAGCTCCCGACGACCAGGGTCACCACGCACAGGCCGAGGGCGAGCAGGCCGAGGGCTGCGGTGACCAGCAGGCCGCGGCGCCAGCGTGATCGTCGTACGGCACGCAGGGCGTCGAGGGTCGAGGGCTGCCCGGCCTGCTGACGAGCGGGGGTGTCGGTGCGTGCGCTCACAGCTCGGCCAGCCTTCCCCAGCGCACGACCGCGATGAAGGCGGGCGCGCCGAGCACGCACAGGAGGACGCCGACCTGGACCTCGCCGGGGCGTGCGACCACCCGCCCGACGACGTCGGCC
This sequence comes from Nocardioides oleivorans, assembly GCF_004137255.1. Lineage (NCBI taxonomy): Bacteria > Bacillati > Actinomycetota > Actinomycetes > Propionibacteriales > Nocardioidaceae > Nocardioides > Nocardioides oleivorans. The sequence continues at coordinate 337,929 of NZ_SDWT01000002.1, read as the reverse complement.
AGCAGGAGCACGACGGGTCCGAGGGCGAGGGAGTACGGCAGGATCCAGCGGTAGTCCGGGCCGCAGACGAAGCGGGCCAGGTGCGGGATGACGAGGCCGACGAAGACGATCGGCCCGCAGGCGGCGGTCGAGGCGCCGGCGAGGAGCGTGACCACCGCGAAGGTCGCCCAGCGCGCACGGCGGACGTCGATGCCCAGGCCGCGCGCGGAGTCCTCGCCGAGCGCGAGGCCGTTGAGGGTACGACCGCAGGCGAGGGCGGCGATGATGCCGACCGCGAGGAACGGCGCGACGCCCAGCACGACCGGCTCGTAGCGCCCGGCCAGGGATCCGACCTGCCAGAAGCGGATCTGGTCCAGGACGTCGGTGCGGGTCACCATCACGGCGCTGGTGACGGAGCCGAACCCTGCCGTCACCGCCACCCCGGCGAGCGCGAGCTTGACCGGGGTCGCACCCTCGCGGCCGAGCGAGGCGATCGTGTAGACGATCACGGTGGCGACGAGCGCACCGGCCATGCCGAACCAGACGTAGCCCTGGACGTCGGTGATGCCGAGCCACGCGATCGCGACGACCACGAACAGCGCGGCGCCCGCGTTGATCCCCATGATGCCGGGGTCGGCCAGGGGGTTGCGGGTGACGCCCTGCAGCACCGCCCCCGACAGGCCGAGCGCGGCGCCGACGACGACGCCGAGGATCGTGCGTGGGACGCGGAGCTCGAGCGTCACCGTGCCGTCCATCGTGTCGCCCGACTGGAGGGTGAGCAACGCGTGCATGGCGTCACCGAACGCGATGTCGCGCGAGCCCTGGGTCAGGCTGAGGAAGGCCAGGACGACGACGAGGACGAGCAGTCCGGCGAGCCCCGCTCCGAGGAGCGGGGCCCGCCGTGCGGAGTCGGTCGACAACCTCGGTGGCCCGCTCAGTCGCCGACGGTGCCGTCGGCGTCGCGGATCGCGTCCGTGAGCTCCTCGAGCTGCGTGGCGTAGTCACCGTAGGTGTGCAGCCAGAACGCCGGCCACGACGCGACCGCGCCCGCCTCCGCGGCCTTGACGGAGAACCAGGTCGGCTGGGTCTTCCCGTAGTCGGCGTTGAGCTCGCCGACGTTGTCGAGGTCGTCGCGGTCGTCCCAGAGGATCAGGTCGGGCTGGTACTTGTCGGCGTTCTCCATGCTCAGCGTCTCCCAGTAGGGGAAGTCGGCGTCGGGGGAGTCGGGCGCCTTCAGGTCGAGGCCCCACGCGATGAAGTCGAGCAGCTCGGGGGCGTACTCCGGGTTCGCGACGTAGACCTGGTCCTCGTAGGGCGACATCGCGTAGACGCTGAGGTCGTCGCGGGACTTCGCGACCTCCTCGAACTCCGCACGCACCTCCTCGAAGCGCTCCTTGTCGGCGGCGATCGCGGGGTCGTCGACGTCGGCGCCGAGGCTCTCGGCGAGGTCCTCGTAGGTCTCGGCGAGGGTGAGGATCGAGTCGCCCTGGGTCGCGCCGACCATCGGCGCGAGCTCGGCGATCTTCTTGCTCCTGGCCTCGACGCCCTCCTCGACACCCGAGTGCGCCTCCTCGGCGGGCCACCAGTCGGCGACGATGAGGTCGGGGCGCAGCGAGGCGGCCTTCTCGACGTCGATCTTGCCCCACTCCTCGCCCAGGATCTCGATGCCGTCGAGGTCGAGGTCGCGCAGGTTGGGGTCGGTCTCGACCGACTCGTCGGCGTAGATGGCGACGGGCTTGATGCCGAACGACATCAGCGCCCGGGCAGCGGCGCCGTGGGCGATGATCCGGGTCGGGGTCTCGTCGAGCGTGACCTCCTCACCGGAGCCGTCGGTGAAGCTCCAGGGACCGCTAGGCGCGTCGGCGGCGGTGTCGGGCTCGGCCTCCGAGGAACCGGCGCAGGCGCTGAGGGGGAGGGCGAGCGAGGCGGCGACGAGGGCCGCGGCGCGGAATCTGCTGGTCATGTGTCGTCCCTTTCCGGACTGGAGTAAGGGAAGGCTAACCTCAAAACGGGTGGGATCAGGAAGTGGCTGGCACTGTGGACGCATGAGCCGCCGGCCGACGCCCGACCCGAGGTCACGTCGACGCCGCCTCGCGCTCGCCCTCACGCCCGCACTGCTGGCGGTCGGGGCCTGCACCGACAGCGGCGAGCCGGCACCCACGTCGACCTCGACGCCGACCTCGACGCCGACCTCGACGCCGACCTCGAGCTCTGCCTCGAGCCCTACCTCGACCCCGCCCTCGAGCCCGGCCCCCGCGCCCGTCTCGCCCGACGACCTGGACCGCGCGACGGCGGTGGCCGCCGTCGCGCACCTCGCCGGGCGGATCGGTCCACGAGAGGGGACCAGCCCGGCCTTCGGGCGCGCCGCCGACTGGGTCGAGGCTCGCTTCACCGCGCTGGGGTACGACGTCTCCCGCCAGCGGGTCGACGTACCAGCCGGGGTGTCGTGGCAGGGCGCGCCACTCGCGGCGGGTCGCTCGGCCAACGTGGTCGCCACGCCCCCCGGGTTCGACGCCACGGAGCCGCACCTCGTGGTGGGTGCGCACCTCGACACGGTGTCGCAGGCCCCCGGCGCCGAGGACAACGCCTCGGGGGTCGGCGTCGTGCTCGCGGTGGCGGAGGCGGTCGCGGACCGGCGTACGCGCCTGCCGGTCGTGCTCGTCGCCTTCGGCGCCGAGGAGCCGCGCGGGGCGGGCGACGCGCTGCACCACTTCGGCTCGACGCAGTACGTCGCCTCCCTCACGCGCGCCGAGCGCGGGGCCGTGCGCGCGATGGTCTCCCTGGACCGCGTCGGCGTGGGGACGGTCGTGCCCGTCGGGTCGGCGTCGACGTCCGACCCCGTGCAGCGGGCCCTGCTCGAGGCCGCGCGCCGGGCGGGCGTCCCGACCGTCGCCGAGGCCGACGAGCGGAGCAGCGACCACTGGTCGTTCGTGAGGGCCGGCCTGCCGGCCGCCCGGCTGGGATCGACGCCCTACGCCGGCTACCACTCGGCGGGCGACGTGCCGGCCGTCGTCGCGCCCGCGCAGCTCGAGCGTGTGGGCCGGGTCGTGCTGGCCTGGCTCGCGCCGCGGCGCTAGGCCACCCTCAGCCCAGGCCCGCGCAGCTCCGGAGGGACTCGCGGTCGGCCCGGAAGTCGGCCCCGTCCTTGGGGCCGGTCGTCGCGGGCAGCCCGTCGACCCCGATGCGCCGGGGCTCCCACGCCGCGCGCACGACGTGGGGAGGGCGCGAGCCGCCGGTCCGGGGCCGCACGGTCAGGTACAGGATGCCCGTGCGCGACGTGGTGGAGCCACCCGGCGAGTACCACGCGAAGTTGCCCAGCCCGTAGGCGACGTACGCGTCGCCCAGGCGACCGTCACCCTGGAGCCGGTGGGCGTGCGAGCCCGCCACGACGTCGGCGCCGGCCCCCACCAGGCGACGGGCGAGCGTGCGCTGGTCCTGGCTCGGGCACCGCTCGCCCTGGACGCCCCAGTGCAGGTAGACCACGACCACGTCGGCGTCCTCGCGCGCCCGGCGCACGCCCGCCAGGAGCCGAGCCGGGTCGAGCGCGTCGGCGATGCCGGCCCGGTTGTCGGTGGCGGCCCAGTCGCCCGTGGGATCGGCGGTCGGGTCCTGGTCGGCCACGGACGCGGCGAGGGTGGCGACCACGGTGCCGCCCACGTCGGTGAGCGCGGGTGCGAAGGCCCGGTCGGCGTCACGGCCGATCCCGACGACGGCGAGCGGCGCCGCGGCCCGCCCGGCCCGGCGAGCTGCGGCGAGGGTGCTGGGGAGACGACCGCGTCCGAAGTCCAGCGCGTGGTTGTTCGCCATGCTCACCACGTCGACCCCGGCCGCGGCGAGCGCGGCGAAGGCCTCCGGGCCCGCGGAGAAGGTGTAGCGCTTGCCGGGCTCGGGGCGTCCACCAGCACCGACCGACGTCTCGAGGTTGGCGATGGTCAGGTCCGCCGCCGAGAGGGCCTCCGCTGCCGGGGCGAGCGCGGACGACGGGTCGCGCAGCCGCCCGGCCAGCACCCCCTCGAAGTGGATGTCACCGGCCAGGGCGATCCGGATCGGTGCGGCGGGGGCAGGGTCGGGGCTCGGGGTGGGATCCGGGGTGGGATCCGAGGACGACGAGCCGGGCGTGGTCGACGAGCGGTTCCCGGGCGTGGGACCCGGTGCCACGTCCGAGGGCGTCGTGCACGCGGCGAGCGCGACGCAGGTCGAGCCCAGCGCCGCGGCGAGGAGCCGGCGTCGTGCTCCCGTCGTGCCTGCCCCCGTCATGCGCCCATGCTCGCACCGGGGTGTCCGCGGGGTGGTCCAGCACCCGCAAGTGGGTGGAGGGGTGGGGTCGCGGGGTGCGACACTCGACGCCATGAGATCTCGGACCGCACTCGCCGTCGGCACCGGCCTCGCGCTCGCTGCGCTGGTCGCCGGCCCCGCGCACGCGGAGTTCTACCGCATCGACGACCCGGCCGACGCCACCGCGTCGCTGACCGACATCACCGGGCTCGAGGCGAACCACGGCAAGGCGAACCTGCTGGTCAAGGTGCGGTTCCAGGAGCTGATGCGGACCAGCGCCGCGGGCATCTCCGTCTTCATCGACACCGACCCCGACGCCCGGGGCGCGGAGTACGTCCTGAGCAGCGGCCTGGGCGACGGCACCGACTACGTCCTCACCGAGGCGAGGGGCTGGCGCGCGGTCGACGAGCGGGTCAGCTGCGACTACGACGCCAAGCCGAAGTGGGGCAACGACGTCTTCCGCGCCGTGATCAGCCGCGACTGCTTCGACGACGCCTCGTCCATCCGCATCTCGGTGAAGATGGGCGACATGGCCGACGGGTCGCACCCGGTCGTGGACTGGGCGCCCAAGCGGCACCGCTGGAGCCTGCCGATCGCGTCGGGCCTGGCCGCCTGACGCAAGGTCCCGCCGGACCCAGCCGCACTCACGCGGCGGCGACGAGCGACACGGCGACACCGCACAGCAGCAGCCCGAGCCCCTGGGGCCCGTGGATCCGCTCGCGGAGGACGGCCGCCGCCAGCGCGATCGTGATCGCCGGGTAGAGCGACGTCACCACCGAGGCGATGGTGAGCAGCCCGGTCTGGGTCGCGAGCAGGAAGGCGACCGCCGCCGCGGTCGCCAGCAGGCCCGCCACCACGCCCCACGCCTGTGAGGCCGCGCTCGGGACCCACCGACCGCCGAGTGCCGTCGCCGTGACGGCGACGCAGACCGTGCCGACGGCCTGGGCGAGCGCCAGCGGCGCGAACCCGGCGGACTCGGGCACCTGGCCCATCGCCGCGAAGAGCAGGCCGAAGCCGAGGCCGGCGAGCACGCCGTCGACGATCCCGGCGGCGAGGTCGCCGGAGCCGCCGGGCTCACGGCTGACCAGCCAGATCCCCGGAACCGCGGCGAGGATGCCGAGCCACACGAGGAGCGCCGGCCGCTCCCCGGTCGCGACGCCGACGCAGACCGGCAGCAGGGCGGCACCGACGGCCGAGATCGGCGCGACCACGCCCATCCGGCCCGCCGCCAGGCCGCGGTAGAGGAATGCGCCGCCCGCGCCGGAGCCGACACCCGCGAGCGCGCCCCACCAGAGGTCGGTGGAGGTGGGGTCGCCGTCGGTGACGAGGACCAGGACGACCGCGCCGACGAACGACGACGCGGTGCCGACGAAGGCGACCGGCCACGCCGACGTACGACGCGAGGCGAGGCCGCCGACGAAGTCCGAGAGCCCGTAGGCGAGGGCGGCGACGAGGGAGAGCAGGACGGCCATGGGCGGTCAGGTGGTCGCCACGCCGACGACCCAGGTCACGGCGGCGAGGAACGCGGCGACGAGCTCGATGAGGATCGAGACCCCCACCGCCTTCAGCGCACCGACGGTCGAGGGCCAGGCCTGCGCACCGCCGACGCGGGCGCGCTCGGCGACATAGACACCGAGCACGAAGCCGATGAACATGCCCACGACCGGGATCACGAAGAACCCGACGAACGCGAGCAGCCCCCCGATGAGCAGCGTCCGGTTGGGCACGCCGGCGGCCTTGAGCCGGCGGCCCGGCACGAGGTACTTGACCACGGTGCCGGCGGCGAGGAGGACGGTCGCGACGGCGAACACGACCCAGCCCGTCGACGTGCCGACCTGCACGGCCCACACGAGGATCGCGCCGAGGACGAGGAGGGTGCCCGGCAGCACCGGCACGATGATGCCGGCGATGCCGATGGCGATGGCGATGCCGACCAGGACGTCGAGGGTGGTCACGAGGTGAACCTATCGACGTCCCGGCCGGCGCCGGCTGGTCGGTCAGGCAGCGAGATCGGGCACGGGCACCTGCTCGGCCTCGACCTCGGGCGCCGGCGCGGAGCCGCGGCGGGTCCGGGCGAGCGCAGCGAGGGCGATCACCAGGGCGATCGCGGCGAACGTCGCGCTGGTGAGGTAGGCCGCCCGCGCGCCGGGGACGAAGCTCCCGGCCTGCGCCCCGACGGCGTACACCGAGGCGACGATGGCGACGCCCACGGCTGCGCCGAGCTGCTGCACGGTCTGCAGCAGACCCGAGGCCGACCCGGCGTGCTCGTGCTCGACGCCGGACAGCACGGTGGCGGTCACGGGCATGAACACCAGGGCGCCGCCGATGCCGGACAGGACCATCGAGGGCAGCACCCCCGTGGCGTACGTCGACGTCTCACTCACCCGGCTCAGCAGGACGAAGCCGGTGAGGAGCAGCGCTGCGCCGACCGGGATAAGCCGGCCCGCACCGTGGCGGGCGAGGAGCGACGGCGTCAGCCGCGACATGGCGAAGATGCCGACGCTGAACGGCAGGAAGGCGAAGCCGGTCGCGAGCGGACCCATGCCGAGCGCACGCTGGGTGTACTGGACGGTCAGGAAGAACATCGACAGCTGCCCGGCCACGACCAGGCCCATCACGCCCAGGGCGGCGACCCGACGGCGGTCCGCCAGCAGGCTGGGCCGGACGAGCGGGTGCGGGTGGCGACGCTCGGTGCGGACGAGCAGGGCGATGCTGAGCGCACCGAGGAGGAGCACGCCGAGCGTGCGGGCGGAGAGCCAGCCGTGCTCGGGCGCACCGACCAGGGCCCACACGACCGAGGCGGCACCCACGGTGGCGGTCAGCGCGCCGACCACGTCGAAGCGACCCTCTCGGCGCGGCGTCTCGCTGACGAAGCGGGGGGTGAGCAGCAGCACGGCGAGGCCGATCGGGACGTTGATGAACAGCGTCCAGCGCCAGGACGCGACGTCGGTCAGCAGCCCGCCGAGGACCAGGCCGATCGAGGCGCCACCGGACGAGACGGCTCCGAACAGCGCGAGTGCGCGGTTGCGAGCGGCCTCGTCGGGGGCGTTGGTCGTCAGCAGGGCCAGCACGCTGGGTGCGGCCATCGCGGCGCCGACGCCCTGCGCCGCGCGGGCGACCACGAGCTGGGTGGGCGACTGCGCGAGCCCGCCGAGGAGGGAGGCCAGGGTGAAGAGGCCCAGGCCGAGGAGGAAGAGGCGGCGGCGGCCGCGGACGTCGCCGAGACGGCCACCGAGGAGCAGCAGGCCGCCGAAGGCGAGGGTGTAGGCGTTGAGGACCCACGAGAGGGCGGCCGGGCCGAAGCCCAGGTCGGCGTCGATGCGGGGGAGGGCGACGTTCACGACGGTCGCGTCCAGCACGAGCATCAGCTGGGCGACCAGGACGATGGCGATGCCGGTGGCGACCCGGGTGGCGTCGGGCGGCAGCTCGTCGGGCAGTGCCGTGGACGAGGCGGCGGAGCGGGAACGGATGGTCACGACGGTTCGGTCCTGTTCTGGCCCGGTGGGGCCGGTGTACTGTAGGCGGAGAAGTTCTCCGCTTTCGAGAACAATACGGAGAGTGTCTCCGTTTAGCAAGAGGAGTGACCGTGCGAGCTGATGCCAGGCGCAACCGCGACCTGATCGTGGAGAGCGCCCGCGAGGTGTTCCGCGAGCAGGGCTACAACGCCTCGCTCGACCTGGTCGCCAAGCGCGCGGGCGTCGGTGCCGGCACCCTTTACCGGCACTTCCCGTCCCGCGAGGACCTCGTCAACGCGGTCATGCAGGTGTGGGTCGACCGCGTCGAGGAGGCGACCGAGAAGGTGCTCGCCTTCGAGGGCCCGCCGCGCGAGCTGCTCGACCAGTGGCTGATGACCTACGCCGAGCTGATCAGCCTGCACAAGGGCGGTCCGGCCAAGATCACGGCCGCCATGGTCCAGCCGGACTCGCCGATCGCCCCCAAGTGCAAGGTGCTGCGCGACGCCACCAGCCGGGTGACCGACCGGCTCCACGAGGAGGGCGTGCTGCGCGAGGGCATCACCGCCGAGGACGTGTGCCGACTCGTGGGGGGCGTGGCCACCGTCGCCGACGGTGCCGAGCAGCCGGTCAGCGAGATCGAGCCGCTGCTCAAGGTGCTCGCCGCGGGGATGGCGCGCTGACGCACCGCCACTCGTGCGCTGCAGACGCAGAACGGCCCCGGAGATCTCTCCGGGGCCGTTCTGGACGTAGCGGGTGGGGTGGTGCTCAGGCCTCGTCGTCCGCGACCGGGGCGGTCGGGGTCTCGAGCTTGTGCGTCTCGTCGTGGACGGTCGCCGCGACCTCGCGGAGCTTCTCGCCGTGCTCGCGGGCGTGGTGGGCGCAGAAGAGCAGCTCACCACCCGACTGGAGCTCCACGCGGAGGTAGGCCTGGGCGCCGCAGCGGTCGCAGCGGTCACCGGCCGTCAGGACGGCCTGGGTGGGTGCGGTGGCAGTGGTCACGTCAGCCTCATTTCTTGTTCATCGGTGTCTGGCCCAACGTAGCCAGTGGGGCAAAGATTCCCCGCTGGCGTTTCAAGCTCGAGAACTCCTCAAGTCAATCACGTCACACGTGTCCTCGCTGGTGTTGTCCGCATCCGTGGACGAACTGTTGCCGAGCAGCACCCGCCGAGGACGCCCACGGTAGACCGGCCGCAGCCCGACCCGGGGCAGGCGTGCCTCCGTCGTCGTACGGCGTGTCGCAGGTAGTGTCGAGGCGTTCCACGTGAGTGGTTCGTAGCACCCGACCCCGGCAGATTTCACGTACGACAGGACCTCCGTGGCAGCACCCGCAGACAACACCTACAACGCAGCGCACCTCCTGGTCCTCGAGGGCCTCGACGCGGTCCGCAAGCGGCCGGGCATGTACATCGGCTCGACCGACACGCGCGGCCTCATGCACTGCCTGTGGGAGATCATCGACAACGGCGTGGACGAGGCCCTGGCCGGCGTCGCGCACCGCGTCGAGGTGACGCTGCACGACGACGGCTCCGTCGAGGTGTACGACGACGGGCGCGGCATCCCGACCGACAAGGAGCCCAAGACCGGGCTGTCCGGCGTCGAGGTCGTCGCGACCAAGCTGCACGCCGGCGGCAAGTTCGGCGGCGGGTCCTACGTCGCCACCGGTGGCCTGCACGGCGTCGGCCTGTCGGTCGTCAACGCGCTCTCCTCGCGGATGGACATCGACGTCGACCGCGCCCCCTCGCAGCAGGGCCTCTCGTTCCAGCGCGGCGTGCCGGGTGTCTTCGACGGCGACGGCCCGGGCGCGACGTTCACCCCGCAACCGGGACTGACCCGCAAGGGCAAGCGCGTCGCGAAGGGGCGGACCGGCACCCGGGTCCGCTTCTGGCCCGACCGCCAGATCTTCACCCAGGACGCCCGCTTCGAGATGGACGGCCTCATCGGCCGCGCCCGGCAGACGTCGTACATCGTCCCGGGGCTCGAGCTCGTCATCAGCGACCAGCGCTCGGGGGAGATGGTCGAGGAGAAGTTCCGCCACGACGGTGGCATCGCGGAGTTCGTCGAGTTCCTCTCGCACGGCGAGCCGGTCACCGACATCCTGCGGCTCCAGGGCACCGACACGTTCACCGAGACCGTGCCGCTGCTCGACGACCAGGGCCACATGACGCCGCAGGAGGTCGAGCGCGAGCTGACCGTCGACGTGGCGGTGCGGTGGGACACGGCCTACGACACCGAGGTGCGCTCGTTCGTCAACGTGATCGCCACGCCCAAGGGCGGCACCCACGTCGGCGGCTTCGAGTCGGCGCTGACCAAGACGTTCAACGACGCGATGCGGGCCGCGAAGGTGCTCAAGGCCGCCGACACCGACGTCATCAAGGACGACGTGCTCGAGGGCCTCACCGCGGTCGTGACCGTGCGCCTGGCCGAGCCGCAGTTCGAGGGCCAGACGAAGGAGATCCTGGGCACCCCGGCCGCGCGCGGCGTCGTGCGCAAGGTCGTGGCCGCGGAGCTCAAGGCGTTCCTCACCTCGACCAAGCGGGCCGAGAAGGCCCAGGCCAAGCTCCTGATGGAGAAGGTCGCCGGTGCCTCCAAGACCCGGCTCGCGGCCCGCCAGCACAAGGAGAACCAGCGGCGCAAGAACGCGCTGGAGTCGTCCGCGCTCCCGGCCAAGCTGTTCGACTGCCGCAGCACCGACACCGAGCGCACCGAGCTGTTCATCGTCGAGGGCGACTCGGCCATGGGCACCGCCAAGGCGGCCCGGAGCAGCGAGTTCCAAGCGCTCCTGCCGATCCGCGGCAAGATCCTGAACGTCCAGAAGGCCACCGTCGGCGACATGCTCAAGAACACCGAGTGCGCCTCGATCATCCAGGTCGTCGGCGCCGGCTCCGGTCGGACGTTCGACCTCGAGGCGGCGCGCTATGGCCGGATCATCCTGATGGCCGACGCCGACTCCGACGGCGCGCACATCCGCTGCCTGCTCGCGACGCTGTTCTTCAAGTACATGCCCGAGCTCGTCCGCGACGGGCGGCTCTACTCGGCCGTCCCGCCGCTGCACCGCATCGAGCTGTCCAACCCGAAGAAGGGGATGGACAAGTACGTCTACACCTACTCCGACGCGGAGCTCCAGCGGAGGCTGGCCGACCTCAAGCGGAAGAACGTGCGCTGGAAGGAGCCGGTCCAGCGCTACAAGGGCCTCGGTGAGATGGACGCCGACCAGCTCGCGGAGACGACCATGGACCCCCGCCACCGCACGCTCCGCAAGCTCACGATCGACGACGTCGACGAGGCGGCCCGGGTCTTCGACCTCCTGATGGGCTCCGACGTGGCCCCCCGCAAGGAGTTCATCGTCCAGGGCGCCTACGAGGTCGACGTCGAGTCGCTGGACGCCTAGCCGTCACACGTGCTGGGTCATCAGGCCCGTGTCGACGTCGTACATGAAGCCGCCGACCTTGGCGCGGTCGCCGATCAGCGGGTGCGTGCGCACCTTGGCGACGTCCTGGCGGAGCTGGTCGAGCTGGTCGGTGACCACGCCGAACGACGCCCAGCTGGCGTCGGTGCCGGCCGACTCGCCGATCCTGGCGCGCAGCTCGGCCTCGGACGAGGCTGCCATCGCGCAGCGGGTGTGCGGGACGATGAGGATCCGCTGGACGTTGAGCAGGTGGACGCCGAGGACCAGCGCCTCGAGCGCCTGCGGCGTCACGCGGCCGCCCGGGTTGCGGAAGATCTTGGCGTCGCCGTACTTGAGCCCGAGCATCCGCAGCGGGTTGATGCGCGAGTCCATGCAGGTGATGAGGCCGACACCTGCGTGCGCCTTGCCGTCGAAGCCGCCGAGGTCGAAGGAGTCCGAGAACTCGCGGTTTGCCTGGAGGAGGTCGTCGAAGTCGCTCACGTGACGCAGGCTAACGCCTCCGGGTGGCGCGGCCCGCGATCGGTCAGCCAGCGGATCCCATCGCGTCGCGGACGCTGAGCCGGGTCGGGCCCACCTGGCGGAAGAGCACGAGCGCGAGGACGGCGGCGACGACCGCGCACCCGGCGGCTCCCCAGAAGACGGCGTGCTCCTGCGCGATCCCGGCGACCCGGAGGAGGTCGGAGAACTCCTTGCACCGGCTCTTGCCGTCGCAGACCTCCTGCACCGGTGGGATCGCGAGCTGCTCGGAGTAGTAGCGGCGCAGGCCGATCGTGGTGAGTGCGGAGATCCCCACGAGCATCCCGACCATGCGCGCGACCACCACGAAGGCGCTGGCGACCCCGTGCGAGTCGTCGTCGGTCGAGGCGAGCAGCGCCGCGTTGACCGGTGCCAGCGCCAGGCCGAAGCCGAGGCCGCCGACGACGAGGGCGACGTTGGCGACCGGCTCCTCGATCGTGGTCAGTCCCCACCGGGTCATCAGCACGAAGCCGGTGGCCGCCATCAGCATCCCGGCGGCGGTGACGACGCCGGGGGAGACCGTGCGGATGAGGTAGCCGCCCGCGACGGCACCCACCGGCAGGGCGAGCAGGAACCGCACCAGCACCAGGGCTGCGGGCAGCTGGTCGTCGGGGTAGACGGTGGTGCGGGCGAAGAGCGGGATGTCGATGAGCGCGGCGATCAGCGCGGCACCGACGAAGAAGCTGACCAGCAGCGCCCCCCACGCCGGCGTACGTCGCAGGGCGCCGCGCGGCACGAGCGGGTGGGCGGCGCGGCGCACGTGCCAGGTGAAGACGGCGGAGGCGACGACCGCACCGAGGAGGTACCAGCGACCCCGGGGGGAGAAGACCTCGATCTTGGGGTCGGCCGTCGCGAAGGCCAGGATCACGCCACCCAGCGCGAGGGCGAGGAGGAGGGCGCCGACCAGGTCGGCGTCGACCAGGACGCGTCCCCAGCCGCGCAGGTCGAGCACCGGTCGCGGAGCGAACCAGCTCCAGGCGATCAGGAGCACGAGGGCAGCGATGGCGACGGCACCGATCGGCGTGAGCCAGCGGCCGTCGCCCGCGAACGGGATGAACAGCTGGCCCCACGTGAGGTCGCGCATCAGGGACGGCGGGCGCACGAAGACGACCCCGCCGGCCACGAGCGTGACGAGGGCGAGGAGGATGCCGACGAGGTCGGGACGCCGGCGCGGCCGGGACTCGCCGCGCGGTGCCAGCGCCCGGATCGCGGCGGCGAGCACGAGCCCGACGGCCAGGTTGATCGCGAAGATCGCGCGCCAGTCGAAGACGGCGAGCACGGCCGCCCCGAAGAGCGGGCCGAGGACGGAGCCGATCTCCTGGACCGCGGAGACGACGCCGAGCGGCACCCCACGACGCTCGACCGGGTAGAGGTCGGCGACGAGGGCGAGGGTGGCCGGCACCAGTCCGCCGCCGCCGACACCCTGGAGGAACCGGCCGGCGACGATGCTGGGCATGTCGTAGGCGAGGGTGGTGACGAGCGAGCCGAGGGCGAACAGCACCAGGGCCATCACCAGCACCGGCACCCGCCCGCGGAGGTCGGCGATCCGGCCGATGAGCGGCAGCATGGCGACGTAGCCGAGCAGGAAGCCACTGACGATCGGGGCCGCGCGCTGGAGCTGGTCGATCGGCACCCCGACGCCGGTCATCATGTCGGGCAGCGCCAGCACGACGACGTAGGTGTCGGCGGCGGCGAACGCGACGGCCACCGCCGCGAGGGCGAGCAGCAACCGCGAGGAGCGCCCGTGCTCGACCGGCACCTCGACCGGCTGGCTCACGGCGCGGTGATGTCCTTCGTGGTCCCGTAGTCGGCGAAGTCGACGGTGTAGGTCATCGGGTCGGTGTGGGGGTAGAAGACGCCGGTCATGGTGGCCTTGCGGAGCTCGCCGTCGTCGTTGACCTGCCACTCGACGTCGAAGGAGTCACCCGCCGAGGACGGGATCACCGCGTCCATGGCGTCGCCGGGGACCGTGCCTGAGTAGGTGGTGAGGACTTCCTTGTTGTCGGCGCCGCCGCGCACGCTCTCGCCCGCCTCGGGCGACTCGGTGAGCGTCAGCAGGCCCGGGAACCCGTCCTTCCCGATGAGCGTCGACGGGTCGGGAGCGCCGTACTCCTTGGGGTTGAGCTTGTTCCAGCCGGGCGTGAACGGCAGCTGCGCGTAGACGGTGTCGTCGACCGCGATCACCGGCACGTCGACGTTCTGGCCCGCGAAGACCACCGAGATGGTTCCTTCGAAGGCCGGCGCCTGGGTGATCGTGCCGGTCGCGTTGGCGATGCCGGAGACGCCCTCGGGGAGCGCACCGGTGGCCAGGGTGAGCTCGACGCCGCTGGTCTCGGTGAGCATGGCCGACGCCTCGGCGAGCACGTCCTCGGGCGACGCGCCCTCCTCGGCGGGGGAGTCGCTGCCGGAGCAGGCGGCGAGCGTCGGGAGCGCGAGGAAGAGCGCGGAGGTGGCCAGGGCGAGGCGCCTCTGTCGGGTGTGCAGGCGGCGGGACATGGCGTCAGCCTTCCACAGGGGCGGTCGCGTCACCGGGCTCTCCGGCCGGCCGGTCCAGTGCCTGGTCCGGCGCCTGGTCCGGAGAGCTGCCCGCCACCTGTGCGGCGACGGGGGAGCCGATCGCGGCGATCGGCTGCGGTGCGGGTACGCCGGAGCCGTCCCGTCGCCCGTTGGCCTCGGGCAGGTCGATGGGCGCGCCGCTCGACGCCGAGGCGCGTGCGGGGCCGGGGCCGGCCCAGGCGTTGACCAGCACGTCCTCGCCCTTGAGGAAGCGGTGGCTGCGGACGCCGCCGGTGGCGCGGCCCTTGCCGGGGTACTCGCTGAAGGGCGTCACCTTGACCGCGCCCGGCTCGGTGCCCTCCAGGGCCACCGACGAGCCCGACGCGGTGACGACCACGGCGTCGGCCGGGTCGAAGGCACCGAAGAAGGCGACGTGCTGCCCGGACCCGAGCTTGATGCCGGTCATGCCCCCGCCGGCGCGACCCTGGGGGCGCACGCCGGCCGCACCGAAGTGGAGCAGCTGGGCGTCGCTCGAGATGAAGCAGAGCTCCTCCTCGCCGGTCGTGAGCTCGACGGCGCCGACGACCTCGTCGCCGTCCTTGAGCCCGATCACGTCCCACTCGTCGCGGTTGGGCACCTCGGGGTTGACCCGCTTGACCACGCCGTCGCGGGTGCCGAGCGCGAGGCCGGGACCGTCGGTCGGGAGCGAGGTGAGCGCCAGCGCGCGCTCGCCGTTGTCGAGCGCCAGCATCTCGGCGAGCGGGAGCGTGCCCTGGAGGTTCGGGTCGTTGGCCGTCGGCGGCAGCTCGGCGTTGGTCAGGTCCATCACGGACAGGCGCACGACCCGGCCGCGGTTGGTGATCACGCCGACGTCCGCGAGCTTCGTCGTACGGACCGCGGAGACGACCACGTCGTGGCCGGCCCGGTCGCCGCCCGAGCCGGGCACCTCGGCGTCGCGGGTGCGGGCGAGCAGACCGGTGGACGACAGCAGGACGAAGCACGGGTCGTCGGTGACCTCGACCGACGTCGAGGCGGTGACCGCGGGCGCCGCCCCGAGGAGCACCGTGCGGCGCGGGGTGCCGTGCTCCTTCGCGACGTCGGAGAGCTCGTCGGAGACGACCTTCCGGAGCAGCTTCTCGTCGGCGAGGATCGCGTCGAGGTACTCGATGGTCCGCTCGAGCTCGGACTTCTCCTTCTCCAGCTCGAGCCTGGAGAACTTCGTCAGCCGGCGCAGCGGCATGTCGAGGATGTAGTCGGCCTGCGCCTCGGAGAGCTCGAAGACCGAGATCAGCCGCTCCTTGGCCGCGGCGGCGTTGTCGGAGCTGCGGATGACCTGGATGACCTCGTCAATGTCGAGGATCGCGACGAGGAGGCCGTCGACGAGGTGCAGGCGGTCGGCGGCCTTCTTGCGGCGGTGCGTGGACCGTCGGCGTACGACGTCGAAGCGGTGGCCGAGGAAGACCTCGAGCATCTGCTTGAGGCCCAGCGTGCGCGGCTGACCGTCGACGAGGGCGACGGCGTTGATGCCGAACGAGTCCTCGAGGGCGGTCTGGCGGAAGAGCTGCTCGAGGATCGCCTCGGGGACGAACCCGTTCTTCACCTCGATGACGAGGCGGAGGCCGTGCTCGCGGTCGCTGAGGTCCTTGATGTCGGCGATGCCCTGGAGCTTCTTGGCCATCACGAGCTTCTTGATCTGCTCCATGACCCGCTCGGTGCCGACGCCGTAGGGGAGCTCGGTGACCACGATGCCCTTGCGGCGCGCGGTGACCGACTCGATCCGGGCGGTGGCGCGCATCCTGAACGTCCCGCGCCCGGTCTCGTAGGCGTCGCGGATGCCGTCGAGGCCCACGATCTTGCCGCCGGTGGGCAGGTCGGGACCGGGGACGAAGCGCATCAGGTCGTCGATCGTGGCTTTCGGGTGCGTGATCAGGTGCTTGAGCGCCTGGACCACCTCGACGAGGTTGTGCGGGGCGATGTTGGTCGCCATGCCGACCGCGATCCCGGCCGAGCCGTTGACCAGCAGGTGCGGGATCGCCGCGGGGAGCACGACCGGCTCCATCTCGCGGGAGTCGTAGTTGGGCTTGAAGTCGACCGTGTCCTCGTCGATCGAGGCCGTCATCGCAACCGCCGCCGGCGCCATCCGGCACTCGGTGTAGCGCATGGCGGCGGGGGAGTCGTCGGGGGAGCCGAAGTTGCCGTGGCCGTCGACCGTCGGCAGTCGCATCGACCACGGCTGCGCCATCCGGACCAGGGCGTCGTAGATCGCGCCGTCACCGTGCGGGTGCAGCCGGCCCATGACCTCACCGACGACGCGGGCGCTCTTCACGTGCCCGCGGTCGGGCCGCAGGCTCATGTCGTCCATCGTGTAGAGGATGCGGCGCTGCACCGGCTTGAGGCCGTCGCGCGCGTCGGGCAGCGCGCGGGAGTAGATGACGGAGTAGGCGTACTCCAGGAACGACGACTGCATCTCGTCGCGGATGTCGGTGTCGAGGATGTGCTCCTCGAAGTCGTCCGGGAGGGGCTGCTTCGTCGTACGTCGTGCCATGGGCGCCATTGTCCCTGTCCGGCCCGGCCCCGCGGCCGGGGGCACGCCGGGGCCACCGTGACAATCGCCCGGCTCGAGCGTTGCGGAGGTATGCGCACCTTGTCCGATCCTTGCCGATAGATTGCAGCCGTGACCGAAGCGGACGCCACTGTCGAGGTGGCCACGACTCCGCCGCCCCGCCACTGGGAGGCGGACGTGCTGCTGCGCGACGGCCGCACCGCGCACATCCGCCCGATGCAGCCCGAGGACCGCGAGCTGCTGGTCGACTTCTACGCCCGCGTCTCGGACCAGTCGAAGTACTACCGCTTCTTCTCGCCGATGCCGGAGCTGTCCGAGCGCGACCTCGACCGGTTCACCCAGGTCGACCACCGCGACCGCGTCGCCCTGATCCTGCTGGTCGCCGGACACATGATCGCGGTCGGCCGCTTCGACACGATCCGACCCGGCCACGCCGAGGTCGCCTTCCTCGTCGAGGACCGCCACCAGGGCCGGGGGATCGGCCAGCTGCTGCTCGAGCACCTGGCCCAGGCCGGTCGCGAGCGCGGCGTCGAGGAGTTCGTCGCCGAGGTGCTGCCCGACAACCAGGCGATGATCCACACGTTCAGGGACGCCGGCTACCAGGTGAAGAGTGCCTTCGAGGACGGCGTGATGGAGCTGGTGTTCCGCATCGACCCGACCGACACCGCGATCGGTGTCATGGAGCAGCGCGAGCACCGCGCCGAGTACGCCTCGATCGAGCGCTTCTTCTCGCCGAAGTCGGTCGCGATCATCGGCGCGAGCCGCCGTCAGGACACCATCGGCCGCGCGCTCGTGCGCCACCTCGTGCTGGGCAACTTCACCGGCCGCATCCACGTCGTCAACCCGAGCGCCGACTCGGTGTCGGGCATGCCGGCCTGGAAGACGGTCGGGGAGATCCCCGGGGAGGTCGACGTCGCGATCGTCGCCGTCCCGGCCGAGTCCGTGCAGGACGTCGTGCTCGACTGCGCCGCCAAGGGGGTGCACGGCCTGGTCGTGATCTCGTCGGGCTTCGCCGAGACCGGCGAGGAGGGCCGGATGCGCCAGCGCCGCCTCGTCGGCCTGTCCCGGTCCTACGGCCTGCGCCTGATCGGGCCCAACGCGCTCGGCATCATCAACACCGACCCCGACGTCCAGCTCAACGCCTCGCTCTCGTCGGTCATGCCGCCGCGCGGACGAGCGGGCTTCTTCTGCCAGTCCGGTGCCCTGGGCTCGGCGATCCTGGAGAAGGTCCAGAACCGCGGCCTCGGCCTCACCACCTTCGTCAGCGCCGGCAACCGTGCGGACGTCTCCGGCAACGACCTCCTCCAGTACTGGGAGGAGGACGACGCGACCGAGGTCGTGCTGCTCTACCTCGAGTCGATCGGCAACCCGCGCAAGTTCTCCCGCATCGCCCGCCGGGTGAGCCGCCGCAAGCCGATCGTCGCCGTCCGGTCCGGTCGCAGCTCGCAGGGCGTGCCGATGGGGCACGCCGTGCGGAAGATCGGCGCCCCGCCGGAGGCCGTCGACGCGATGTTCCGGCAGGCCGGGATCATCCAGGTCGAGTCGCTGGAGGAGATGTTCGACGTCGCCCAGCTGCTCGCCCACCAGCCGCTGCCCCGCGGGCGACGGGTCGCGATCGTCGGCAACTCCGACGCGCTCGGCCTGCTCGCCGCCGACGCCGCCAACGGCGTCGGGCTCGTGGTCAACCGGCAGGAGGCCCTCGGTGCCGAGGCGACTGCGGAGGACTTCGAGGACGCCCTCGACGCGGCGATCGACGACCCCGAGGTCGACGCCGTGGTCGCGATCTTCATCCCGCCCCTCAACGTGGCCGGCGCCCGCGAGCAGGTCGCCAACGTGCTCGCCGCGGTCGGCGAGCAGTCCGACAAGCCGATCGTGTCGACCTTCCTCGGGACCGAGGGCGTCCCGGAGCTGCTGCGGGTCCCCGACGTGGCGGGCTCCAGCGCCGGTCGCGGGTCCGTGCCGTCGTACCCCGCCGTCGAGGCCGCGGTGCGCGCGCTCGCCCGGGTCGTGGAGTACGCCGTGTGGGTGCGGGTGCCGCAGACGAGCGTCGGCGAGCTGGTCGGCAACGACCGCGACGACGCGCGCCACCTCGTCAACGAGCTGCTGATGAACCACCCCGAGGGTCGTGACCTCGACTTCGTCGAGCAGCACCGGCTGCTCGGCGCCTACGGCATCGACCTGTGGGACACCTACGCCGTCGAGACGCTGGACGAGGCGACGACCGCCGCGGAGGCGCTGGGGTGGGACGTGGTGCTCAAGGCGACGGCCGACCACCTGCGCGACCGGCCCGACCTCGCGCACGTGTGGCGCAACATCGACACCCCCGACGAGATGGCCGACGCGTGGGCGTCGCTGAACGACCTCATCACCGACCCCGACCGGGCCGGCTTCGTGGTGCAGCGCAACGCGCCGCCCGGCGTCCCGGTCACGATCAACACGATGGAGGACCCGCTCTTCGGTCCGGTGCTCTCCTTCGGGGTCGGCGGGCCGCTGACCGAGCTGCTCGGCGACCGGACCTTCCGGATCCCGCCGCTGGCCGACCACGACGCCCAGGACATGATCCGCGAGATCAAGGCCTCCCCGCTGCTCTTCGGCTACCGCGGCAGCGAGATCGTCGACGTCGCCGAGATCGAGCGGCTGGTGCGTCAGGTCTCGCAGCTCCAGCACGACCTGCCGCAGGTCCGGGCGCTCCAGCTGCCGCTGGTGCTCGCCGGCAGCGAGAGCACGACGGTGCTGGGCGCGACCATCCGGGTCGAGCCGGTCAAGGACCCGCGCTCGGACTGGTTCGTCCGCCGGCTGAGCACGATGCCCGGGGACACCCTGCCCGACTGAGGTCCGCGTGACAGACTGCCGTCATGCCCCGCTCCATCCGTGACGCGGACGTCTCCCACGACCTCCGCCAGGCGATCCAGCGCACCGGTTACTACCCCGAGGTCGTCAGCGACGGCGTCTTCTCCGCAGCCGGCGGCGAAGAGGTGCTGTCGTACTTCGTGCACCACGAGACGACCTTCGACCACGAGGAGGTGCGCCGGCACCTGACGGCACTGCTCCTCACCCCGACGCGCCTGGTGATCGCGCACACCGACGAGCACCCCGGCGACGACCTGCTGCCGGAGCCCTACACCTCCACCACGACCGAGGCGGTCACGCTGACCTCGATCCGCACGGTCGTCGTGACCCGGATGGTCGCCAACCCGACGAAGGGCGTGGCCCCGCCGGCCGAGGCCGTGCTGACGATCGGGTGGGGCGGCGTGGGCCGGATCGACCTCGAGCCGGCCGGGTGCTCCGACCCGAACTGCGACGCCGACCACGGCTACACCGGCACCCTCGCGGGCGACGACTACACGCTGCGCGTCTCGGCCGCCGCCGAGGGCGCGGACTCCGTCGCCGGGCTGCTCGGCTTCGCCGAGGCGCTCTCCGCGCGCACCCGGGGATGAGCGACACCGCGTCGGCAGCGTTCACCCCGCCGGCGTACGGCGACCGCTCGCTGGCCGACGTCGTCCCCTCCGTCGGACGCGCGCTGGGGGTGGCCCTCGAAGGTCACCCCGTCGGGATCGAGCTCCCGCCGGCCCCGTCGTACGTCGTCTTCCTCGTCGACGGCATGGGCGCCGAGCTGCTGTCGCGCTACAGCCACTCGGCGCCGTACCTCGCCTCCCTTCTCGAGGGTGGCGCCACCGGGACCGCGGGGGTGCCGTCGACGACGGCGACCTCGCTCACCTCGCTCGGCACCGGCCTCGCGCCCGGCGCCCACGGGTTGGTGGGGTTCACCGCCCGCATCCCCGGCACCGACCGGCTGCTCAACCACCTGTGGTGGGACAAGTCCGTCGACCCGCTGGAGTGGCAGCCGCACCCGACCGCGTTCGGCCGCCTCGCGCGCGCCGGGGTGCACGTCTCCTCGGTCAACAAGCGCGACTTCGACGGCACCGGTCTGACGCTCGCCTCGCAGCGAGGCGCGACGTACGTCGGGGCCGACCGGGTCGGCGAGCGGATCGCCGCGACCGTCTCCGCCTCGGCCCACAGCCCCTCGCTGACCTACGTCTACGACTCCGACCTCGACTGGACCGGCCACAAGTTCGGCGTGGCCTCGACCCAGTGGCTCCAGCAGCTCGCGATGGTCGACGCCGAGGCCGAGCAGATGCGCGAGGCACTGCCGGCGGCCACCCGGCTGCTGGTCGTCGCCGACCACGGGATGGTCGACAGCCCGCGCGAGTCCCGGATCGACGTCGACGAGACCGACGGTCTGCGTGACGGCGTCGCGCTGCTGGGCGGCGAGGCGCGGTTCCGGCACCTCTACTGCTCGGCCGGTGCCGTGGCCGACGTCGTCGCGACCTGGCGCGAGGTGCTCGGGACCCGGGCGACCGTGCTGAGCCGGGAGGACGCGATCTCGTCCGGGTGGTTCGGCACCGTCGACCCCGGCGTGCTGCCGCGCCTCGGCGACGTGATGGTCGCCTGCCACGGTGACTCGGCAGTCGTGTCGAGCCGTGACTTCGCCTACGAGGACACGCTCGTCGGGCTCCACGGCTCGCTCACCCCGGCCGAGATGCTGATCCCGATCCTGGTCGGCTGACCGGCGCCCTTGCCGATGAGTCTCCTGGAGACTCACGGGCAAGCGGGCACGCCTCAGCCGAAGGGCAGGGGCTCCGGAGCGAGGCTGACGGCCTTGGCGCGGGCCGCCGTGAGTCGCCGCCGGTGGTGCTGGCGGCAGAGGACCTCGTAGGCCACGTCGGCGGGCGGCTCGTCGGCCTGGTCGACGTCACCGACGACGATGACCTCGCCCTCGACGACCATCGCGCCGTTCTCGGTGCGGGCGTTGTGGGTGGCCCGCTTGCCGCACCAGCACAGCGCCTCGACCTGGAGCACGTTCATCCGGTCGGCGAGCTCGACGAGCCGGGCGCTGCCCGGGAAGAGGGCCGTGCGGAAGTCGGTGAGGATCCCGAAGGCGAACACGTCGATCTGGAGCTCGTCGACGACCTTGGCGAGCTGGTCGATCTGCTCGGCGGCGTAGAACTGGGCCTCGTCGCAGATGAGGTAGTCGATGCGACCGCCGCGGGTCAGCGTGTCGACGACGTACTTCCAGAAGTCGAAGTCCGCGTCGACCTCGAGCGCGTCGTGAGTCAGCCCGAGCCGGCTGGACAGCACGGCTGCGCCCGCCCGGTCGTGGGTCGTGAAGATCCGGCCGACGCGTCCCCGGGCCGCGTGGTTGTGGTTGGTCTGGAGCGCCAGCGTCGACTTGCCGGAGTCCATCGTGCCCGTGAAGAAGTGCAGTTCAGCCATGTCGCGGCGATCTTGTCACAGACCGGTCAGGTCGCCGCGGCGGCCGCGCCGCCGTCGCTCGACTGGCGGTTGTACTCGCGATAGGCCAGCCACAGGACGAAGCACACGACCGGGACGTCGAGCTCCTGGGTCAGCTCGAGCCGCGGCCGGCCGTTGAAGAGCCCGGAGCGCCAGCAGCTCGCGATCGAGGTGCCGCCCCGGACGAGGTCGAGCCGCGACGAGGCCCAGCCGGCCTGCACGAGCGCGAGCTCCGACCCGACGTCGAGCGTCCAGCGTGCCGTGAAGAGACCGGACCGGCGAGCGGTGAACCGAGGCGCCCCGTCGGCGTCGGCCACCACCGTGCCGCGGCCCCAGCCCTGGGCGCGGTACGTCCAGACCTCGTGCCCGATCCGGACCTCGGCCTGGTCGCGGAACCACGAGCGGGTGGCCTGCGCGACCTCGACACCGTCGGCCTGGATCACGTCGCCCCGGGCCCAGTCGTACTCCATGCGCGCAGCCTGCCACGGCGTGGCAGGGTGTTTCCATGACAGACGGTCCGCTGATCAGTCCCGACGACCTGGCAGCCGGCCTGGACCGCTTCACGGTCCTCGACGTCCGCTACCAGATGGGCGGACCGCCCGGTCGCGAGCAGTTCGTCGCGGGCCACGTCCCCGGAGCGGCGTACGTCGACCTCGACCGCGACCTGGCAGCCGCACCCGGCGAGGGTGGCCGGCACCCGCTCCCCGCCGAGGCCGGCTTCGAGGCCGCGATGCGCCGCGTCGGCGTGGACGACGACCGCCCGGTCGTGGTGTACGACGACTGGCAGGGTCGGGCGGCCGCGCGGGCGTGGTGGCTGCTGCGGCACCACGGCCACCCCGACGTCCGGGTCCTCGACGGAGGCTGGACGGCCTGGCTCGAGGACGGGCACGCCACCGAGACGGGGGAGTCGGCCCCGGAGGCGGGTGGCTTCACCGTCTCCGCCGAGAAGAGGACCACCCTCGTCGACGCGGCCGACGTCCTCGACGTCGACGTGCTCATCGACGCCCGGGCGCCGGAGCGCTTCCGCGGCGACACCGAGCCCGTCGATCCGGTGGCCGGGCACATCCCCGGAGCGGTCAACGTGCCGACCACCGACAACCTCGACGCCCGCGGCCGGTTCCGGAGCGCCGACGAGCTGCGGGCGACGTACGGCCGGGTCGGTGCGGACACGGCCGGCTCGGTCGCTGCCTACTGCGGCTCGGGAGTCACCGCGGCCCACGACCTCCTCGCGCTCCGGGTCGCGGGGATCGACGCGGCGCTCTACCCCGGCAGCTGGAGCGGCTGGATCACCGACCCCGACCGACCGGTCGAGGAGGGCTGAGGGTCAGTCGGCCCAGACGTCGTCGCCGACGCTGATCCGCCCGCGGGTCTCCGGGACCAGGTGGGCGGCGAAGAGCGTCTTGCCGCCCACGAGCCGGTGGCGGGCCAGCGAGCGGATCGGCTCCTTGGCGGTGGTCAGCGTCTTGAGGTTGACCGTGGTCATCACGCACCGGCTGGTCGGCTTGGCCACGCGGAACCGCACGCCGCCGACCTCGAGCGAGGTCCAGTGGTCCTCGGCGAAGGGCTCGTCGCCGTCGATGACGAGGTTGGCCCGGAACCGCTCGATCGGCAGCGGCTCGGGCAGCTCCTCGCCGACCTCGAGAGCGCGCTCGACGATCCAGTCGTTGAGCTGGCGCAGCGAGGCCAGGGTCGCGACCGTCACCGGGAACGAGTCCGCGTAGGCGGTGAAGTCCTCCGGCCGGGAGAACTCCGGCTGCAGGTTCCGCTGCTCGGGCTCGTGGCACCAGACCAGTCGTACGTCGTCGCGGCCGAGCGCCTCGGCCAGCCACGCATCGGCCGACGGAGCCGGCACGCCGAAGAGGTCCTGCGAGTGCAGGCGTACGGCGACCGGGTCACCGCCGGGCACGTCCAGGTCGAGGTCGTCGAGGCCGGGTGCGCGCAGCCGCAGGTCGCGAGCGACGCCCGGGTCCGTCGTCGGGGTGTCCGCGACGATCCGGAACGTCTCGTGGACCTCACGGGCGGAGACCAGCCGGCCGTCGGCGTCGACGAGCATCCACGACCGGTCGTCGGCCAGCCCGCGGGGGAGCACCGTGGCCGAGTCGACCGAGCGGATGGCTCCGGACTTGAGCGGGTGGACGTTGAGCTGGAGGAGCCTCACTTCGCGTTGCTCGTCACCGCTCGCTCGGACCCCCGCCGAACATGATCTCGTCCCAGCTGGGCACGGACGCCCGGCCGCGCTTCTTGGCGGGGCGGCGGGGCTCGGGGGCCTCGGCGGCCGGCTCCTGCTCATCGGCGGGCTCGGCGTCGGTGGAGGGGGCGCCATCCGGGGAGCCGTCGGCGTCGAGGTAGGCCTCGACCGGCTGCTCGGTGCCCAGGTCGGTGCCCAGGTCGGCGCCGGTGAGCTCCATCGTGGTCTCGTTGGCGGACACGGCGTCGGCGTCGGAGTCGGCGTCGGTGTCGGTGTCGGCGCCGCCGACCATCTCGATCGCGTCCTCGCCGAGCGGCACGTCCTCCTCGACGGCGCTCAGGCGGCGCTGCCGGGCCGCGGCGAGGTCGTCGGGCGCGGGCTCGACGGCGCTCGCAGAGGCGGTCCCGGATCCGGTCTCGGAGCCGGCTGCGGGAGTGGCGTCGCCGACCAGCCAGCGGGCGTCCTCGTCGTCGACGGTGACGAAGTTGCCGCGCGGGTCGTGGGAGAAGGTCGCGGTGCCGAGGCGCCCGGCGACGTCGTACAGGCCGGTGAGGGTCCAGCGGCCGTCCTCGCGCCGCCACGCGTCCCACTCGACGGTGCTCGGGTCGACGTTGTGCGAGCGCAGGTGGGCGCTGATGGCCTCCCCGAGGGTGCGGACCCCGGACTCGGTGGCGCGGCGGCGCACGGACGCGAGCTGGGCCCGCTGGGCGACGTGGGCACGCTCGGCCAGCACGGGAGCGGCGAAGGGCATGATCTTCTCGACCGACGTACCAGCGGCGTGGGCCACCGCCTCGGGTGACTCACCCGCGCGGATGCGCGTCTGGATGTCTCGGGGGCGCAGGCTTGATTCCATCGGGATCTCCAACTGGCCGTTCGGGTGGCCGGTGGTGTCGGGAGCGCCGGTGAGGGCGCGGCGGAGCTTCGTGTCGATGACCAGGGTGTGCTCCTGGCCCGACTCGTCCACCAGCAGCAGGCGCTTGCCGTCCCCGCTGCGTCCGGTGAACGTCAGCTTGGCCATGGACGGCGGGCTCCTGCCTGGGTGCTGGTGGTGCGGACGAGGGTGCTGTCCGTTCGGACGACCCTACGCCAGCGTGCCGTGCCGTCCCGGTACGCGCGCCGTGTGCCGGGGGACCTTCGCAGGGCCTAGCCTCGCCTCGTGCTCGACACCGACTACGCCACCACGCTCGTGGTGCTCGACCTCGTCGGGATCTTCGTGTTCGCGGTCACCGGGGCGCTCGTCGCGGTGCGCAAGAACCTCGACCTCTTCGCGGCCACGGTGCTGGCCGGCGTGACCGGTCTCGGCGGCGGCTTCATCCGCGACGTCCTCATCGGCGCGACCCCGCCCGCCGCCCTGGCCGACTGGCGCTACCTGCTGGTCCCGGTGACCGCGGGTGTGCTCACGTTCTTCCTCCACCCGGCGATCGGGCGGGTCGAGCGGGTCGTCACGCTGTTCGACGCGTGCGGCCTCGCGCTCTTCTGCGTCACGGGCGCCCTCAAGGCGGTCGACTACGGCCTCGGCCCGCTGCCCGCAGCACTGCTGGGCATGGTGACCGGCATCGGCGGAGGCGTCATCCGCGACGTGCTGGCCGGTCGCGTGCCGATCATCTTCGAGGGCGTCCTCTACGCCACCCCGGCGCTGGCCGGCGCCGCCGTGGCCGTCCTGCTCGACCGCGCCGACCTGCCGTTCGTCATGGTCGTCGTGGCCGGCGCCTCGACGTGCCTGGGTTGGCGGCTGCTCGGTCTCGTCCGTGGCTGGCGTGCTCCGCTGCCCAGGGGGCCGGCGAGCGTGTGACCTGGTCCCCTCGGCGTTGAGTCGCTGAGAGACTCAACGCCAAGGGAGGGCTCGTCGCGACCCCGTCAGCAGGCGCCCTGGTCGGCCCAGACGTACCAGTCCTGCACCTTCGGCGCCTCGCCCTGGGTCCACCACCTGGCCTGCCAGCGGTGCCCGGCGTATGACACGACCGCGCCGCCGTTGTAGGCCGTCGCCGCCGCCCAGGCCGGTACGCTCTCACATCCGGCAGGCGGGTCGGTCGGATCGGTCGTCGGGGGCGTGGTCGGGGGCGTGGTGGGGGGAGTCGTCGGCGGGTTCGTGACCCCACCGCCGCCGGGCAGCGAGCCCAGGTGGCCGCCGACCGTGGTGGCGAACGCGTAGCCGTTGGTGGCGTCCCAGTTGATCGACCAGGTCATCGCGCCGCGGATCGTCGGGTAGGTGTCGGCGGGGGTGTAGCTGCCGCAGCGCTGGCCGGTGGCCAGGCAGTCGAGTGCCTGGTTGACGACGGCGGGGGCGACGTACCCGCTGCCGGCCGCCTGGGACGTCGCGGGCAGGCCGAGCCCGACCTGGTCGGGGCGCAGGTGGCCGTCGAGGAGGATGTCGGCGAGCGCGGTCTGGAAGTCGACGGTGCCGGAGCTGTAGACCTTGCCGTCGCGGCCGATCATGCTGCCGGAGTTGTAGTACTGCGTGTTGACGACCGTGATGAGGTCCGCGACCTGGTCGATCAGCGCGAGGTAGGAGCCACCGGGCTGCACGTAGATCGTCTCCGGCGCCATGGTGAGGGTGTAGCCGGGCTTCGCGGCGTCGATCGCGCGCAGCGCCTCGGTCATGTGCTCGAGGTTCGGCGCGTTCTCGAGGTCGATGTCGACTCCGTCGAACCCGAACTCCTCCATCAGGGCGATGGTCGAGTCCGCGAAGGCCTGGCCGGCCGCGACGTCGTCGAGGTGGACGGTGCCGTTCTGGCCGCCGACCGAGATGATCACCTGCCGGCCCTGTGCGTGCAGGGTCGCGATGTCGGCCTTGAAGGCGGCCTCGTCGTAGCCGCCGAGTGCAGAGCTCACCGCCGGGTCGAGGGCGAAGTCGATCGCGCCGGACCGGGTCGGGACCGCGTCGGCGAACGCGACGGCGACGATGTCGTACTGCTCGGGCACGTCGCTCAGCCGCATCACGCCCGAGCCGTTGTCGAAGTTGTGCCAGTAGCCGGTCAGGACGTGCGCCGGCAGGTCGGCGGCCACGGCGCTGGGCGCAGCGTCGGTGCCGGCCGCCTGGGAGGGCGCGCCGATCGAGGTGAGGACGCCTGCGGCCACGGCGAGCGTGGCGGCTGCGGCGGTGACCGCCGCGCGCAGGGGACGGGTGGGTGCATGGGTACTCATGAGGGCTCCTGTGGGTGCATCCGAGACGGAGTTAGTTCATTGAGGTAACAAAACAATCACCTCGACCGTACTGCGGATCGGCCGCCACGTGAAGGGCCGCCGCCCGTCGTCGCCGCCCGGTCGCGCCTCAGTCGCTGGTCAGTCGCTGGTCAGTCGCCCAGCACCCGCCGGAGGTAGGCGTTGGCGAAGAGCCGGTCGGGGTCGAGCCGGTCGCGCAGCGCCAGGAAGTCGTCGAACCGCTCGTACGCCGGTGCCAGGTCCGCGGCCGTGCGCGTGTGCACCTTGCCCCAGTGGGGACGTCCGCCGGCCTCGCGGAGGATCGGTTCGAGACCTCCGAAGTACGCCGTGTGGTCGGTGTCCTGCGGCACGTGGAAGGCCAGGTAGAAGCTGTCGCGACCGTGGGCGGTCGACATCGCGACGTCGTCGGCGGGAGCGGTGCGAACCTCGATCGGGAACGCGATCCGCCAGTGGCTCGCGTCGATCACCCGGCGGCACTCGCGCAGCACGTCGAGGCCGGCCTCGCGCGGGACCGCGTACTCCATCTCGCGGAACCGGACACGCCGCGGCGTCACGAAGACGCGGTGCGCCAGGTCGCTGTAGCGGCGCTCCGAGAGCGCGCGGCCGGCGACCCGGTTGATCCGGGGGATGAGTCCCGGCGCGCGCGACCCGACGCGGCACAGGCCGCCGAAGACGGTGTTCGAGACGAAGTCGTCCTCCCACCACGCCGCGAGCGCCGACGGCGGCTCCTGCTCGCCGGGGTCGAGGTCGGTGCGTATGTTCTGCTTCACCATCAGCCGGTCGGTGTGGGGGAACCAGTACATGTCGACGTGGTGCGCGGCCGCCACCATCTCGTCGTACGACCCGAGCGCCTCGTCCCACGTCATCGGCTGCTCGTGGGCCTCGACGACGAAGAGCGGCTCGACGTGGAAGGTCAGGCTGGTGAGGATGCCGAGCGCCCCGAGCCCGACGCGGGCGAGCTCGAACACGTCGGGGTTCTCGGTTGCCGAGGCGCGGACGACCTCGCCGGTCCCGGTGACCAGCTCGAGCCCGGCCAGCTGGGCGGCGAGCCCGGCGGCCGTGCCCCCGGTGCCGTGGGTGCCGGTCGAGGTCGCACCGG
Organism: Nocardioides oleivorans; assembly: GCF_004137255.1. NCBI lineage: Bacteria > Bacillati > Actinomycetota > Actinomycetes > Propionibacteriales > Nocardioidaceae > Nocardioides > Nocardioides oleivorans. The sequence continues at coordinate 309,498 of NZ_SDWT01000002.1, read as the reverse complement.
CGAGGGTCTGCTCGGCGATGTCGCCCATGTTGTGCAGGCTCAGCCCCAGTCCTTCGAGGGCGAGGTTCAGGTCCTTGAGCGGGGTGCCCGCGCGGGCAGTCACGGTCATCGCCTCGCGGTCGACGGCGAGGATCCCGGAGAGCCCTTCAGGGCGCAGCAGCGTGTGCTCGGGCGCGGCGATCCCGGTGAAGCTGTGCCCGGTCCCGGTCATCTTCACCGTCGTCCCGCGCTCGCGGGTCCGGCGTACGACGTCGAGGACCGCCTCGACCGACGTCGGGGTCTCGACGTGGCGGGGGACCGCCTCCTCGAGGCCGGACCAGTTGCGCCAGAGGTGGCCGTGCACGGGGCTGCTCATGCCCGCACGCTAGAGGATCGCGTGCCGTGTCTACGCTGGCGACATGAACTCCGCGGGTCTCCCCGACGTGTCGCCGTACGACGCCCTCCTGGTCCTCTCCTTCGGAGGCCCCGAGAAGCCCGACGACGTGGTGCCGTTCCTCGAGAACGTCACCCGCGGGAGGGGGATCCCGCGCGAGCGGCTGGCGCAGGTGGGGGAGCACTACTTCCTCTTCGGCGGCAAGAGCCCGATCAACGACCAGAACCGGGCGCTGATCGCGGCGCTCGAGAAGGACTTCGCCGACCACGGCATCGATCTGCCGGTCTACTTCGGCAACCGCAACTGGGACCCGTACCTCGCCGACACGCTCGCCGAGATGACGGCCGCCGGAGTGAGGCGGGCGGCGGTCTTCACCACCTCGGCGTACTCGTCGTGGTCGTCGTGCCGGCAGTACCGCGAGAACCTCGCCGACGCGGTCGCCGAGGTGCCGGGGGCGCCGGTGCTCGACCGGTTGCGCCAGTACTACAACCACCCGGGCTTCCTCGAGCCGGCGGTCGACGCCGTCCTGGCGTCGCTGGCCGAGCTGCCGGGCGGTGGCGACGCGGCCCGACTGGTCTTCGTGACCCACTCGATCCCGACCGAGATGAACGACACCAGCGGCTCGGAGGACCCGGCCGGCCAGCCGCGTCCGGCGTACGTCACCCAGCACCGCAGCGCGGTCGACGAGGTGGCCCGGCGGGTGCGCGAGGCGACCGGGCGAGCCCACCGCCACGACCTCGTCTACTGCTCCCGCTCGGGCGCGCCGTCGACGCCGTGGCTCGAGCCCGACGTGAACGACCACCTCGAGGAGCTCGCGACCGACGGCGTCGCGCAGGTGGTGATGGTCCCGATCGGGTTCGTCTCGGACCACATGGAGGTCATCTACGACCTCGACACCGAGGCGATGGCGACCGCGTCTCGCCTCGGCATCCAGGCGGTCCGCGCCGCGACGGCCGGGGTCGACGAGAGGTTCGTGGCGATGGTGCGTGAGCTGGTGCTGGAGCGGGCCGCCGCCGAGCGGGGGGAGTCACCCGAACGCCCGGCCGTGGGCTCGATGCCTGCCGGTCCGGACCGGTGCGGAGTGGGCTGCTGCCCGAACCCCAAGGGCGCGCGCCCGGCGCTGTGCGGGGCGGACTCGTGAGCGAGGACTACGCCGCCCTGCGCGACGTCGCGCTCACGGTCGGTCGCGAGGCGGCGACCCTGGCGCGTCGGATGCGGGACGAAGGCGTGGATGTCGCGGACACCAAGTCCAGCGCGACCGACGTCGTGACCCGCGCCGACCGGGCGGTCGAGGAGCTGCTGCGGAGCCGGCTGCTCGAGGTGCGCCCCGACGACGCGATCCTCGGCGAGGAGGGCGACGACCACGAGGGCACCAGTGGTGTCCGGTGGATCGTGGACCCGATCGACGGGACCGTGAACTACCTCTACGGACTGCGTGACTGCTCGGTCTCCGTCGCGGCCGAGCTGGACGGCTCCCTGGTCGCCGGTGCGGTGGTCGGCATCGGCGTCGACGTGGTGTACGCCGCTGCCGTCGGGCACGGCGCGACCCGGGACGGCAAGCCGATCTCGGTGCGGCCGAGCCCGCCGGTCGGGCAGCGACTGGTCCACACCGGGTTCGGCTACCGGCCCGAGGTGCGCGCCCACCAGGCGTCGTGCCTCGCCTCGTTGCTCCCGAAGGTCCGCGACATCCGCCGGATCGGCTCGAGCTCGCTGGACATCTGCCACGTCGCGGACGGCTCCGGGGACGCGTACGTCGAGGAGGGCCCGCTGCCCTGGGACTGGTCCGCGGCGGCGGTCGTCCTGCGTGAGGCGGGGGGCCGGCTCGACGTGTTCCCCGGGACGATGGACCTCGACGAGTGGCCCGGCCGGAGCGTGGTGGTCGCCACTCCCGCGGACGGGTGGGACGACTTCGTCGAGGTGCTCCGGGAGACGGGCTTCCTCGCCCGCTGAAGCCGCCCGAACAGGTGGTCGGAACCACCTCCTCGTCGAGGGAATAGTGAGACGGCACCCACTGTTCATGCGACACGTCGCGGACCGGCTCACCACGGAGCCGGTTCATGGTGCACAATCTGGCGCCGACGACGAGCACAACAGGTCGTGCCCACGCCGTGATCCGGCGGGGGTGGACCACAGCATGGGGAGAGGGATTCGATGGCTACCGACTACGACGCACCGCGCAAGTCCGAGGAGGACCAGAGCGAGGAGAGCATCGAGGAGCTCAAGGCCCGCCGCCACGACAAGAACTCGGGCAAGGTAGACGAGGACGAGACCGAGGCGGCCGAGTCGTTCGAGCTTCCCGGTGCCGACCTCTCGCACGAAGAGCTTGCGGTGGAGGTCATGCCGCGGCAGGACGACGAGTTCACGTGCATGAGCTGCTTCCTGGTGCACCACCGGTCGCAGCTGGCCGATGAGAAGAAGCTCATCTGCCGCGACTGCATCTGAGCCTGCACCACCTCGAACGCGACAGCGCTCGTCCTCCTCGAGGGCGGGCGCTGTGACGTGTCGGCACCTCTAGGCCGCGCGCTCGGGGTGCCTGCGTGCCTCGCGGACCTCGTCGAGGTGCTCCGCCTCGGCCACGAGCTGGTGGAGGGCCGGGTGATCGTCCGGGACGCCCCGGACGAGCCGTTCGACCCACTTGGCGCGGCGACCGGTGCGGTAGTGGATGGCGGGGTCGCGCCGCTCCCGTGAACGGTCCCTGCTCGAGAAGTACTCGACACTCGTCATCGATCTCAGCTCGCGCGGTATCCACCAGCCGGTGACCCGGAGGTCGGTGTGCGCCGGGAACCTGCTGCCGCCGTGCTTCCTCGCCCCGTCCGCCCGCATCGGCGTGACCTCCTCCCCGCTCTCCTCGTCGTGCAGCGTGGCCCGGACCTTCGCCATCCCCAGCAGCCTCTCGACCGCGCTGGCACGTGGGCTGGTGCGCCCGGTCTCCCACCTCGCGACCACGGACTGTGAGACGCCGAGGAGCGCAGCCAGCCCCCGCTGGGACACGTCGAGGATCCGTCTGATCCGACGGACCAACCCGGGCATGCCACCGCCGAACGGGCCCATGAACCAGCACTCCCGCTCGGCCTCGGTCCAGTTGGCCATCGAGCCCCACGTCGCCGGGTCGGGACTTGGACCCGGTCCGAGGCCCCCGGCGCTCGTGCCGCCGTCACCGGCACCCGCCATCTCGTCGTCGTCGCCCATCTGTCTGCTCCTGCCCCGTCGTGGTCGTCGTACGACCCATGACAAGGCAGCCCACCGACGACCGTCGGCCGCCCTCCACAGCCAGGCTCGCGAACGCCTCACAGAAGGACCTGTGGATGATTGATGGCCAACGATCCGGCGCTATCGGGCGGCCGGCCGACCCTTCCGGCACCCGCCCCGCTGCGCGCTTGCCGATGAGTCGGTCAGAGACTCATCGGCAAGTGGCGGGCGGCGTGTGCGGGGGCGACGGCGAACTTCGGCCTTGAGTCGCTCAGAGACTCATCGGCAAGCGGACGAGAACCAGCCGTGCGGGGACCGGGTCCCCGGACAGAGCGGTGGGCGTGGAGCCGCAGGGCGCTCAGGTGTGAGCGGGCGCCCTCGAGGCGTCCTGGCCGTCCTTCTTCAGCTGGCCGGGGAGGTGGCCGGTGGAGCGGGCGTAGTAGTGCGCGGCGCGGCGGGTGGCCAGCATCCGGGCGACGCCGATCAGGGTGCCGCTGAGGGTCGCCCACATGACGGCCTCGCCGATGCTGACGTCGGGGTCGGCGGGGTTGGCCGGCGGGTTCTTGCCCGTCGCGGCACGCCACGAGGTGTTCAGGGCCTTCTTGACCACGGTTGCTGCGCCGAGGGCGGCGACCAGCGACAACACCGAGTACATCTTGCTGTTCGACTCCGCGGAGCTCTTCTTGGCCATGTAGCCACCCTACCCAGCGCGTCAGCGCGTCCGCGCCGCCTCTAGGGCTGAGACGACGAGGTCGGGGCGGCGGCAGCTGACCAGCCAGTACGGCGCCGGGTCGGCCGGGTCGGTGATCTCGACCTTCACGCCGCGCTTGAGGTAGGGGCGCAGCAGGAGGTACGCCCGGGCGTCGGCGTCCACGCCGGCCTGCCGACGTACACCCTCCGCGTCGAGGGCCGTCACGGAACCGACGTGCTCGAGCGCGATGTGCGCCCGTCCCGCGTGGAAGGTGGAGCGGTCGACGGACACCCGGACGCCGCCGTACCTCACGAACAGCACGACCATCACCGCGAACGCCAGCGCGGTCACGAGCCAGGCGATGACCTCGTTGTCGGGCGTCGCGACGAGGACGGCCAGCCAGACGGACGCCACCATCATCGATCCCTGCACCCACCAGCGCAGCGGAACGGAGAGGCGTTCGGCGTAGTCCACGGCGCAGAGCCTATAGATTCAGTCCTCGTGCCCGACCACGACCTCGACATCGCCGTCGTCCGCCTCGACCCCGACCTCCCCTTGCCGTCGTACGCCCACCCGGGCGACGCGGGCGCCGACCTGCACACGACGGTCGACCTCACCCTCGCGCCCGGCGAGCGGGCACTCGTGCCGACGGGCCTCTCGATCGCGCTGCCGGACGGGTACGTCGCCCTCGTGCACCCGCGATCGGGCCTCGCCGCCCGTCACGGCCTGTCCATCGTCAACACCCCGGGCACGGTCGACGCCGGCTACCGCGGCGAGATCAAGGTGATGCTCATCAACCACGACCCGGCGGAGGCCGTCGACCTCAAGCGGGGCGACCGGATCGCCCAGCTCGTCGTCCAGCGCTTCGAGCGTGCCCGGTTCGTCGAGGTGGGGGTGCTGCCGGAGTCCGTTCGCGGTGCCGGGGGCTACGGTTCTACGGGTACCGGTTCGCGCCCATGACCCGGTTCGCTGACAAGGAGATGCTCACGTGAAGTTCCGCCGCAAGGCAGACGCCAGCCCGACCGACGAGGCAGCCGCCACGAGCGTCGAGCCCGCCGACCCCGCCACGGGACCCTTCGACTTCTCCCAGGTCGAGGACGACGGCATCGACCGGGCCGACCTCGGCTCCGTGCTCGTCCCCGCGATCGCCGACCGCGAGCTGCGCCTCCAGGTCGACGAGCAGAGCGGGCAGGTCCGCTCGGTGATGCTCGCCGGCTCCGACGGGGCCCTCGAGTTCCAGGCGTTCGCCGCCCCGCGCAACGGCGACCTCTGGTCGGACGTGCGCCCGCAGATCGCCGAGGACATGGTCCGCCGAGGCGGCCAGGCCACCGAGCGCGAGGGCCGATGGGGCACCGAGCTGGTCTGCCAGATGCCGGTCAAGCGACCCGACGGCACCGAGGCGGTGCAGCCGTCCCGGATCCTCGGCATCAACGGTGACCGCTGGATGCTGCGCGCCTCGTTCCTCGGCCGCCCGGCACTCGAGCCGGAGCAGACGACCGAGTGGGAGGACGCGCTCGCGCAGGTCGTCGTACGCCGTGGCGAAGGCGCGATGCCGGTCGGCGAGCCCCTGCCCGTGCGCCTGCCGGACGACGCCCGCCGGGTGAGGTGACCCCCGTGGCCGAGAAGAGCCGCCTGCGCCAGGCACTGTCCAAGTGGGCCGACAGCTCCGACCAGAACCAGCGCGACCTGCGTGAGTCCCACCGGTTCATCGAGGGGGAGACGCTGGCGATCGCCGACGCCCCCGAGCGCGAGCTGGTCACGGTCAGCGGAGTCCTGCGCACCGTCACGCTCCGCCCGCGTGGTGGGGTCCCGGCCCTCGAGGCCGAGCTCGACGACGGTTCCGGCAAGATCACCGTCGTGTGGCTCGGCCGCCGGCGCATCACCGGCGTCGACCCCGGCCGCAACGTCACGGTCACCGGCTGCATCGGACGGCAGGGCGACGTACCCCTGATGTTCAACCCGCGCTACGAGCTGCGCCCGTGACCGACGAGGCGGCGCAGGCCGACGCGACGGGGCAGCAGACCGGGCAGCAGACCGGGCAGCAGGCCGTGACCAGCACCGAGTCGGTCGAGGCGGCCGTGCGCCAGCAGCTCTCCAAGGCGCTCGGCGGGCGGCGCGGCATGGCCGAGGCGGCCGTGCCGACGATCCTCTTCACCGCGACCTGGCTGTCGATGCGCGACCTGCAGCTCGCGCTCTACGTCAGCATCGGCGCCGCCCTGGTCCTCCTCGCGATCCGGCTCGTCCAGCGCTCGACCGTCCAGTTCGTCCTCAATGCGCTCTTCGGCATCGGGATCGGCTGGTACTTCGTGCACCGGTCCGCTGCGTCCGGGGGATCGGAGCAGGAGCAGGCGCTCGCCTACTTCCTGCCCGGCCTGCTCTACAACGGCGGGTACGCCGTCGTGCTGGCGTTCACGTGCCTCATCGGCTGGCCGCTGGTGGGCTTCATGGTCGGCAGCATCACCGGCGACCCGACGGCCTGGCACTCCGACAAGCAGGTCGTGAGGCTCTGCAGCCGCCTCACCTGGCTGCTCGTGGCGCCCTGCATCCTCCGCGTCGCGATCCAGGCGCCGATCTGGATCGCCGGCGGGAACGGCGGGATGGACCCCGACACGGCCGTGGCCGCGCTCGGCGTGCTCAAGATCGTGCTCGGCTGGCCGCTCCAGCTCGCGGCACTGGGCGCGATGGTGTGGCTGCTGTCGCGCAACCGGACGCCGGTCGAACCGGACGCCGCCCCGGCCTGACTCAGCCCGGGTGGTGCCCGGGCGAGAGCAGGTGCTCGAGGGCGGACTCGACCTCGGCCGGCACCACGAAGAGCAGCTCGTCACCCGACTCGAGCGGCTGCTCGGCCTCGGGCGTGTAGACCTGCCCGTCGCGCAGGATCGTGACCAGGGCGCAGTTCTCCGGGAACGGCACCAGCCCGGCCGGCGTACCGACGTAGGGGGAGTCGGGCGACAGCGTGATCTCGACCAGGTTGGCGTTGCCCTGGCGGAAGGTGAACAGCCGGACGAGGTCGCCGATGGAGACGGCCTCCTCGACCAGTGCCGACATGATGCGCGGGGTCGAGACGTTGACGTCGACGCCCCAGGCCTCGGTGAAGAGCCACTCGTTGTTCGGGTGGTTGACCCGGCCGACGGTTCGGGGCACCCCGAACTCGGTCTTCGCGAGCAGCGACGTCACCAGGTTGGCCTTGTCGTCACCGGTCGCGGCGATCACCACGTCGCACTTCCCGAGCTGGGCCTCGGCGAGCGAGGAGAGCTCGCACGAGTCCGCGAGCAGCCACTCGGCGTTCGGGACGCGCTCGGGACGGATCGACGACGGGCTCTTGTCGATGAGCAGGACCTGGTGGCCGTTCTCGATCAGCTCGCGGGCGATCGAACGACCCACGGCTCCGGCTCCGGCGATGGCGACGCGCATGTCTGCAGTGCTCCTGGCTCAGTTCGGGGAAGGGTGTTCAGTCGGCTTCGGGGCCGGCCTCGAGCACGGCGTAGGCGTGGGCGGCGTGCTCCTCACGCATCACCAGGTGCAGCATGTCGCCCTCCTGGAGCACGCTCTCGCGGGTCGGCAGCATGCCCTCCCCGAGCCGGTCGATCCACGCGATCCGGCAGCGCGACTGCATCTGGAACTCGACCGTGCGGTTGCCGATCCAGGCCTCCGGGATCGGCACGTGGTCGACCCGGATGGTGCCGGACGGGTCGCGGAAGTCCGGCTCGGCGCCCGCAGGCAGGATGCGCCGCAGGATCTGGTCGGAGGTCCACTTGACCGTCGCGACGGTGGTGATGCCGAGGCGCTGGTAGACCTCGGCGCGACCGGGGTCGTAGATGCGGGCGACGACCTGCTGGAGGCCGAACGTCTCGCGCGCGACGCGCGCCGCGATGATGTTGGAGTTGTCACCGCTCGACACCGCGGCGAAGGCGTCGGCCCGCCGGATCCCGGCCTTCTCCAGCACCTGCTGGTCGAAGCCGTAGCCGGTGATCTTGTCGCCGTTGAACTCTGGTCCCAGGCGACGGAACGAGTCGGGCTCGCTGTCGATGATCGACACGGTGTGGTTGCGGTCCTCGAGGCTGCGGGCAAGCGTCGAACCGACGCGGCCACAACCCATGATCACGACGTGCACTCCAGAACCGTATCCCAGCGTGGAATATGGCGTGGCCGGGTCTAGGCTTCCCGCCTGTGAGTGTCGGCGACGTCTCGAAGAGGATCCTGCTGGGGCGCAAGCTCCGCAGCAGCCAGCTCGGCGAGACCCTTCTGCCCAAGCGGATCGCCCTCCCGGTGTTCGCCAGCGACGCGTTGTCGTCGGTGGCCTACGCGCCGGACGAGATCTTCATCATGCTGGCCGTGGCCGGGGCCTCGAGCTACGTCTGGTCCTGGAAGATCGGCATCGTCGTCGCCCTCGTGATGCTCACGGTCGTGGCGAGCTATCGCCAGACCGTGCACGCCTACCCGTCGGGCGGTGGCGACTACGAGGTCGCCACGGTCAACCTCGGCCGCAACGCCGGCGTCACCGTCGCGAGCGCGCTCCTGGTCGACTACGTCCTCACCGTCGCGGTGTCGATCTCGTCCGCCGCCCAGTACGCCGCCGGCGCGATCAACCCGTTGATCGGGCACGAGGCGACGGTGGCGATCGTCGCGGTGGTCCTGCTCACCGCGGTGAACCTGCGCGGGGTGCGCGAGTCCGGCTCGTTCTTCGCGGTCCCGACGTACCTCTTCATGTTCGCCATCCTCGGGATGTGCGCCTACGGCCTGCTGCGCCTGCTGGCCGGGGACCTGCCGCAGGCCGAGAGCGCCGACCTCGTCATCCAGCCGCAGCCCGGCTGGGAGGAGCCGCTGACCCAGGTCGGGCTGATGTTCCTGCTCGCCCGCGCGTTCTCGTCCGGCTGCGCCGCCCTGACCGGTGTCGAGGCGATCTCCAACGGCGTGCCCGCGTTCCGCAAGCCCAAGAGCCGCAACGCCGCCACGACGCTCCTCCTGCTCGGCCTGATCGCGATCACGATGATGATGAGCGTGATCGTCCTGGCCAAGCAGATGGCGATCCGCTACGTCGACCCGCACGAGCTCGACCGCCTGCGTACGGCGGCGGGCGGGGCCGTGCCGGACAGCTACGAGCAGCACCCGGTGATCGCCCAGATCGCCGCGGGGGTCTTCGACCACTTCTCGCCGGGCTTCTACTTCGTCCTCACGGTGACCGGCATCATCCTCGTGCTGGCCGCCAACACGGCCTTCAACGGCTTCCCGGTGCTCGGCTCGATCCTCGCCCAGGACGGCCTCGCGCCGAGGTCACTCGGCTCGCGCGGCGACCGCCTGGCCTACAGCAACGGCATCGTCTTCCTCGCCGCGATGTCGATCCTGCTGATCTGGATCTTCGACGCCGAGACCACCAAGCTGATCCAGCTCTACATCGTCGGTGTCTTCGTCTCGTTCAACCTGAGCCAGCTCGGCATGATCCGCCACTGGACGCGCCACCTGCGGACCGAGAAGGACCCCGCCGCCCGACGCCGGATGCTGCGCTCGCGCGCGATCAACACCTTCGGCCTCGGCATGACCGCCGTGGTCCTGGTCATCGTGCTGATCACCAAGTTCCTCCACGGCGCCTGGATCACGATCCTGGCGATGGTGTTCTTCTTCGTCCTGATGAAGGCGATCGGTCGCCACTACGCCCGGGTCGAGCTCGAGCTCGCCGCCGACGAGCAGGACAAGGTCATGCCGACCCGCGTCCACGCGATCGTGCTGGCGTCCAAGCTGCACAAGCCGACGCTGCGCGCCCTCGCCTTCGCCCGGGCCACGCGCCCCAACGTCCTCGAGGCGATCTACGTCAGCATCGACGCCAAGGCGACCAACCGGCTGCTGGAGGAGTGGGACGACCGGCACCTCGACATCCCGCTCAAGGTCCTGCACTCGCCCTACCGCGAGGTCGTGCGGCCGATCGTGGAGTACACCCAGGAGATCCGCAACGCGAACCCCCGTGGTGTCGTCGCGGTCTACATCCCGGAGTACGTCGTCGGCCGCTGGTGGGAGCAGCTGCTGCACAACCAGACCGCGCTGCGGCTCAAGGGCCGGCTGCTCTTCACGCCCGGCGTCATGGTCATCTCCGTGCCCTACCAGCTGCGCTCGTCGCAGGCCGCCCAGGAGCGGGAGAAGGCCAACGAGGGCCGGGTCCTGGCCGGCGACCTGCGTCGTGGGCGGGCGTCCTCGCGCGGGACCCGCCGTCCCGGTGACTCGTGAGCCGCACCAACCGCCCGCGCCGGGCCCGGGGGCGCTCCCGCGTCGGTGAGCGCTTCGAGGCCGAGGTCGGTCTGGTCGCGCACGGCGGCCACTGCGTCGTACGACTGCCGGAGCCGGAGGCGCGGGTGGTGTTCGTGCGCCACGCGCTGCCCGGCGAACGGGTCGTCCTCGAGATCACCGAGGGCACCGAGGGTGACCGGTTCTGGCGTGGCGACGCCGTCGAGGTGCTCACGTCCTCGCCCGACCGGGTCGTGCCGCCCTGTCCGCTGTCGGGCCCGGGGCTGTGCGGCGGCTGCGACTTCCAGCACGTCGCCGTGCCCGCGCAGCGCGACCTCAAGACGTCCGTCGTGCGCGAGCAGCTGGTCCGGCTCGGACGCCTCGACGCAGCCTCGCCGCTCGTCGACGGGCTGCACGTCGCGGCCGTGCCGGTGCCCGGCCGCCCCGACGACGGCCTGCGCTGGCGCACCCGCCAGCGCTACGCCGCGCTCCCGGACGGACGTCCCGCGATGCGCGCACACCGGTCCCACACGCTCGTCCCGGTCGACGACTGCCTGATCGCCGCCGACGGCGCCGGCCCCCGCGAGTCGCTGGTCGAGGAGGGCGCCCAGCGCCCGTCACGAGACCCGGTCACCCACGAGGTCACGGCGGCAGGGTCGACGTACCCGTTCACGGTCGCCGGCGACGGCTTCTGGCAGGTGCACCCCGAGGCTCCGCGGGTCCTGGTCGAGACGGTGCTGGACCTGCTCGCACCGGCGCCGGGGGAGCGTGCGCTCGACCTCTACGCCGGCGTCGGGCTCTTCGCCCGCTTCGTCGGTGCGGCCACCGGCGCCCGTGTCGTCGCCGTCGAGGCCGATCGCACGGCCTGTCAGCACGCGCGCGGCAACCTCGCCGCGCTGAAGCCCGCGGTCGTGGAGTGCGGTCCGACCGACCAGGTGCTGCGCGAGGGGTACGACGAGCCGTTCGACCTCGTCGTCCTCGACCCGCCGCGCGAGGGAGCCAAGCGCGCCGTCGTCGAGCAGGTCGTCGACCGCCGCCCCCGCGCGGTGGCGTACGTCGCCTGCGACCCCGCCGCGCTCGGCCGCGACGTGGCGATCTTCGCCGAGCACGGCTACGAGCTCACCGCCATCCGGGCGTTCGACCTGTTCCCGATGACGCACCACGTCGAGTGCGTGGCCCTGCTGACGAAAACCGGCTCTGACCTGCGGTGATGCGATCCGGGCTGTCAGGGTTGACCTCGCAAAACCGGCCTTAAGGCTCACTTTGGGCTCACTTTGAGATCGCGGCTCGGCTTCTGAGGCCTCGATCGCGCCGCCGTGACTGGCCGTCGTGATGGGCTGGGGACGCGCAGAACGGTCCGTAGACGGCTCAGGGCGCGTCTACGGACCGGAGAGCCACTTCGGTCCGCCGAAGGCCTCTCAGAGCCCGGGAGTCGGCCCATCGCTCGTCTCGGGGCCGGGAGCAAGGCGGTCGGTGGCGGCCCGGTAGTCGGGCACGACGAGCCGTCGGTTGATGTAGTGCCGCTCTGTGACCGCCTTGGAAGTGTGGCCCAGCTGGTTCATTGCGGCCTCGGCGTCGTAGACCTCGTCGATCTCGGTTGCCACGGTTCGGCGGAAGGAGTGGGGCGAGACATCCTGGAGCGCGGCAAGGTCGGCGTAGTCATCGAGTAGGCGAATGTGGCGCAGCCGACCCTGGACGATGGTGGGGAAGTGCCAGGTGCCGTTGCGGGTGATGAACACCGCGTCGAGGTCGTTGGGTGTCTGCGCAACCTTGCGCCGGCGTAGCAGCGCCGCAGCCCAGTCCGGGAGCGCGATGGGACGGATCGCGGCGTGGGTCTTGCCGTAGTCGACCCGCTTGCCTTTCGAGGTGATCTGGCCGTTCACCATCAGCCACGGGAACCACCCCTCGTGGTCCCGCCGTTCGGGCGGCGGCGTCAGCTCGATGTCGGACCATCGAAGGGCGAGCAGTTCGCCGATGCGCATGCCGGTGGCGATGAGCATTTCGACGATGTCGGGCAGATCGACGCTCTTCGGACCGTTCCGCTTCTCGGCGCTGGCCCACTCGCGGATTGCGACGCGGACGGCGTCCAGGTCCTTCACGGGAACAGGCTTCTTCTTGTTACGTGGCACAGGGACCGAGGGGACGGCCGTGGCCGGGTTGCCGTTGATGGCCTCGTGGAAGATCGCCATGTTGAACGCGCGCACGAGAACGCTGCGAATGCGTTTGCGCAGGTCGGGAGAGACGCCAGCGCTGTCTAGCGCGGCCTGGATGATCACCGGTCGAACGTGCCGCAGTTGGTAGGCGCCGAGCGGCTGCTCGGTCTTGTCCCTGTCCAGGACCCAGCGGACGTGGGAGCGGTAGTACCCCAGGGTTTCCGCGCTGGGACCGCCTTCGGCCTTCTCCATCTTCTCGAACCAGAGGTCGAGAAGATCCTGAACCGTGTTATCGGGTGCGAGAGCACCATCGCCGAAGGTTCCGGTGTGCTCGACGAAGAACGCCTTGAGGTTGGCCCTCGCCTTGTTCTTGGTCTCGCCGTTCTTGCGGTACTGACGCACGACACCGTCGACATCGCAGCATCGGGCGCGGGCATGCCACGTGCCGCTCTTCAACTTGAAGCAACTGATCTCACCGTAGGTGCCGACCATCAACTTCTGCCTGGCCATCGTCCTCTCCTTCAGCCGTCAAGCGAGCCCGTCAGGGTCGCTTGCACGCAGAGCAGCACCGTTCACCCGATTGGCCCGGTTGCGCGTCCGGACCGCGCCGGGGCCGGGTGCGGGGGGCGGTTCCTCCTCGGAGAACGACTCGACGTGAGTCCCTGTACGCATTTCGGTACATCTGTCGGACGGCTCTGCCAGTCTTCAGGTGATCGGCGGAGGGAAGGGTGCCGGCGGCCTTCAGGGAGGGGATGGGTGTGATCGGCGGGCGGCAGGCGAACTCGTGGTCCCCATCGTTCTGGGCTCGGCATCTCGGTCGGGCGCCGTACTGGACGCTTGGTATCACTGACCAGCACATCAGCGTCATGACGCCGTCGGGGTTGTCGACTGTGCATGTCGCCGAACACGAGAAGCTCAACTTCGAGATCGGGTCGATCTGGGCGCGGATGTCTGCGCCTGAACTTGGCATTTTGAGCGCACTCCCGGGCCTTTCAAAGCGTGCCCTGTCAGAGTTCCGCGCGTGCGTCGGTCAGCAGGTCAGGGAGTACGAGGAAGCACTCGACCTTCAGCCGGTGCTCGAAGCGCTGGTTGGCTGGTGGACCGGATTCCAGGCAGCTACCCGCACGAACTGGGACAACCGGCATTGGCTCCCCGAAGAGTTCATCGTCGAGTGGGAAGACAGACTCGCTCATCTGCGCTCGACTCATCTGCTTAGTGCCGCGCAGCGCCGCTTGATGGCTGACCGAGCAGATGAGCGGGAGCGCAAGGCGCTGCACGTTCTCGACGCAGACTGGTCCGTCCACGCCCACGTCGCAGCCCAAAACGAGGCCCTCGTAGACGTCGAGCTCATCGACGAACGAGCGTTCTTTGACCGGATCGAGAAGACGCCCCTCAATGAGGAGCAGGCTCGGGCAGTCATCTGCTTTGACAATCGAGTGCAGCTCGTCGCCTCGGCAGGTTCTGGCAAGACCTCCACGATGGTCGCCAAGGCCGGGTGGACGATCCGAAAGAACCTCGCCGAGGCTGACGAGATCTTGCTCCTGGCCTTTAACAAGGCTGCGGCTGATGAGCTCGGCCAGCGCTGTGACGCTCGACTCGCGAACGCCAACATCTCGGCTGACGGCCTCCGCGCCACGACCTTCCATGCCTTCGGGTTGAGGGTCATCGGAGAGGCGACCGGAGCGAAGCCGCGTCTCGCACCGGGCTTGGACTCCGACAACGGAGTTCCCTTGATCGCGGACGTCGTGCGCGCCTTACGACGTTCATCGCCGGAGTTCGCGGCCAGATGGTCTCTGTTCCAGAACGTGCTGGGCGTTCCGGTGACGGGTGACGCGGAACCCGAGCCCGACGCGTGGGATCCCGTGAAGCGGAGGAGTGGCTTCCGTGATCTGAACCTCGAGGTGATGAAGAGTGCCGGCGAACGGGCTATCGCGAACTGGCTCATCAAGTCCGGCATCGAGTTCGAATATGAGCGTCCGTACGAAGTCGATGTCGCAGACGCCCAGCACTCGCAATACCGACCCGACTTCTTCTATCCGTCAGTGGGCGTCTACCACGAGCACTGGGCCTTGGTGCCTGGCCAGGCGGAGCCGCCGGGCTTCGAGGGGTACCTCCAGTCCAGCGCTTGGAAGAAGAGCCTCCACTCTGACAACCGGACGATCTTGATCGAAACTGCAGCGAGGGACCTGGCAAGTGGCAGTCTCTTTGGTGACCTTGAGCGACAGCTCCGCGCCAATGGCATCGAACCGGACTTCGACCCTGACCGACCAGTCCCCGGAACTCCGCTCCTCACGGATCGGGAGATGTGCACCCTCTTCCGTACGTTCCTGGCCCACGCAAAGAGCAACCGCCTTGGAGCTGCCGACCTGCGTGCCCGGGTGACAACGGGACGAAACGGGACACCGGACCTCCGCGAGACTCTCTTCCTTGACCTCTTCGACGAGGTCCGCCAGGAGTGGGACCGCCGCCTGAGGGATGCAAATGAGGTCGACTTCGAGGACATGCTGAACCACGCAACCGACCTCGTCGAGGCAGGCCGGTGGACGTCGCCGTATCGCGTCGTGCTCGTCGACGAGTTCCAGGACGCAAGCCACTCGCGCGCCCGGCTCGTCCGCGCGCTAGTAAATCGCCCGGGCCACTTCCTCTTCGCGGTGGGAGACGACTGGCAATCGATCTACCGCTTCGCAGGATCAGACATTTCGGCAATGACAAGCTTCGAAGACGCCTTCGGGGCGGGACACATCCTGCGCCTTGAACGGACCTTCCGCTGCTCTCAGCAGCTCAGCACCATCGCTGGCGACTTCGCCATGAAGAACCCAAACCAATTGAAGAAGCAGGTGCGCTCCGACCGGACTCAGGCTGTCCCGCTCGCCCTCGCCCTTGTGGACAGCGACACAGGGGTTACCGACGCGATTGCGCAAAGACTGAGCGAGTTATCGGGCCTCGCTGCGGACGGACCCACCACGTCGGTCAAGATCCTCGGGCGCTACAGGTACGAGCGAGAACTCGTTCCGCGCACCCGCTATCCGAGCCTGGATGTCTCGTTCCAAACGGTGCACTCGTCCAAGGGGCTTGAAGCAGATCACGTGATCATCCCTGGACTCACCCGGGGTGCCTTTCCAAGCACCAAGGAAGACGATCCACTGCTGCGACTCGCGCTCCCCGAAGGTGACGACTTTCCGCACGCCGAAGAACGACGTCTCTTTTACGTCGCGCTCACGAGGGCGCGCGAGACGGTGCTCCTCATCGCCAGGACCGGCCGTGAGTCGGAATTCGTGACCGAACTGCTCAGCGATGGCGTTGTGACCGTCCTCGGTGATGGCGCACAAGGGGACGTGCCTGACCCCTGCCCAGTTTGCGGCAAGGGGCTGATGGTCTTGCGGCAGGGCAAGTACGGCCCGTTCATGGCGTGCAACCGCTTCCCCGCGTGCACATCGAAGCGACGAGTCCCTTCATGACCATGACGTTGTGCCGGCCACTGAGAACAGGAGAGAGACATGTCCAAGCGTGAAGAACGCGAGCGGGCGCGGGTGATGGCGATGCTGCCCGACGAAGGTGCCGTCGCCGCCGAGATCTTCGCGTCGGCCTCGAAACTCGGTGAACCAGGTGATGTCGTTACGCCCGAGTTGGCAGAGCTCGCGAGCCAGGTGGCGGGCGCAGAGGCGGCCGGGCGCTGGCTCAAGGCCGGACACTCCATGGACGACTGCGGCACGGTGAGACGATTCTACGAGTACGTCGGCCAGCACATCGCCTCAGATGTGGGGCCTGGCGGCCGCCTCCATGGCGTCACGATCCCCGGTCACGATGATGTTGATGATCGGCCGGGTCGGGCCACGGAGGGCACACACACGCTCATCGGCGGAATCCGTTACGAGCCCGCGCTGGACTCCGACCCCACGGCGCTGATCTCGACGGCAGGCGGCTTCATCGACGGGGGCTGGGACGAGTTCCGGACCTCGCGGTCCTCCACGAAGACCGACGGGACATGGGTGCTGAACCACTACCCGACAGAGGACGTGCTTGCGCTGCACTTCATCGGCCGGAACTTCTCTGGGTTCGCCGAGGTCTTCAAGGACGACATCGCCTCAGTCCGGGTGGCGGCGAAGGGCCTCAACATGGTCGTCGAGGTGGTCGACCGCAACGGCCAGGTCATCACAGCGGTAGGCCCGAAGAAGCGCCTCCGCAACATCTTTTTGCAGCTCGGCCACGCTCTGTAGATCTAGGCTTTCGCTGTGGGGAGGTCAGGTAATCCGGCTAAGCGAGCGGTCCAGGAGCGTGCTCGCGCTGCCGTCGGTAGTCGGGAGACCGAAACGCGCGCCACCTTCTACTGCGACGAGAGCGGCAATACAGGCGTCCACTGGGGTGATCGTGACCAGCCCGTGTTCGTCCACGGAGGCTGGATGGTTCCATCCACCCACCAAGGGGCACTGGTCTCCGCCCTTTCCGGCCTGCGGGCGCGGCACCGCCTCAACGCTCCTGAGCTGAAGTGGCAACAGCTGTCAAGACGTGACGGTGGCTCGGCTGTGTTCAGGGACATCTTCCAGACGATGCTCGGGAGCGCTGCCGTGCCCTTCTTCCACGTGATGGACAAGGACTACATCCTCGCCGCGAAGGTGGTGGAGACCTTCTTTGATCCCGAGTACAACCACTTCCTCCCCATCGAGTTCACGTCAGCGTACGACGTCAAGAAGGACCTTGCGGAGCACCTCTTGCCGGCTCCCGAGCTTCTCTCCGCGTTCGCGGACATGCTCCGTGCCGGTGTAGAACCAGAGCTCGCCCGCCTCGCACAGCTCGCGCTGCAATTCGCCGACTTCATCGAGGAGAACAACGGGGCCGCCCTCGCAGAAATGCTCAGACACTTCGGATCCGAGTCGCTTGCCGCCATCGGGCGTGAGTTTGGTGCAGATGTCTGGATGCGGACCACGCTCGGGCACTCGATGTTCGCTCTGATGAACCGGCTAGAGCAGTTCCTCCGACCCCGCGATGTGCGTATCGACATCGTCCACGACAACATCGTGCGGTTCGATGACCTTCTCGCCTTGGTGCGTGGCATGATCCGGGAGTCCGACGGCAGTGACTGGCTCGTCATCAATGGCGAGATTCGCTTCTTCAGCATGCCCACCGTCGACAGCCTGAAGCTCGGCGACTCGAAGCAGGAGCCCTTCATCCAACTTGCCGACCTTCTGGTCGGCTTCGTAAGGACCGTGTTCACGAAGCTGAGTCGCGGCGTCTGCCTTGACGAGGACGAACGTGCAGTCTGCGGCGACCTCGTGATGCTCCACAAGGAGTTCTATTCATGGGACGTCAACGTTCCGAGGGCGACTCTGGAACATCTGAGCGCGATCGGCTGGGCGGACCTCCGGCAACGTTTCCTCCCGTGAGGGTTCGTGAACGATCCGCCAACGGCTCTCTGGGATGGGTCCACGTGTCCGAAGCGCGACCGAACGATCAGTCCTTGTCGTTCTCGAGCCAGTTGCTCACGTAGGTGTCGGCATCCATGCCCCAGGCCTGCGCCTGTTCTCTGTCGCGCCAGTTCAGCTCCGAGTGATCGCCGTACCACAAGTGATCGCTCTGCTTCTTCGAGAGGTTGTCGTAGCCATCGTCATCCGAGATGTTCGAATTGCGCCGACGTGGCGAGCGCGCCGCGGCCAGAGCTTCGGCAAGGCCAGTACCGGACGCCACAATGAACCGTTCGGTCGTCCCGTCCTTCATGTTGATCGTCCACCCGGTGCACGAACGAATGTCGGCGAGTCGAAGGCGGAGCTCGTAGCGCCGTTGGAAGAACCCATGCGCCCGAAAGACCAGGGCGGGCGACGTTCCTTCGTCCAGCCAGAGGTGGCCCCCCATCGCGATCCGCCTCTTGAAATGGTTCGCCCGGGTCTTGTGGGTGAGCATCTCGTCGGGGCCCGTCACACGGCCGATCGTAGTCAGGCAGGACCCGTGCCGCAGGTGATCAGCGGAGCCGGTCGCGTCACACGGGTCGGCACAGGGGGAGTGCTGCCAGCGCGAAACCCTGAGCCTGCTGCCCCCAGAGCCGGCGGGTCTCGCACGATGCCTGGATCGCCGCCTGCTCCATCGCTGCCACGGCGCGCTCGAGCTCATCGGGATCGCTCGCGCTGACCGAAATGAAGCCCGTTGCCCGCAGCACGCCGTGGCCGGCCGTCAGGTCTGCCTCCTGTTGGAGGACGTCCTGGTACTCGGCGGTCTGCTGAGCGTCTTCGATCTGCCCGATCTTCTGCCGCTGGGCGGCGTCCGAGATGTACTCCGTCTTCTTCTTGCGGATGTCCCGGGCCGCGCGGTCGGTGCGCATCGGTGTGTAGAGAAGCGTGAAAGTCCGCCGGATCCCCGAGGACAGCAGCAGCGGCGCGAGGAATCCTGGGTAGACGAGGGATCGTGGCCACTCACTGATCCAGAGCACGCAGTGGTGCGCGGAGTCGCTGCGCAAGGAGCCCCACGATTCGGTGACCGCGACAGGGCCCGCGGTCGCGAGGTCGCGCCCGATGTCGCCCTGGCGCTCAAGTGCGCCCGCCACGGCAGGGTCGTACGCCGACCTGAGGATCAGCGCAAGATCCCCGGCCGTGAGCCACTCGCCGGGGGAGAGATCGGCGGACCGGAGAGCGGCGAGCATGGTCGCCATCTCCTGCCGGAGTACGGCGGCCGCCCCCCGCTTGCCGCCGCCGGCAGCCCGGATCGCTCGCCCGGCCACTTTCATGTCCAGGGAGATCGAGACGGTCGACGCGTGGCGCTCGCCCGCCGGGCCGGCGCGGTCAACGAGCTCGCCGTACGTCGTCGACGCCCACGATCCTGAACGGCTGCCGTGCTGCTCCCACCAGTCCGCCAGGCCCTTGCCGGAGTCGGGCAGCGTCCGCTCCATCACCTGGACGGAGGCGATTCGTCCGGATCGGCATGCCGTCGCGAGGACGCGGCCCCACGAGACGACTCGGCGCTCCTGCTCAGCTGGGTCGAGCAGCACGAACGCGGGGTGGGAGACACCGACGATGGCGGTCAGGGTTGCAGCGTGGGGGTCGTGGACCATGACGGCGTCTGTCTCGGGGTCGACCCATTGACGCAGCCGAGCCGCATCGCCGGGCAGCGCCAGCGTTCCGGCCGGACGCGGCTTCACGACTCGACGGCGATACAGGAGTTGACCTCCCGCTGATCGCCAGAGCCAGCGCGCGCCGATCGGCGCCCACTCGATGAGTTTGCGCCCGCCGACGCCAACGAATGCCAGCATGACGAAGAACAGGATGATCGGGAAGGTCATCACCACGGCGCCGACGTACAGACCGATGATCAACGTGCCCGACGCGAGGCTGGCCATCACGAGTTGCGCCCCGGAGAGGCCCAGCAGGACGCCGCGCCGCGTCAGGCGCGAGAACTTGATCGGGGTCAGCTCCCGCTCGCGGGTCGTCGTGGCCACGGCCGCTCACTTCTTCCCTGCGGTGTCGACCAGCGTCGAATCCGCGACTGGGGGTGGGATGGTCGAAGGAGCGGCGGACTCATGTGCCTGTGCCTGGCCGGTCGCCTGGGCGGCGACGAAGTTGCCGAGCCGAGGACCGGCCGCTGCTGCCTCATTCGCGACCACGACTCCGGCGGCAACTGCACCGCCCGCCGCAGCACATCCGGAGGCGCCACCTGCTGCGGCGCCTCCGCCGCCGGTTCCACCTGACGGTCCGCCCGTGGATGGTCCCGTGACCGCAGGCGAGGCGCCGGACGTCGTACCGCCGCCACCGTCTGCGCCGCCCCCGCCCAGGACCTTCGCCGGCTCGCTGCCGGTGCGGCGAGACAGCGGGATCGGCATCGGCCGGTTGAGCGACGACTTGGCCTCCTGCTCGGCCGACATCGTGTGGTACATGTCGAAGCCCATGAAGGCGATGGCCTTGTAGGTCAGGTACGGCGCGAACCCGGCCATCAGCATCAGTACGACGCCCGCCATCGGCTGGCTAACGGACTCCAGGTCGGCATCGATCGGCGCCGAGACCTGGGCGGTGGCGAGTAGGAAGATCACCATGAGGACGACCTTCGACAGGATCATCGCGATCACGAACGTCGCCCACCGGGCCAGCCACGAGCGGGTGTGGTCCCAGCTCGATCCGGCGAGTGCGATCGGCGCGAACACGATCGCGATCAACAGCAGCGCCTTGCGGATCAGCAGACTGATCCACACGACCATGGCGCCGATGATGGCGAGGCTGGCGAGGAAGATCGTCAGGATCGCGCCGGCTCCCGGGGCGGCGAGGTTGATGGAACCGAGTCCGGCGGCGAGTACGGCGACCTTGTCGCCCATCTCGTTCATGTTGGTGCCGGCGGCGTTGACGATGCCAATGCAGAGTTGGTCGGTGATCTCGAGCGCGGTCGCGAGCAACGCGAGTGCGACGAAAGAGCCGAGGATCGACTTGGCTAGCCCGAGCGCGGCTCTGGACAGTGCAGCCGGTTCGCGGCGGATCACGCCGCCGATGACCTGGAGCATGAGAACCCGAGCATCACGAAGACGCCGACGCCGAACATGATGTTGTAGACCTTCGTGTACTCCCCGCTGGTCACGTCGACGAAGGTCGTGGTGTCGATGACCTTCCAGACGGACGTGAACATCCACTCGGCCGCGCCGCCCATGCCCTGGGCAAGCCAGTCGAAGGGCGCGGTGATGACCGCGCCGGCCGCGTCGCCCGCGGCGTTGCAGACCTCGTGGATTACCGGTACGTCGCAGACACCCATGCCGATTCCTCAGACCTGCTGGCCGACGTTCCAGAAGAAGTTCACCAGTGTCACCGAGGCGCCGCAGACGATCGCGGCGCCCAGGGCTACGAGAACGCCGAGCTTGCCGCGACCCGCGAGGTGTGGGTTGGACGAGTTGGCTCCCAGCGCCCATACGATGGCCGAGATGATCAGCGCGAGTACCGCGAGGATCAGCCCGACCGTCATCGACGCTCCGACGATCTTCTCGAGTTGGCCGATCCCGGGCAGGCCGTTGGAGTTCGGATCGATCGAGATGTCGAGGGGGAGCAGGAGTGCTGCTGTGAGTAGGTCCATCGGAGGCTCCTGACGTCGGACGGGCGGACGCCTTAGAGGTGCGGGCCGATGTCCAGCAGCCAGTTGGCCCAGGTGAGGGCGGCGCCGGTAAGGGCCGCGCCGCCGATCGCGACGAAGCAGCCGGTCTTCGCCTTCTGGGCGGTGTTCCAGCTACCAGAGCTCGACGCGATGGCCCACGTCGTCACGGATACGACGAGCACGAATACGGCGACGATCAGGCCGTAGGTCAGCAGGGCACCGACGATGGTGCGGAGCTCGCCTGATCCGCCGACGGCTCCGAAGTTCGGGCCGACGTCCGTGAAAGTCACCAGCATCAGGGTCATGACCATCAGGTGCGTTGACCGAAGCACCGGGGCTCTCCGTCCCCCGATCGCCTCCGCCCGCTCCCGTAGTCTGACGACGTGAGGATGGGGTCCTTGTTCATTCCCGAGCCCGAGCAGTGGAGGCTGCGCGGTGATCAGCACCTCTGGCAGGAACTTCGAGATGCTCTCGACGAGACGCCGGTCCCGCCCACCGACGACGGCGTGGAGAACCTGCTCGTCACCCTCATCGAAGACCTGGCGGGTGTCGACATTCGCCGGGAAACGCAGGAGTCCGTGTATCGCGAGCAGTGCGCGCACGGAGGCATGTCGAGCGGGCACATTCACGTACCGACCTGGAGAGATCGACTCGTCCCGCTATTGGTTGCGAGGACCGCCGGTAGCCGCCGTGCCTGAGCCGCGGGACCGGCAGGTCAGCGTGGATCTCCCGGCAACGAGAAGTCGCATCGCGAGGCTAAGCAGGTACGTCGAAGGCAGCCTCCTGTCGGATGGCCAGTTCATCTGTCCGAGCTACCAGCAGTGCCGCAATTCGCGGCACCAGGGCGATGCCTTCAGGGAAGGCATCATGAGTCACGTCGGCCGCCGGTTCGACATGACTCTTGACGGAGCGCCCTTACGCATCGCCGTCGTGGGTCAAGAGTCCGGTCTCGCCAAGGGTCCATCGGCGGCCAGGTACCTCAGCGGGGTCACTATGGAAACGCGGTATCAGCAGGTCCTGAACGGGTCGGGGTTGGCGCATCGCTACTACGCGCAGGACGGATACCCCGGACGCAATCCCCACATGAGAGGCACGACCACCGCGCTGAGGCTGCTCTTGGGAACCGGCCTCGGTACGGACTACGAGGGCGAGTTCGTGCTTCCCACGACGGGTCGACGCTTCCATCTCTTTGACGCGTTTGCCCTAGTGAACCGCCTGCTCTGCTCAGCTGGCCCGCCCGGAGGTAGCCAAGGGCGACCCACCGGCACCATGGCCCGCAACTGCGGCACCCACTTCTCCGCCACGCTGTCGATACTTGAGCCCACGATCGTGATCCTCCAGGGCACCAAGGTCGCCAAGTGGGCGACCGGGGTTCTGGCCCCAGAACGAGAGCACACGGAGCACCTGTACGAGGCCACCCTCGATGGGCGCCGGGTTGTCGTTTGCCGCTTGTCCCACCCGTCGGCTCACGGGAACATCAGGTGGGGCGATCGACCAAATGCTCCATATGTCACAGAGGTCATCGCCCCAACGTTGCAAGCTGCGCTCCAACTCAATGGGCAGACCTGACGCCGAACTTCAGCGCGACAACGCGTGGATCCTGACGGTCACGGCATCGGCCTGCGCGGACCTCGTGAACTGGAAGAACCCGCAGCGTTCGTCGGCAGGGTTCCATGCGATGCCCCTACCGTGAGGGCGGACCAAGCGTCGTGGACCCAGAATCGCCATTGCGGGATCGTTGAGAAGCTCCCACAGACGCTCGCCGTCGCCGACTTCGTCCAGAGCAGCCGCCACGTGTTCACGACTCGACAAGTCGTGGACGTGCAGGGCGCTTATGAACCCGTCGAGCAACGTCTTCACCGCAGGGGCGATGCCGCGGCGACCCCAAACCGATCCAAGCTCGACCGTGATCCCAAACTCGCCCCCGTATGGAGTGCCGATTTCTTCGTGCACCTTGAGCTGCTGTCGGAACGCGGACCATCAATGCGCCGGCGTGGATCCTGGGGGTAGATCGACCAACCGGGCTGAAGCGAGGAGTTGGCCGCCGGGCGGGGGCACGTCCTGCGGTTCGATGCTGGTGTATCGAACATGGTGAAGGTCATCGCGGCTCGCGACCCTGCGGCAGATTAGGCCTTGGTGGGTGAGATGGGTGAAGCAGCCGCTTCCACCGTGGACTCGGCGGTTCAGCGTGACCCAACCTGAACGCGCGGAGCAGGCGAAGTGGGTGGAATGCTTGGCGACCATCGCCGCCTACCGAGATCGCTACCGGGTCACGTCAAATCTCCCCATAGGTGGGGGAGCGGAGTCCGACGCTCAGCGCGCTGATCGGGACCGTGCACTCCACGCAGTACGCCGCACTGAGCAGTTGGTTGCCCAGAGCCACCGCGGCCGAGCCGTCACTGCCGTCCCGCCGCTCATGTCCGCGCCATAGCCACCCGCAGCGGTCAGTTCTCCACAGGAAGGGAATTCCGGTCCGAGAGGCTGGCCCCGCGAGGCGTATGTCTGGAGGGATACCTCCGAAGGGAGCCCCACGTTGCTGTTGCTCGTAATCCCGGCCCTGATGGCAGTCGCGGCCCTCCAGCGTTACCTGGCCGTGTACGCCCCGTCGAGCGTCCTCATCCGCCACGTCCGGAGGTCGCCTCCATCGTGGAAGATGACAGCGGGCCTCACCGCCCTGGCGGCGGCACTTCTGTTGGCCATGCGAGGCATGCAACTCGGCATCAGTGCCGGAGGCCCCTGTTGGCTCAACCTCGTCGTGCTCCTCCTTGCCTGGGACGCGATCAAGATTGGATGCCTCACGATCGGTGTTCTCCTTCGCAGCGCCGCCAGACTCCTTCATCGGCGCCCCACCCCGGTCGCTGACCGTCCCACACCCGGCTTCGTAGGATCGTCACGTGTCTGACGATCTCTCGCTATTCGGTGACGACGAGCCTTCCGCCCCTCCGACTCAGGCGACCTGGCCGGCCTCCGCTGCTGACTGGCAGATCGACCTCCTCCGCAAGGCGCTCGACGCCCGGGGATTGACCACAATGGCGGAGCGTCAAGAGGCCATCGAGACCTCAGTCGGACGGCCTGTGGAGTCGCTGCGAGCACTCACTCAGGAAGAGGCGCTCAGCGTCCTGAACCGGTTGGGCCCGGCGCCGACCAAGAAGCCGTCGGGGGCTTCGGCCTGGGACGACCGCGATGAGGACACTTGGATCGATCGGCTTTGACCTGACTCCGCGCAGGAGTCGCAGGAACTCGACCATTGCGAGGACCTTTGCGACCGAATGGCCAGACACTGTCGGACCGTCTGACTAGGGTCCTTGACCGGGGGTTGCATCCGGCGACTCACCAAGTGAACCGAGAGCGGGGTCGAGGGTGGCGGCGACAGTAACCGGAGGCGCAACCAGCGCGGTGGCGGCGTCGTCCCATGCCGCCTGCGCGCGTTTCCGCGGGACCGACCCGATCATCACGGGTCGTTCCCGGCGCAAACTCGCCGTTGACATTGGCTTCGCCGACAGTTCGGGAAAGATCCCCGAGGCAAGGTGGCTTCGCGCCGCCACATTCGAGAAGCTCGTCAGAGACGAGAAATTCGCCAGCGAGGTAGCGACAACGACCGTCGGACGGCTCGACTTGGCCCGGCCCGAGTCGGTGGCGATAGTCCATGCAGGCACCAACGTTGACAAGACGGCGGCGATCCTTGCCGTCGCCCACGAGCGCGCCGTTTCAGGGAACGTCGCGACGATGATCTACCAGCTGGCCATCCCCTTCGTCGGTTTCGAGGAGGCCAGCGCGACCCCGGCGCTCCCCGACTTTGCCGTTGTCGCGCGAAAGGCGCCGCACGAACAAGGCGGCGACATCGATGGCAGCTGGCTGATCATGGGCGACGCCAAAGACTACGAGCGCGTCCGGTCGCGCATAGACGACAACCGCCTGCTCAAGGGTTTCCTGCAGATCGCGCTCGGCGCCGAGTCGGCGGCTTCATGGACTCAACTGCCGCCGAGCATGGACGTGCACCAGTGGGGAGTACTCGCCGTTCCACGAAACTCCTTCCTTCAGCCGGAGGCATTGGTCGAGGACCTTCGCGACCACCGCGAGGAGGTCCGGCTCCGTGTTGCGGAGCGCCATGACGAAGCGCAACAACAGACTTACGACCCATCGAGCGAAATCGACGAGTTCGTCGAACACCTCGAAGCGACGTTCAACCCGAGCACGTGCTCCACCTGCACCCTCTTCTCGTACTGCCGAAGCGAGCTTCGAACTTCCTCCGACTCGACGGCCCTGCTGATCGAGCTCGGCGTTCCCGCAGACGTTCGCCCACACGCCGTCGGGCTCGTTGACGGCACGGGTGAGATCGGACCGCTCGAGCGCTCGCTGCAGGCCCTCATCGTGGCCACAACCGAGGGCGTGGCAGAGCGGACGGGGCAGTACCGAATCGATCCGATCGGCAAGCCCGGCACGGTCAACGTGGTGATCGCCAAGTCGGACAGCGCCGCGCTGGGCGTCCACGGTGTGGCTGTCCAGCGGATCACCGCCGACGGGCCGACTGAGTGGAAAGCCACGGCCTTCTCGAATCCGATGGGTGCCGACACTCGTCGATCACTCATGACAATCCTCGGCAAGGAGTTCACTGCCGCTCTCGCCGAAGCGCGCCGCCTGAATCCCGACGCGCCCGACCCGATTCACATGGTCGTCCCCGAGAAGGGCACAGCCGACCTGCTCGTCTCCATCGCCGACAACATGGCAGGCATCGAACTGAGCAGGCTCCGCTGGCATCGTGACAAGGAGATGGGGCGTCCCGCGCTCACTTTCAACGGCGAGCCAGCCGAAGTCCCGCCGATCCTGCGCGAGGTGCAGCGCACCGCGGTTTCGTTCCTCCTAGAAGAAGATCGAGCCCGCACGTTCCAGTTGCGCACCCCCATCGTCGACGCGCGCACGGTGCTTGCCCGACACGTCGTACCTGGCGGCCCAGCCGTCAACGCCTTCCGACTCGACTACCAAGTGGCATGGGCGAAGGCGACCCGCGAGCGACCAATCAATCACCGGGAACTCTCTGACGAGATCGAGAAGCTCGTCCACACGCCGGGTGCACGTCTTAGCAACGCGCGGTCGGACGAAATCCACCGGTCGTACGTCGGCGACGGAACCGCTGAGGTTCGGCCCGCCCACGCGGCGGAGTACGAGCGACTGGTGCTCGACGAGCTGGCCTACAAGCAGGACGTGCTCACCGCAGTGATCGACGTGCTGGCCACCTTCCCGGAGTCGAATCTTGCGGCTCTTCACCGCAAGGCCGAGCGCAAGGCTCAGGAGATTTGGTACCGCCGGTTGACCTTTCGTGCCTCCGATCTCGTTCGGTTCGGCCGCACCAACCGTCAGTGGCGTCGCAAGCTGGTGGACGTGGTCGAGGCCGACGACAAGGCAGTTCGCCAGCTCCGCGCACTTGGCAACCCGCAAGTCGCCGCCGACGCTGCGCAGGACGCAGGCACCCGCGAACTGGCGATGGCGACGGTGGTTACGACCGAGCCGTTGGTGCTGGACATCAAGTCACGCAGGATCGTGCACGAGTCGCGGATCGTGCTGCTGCACTGCAACGGCGAGCCGTGCGTCGAGGGGTCCGAGATCGGATTCGACCGCTACGGAAAGATCACCGGGATGGCGATCGGTCCGCTGTCGTCGGACGGGCACGATGAGCCTCGGAGGTTCACTTGGGACCCGGCGAACATTCCGACGCTGGATGTCGGGGATCAGGTAGTCGTTGCTGACTTCGCGTGGCTCGGAAATTTCGCACGCAACACGGCCACGGCGGTCGCCGAGTTCAAGTTCGACGAGAACCAGGCGCCGAAAGCCTCGTGCGAGCTCGGCAGCTGGGGTGACGACCCCGTGGGCCACGCCTGGTGCTGCCGCCCGCACGACGACATCGAGGCCGAGTGGTCCGACACATTGGCTGAACGACGCAAGAACGGCGACCTCAACCCCGATGTCTGGCCGCCGATCGTCGACGCCGACGCGTTCGACATCGCACCGACCGGGACAGCTCAGGGCGACCCCGGTGCAGCCGCTCCCGAGCCGGTCCCGGACAACCTGACGATCGACGACCTGGACTGACATGGCGATCGACTTCAACCCGCCCGTGGCGCCGACGATTCAGGACGCCAAGCACCACGACCGCGCCGCAGCCGGCAACGCCGCCGTCGCCGAGACGGCCAAGGGCGAACTCCGTGCCGCGCTGTCGCGCGAGACCGAAATCAAACGGATTCTGCTGAAGGCGGCCGCCGGGGCCGGCAAGTCCTACGTCCTCAAGACTCTTGTCGAAGACGCCGTCAACCACGTCGACTGCCAGCGCGTCGCAGTCGTCGCGTTCCAGAACCGCCAACTGTGGCCTCTCGCGCGAGATCTGGGCTCGCTCCTCGGACAGGAGAGCGTCACGCTCCTGACGGCCAAGGGCAAGTCGGAGCTCGTCCCGGACGATGTGCACGCGGCGGCAACCGTGGTCGAAACCGAGTCGGCCATCCCCCCCGAAACCAGGGTCGTGGTTTCGACTTCACACAAGCTGGGCCGCGACTACGGCCGCACGCTCAAGAACCTCGGACCCGCGCGGAACGGGACAGCGCCGTTCGACGTCCTCTTCGTCGACGAGGCGTGGCAGCTGCCCCACCACCTGTTCGACCCGATAGAGAACAAAGCGCCGATTGCCGTCGGCGTCGGCGATGTGGGCCAACTCCCGCCGCTCGAGATCGGCACGAACCCGTGGCGCGGCGACCCTGGATTCAACCCCTACCGCGCCTGGCCCACCAACTTTTACGGCGATCCCGAGACCGTAGAGATCGAGTTGCCAGCCGTCTGGAGACCGACCGGCGAACAGCTCGGGCTCTGGCGTGCATTCTACCCGGAATGGGAGTCGCTGAACTGCATCTTCGCTCCCGGTGACAAGCGGATCAGGCTCGGCGGACTCCAAGGGATCGCCAAGGAAGTCTGGAACCAGGTCGCCACAGGGATACCGACACTGATCGAAGTCGAAGGCCTACCGGACGCCGAAGCGGCCGACGTCGACACGCATCTCGTCGATTTCGCAGCTGACCTGCTCGACGCTCTGTTCGAAGCGGACTTTGAGCTCGAGTGGGCCGCCATGGGAGACGGCACCGGCACGCCCACCGGGGAAACCCGAACGGTCAAGCCGGGTGACGAACCAGACGACACCCTCGTAACGATCCTCGCGAGCCGCAACCAGGCTGTCGATGACGCGAGGGACGCCGTGGAGCGACTCAGCAAGGAGCACGAACTGACCGAAAAGGACCTGACGGCCTCAACGATCGACTCGTGGCAGGGGCAGACGAACGGCATCACGGTCGCCATTCACCCCCTCACCGGCGCAGCGGACCTCAACGAGTTCAACTCCCACTTCGGCCGGTTGGCGGTCACCTGCACGCGTGCCACCCACGGGCTCCTCATGCTGTCCCGACCGGGCTTGGACCAGCTGCTCCAAGAGGCACCGGCCAGGCCGGGTACACCGTACGGCGAACCGGGGAACAGGCATCTGCCGCGTCAGACCCACCAGCGCATCCTCGCCTCGTTCGCGCGAGGGACCGTTACGGTCCCCCTAACCCCCTAAGAAAGAATCGACCTGTGTCTCGCCTCAACGACCTCATCCGTCAAGTCGCCAACAAGGACGCCCAACTCGCGAAGGACCTGCAGCGCGAAACCGACGCGCTGGCGGATCGTCGCGCGTTCGGCCTCAACTTCGAGCGGCACACTCCGGAGGCGGTCGAGCTGCCCGGTCGTCCCGTGCGCAAGAACGACAAAGTGCGCGTCCTCCCGGACCGCGGCGAATCGCCGAAGCAGGAAGACGAGCGCCTCTTTCGCGTTATCAAGACCTACTCAGAAGACGGGACGATGTGGGCGGACGTCGAGGCAGTGGACGACCCCGAGGAGGGCTGGTCCGTTGCGGTCGAGGACCTCGTCGTGGTCGCCGAGTTCCGCGACCCGATCTACCCGGGCCTCGTCTCCACCGGGAAGGTCGAGCGGGGGGGAAACAAGCCCTTCCACACTGTGATCAACGCCGAGAACTACCACGCTCTCCAGGCTTTGTTGTACACCCACCGGGGTGCCGTCGACGCCATCTACATTGATCCGCCCTACAACACAGGGGCGAAGGACTGGAAGTACAACAACGACTACGTCGAGTCGGACGACCACTACCGTCACTCGAAGTGGCTCGCGATGATGGAGCGCCGCCTTCTCTTGGCCAAGGAGCTGCTGAACCCAGACGATTCCGTCCTGATCGTCACCATCGATGAGAAAGAATACCTGCGCCTAGGGCTGCTGCTTGAGCAGTGCTTCTCCGAGGCGAACATTCAGATGGTGACGTCTTCCATCAAGCCTTCAGGCTCACAGCGTGGAGATGAATTCTCCCGTGTGGAGGAGTTCATCTTCTTCGTGATGTTTGGCGAGAGTCACCCGGCGACCAGCACGACGGACATGCTCAGGGACGCCGACGGGGACACCAAGCTTGCGACAGTCACATGGCAGGGTCTTCGGCGCCGCGGCAGCACTGACTGGAAGCGATCACACCGCCCAAACGGCTTCTACCCGATCTTCATCTCGGTGGCGCACGGGACGATCCACTCGGTTGGTGACCCGATTCCTCTCGCTCAGGATCGCGAGACGGTCGAGCCGCCGGAGGGCACTTGGGCTGCTTGGCCTTTGGACCCCCGGCGCGAGGAGGGGAGGTGGCAGGTCTCACCCGATCGTCTCAGGGAGCAACTCGAAGAGGGCACCGCCGCGTTGCGTAGTGCCGATGAAGCCATCGGCGCGGCGTCAATCGTCTATCTGAAGGGTGGCGACCTTGCGCTGGTGCGCTCGGGCGCATTCGAGGTCGATGGTCGAGACGCAGAAGGGAAGTTGAACGTCTTGCCAACGGCATTGGCCACGCGGAAAGCGAAAACGATGTGGCTCATGCCGTCCCACGACGCCAGTGCACATGGCACGGCACTTCTCTCCCGGTTCCTTCCCGAGCGCAAGTTCCCATTTCCGAAGTCACTCTTCGCCGTCGAGGACACCCTTCGGTTCTTCGTGACTGGCAAGCCGAACGCCACGATCGTCGACTTCTTCTCTGGCTCGGGAACAACAGCGCATGCTGTCATGCGGCTGAACAGGCAGGACGGGGGTCGTCGTAGGTCCATTTCGGTAACGAACAACGAGGTATCTGCAGCTGAGCAAAGGGGGTTGCGAGCGGAGGGGCTGCGACCAGGGGATCCCGGGTGGGAGCAGTGGGGCATCTGCGATTTCGTCACCAAGCCGCGAATTGAGGCCGCCATCACCGGCGTCACGCCCGACGGTGATCCAGTCAACGGTGACTACCGGTTCATAGACGACTTCCCAATGTCCACTGGATTCGAGGAGAACGCAGAGTTCTTCACGCTCACATACGAGTCCGCGATGCGGGTGTCGAGTCACCGCGAATTCTCGAAGATCGCGCCGTTCCTCTGGTTGCGAGCAGGGTCGGAGGGGCGTCGTATCGACGACATCTCGACCGGATGGGACGTGGCGGATGCCTATGGCGTCATTGCGAATCTGGACCTAAGCGAGCAGTTCATCAAGGCTGTCGAGGCGGAGGATGGCCTGACCCACGCCTTCATCGTCACGGACGAGGATCGACTCTTCGAGGCGATGGTTCGCCAACTGCCTGAGCACGTCGAACCAGTCCGCCTCTACTCGTCGTACCTTCGCAACTTTGAGATCGAGGCAGGAAGGGCGGCTGCCCGATGAAGTTCACTCTCAAGCCGTACCAGCGAACCGCACTGGAGGACATGCTGGCGTCGCTCGACCGCGCGAAGACGATCTACCAGCGGGAGTCGTCGCCCACCTCCGTGTCGCTTTCCGCGACGACGGGTGCGGGAAAGACCGTCATCGCGTCGGCCGTGATCGAGTCGCTCTTCTACGGCAACGACGATTTCGAGTTCGAGCCGGATGAAGGTGCCGTGGTCATCTGGTTCTCTGATGACCCAAACCTGAATGAGCAGACCAGGTTCCGGATCATGGAGGCGTCCGACCAGGTCGTGTCGACGGACCTCGTCACCATCGAGCCGCCGTTCTCGAAGCCGAAGCTCGAGGCCGGGAAGGTGTACTTCCTCAACACGCAGAAGTTGTCGAAGTCGTCGCTGCTGACTCGCGGGCATGAAGTGGTTGCCGAGGACGACGTGCTTGAAGGCATGCATACCTCGGTCCAGCCCGACCTTCAGGGTTACACGATCTGGCAGACCATCGCGAACACGATCGATGACCCTGACCTGACTCTGTACCTGATCGTCGATGAGGCGCACAGAGGGTTCGGCACGAAGGCGACACGCGACAAGTCGACGATCGTTCAGCGGCTGGTCAACGGTCACGCTGGCCTGCCGCCGATTCCGGTCGTGTGGGGCATCTCCGCAACCATCAGCGACTTCAAGGAGGCGATGGACGACGCGGACGTCTCAGGGGACCGGCGCTACTTGCCGCCGGTCCAGGTCGATGGCTTCCAGGTGCAGGAGTCGGGCCTGGTCAAGGACCTCGTGAAGGTAGACATCCCTGCCGAGGCACAGGCGATCGACATGGTGCTAGTGCGGCGCGCCGCGAAGAAGCTGAAGCACTCGTCCGATCGCTGGCAGGAGTACTGCGAGTCGCAGGGGTTGCCCGACGTTGTGAAACCGCTCCTTGTTCTGCAGGCGCCGAACACGCCGGATCACGACAAGATCGGTGAAGCGCTGAACGTCATCTTCGAGGAGCTGCCGGAGCTCGGATCCGACTCCATCCGGCACGTGCTCGGCGAGCACTCAACCCAGATATTCGGGGCGCACCAAGTCGACTGGATCGAGCCTCAGGTGGTCGAGGACCGCACGCACGTGAGGATCCTCGTCGCGAAGGATGCGATCTCGACAGGGTGGGACTGCCCACGCGCGGAGGTGCTGGTCTCTTTCCGCCCTGCGAAGGACCACGATCACATTCAGCAGTTGCTTGGTCGCATGGTCCGTACGCCCCTGGCACGAAGGGTGCCCGGCGACGACGAGCTCAACTCCGTTGATTGCCTGCTCCCGTTCTTCGACCGGAAGACGGCGGGCGACGTCGTGAAGTTGCTGACTGCTCAGATCGACGGCGTGCCGGACCCGTCCGGTCGCAAGGTGATCCTCGAAGAGTGCGTCATGACGCCAAACAAGTCCGTTCCAGACTTCGTCTGGAAGGCTTGGGACGAGGTGCCGTCCATGACGATTCCCCAGCGCGGCACGTCCCCCGTGAAGCGCCTCGCGTCCCTCGCCCTTGCGCTGTCGACCGACGGTGTGCGGGACGCAGCGCTGGAGGAGGTTGCCGACCGGATGCATCGCGTGCTCGACGAGGCTGCCGTGACCTACGCCCAGCGCGTGAAGAAGGCCACCACTGAGGTCCTGGCCGTGCGCCTCCAGGAGATCTCAGCGAAGTTCGGTGGCAAGGGCGTCGAGTACGTGGACGTCGTTGAGCAGGCCGACGAGCGCGCAATCCGCCACGCATTCGAGGACGCCCGCAAGGCGTTCGGCTCGGACATCGCGAACGGATACCTCGATCACCTGACTGACGGCGACGGCAGCGACGATGCGTTGCGTGATGCGCATGTGCGCGCGGCCGCTCTCGCCTGCGTCCCCGAGGTGCGCGAGGCGATCGACAAGCAGTCCGATCAGATGGCTCAGGGGTTGTTCGACGAGCACGCGGACGCGATTCAGCAGTTGCCCGACGACCGCCAGCAGGAGTACCGCGACATCAACGCGCTCGCTGTGACCCCGCAGATCGACCGGCTCGGTCGTCCGCGGACGCGCATCGAGGACTACGTGGAGGAGAAGGACGGCCAGCTCGGCCGTGCTGAACTCGTGAAGCTGCACCTCATGTCAGACGAGAACGGCGACGCCCCGATCACGAAGCTCAACGACTGGGAGGGCGAGGTCGTCAAGCACGAGATCGGCCGCGACGGCGCGCTGGCTTGGTACCGCAACCCGCCTCGCCAGACGGCCGACTCGCTCGGCATCGCGTACCGCGACGAGACGACAGGCAACTGGCGTTCCATGCACCCAGACTTCGTGTTCTTCCACGAGGTCGACGGCCAAGCCAAGGCGTCGATCGTCGATCCGCACGGCCACCACCTCGACGACTCCTTGGTGAAGCTCCAGGCACTCGCTGCGTTCGCGGAGGAGCACGGCGACACGTTTCACCGCATCGAGGCGCTCAGCAAGATCGGCGATGTGATGAAGAAACTCAATCTCAAGGACGTGGACGTTCGCGAGGGCATCAAGAAGGGCGGCCAGACGGTCGACTGGTTCTACAACTCCGACCTCGCCGTCAACTACTACGCCGAGTGAGCACGCTCGAGTCGGTCTGCTCGCGGCTGAGGACAGCAGCGCAAGCCGGGAGAGGAACGTAACGAGTGGCCCCTGAGGGAGTGGTTGACCCACGCACGCTGACCGAGGACACGGTTCTCGAACGGGCGCAGCATCCGTCGCTTTCTCGCGCGCAGGACACGTGGTCGTTCGCGCGGGCGGAGCGATTGCTGGGCAAGGAGTACCACGGTCGGTTTCTGATCGAGTTGCTCCAGAACGCGGCGGACGCCTGGCGCAAGGTGAACCCGGGCGATTCGATGTGTGACCTCGTCGTGGTGCTTGACGACTCTCCCGCGCTGGTGGTGGCCAATCGTGGGGGGCCGTTCCCTGCCTCCGTCGTGCTCGAGTCGCTGGGGCAGATCGGGCTGTCCACCAAGGAGGCGGGCGAGGCCATCGGACACAAGGGGATCGGCTTCAAGTCGACTCTTGAAATCTCTGCCGACCCCGAGATCTATTCGGACTTCTCCCAAGGGTCACCTCAACTCGCGGTCCGTTTCGACGCGGAGCAGGCCCGGGACACGATTCGAGCCCAGTCACCGATATGGGACGAGTGGGTTGCCCAGCAACGCGAGTTCCAAGCTGCCCCCTTGCAGGCGGTCCCGATCCTCCGTTACCCCGACTGGGTTGAGGACGTGCCCGGGCTCGTCGCCGAGCTTGGCCGAGAGGGTTACGACACCGTCGTCCGTCTCGGCCACTCGGCAGCTCTCGGGTCTCGGGAGAACTGGGTCGCCAAGGTTCGTGCATCCATGGACGACATCAGCGATCAGATCCTCGTGCTTCTGAGAATCTTCGACAGCATCCGTATCGAGGACCGGATCGCGGGCACTGTTCAGGACATCTCCATGTCCATCGACTCGCGAAGCGCGGTCCACGGAATGCTGGTCGAGCAGATCTCGATCCGACGCGATGGAATGACGAGCTCGAATTGGGTGCGCTACCACCGGCAGTTGGAGGACAACGGGGACCTTGCTTCCGAGGTCACGAGCGCGTTCCGCCTGGACGAGGACGATCCGAGGGTGCCCGTTGCCGCTCACGACGATCCAGAAGCTTCGTCGCCCTTCCACCTCTTCTTCCCGACTCGGATCGGCTCCGGCTTGCCCTTCCTGCTCCACGGCTACTTCGAGGTCGACGCAGCCCGCACGGGCTTCTACGCCGGGTCCATGGAAGCCAACCAAGTGATCATGGACGCCCTCGCCGACCTAGTGATCGAAGCCGTCGATCACCTGACCGAAACCCACGAGGGCCTGGACCTCCTCGCCCTCGCCGAACTCGTTGCCACTGCGCCCGCGCCAGAGACGCCTCTCGCGAAGCACTTCAATACGCGTGTCCTGGCCGGCCTCGATCATGTCGCATGGCTCCCCGGCGCGCCCGGGTCACCGAGACGCGTCGCCCCAGTCACCCTCCTCCCGGGGAACAGGGAGGTCACCGCATCACTGCTTGCAACGTTCCCTGTGGACTACCTGCGCACACGAACCGGCTGCGAGATCGCTCACCCCGACCTCGCCGTCGAAGTCCACAGGTTCCTTGAAGAGAGGCGCGAAGATTCGGAAACGCTATGGGAAGCACTTCACGAGCTGTTGCGACCGGGGCCGTCCTCGCCGTGGCCTTCGGATGCCGTCGCCGACGGACACTTCCTGTCGCTGCTCGACCTCCTCGACGCCGTCAAGCGTATGGATCCGTTCCGGGGCGGCCAGCTCATCGGAAACCTGACCGGAGACGACGAGGCCTGTCTGATCCCGGTGACGCGACCTGATGGACTCCGGGCTCTGGTCCCCGTTCCCGACCCGGACGGCTCCAAGCCGGGAGCGCGCGGCATCGCAGTGATGGCCCGACTCGGTGAAGCGAGCAGGCGCCCGCTCACGCCACCGCGGTCGCTGGACGTCGAGTTCGTGGCGGACGGTCTGCTCGACGAGCAGACACGCGCCAGATCCGAGATCCTGGGTGTCCGCCCGTTCACCGTTGATGCCGTCCTGGACAGGCTCACCACCGCTGGCGCGCGACTTGATGAGAGGGACCGGACCGAGCTGCTCAGGTTCCTATGGAACTTGCTGGCCAGAGAGCGGCGATCCGACTTCAGCACGCTCGCCAGCAGTGAGCGTGCCTTGACCTACGCAAACTACCGCTGGTTCTGGCTCGTCCCAGGACGGGCAAGGGCGGACGTCAGTCAACAGCAACGGCAGCGACGGGAGCGGAGTTTGGCCCATGTGCACTTGCCCGCTGCGGACGGGACGTGGAGACCCGCAACACACCTGACCTTCGGTGCCGACTGGGCAGATTGGGTCGAGACGAACCTGCCGTATGCCGACGCCGCGAGGCGCTCCGCAGCGATGCGCCGACTGGCTGAGTTGGCGCCGGGCAGTGGGTCCCTCCTCGCCGCACCAGATGTCGTGCTTGAGTACCTGCCGCTGACGTCGCTCGAGAACCTTGCCGATGAGTTCCCAAGCGAGGAAGGTGCTGACGACGAGGAGGCAGAAGAGGCGGAGGGTGCTGAACACACACCCCCCGATGACGCAGATCCAGGCTCGGCCAGCGCTGGACTCGACACCCTCACTGAACGCGGAGCACTCGAGCAATTCGGTTTCCTCCTCCGCCTCGGGTGTTGGGAGATCCTTCCGGTCGAAGGGCATCAGACAGGTCGCGCGGACCCGGACAAGAGTTGGCCGTGGCCGGAAGTCCGCGACGGGATGGCACGCGACACGGACCCGCAGGAATGGAACTTCGAGTCCTGGAACTGGGGAGGCACCGGTCACAGCAAGATCACAGTCGCCGAAGACGCACGATTCAGGTGGCCCCTCGAACGGGCAGATCACAACTTCCGCCAACTGATGTCGCGAGCCGTCGCTGACGGCTCCGCCCTGTATGCGTCCCTCGCCGGATCCTCAGCCTTCTGCCCCGGATGCACGACCCCCGCGGGCAACTACCACTCCAAGCGCTATCGGACGAACCCCGGCGAGGGGCGTCCTAGCACCTTGGCGTTGCAGCTCAACAGGCAAGCCTGGCTGCCGACGACGGTTGGCGGCGTGCCGGCCGACGGGCACCCCGCCGACGATGCCTGGGCCGACCTCCGGGGCCTCGATCTCCACACGATGAGGACCAGCCCGCTTCAACACCTGCCACTGGTCGACGCATCCGACTGGGCTCCCGCACTGCGCGAACTGTGTGGACTCGAGACGCTGGACGAGGCCCCACCAGCCCGCCTTGTTGCACTGCATTCCGCCTTACGCACGCTGCTAGAGGGGTCTCCAGAGCACTACGCGCGAAGTGCGAGGCAGTCCTTCGTCGGGCTGCATCGCCTCGTTTACGAGGCTTTGAGCATCAAGGAGAGGAATCCGGAACTCCTCGACGATCTCGAGGTTCTCTGCGAGTTCGGCACCGCCCTCGTACACCGCCGGCCGGATCTGTGCCGGCATGATGATGGGCGGCATGTTGCCCACCGCCCGCGGTTCGCCGGTCGTGTGCCCTTCGTCGTACTCGCGCGGGACAAGACAGCCGTGGCTCGCGGCCTGGGAGTTTCGGCGTTCGACGTCGTCGTGGAGCGCCAAGGCAGCGACGAGGGCGTGGACATCACTGAACAGCTCCGTCACGAACTGACCGACCGAATCCCAGAGCTGCTCGCCGTCATGGTTCACCACGCCGGTGGAACCAACCCGCTGGACCCCACCGGCGATGCCTTCAGAGAACGTGCGAATCGCCTCCGCAACCTACGAGTGCGCCGCCTGAATGACCTCGTCCTCGTCGTCGCGGTCGTGGGTATGCCGGCCGTTCGTGAGGTTGTGGGGGACTCCACCAGGGACGAGAGCTACCTCGACACCGGGCGCGCTGGCAGGCCCGTGATCTTCCATGACATCGACGGAGAAGGCTGGCGAGCGCGCCTCTCGCGTCGGCTCGCGGGCCACCTCGCAACTCTGAGCGACGTTGCAGGCGCCTACTCCGATACCTTCCAACTCCTCCTGACGGCCGAGGACCACGACCGCGAGGATCTGTTGCGCTCTTGGGGAGTGCTGCCAGAGCACGTTCAGCAGATCCGGTCCCAACTCGGGATCTTCACCGACACGGACCACGCACGCACGACCAACTGGCTGGGGGCGGTGCTCGATGTGCTGGGCCACCCCGCACCGACTGCCCAAGACGTGCTGGATCACGAAGCTCTGACGACTGCTCTCGGCGACGCGGGCCTTGAGCGTGCCGACGCGGAAACCGTGGCCTACGGGATCGCGGCGGACAGGCCCGGTGACCGACGCGGTGCCGTGATCCGGACCCTGGACGCCAACGGTGTGGACCTCGGGGCACTCAGTTCCGCCTTGGAGCAACGTCACGAACCCCGACTCTCGATCGGGGTGGCGGCCGAACGACTCAAGGACTGGTGCGACCGACATGCGCAGCGGTTGGTGGCAGCCTTGGCCCACAACGGTGTCGACGAAGGTGCGGCGAAGGCTGAGGTAGCAGCCGTCTCCGCGGCCGCCGACTTGGAGTTCGTTCTGGAGCCCACCGCCGGCCAATACCTGGCCGCCGTTGTGGCATTGCTTCATCGTCACGGGCTGAGTTTGGAGGCAGTCGCCCTCGAACTCGACGCGCCGCAAGCGA
The DNA here is from genome assembly GCF_004137255.1 of Nocardioides oleivorans. Classification (NCBI taxonomy): domain Bacteria; kingdom Bacillati; phylum Actinomycetota; class Actinomycetes; order Propionibacteriales; family Nocardioidaceae; genus Nocardioides; species Nocardioides oleivorans. The sequence continues at coordinate 270,888 of NZ_SDWT01000002.1, read as the reverse complement.
TCGCCGCAGCCCTTGGTTGGCAACGAGCCGAGTTGGACCAACGTGTCCGCGAGTTGTACGACGACGAGGCCCGCGCAGCTCGCCTGGCCGACCTCGCCCAGAAGTGGGCACGCGAGATCAAACTGCTCTCACTCCTGGCCAGGACCAGCGGTGCATCCGCTGCCGTGATCCGCGACGAGGCCCGGCAGATCGACGAGGTGCTCGGTAGGCCACGATCACCGTCGGCCCTGCTTCAGGTGCTGGACGAGCTTCTGGCGGGGGAGCAGTTCGAGGCGCTCCGCGGGGTACTCGCAACGCTGTTGGTCGATGATCTCCCCGGCGAACCACCTGATCGTCACTCAATCCTCGCACTGGCGGAGCGGCATGGGCTCCCTGGCGCGGCGGCCGAGCAGGTGCTGGCGACGCTCCGGCGCGAGCAGAGCAAACGCGTTGCAGTGTTCACCCACCAGAGCCGAACTCTCATTGACAGCGGCGTCCAGGTCACGACGCCCGTCGAGCTGGCGCCTCCGCCGCCGCCGAGGATGCCGTCAAAGGGGCGGAAGTTCGTGGCACTTGGAACGGTCAGCGTCGAGGTCGAGTGGCGCAAGAAGCAGATCGGCAACGAGGCGGAGTCCTGGGCGGTCACCGCCATGACCAAGACTCTGCTCGACCTCGACAACGCGACGCGTCGTCGGGCGATCGAGGCGATCGACTCCATGCTCGACAGCTACGGCTTCACGGGCACCGCCACAGAGCGAGTCCATGGATTCGCCCGCGCCGCCACCGAGGCCGACCTCGACCAGGAAGACGTCATCGACCGGCTCACCGAGTTCCTTCACGTTTCAGCGTTCGCCGACGGATTCGGATTCGATGTCCTGGGGTGGATCCTCGACGACTCAGAGCCAGATGGTGGCTACCCGATCGCGCTGGAGGTCAAGGCGGCTGCCGGCTCGTTCTTCTTCTCCAGCGGCGAATGGGACCGAGCTGAGCGAATGCGCGCGACGGACGCATCGCGCGCCGCGTACGCGGTCCTCGCCGTCCGTCGTGATCCGGGATCTGCCGCGCCGGCAGCGATGGACCTACTCATCGACCCTGTGCAGCTGTGTATGGACGGCAAGATCGATCGCGACGTCGACACATACCGCATGCGATACACAGTGCCTAAGGAGGGGTGAGAGCGATTCGATCGCTGGCGGAAACTGGCCACTTACGGGTCCGACCTGCCCCGTGCTCACCCGATCCACTCCGTAGTGGACTGTGAGGTCTTCCCGTGTAAACCCGAGGAGATCCACGATCTTCGGAACGTTTCCGTAGCGGCGGCAGGAAGCCAGAGGGTTCGGGTTCAAATCTCCCTCGTCGGGCCATACCTTCGCGCGTCCCGGCCAATCCCGAGGCGACCCCGTGCCGGATGATGCAGTTACGTGCTGGCGCCCCGTTGACCCGGCCTTTCGTCGGCGGGGGTGTGTAGCGCCCGGAGACCTGCGGCTCCGCTGGTGCAGGGCCCCGTCTGCGTTCCTTTGTGCTTGTCGGCCCTCGCCTGACGCGAGGGCTCGGATTGGGCTCGCTTTGATTCGCAAAGGCACGCAACGGGGTGCCGTCGTCACCCGACGTCGCAAACGGCATCGCTGCAGGTCAGGGGCGCATTCGGCCTCGTGAGCGCAGTCGCTCACAAAAGATCGCACTTACGCTCAGGGCCATGAACTTGTTTCCGATGACGCACCACATGGAGTGCGTCGCCCTCTTGTCGAGGAATGGACCCGCGATGTCGTAATACATCACTACGATCCGGCGCGTGCATCTCATCGTGTTTGTCCTCAAGTGGGCGCTGGAAAAGGTCGCCGTATTCGTGGCGCTCGTGATGGTCGTGTTCATGGGCATGCTGCTCGTCCAGAAGGCGGTTCCGGCTCTACGCGACGCGGTCGCTGATCGCGACCGTCTTGAGGCGCTCGCGGACGAGCGCGCATCTCTGGAGACAGATATCCAGAAGCTCGAGGCCGCCGCGGAGGAGGGCCAGAGCAACGCCGTCGAATCAGTGACCACAGCGGTGCAGGCCGAGGTCGAAGAGGGCCGACTCGCTGTTTCTGAGAAGGCCGATGACCTCGAGCGCGTGCGAGAGGAGCACGAGATCTGCGGCTGGCGAGGCGAGGTGGCGGCCTGGGTTTTCCCCGGAAATGCATGCGACGAAGCGGAGGCAGCGATCGCAGCCGCCGATGGGGCACTGACCACGGTGGAGACGAACCTTGAGCAGGCGGAAGGTGAGTTGGCCGTTCTGACGGACCCTGAGCTCGATGACTCAGAGAAGCTCGACCAGCTCGGAGCCGACGGTGGGCAGTCGGTCGTCGAGCGGGAGATCGACAACTCCCAGGCCGAGCTGGACCAGAAAACTGCGGAACAGGAGAGCCTAGAAGAGCGGCAGAACTCATGGGCCGGATGGATCGTCGCTACGTGGGCACACACGTGGAAGTGGGTCGTGGGAACCGCTCTTCTTCTCTTCGGCCTGCCGGCGCTCTCGCGGATCATCGGCTACTTCGTGCTGATGCCTTTGGTGACGCGGGTGCCCAAACCAATTCGACTGGCGGCAGGGTCGCTCGATCAGGACGCACAACTTCGTTCGGCGCCTGCAGAGCGGACCCTGACGATCCACCTGAATCCAGGTGAGGTCCTGTCGGCGCGCTCGGACTACGTGCGGCCGGTCGGTGGCAAAGCCCGGAACCTCTTTCTCTACGACAAGACATCGCCATTCATCAGTTTTGCGTCAGGCCTACGTGGTCTCAGTCGGATCACGGGCGTGGACGGCGGTACCTCGGCGAAGTTGACGGCTCCGACAGACCCCGACGCGTACCTGATGCGCATCGACTTCGCTGACCATCCGGGAGTCGTGATGCATCCCAAGCACGTCGTGGGCATCATCGGGACGCCCGACCTCACGACGCGCTGGAGTTGGGGCATGCAGTCGCTGGCAACGTGGCAGGTCCGTTACATCCTCTTCGCCGGAACCGGAAGCCTGCTCGTACAAGGGAGCGGTGACGTCGTAGCTCTCAATCCAGAGGGTGGAACGGCAAGGATGGACCGAAATCTGGTGATGGGATTCGACTCCCGCCTGGATCGAAGCGTCGGTCGAACCGATGTCTTCACGTCCTACTTTCGCGGGAGGACGTCCCTCGTTGTGGACGAGTTCGAAGGCGACAGCCCTCTCTTCTGGCAGAAGTCCACCGCCGACGGCGCCAGCAATCCCATCGCGAGGACGTTTGATGCCTTCTTCTCCGCTGTGGGCAAGATGTTCGGCTTCTGACTGGCTCGCTTGTGGCGCGCGCCGTAGCAGGAGAGTGTGGGTGGCATGGCCACCTACGAGGTGAACACGGCAGCCGTCTCCCACGCGAGGAGGCTGATCGAGGCGAGGCAGTACGTCCTGGACAGCGACTGGGGCGAGGTCCAGCCGCACGCGGAGGCGGAGAACGCCTACCTCGAGCGGCACTCGTGGGACGACTACGGCGCGTGGTTCCTGGGCCTGACCGAGGGCGCCAACGACGAGACCAAGGCGCGGCACGCGTTCGTGTACGGCGACCTGCGCCGGGTGCACCGGAGCGGGCTGATCGCCTGCGTCTACCGCGCTGCCGAGTGGCGGCACAAGGACGTCGAGCTCGCGGCCCACGACCTGCTGCAGCACCTGGACCGGGTGAGCGCCTGAGCGACGGCACCGCACGGCGCACGGCACGCGCGTCCGCTGGAATCACTCCTTGACGTCGTGTATCTTGATGTCGAGAGACCGAGAATCCCCCCAAGTAAGGTTCGCCTTCCTTTCCGTCGCTCCGACCGCGACGGCAGGATGGACGCGAACCCGCTGAAATCCCGAGGAGATGTGGCTGATGGCCAGTCAGGACAGCTTCGGTGCCAAGGGCACCCTGGACGTCGACGGACAGTCCTACGAGATCTACCGCCTCGACGCGGTGAAGGGTGAGGGCCTCGACGTCGAGAGCCTGCCCTTCTCGCTCAAGGTGCTGCTGGAGAACCTCCTCCGCACCGAGGACGGCGCCGACATCACGGCCGACCACATCAAGGCCATCGCCGGGTGGGACGCGAGCGCCGCTCCCGACCAGGAGATCCAGTTCACGCCCGCCCGCGTGATCATGCAGGACTTCACCGGCGTGCCCTGCGTCGTCGACCTCGCCACCATGCGCGAGGCGATGGCCGAGCTCGGCGGCGACGCCACCAAGATCAACCCGCTCGCCCCGGCCGAGATGGTCATCGACCACTCGGTGATCGCCGACGTCTTCGGCACGCCCGCCGCCTTCGAGCGCAACGTCGAGATCGAGTACGAGCGCAACCGCGAGCGCTACCAGTTCCTGCGGTGGGGCCAGGGCGCCTTCGACGACTTCAAGGTCGTCCCCCCGGGCACCGGCATCGTCCACCAGGTCAACATCGAGCACCTCGCGCGCGTGGTCATGGTCCGCGACGGCGTGGCCTACCCCGACACCTGCGTCGGCACCGACTCCCACACCACGATGGTCAACGGCATCGGCGTGGTCGGCTGGGGCGTCGGCGGCATCGAGGCCGAGGCCGCGATGCTCGGCCAGCCCGTCTCCATGCTGATCCCGCGGGTCGTCGGCTTCAAGCTGTCAGGCGAGCTGCCCGAGGGCTCGACCGCCACCGACCTCGTCCTCACGATCACCGAGATGCTCCGCGAGCACGGTGTGGTCGGCAAGTTCGTCGAGTTCTACGGCCAGGGCGTCTCCGCGCTGCCGCTGGCCAACCGCGCCACCATCGGCAACATGAGCCCCGAGTTCGGCTCGACCATCGCCGTCTTCCCGATCGACGAGCAGACCGTCGACTACCTCCGCCTCACTGGCCGCTCCGAGGAGCAGCTCGCGCTCGTCGAGGCCTACGCCAAGGAGCAGGGCCTCTGGCACGACCCGAGCGCCGAGCCGCGCTACAGCGAGCAGCTCGAGCTCGACGTCTCCACCGTCGTTCCGTCGCTCGCCGGCCCGAAGCGTCCCCAGGACCGCGTCGAGGTCAGCAAGGCCCAGGAGGGCTTCCAGAAGGCACTGGACGACTACACCGAGGACAAGGGCGCCACGGCGTCGGTCACCCTCGACGGCCAGACCTTCGAGATCGGCCACGGCGCCGTGACCATCGCGGCCATCACGTCGTGCACCAACACCTCCAACCCGAGCGTGATGATCGGTGCGGCGCTGCTCGCGAAGAACGCCGTCGACAAGGGCCTCTCGCGCAAGCCGTGGGTCAAGACCACGCTCGCGCCCGGCTCCAAGGTCGTCTCCGACTACTACGACCGCGCCGGCCTGACGCCGTACCTCGACAAGCTCGGCTTCAACCTCGTCGGCTACGGCTGCACGACCTGCATCGGCAACTCCGGCCCCCTCATCCCCGAGGTCAGCGCCGCGGTCAACGAGGCCGACCTCGCGGTCACCTCCGTGCTGTCGGGCAACCGCAACTTCGAGGGTCGGATCAACCCCGACATCAAGATGAACTACCTCGCGTCCCCGCCGCTCGTGGTGGCCTACGCCCTGGCCGGGTCGATGGACCTCGACCTGTTCAACGACGCGCTGGGCCAGGACCAGGACGGCAACGACGTCTTCCTCAAGGACATCTGGCCGAGCCCGTCCGAGGTCGAGGCGACGATCGCGCAGGCGATCAACTCCGAGATGTTCAACGACTCCTACCAGGACGTCTTCGCCGGCGACGAGCGCTGGCAGTCGCTCCCGACCCCCGAGGGCAACACCTTCGAGTGGGACCCCGAGTCGACCTACGTCCGGCGTCCTCCCTACTTCGACGGCATGCCCCACGAGCCGGAGCCGGTGACCGACATCGTCGGCGGCCGGGTGCTGCTCAAGCTCGGCGACTCGGTCACGACCGACCACATCAGTCCGGCCGGTGCGATCAAGAAGGACAGCCCCGCGGGCCGCTACCTCGCCGAGCACGGGGTCGACCAGCGTGACTTCAACTCCTACGGCTCGCGCCGTGGCAACCACGAGGTCATGATCCGCGGCACGTTCGCCAACATCCGCCTGCGCAACCAGATCGCGCCGGGCACCGAGGGTGGCGTGACGCGCGACTTCACGACGACCGACGGCGACGTCACCAGCGTCTTCGAGGCCAGCGCCAACTACCAGGCCGCCGGCACCCCGCTCATCGTGCTCGCGGGCAAGGAGTACGGCTCCGGCTCGTCGCGCGACTGGGCCGCCAAGGGCACCGCGCTCCTGGGCGTGAAGGCCGTCATCGCCGAGTCCTACGAGCGGATCCACCGCTCGAACCTCATCGGCATGGGCGTCATCCCGCTCCAGTTCCCCGCGGGCAAGACGGCCGACGACCTGGGCCTCACCGGCGCCGAGATCATCTCGATCTCCGGCATCACCGAGCTCAACGACGGCACCACGCCCAAGACGGTCACCGTGAAGGTCGAGCCGGCGCCCGGCACCGACCAGTCGTTCGGCGAGGTCTCGGAGTTCGAGGCCACCGTCCGCATCGACACCCCCGGCGAGGCGAACTACTACCGCAACGGCGGGATCATGCAGTACGTCCTGCGCAACCTCCTGCGCGCCTGACCGCACGCACCGGCTGAGACACGGCCGCGTCCGGGACCTCCCGGACGCGGCCGTTGTCATGTGTCGCCCGCCCGCCCGCGCCCGGCATCTAGGGACGTTCTGGGTGGTCCGGAGGGTGGGATGCCTACCAGAACGTCCCTAGATGCCAGGGGAAGGTAGGTAGGGAGTGGCGTCGGTCGGGACCCAACCTTTCGGTGAGCTCGTGGCGTAGGTGTCTGTGAGGATGCCGGCGACGAGGAGGACCAGTGGACCTGCAGGACGGCCTGAAGGGGCTCGAGCGCGTGGCGGGTGACACCGTCGCGGATCTGCCCACCCCACCGTCGGGAGCTCTCTGGGACCGTGGCGAACGGTGGCGCCGGCGGCGGCGGGCTGGATCGCTGGTCGTGGCCGCGGTGGGAGTGGTGCTGATGATCGCCCTGTCCGCGGTCACCCTCCAGCGCGCGGCTACCCCGGAGCCAGCTGTCACCCCCAGCAGTGCACCGACGCTTCCGGACCGGGTCTACGACCACCCTGCCTGGGGTCCGGTCGGGATGCCGCGAGAGCCCGTCGTCGCAGCGCAGCTCGCCACGCGCGAGACCTGGGGCGGCCCGGTCAACGCGATCAGCGTCATCACGGGATCGGGTCGCTACCTCTACCTGGACGTCGACGGGGATCTCGCCGAGCGGATCGCGTTGTCGCCGGACGGCCGCCGGGTGGCCTACTGGCTCGCGGGCACACCGCGAGGGACTCCGCGCACGAGGGAGGGCCACAACACCAGCGTGACGACGGTGGCCGTCGTCGACGTCGTCACCGGCGCAGTCGTCCGTCACGAGTTCGCGACCGAGCACGGCATCACGTCGACGGCCCTGCTGTGGGCCGACGCCACGACTCTCGTGGGGGCCTTCGCCCAGTGGAAGGCGGGCGCCGACGGCACCGCGATCGACCAGTCCTCGGCCGTCGGTGGCACGAGCTGGGCCTGGGACGTCTCGCGCGGTGGCGAGCTCCGCCAGCTCGAGGGTGAGGTGTTCAGCGAGCTCGACGCGTTCAGCGAGGCCGCAGGTGAGCGACTCCTGATCGGCCGCGACGTCGTCGACCTGGCCACGGGTGACGTACGCCGAGTGGCCCGCCGCGGCTTCACCGGCTCCAGCGGCGCTGCCGGGTCCAATGCCGTCCTGCGTCAGGACGGAACGCTCGCGCAGATCGGCGGTCCCGGGCTCGGGGGCCGCGTCCCCAACCAGGTGACGCTCGGTGATCTCGACGACGCCGTGCTGGGGCAGCAGGTGGTGCCCGGCACGGAGCGCACCTTCCAGGTGCTCGGTTGGCGGGACGCGCAGCACCTGGTCGTCGTCCGCCGCACGACCTCGGGCCCTGAGTCCGTGGGCTCCGACGAGCTCGACTACGAGATCGTGTCGATCGACGTCGCCACGGGAGACGCGGAGCCGGTCACCACCGGCGGCTCGTCCATGCTGGCGTGGGACTGGGCCGAGGGCCTGCTCACCGCACCTGTCGTCGACGCCGTCCAGCCGTCCGACCCCGTGGACCCGCGCGTCGTGGCCGGGTTGGGTGTGGCGCTGCTCGTCGGCACAGTGGGTGGCCTGGCCCTCTGGAGGCGCCGTGCCCGACCGTGACGACTTCGAGGACTTCGTCGCCGCGCGCTACCAGCCGCTGCTGCGCACGGCGTACCTCCTGACCGGCCACCGCGCCGACGCGGAGGACCTCCTCCAGACCACCCTCGCGCGGTGCGTGCCGGCATGGCGGCGCATCAGCGGGGATCCTGAGCCCTACGTGCGCAAGGTCATGGTGCGTGAGAACGTCACGCGCTGGCGGCGACGACGCTGGAGGGAGGTGACCACCGACGCCGACGACGACACATTCCGGGTCGCGGTGACGGACCCGTCCGTGCCCGACCGGGTCGTGCTGGCCGATGCGCTCGGCCAGCTCCCGCCGCGGCAACGCACGGCTGTCGTGCTGCGGCACGTCGAGGGCCAGCCCGAGCGGGAGGTCGCCAGGGTGATGGGGTGCTCCGTGGGCACGGTGAAGTCGCAGACGCACGCGGGGCTGGCGCGGCTGCGCGTGCTGCTCGGGGAGGACGGCGAGGACCGCCCGGCCACCGGGTCCACCATCCCGTCCGGGTCGCACCCAGCCCGTCGGTAGCCTGACGCCGTGAACGACGACGAGCGGCCGGACCAGGTCGAGCCGGAGCCGCCCGTCGAGCCGCCCCTCGGGCCATCCGCAGAGCCGGATGTCGGGTCGGACGTCCCCGACGACAGGTTCGCCGGGGCCGAGGTCGTCGAGTCCGCTCCACGTGGCAGGCCTGCCCTCCCGTTGGTGCTCGCGACCGTGGGCGCGGTGCTGGTGCTCGGTGCCGCACTGGTGGCGCCGCTGATCGATCAGGCCCTGCGAGGCGAGGAGCAGGCGCAGCGTGCCCTCGACCTGGCCCTCGTCGAGACGTGGGAAATCACGGACCGGGCCCACACGACCGACGACGTCGACTACCCGCAGGACCCGCCCGCCGGTGGCGCCCACGCGCCGATCTGGCTCGACTGCGGTGTCTACGACGTCCCGGTGCGCGAGGAGAACGCGGTCCACGACCTCGAGCACGGCACGACGTGGATCACCCACGACCCCGACCTGTCGGCCGGCGACCTCGCCGAGCTCGAGGCCCTGCTGCCCGACAACGGGATCATGTCGCCCCGCGACGGGCTGCCCTCGCCGGTCGTCGTGACGGTGTGGGGAGCCCAGCTCCAGCTCGACGGCGCCGACGACGAGCGGCTCCCGCTGTTCCTCGAGGAGTACGGCGACGGGCACACCGCCCCCGAGTTCGGCGTCTCCTGCCAGGGCGGTACGCCGGACCCGCAGGGCGCGCTCCCCGGCGAGGGCACGAACGCCTGAGTTCGCTAGCGTGGCGGGATGATCGTCGCGTTCTCCATCTCGCCCACGTCCAGCGACCCCACGGGGTCGGTCACCGAGGCTGTCGCGGCGGCCGTGCGCGTGGTGCGCGAGTCGGGGCTGCCCCACGAGACCAACGCGATGTTCACCAACATCGAGGGGGAGTGGGACGAGGTGATGGCCGTGGTCAAGCAGGCTGTCGAGGTCGTCGCCGCGGTGTCCCCGCGGGTCGGGCTGGTGCTGAAGGCAGACATCCGGCCCGGGTACGACGGCCAGCTCGCCGCCAAGGTCGAGCGGGTCAACGACGCGCTGGCGGACTGAGCCGTGCGCAGCGAGACCCGCACCTACCGCACCGGCGGCGACGAGGTCGTCCTCGACCTCACCCGTGACGCGTCGGACTTCGTGAGCGGCGAGGGCGACGGACTCCTGCACGTCTTCGTGCCGCACGCCACCGCGGGTCTGGCGATCATCGAGACGGGCGCGGGCTCCGACGACGACCTCCTCGCCGCGCTGGGCGACCTGCTCCCGGCCGACGACCGGTGGCGGCATCGGCACGGCTCGCCCGGGCACGGACGCTCGCACGTCATGCCGGCCATCGTCCCGCCGTACTGCTCCGTGCCGGTCCTCGACGGGCGGCTCGCCCTCGGGACGTGGCAGAGCATCTGCCTGGTCGACCTCAACGTCGACAACGCCCGGCGCGAGGTGCGCTGGTCGTTCCTGGCGGGATGACGGACGGCTGAGGTGGACTGGGCGCGGCCGACGCCAGCCGAGCGCGACGCCGTCCTGCCGGGCGACGACCTCGTGACGGCCGACGTGGTGATGGACCGGGCGTTCGACCTCGATGCGCCTCCGCATGAGGTGTGGCCGTGGCTGGTCCAGCTGGGGAAGCGGAGGGCGGGCTGGTACCTCCCTGCCGGTGTCGAGCGATGGGTGCCCAGGTCGCGGTGGGCGCTGCGACGGATCGAGCCGCGCCTCCTCGAGCACCACGTGGGCGACGTGATCCCCGACTGGGGTGGTGCCGACGCCACGTTCACCCTCGCCGCCATCGAGCCACCCGCGCTGTTGCTCTACACGTCGCGTCGCGGTCGCACCGAGCTCACCTGGTGCCTGCAGGTGACGGAGACGGGTCGCGGCTCCCGCGTGCACCTGCGGCTGCGGCTGGGTCCGGTGAAGCGGCGCCGGCTGGCGACCCACGCCGGGGGCTTCTTCGACGCGCTGACGATCAGCGGCCTCGCCGCGGGACTCCGGGAGCGTCTCGCCAGCTAGCGTGGCACCCGTGACCGACCTCGAGATCCGGCCTGTCGAGGCGCGTGACGCCGATGCGGTGCTGGGCGTCGTCCGGGCGGCCTTCGGTGCCCACGACCCCGATGGGGGCGTCAAGGTCGCCGACCTCTGGGGCGACGTGCGCGCCAGCGACCACCTGCTCGCCGAGCGGGTGGCGGTCCTCGACGGCCAGGTGGTCGGCCACGTCGGGGTCAGCCGGTGCTGGATCGACGCGCGGCGCGAGCTCGTCGAGGCCTGCATGCTCTCGCCTTTGAGCACGGCTCCCGCGCACGAGCGGCGGGGGATCGGGACGGCCCTCGTCGCGGCGGCGGTCGAGGCGGCACGCGAGCTCGGCTGTCCGGCGATCTTCCTCGAGGGAAGCCCGGACTTCTACGGCAGGCGCGGCTTCGAGCCGGCAGCGACGTACGGCTTCGAGGCCCCGTCGGTGCGCGTCCCGGCGCCGGCCTTCCAGCTGGTGCTGCTCAGCGAGGTCCCCGACTGGTTGAGCGGTCGCGTCGTCTACCCCGACGTCTGGTGGCGCCACGACTCCACCGGTCTGCGTGACCCCGACCTGGCGGAGGTCGAGAAGGCGCTCGGCACCGGCTGACCATCGAACACGTGTTCGATAGAGTGGTCGGGTGTTCCCGACCCCCCAACCCCGCAAGCGGCCGACGCCGCCGCAGGGGCACGCGGGGGTCGCGCCGCCGGGGTGGCCGCGCCAGGTGCGTCCGCCCGACGCGCCCGACTGGGAGGTCACCGCGGCGAGCTGGCTGCTCGACCTGTGCCCGCCGGACTACCGGCGCTTCGCCGGGTTGAGGCGCCACGTCGTGGTCCTCGCGCGGTTCGCCGTGCTGCACGTCGAGGCCCAGCAGCTCGCCACGCGACGTGGGCTCAGCGAGATCCGCGGCGACCTCAAGGACGTGGCCGAGCAGGCCGTCGTCGAGGCGGCGGTGCAGACCTTCCAGCTCGAGGACGCCCGGCTGCTCGGCGTACGTCGTGAGGTCGGACTGGTCGAGGACGCGCTGCGTGGCCGTCGCTACCGGGTGCGCATGTAGGCCGTGGCTAGGGTCGCGGGATGGTCGACCCCACCGTCCGCACCGACTACGTCTGCCTGACCCTCGTCGATCCGCGCGGGTGGCTGCTGATGCAGGAGCGTGACGAGCACGCGCCGGTCTGGCCGGACATGTGGTGCTTCCCGGGCGGCGGGGTCGAGCCGGGGGAGACCGCGCGCGACGCAGCCGTGCGCGAGCTGGTCGAGGAGACCGGCATCGTGGTGGACGAGGTCGACGACCTCGGTGAGCTCGAGGTCGTCAGCCCACACGGGCGCTTCCGCTACCACGTCTTCGTGGCCCCGACCGAGCTCGGCGACGACGACGTCGACTGCCACGAGGGCCGGCAGATCGTCTTCGTCGACCCGGAGACCGTCGGCGGACTGCCCCTCGTCGACTCGACGGCGATCGCGCTCGACGCCGTGCGCGCCTGGGCGGCCGACCACGCGCCGGTCCCGCCGCCGGACGCGCGCGGCTTCGCCGGGGTCGTGCTCGTCGACCGCCGGGGTTGGATCCTGCTCCAGGAGCGCGACTCGAACCCGCGGATCGACCCGGACTGCTGGGGTCTCTCCGGCGGCCATCTCGAGCCCGGCGAGGAGCCGCGCGCCGGTGCGCTGCGCGAGCTCGCGGAGGAGACCGGCGTACGGCTCGAGCCGGGCGACCTGCACGACGTCGGCGCCTTCGCCACCGACCACCGTGCGTCCTACGGCACGTGGGACCGGATGTGGGTCTACGCCGCCGCGGTCGACCTCACCGACGAGGACATCGACTGCCGCGAGGGCCGCCAGATCGTCTTCGTCGACCCGTCCACCGTCGGCGAGCTGACGTTGACCAAGGGCGGCGAGGCCATCGTCCCGGCCTTCCTCCGCAGCGATCTCTACGCCAGCATGGCGCCATGAACCACACCGGCAGCCTCACCGTGCACCCCGTCCCCGGCCCCGGTGCCGAGGACGTCGTCGTCGGGCCCGACGGCACCGTCTACACCGGCACCGAGGACGGTGCGATCTGGGCGCTCGACCCCGCGACCGGCAGCACCCGCCGGGTCGCCGACACCGGCGGTCGCCCGCTCGGCGTCGAGCTGCTGGACGACGGCGACCTCCTCGTCTGCGACGCCCGGCGGGGCGTGCTGAAGGTGTCTGTCGGGTCGGGCGCGGTGGAGGTGCTCGTCGGCGAGATCGGCGGCACGCCGATGAGGTTCTGCAACAACGCGGCGGTCGCGGTCGACGGCACCATCTGGTTCAGCGACTCCTCCCTCCACCACGGCGTCCTCGAGTGGAAGGACGACTTCGTCCGTGACACCCGCACCGGGCGGCTCGTCCGCCGCGATCCCGACGGGACCGTGACCGTGGTGATGGACGGGCTCCGGTTCTCCAACGGGGTCGCGCTGGCCGCCGACGAGTCCTACGTCGCCGTGGCCGAGTGCCGCGGGCGCACCGTCGTACGCCTCTGGCTCGCCGGCCCGCGGGCCGGCGAGCGCGACCACCTCGTCACCGACCTGCCGGGCTATCCCGACAACATCAGCCGGGGGAGCGACGGCCTCATCTGGGTGACCATCGCCAGTCCCGTCGACCCGCTCGTCGAGCGGCTCGGGTCCGCGCCGATGGTGCTGCGGCGCGCGGTCACCAGGATCCCCGAGGCGCTCCAGCCGAAGCCGAAGGTGACGATCCGCGTGCAGGCGTACGACGACGACGGCCGGCTGGTGCACGACCTCGACCTGCCCCAGCCCGAGCGGGGGCCGGGCTACCACATGGTCACCGGTGTCCGTGAGCACGACGGCCGGGTGTGGATGGGCAGCCTCCACGAGCCGGCGGTGGCCGTCCTCGACCTGTCATGAAATAGACTCGGGCGTTATGGCACTCCTCGACTCGATCGCGTCGCCGAGCGACCTCCGCGGACTCTCGGCCGACCAGCTGGACGAGCTGGCCGCCGAGATCCGCGACCTGATGATCCGCACCGTCGCGACCAACTCCGGGCACCTCGGGCCCAACCTCGGCGTCGTCGAGCTGACCCTCGCCATCCACCGCGTCTTCGAGTCCCCGCGCGACCGGGTCGTCTTCGACACCGGGCACCAGTCCTACGTCCACAAGCTCGTCACGGGGCGCCACGCCGACTTCGGCACGCTCCGCAAGGAGGGCGGCGTCAGCGGCTACCCCAGCCAGGCCGAGTCCGAGCACGACATCGTGGAGAACTCGCACGCCTCCACGTCGCTGTCGTACGCCGACGGGCTGGCCAAGGCCTACGCGATCCGCGGCGAGGACCGGCACGTCGTCGCGGTGATCGGTGACGGCGCGCTGACCGGCGGCATGGCCTGGGAGGCGCTCAACAACATCGCGATCGCGAAGGACAGCCGCCTCGTGATCGTCGTCAACGACAACGAGCGCTCCTACACCCCGACGATCGGCGGCCTCGCCACCGCGCTGACCTCGCTGCGCACCAACCCGCGCTACGAGCAGGTCCTCGACCTGGTCAAGAAGCGCCTCAACGCCGTCCCCGGCGTCGGGCACGCGGCCTACGACGCGCTCCACGCGGTCAAGAAGGGCATGAAGGACGCCCTCGCCCCGCAGGGCCTGTTCGAGGACCTCGGCCTGAAGTACGTCGGCCCCGTCGACGGCCACGACCGGGCCGCGATGGAGCAGGCGCTGGCCAACGCCAAGCGCTTCGACGGACCCGTCATCGTCCACGCGATCACCCGCAAGGGCCAGGGCTACGACCCCGCCCTGCGCCACGAGGCCGACCAGTTCCACGCGCCCGGTCCCTTCGACGTGCAGACCGGTGCCGAGAAGCCCAAGGGCAAGATCTGGACCGACCACTTCTCCGAGGCGATCCTCGAGGTCGGCGAGCGACGCGACGACGTCGTCGCGATCACCGCGGCGATGATGCACCCGGTCGGTCTCGACGCCTTCGCCCAGAAGTACCCCGCGCGCACCTTCGACGTCGGCATCGCCGAGCAGCACGCCGTGACGTCCGCCGCCGGGCTGGCGATGGGTGGGCTGCACCCGGTCTTCGCGGTCTACGCGACCTTCCTCAACCGCGCCTTCGACCAGGTCCTGATGGACGTCGCGCTCCACCGCTGCGGCGTGACCTTCGTCCTCGACCGCTCAGGCGTCACCGGCGACGACGGAGCCAGCCACAACGGCATGTGGGACATGTCGATCCTGCAGGTGGTGCCGGGCCTGCAGCTCGCCGCGCCACGCGACGTCACGCGGCTCCGCGAGCTCCTCGACGAGGCCGTGCAGGTCGACGACGCCCCGACCGTGGTGCGGTTCCCCAAGGGACCGCCCCCGGCGGACGTCCCTGCGATCGACCGCGTCGGCCGGGCCGACGTGCTGGTCCGCGAGGGCGAGCAGGACGTGCTCCTCGTCGCCGTGGGCTCCATGGCCACCACCGCGGTCGAGGTCGCCTCGCGGCTCACCGACCAGGGCATCGGCGTCACGGTCGTCGACCCGCGCTGGGTGAAGCCGGTCGACCCGGCCGTCGTGGCCCTGGCTGCCGAGCACCGGCTGGTGGTCAGCGTCGAGGACAACGGTCGCGTCGGGGGCTGCGGCGCGGTCCTGCTGCAGACGCTCAACGACGCCGGGGTCCGGACGCCGTTCCGGCTGCACGGCATCCCGCAGGAGTTCCTCGACCACGCCAAGCGCGACGCGATCCTGGCCCGCATCGGCCTCGACGCCCAGACCCTCGCCCGCGCCATCGTCGAGGACGTCACTGCCCTCGACCGCGGGCTGTCGCTGGTCGACCACTCCGCCTGACGCACCGCCCTCCGACGACGGTCGCGCTCACGACGTGAAGTGCACCCCGATCGGCAGCTGGAACGCACCGACCGGCCCCTCGATCGGGATGCCGGGACCGTCGCAGGTGCCCGCCACGGCGTCGCAGGTCAGGAGCGACGCCTGCTCGCCGGCGGTGTCGAGCTGGTCGAAGGCCAGCACGGCGACGGTCGTCGCGTCGAGCCAGTCGTAGCCGACGGCCCACTCGTGGCCGTGGTCGAACGGCTCGGACTCGGCGGTCGCGGCGTCGAGCAGCCGGCCCTCGTCGTCGGCCTCGACCGCCAGCGTCCTGCCGTCGGGGGAGAGGTCGGCGAAGTCGTCGACCGTCGCCTCGACCGTGGACCCGGCCCGCGAGATGCGGAGGGTGCGGTCCGCCCCGCGCGAGACGACCGTGCCGGACTCCGCGTCGAGCACGACGTCACCGAGGTCGTCACTGATCCTCTCGTAGCCGTCGGGAGCAGACGGCTGCCATGAGTACGCGCCTGCGGAGTCGGCGACGTACACCAGCGCGCCGTCGACCGCGGTGACGCGCGCAGCCGCGCCGGGCAGCCGGGGTGCGCGCTCGGTCGAGCCCGTCGCCGTGTCGTAGCGCACCACCCGCCCGTCGGCGTCGGCCCAGGCCACGAAGCTCCCGTCGCTGACGATCTCGGGGTCGTCGGCCTCGGGGGCGGAGGTGCGGCCGACGACCTCCGACGTGCCGGCGGACCACACCCGCACCTGGTGCGCGGCGTCGGTGAAGGCGATCGCGTCCCCGACCCAGACCCACGCGCGGACGTGCGTGCCGAGGTCGACCGACGAGCCGTCCGCGCGGTGCAGCGTGCTCCCCGTGACCCATGCGAGGGCCTGCGGCGAGGCCGTGGTGCCGTCCGCGACGGTGGTGTCGGACGGCGTACGGCCGAGGGCGGCCGCCCCGGCGAGCACCGCGGCGACCGACGCCGCGGCCACGCCGCCGACAATGGCCGTACGACGACGACGCACGCGCCGCTCGCCCTCACGGGCGATGGCGAGCAGGTCGACGGTGGGTGCGTCGAGCTCGTCGGCGCGGTCGTGCATGAGGTCGGTCAGGAGCCCGGTCATCGGGTCGCCTCCATCAGGTGCAGGGGGAGCAGGTCGGCGTCGCCGTGCACTCCCAGGTCGTCACGGAGCTTGCGGAGCGCGGCGTGGGCCTGGCTCTTGACGGTGCCGACGGCGCAGTCGAGCACCGCGGCGGTCTGGGCCTCGGTGAGGTCCTCGTAGTAGCGCAGCACGATCACGGCGCGCTGGCGCGGCGGCAGGGACTGGAGCGCCTGCCACAGCAGGTCGCGGGTCGCGACGTGGTCAGCGTGGCCGCCGGTGACGCTCTCCGGCACGGTGTCGGTGGGGCGTTCGCCCCAGCTGCGGCGGCGGTACCACGAGATGGCGGTCGTGGTGATCGCCTTGCGGGTGTAGGCCTCGGCCCTGCCCGGGTCGCGCAGCCGCGGCCAGGCGACGTACGTCTTGGTCAGCGCCTCCTGGAGGAGGTCCTGGGCGAGGCCGCGGTCGCCGACCAGGAGGTAGGCCGTGCGGTGCAGCGGCGCCGAACGGGCGGCGACGAACTCGGCGAAGGCCGCCGGATCGCGTCGTGGCATCGGTGGTCCTGACTTCTCGGGAGCGGGTCACCACTACCGACGATCCCACCACCCGCGATGGTTCGCCCGATCTCGCAACACGCGTGGCCAGAGTGACGAGCGGCACGTCGCGGGTCTACGTTGCTGGGATGAGCATCTGGCGCACCAAGTCCATCGAGCTCTCGATGGCCGACACCGAAGACCCCGAGTTCAAGCTGAAGAAGAGCCTCACCGCCCTCGACCTCACCGTCTTCGGCATCGGCGTCATCATCGGCGCCGGGATCTTCACGCTGACCGGCCGCGTGGCCCAGGCCTACGCCGGGCCCGGCGTCGTCTTCTCGTTCATCGTCGCCGCGATCTGCTGCGGCCTCGCCGCCCTCTGCTACGCCGAGTTCGCCTCGACCGTGCCGGTGTCCGGGTCGGCGTACACCTTCTCCTACGCCACCCTCGGCGAGATGATCGCCTGGATCATCGGCTGGGACCTGATCCTCGAGCTGATGCTCGGCGCGTCGGTCGTGGCGCAGGGCTGGTCGTCGTACTTCGAGACGTTCCTCGGCGAGATCGGGCTCGGCTGGCCCGAGAGCCTCGGCTACGGCGACACCTTCGACCTGCCGGCGTTCCTCCTGGTCGTGATCCTGACCGCGCTCGTCGCCTTCGGGATCAAGGAGTCGCTCCGGGTCAACCTCGTGCTCGTCGCGCTCAAGCTCTTCATCGTGCTCTTCGTGATCGTGATGGGCATCCAGTTCATCGACACCGACAACTACAAGCCGTTCGTCCCGGCGAGCGCACCCGGCACGACCGGCGAGGGCTGGCTGCACACCCCGCTGATCCAGACGGTGTTCGGCGCACCGGGCGTCTACGGCGTCGCGGGCATCCTGTTCGCCGCCTCGCTCGTCTTCTTCGCCTACATCGGCTTCGACGTCGTCGCGACCACCGCCGAGGAGGCCCGCAACCCGCAGAAGGACCTGCCGCGCGGCATCATCGGCTCGCTGGTCGTCTGCACGATCCTCTACGTCGCGGTCGCCCTGGTGATCACGGGCATGGTCAAGTACGACGACATCAACCCCGACGCCGCGCTGGCCACCGCCTTCATCGACCAGGGCAAGGACGGCTACGCGACGCTCATCTCCGCGGGAGCCGTCGCAGGCCTCACGACCGTGGTCATGACGCTGATGATCGGTGCGGTGCGCGTCTTCTTCGCGATGAGCCGCGACGGCCTGATGCCGACGGCGTTCGCCCACGTGAGCCCGAAGACCGGCACGCCCGTCCGGATCACGCTCGCCATCGGGCTGGTCGTCGCGCTGGTCGCGTCGCTCACCCCGATCGGCAAGCTGGAGGAGATGGTCAACATCGGGACGCTGTCGGCGTTCGCCCTCGTCTCCATCGCCGTGCCGATCCTTCGCAAGAACCGCCCCGACCTCGAGCGGTCCTTCCGGGTGCCGTTCTCGCCGT
The DNA here is from genome assembly GCF_004137255.1 of Nocardioides oleivorans. NCBI lineage: Bacteria > Bacillati > Actinomycetota > Actinomycetes > Propionibacteriales > Nocardioidaceae > Nocardioides > Nocardioides oleivorans. The sequence goes on along the minus strand of NZ_SDWT01000002.1, from coordinate 252,364 downwards.
GGCTGCCGTGGCTCTCCGCCGCGATCTGCGTCTTCCTGATGCTCAACCTCACCGCCGAGACCTGGCTGCGGTTCCTCGTCTGGATGGCCCTCGGCTTCGCGATCTACTTCGGGTACGGCTACCGCCACAGCCGTGTCGGCCAGGGCGCCGGCGAGCCGGCGAAGGACTACTCCCGGCGCGACTGAGGCCCTCCGAGCCCGGGTGGTGCGCCGGGTGGTGCGGCGGGCGGTGCGTGAGCCACATTCGGGACATTCGGAATGTGGCTCACTCACCGCCCACGGGTGTGTCGTACGCCGCCACGCCGAGGGGCGGTGCCACAGCCACATTCGGGACGCTCGGAATGTGGCTCACTCACCGCCCACGGGTGTGTCGTACGCCGCCACGCCGAAGGGCGGTGCCACAACCACATTCGGGACGCTCCGAATGTGGCTCACTCACCGCCCAACGGCGCAACCAATAGAGAACGGTCAGTGGAAGCGCCGGCCCGTCGCCTTCTCGGAGATGCCCTTCACGTCGAGCATGAAGGTCAGGCCCCCGTTCCAGAACGAGAACCCGGCGCCGGTGATCATCGCCAGGTCGATGTCCTGCGGCGCGGCCACGACCCCCTCGTCGAGCATCAGGCGCGCCTCCTCGGCGAGCCCGGCGAGCGTCTTCTCGCGCACCTCCTCGGCGGTCAGCACCACGGGGGAGTCCGGCTTCTCGAGCAGCTCCTCCACCGACGGGTCGAGCTGGCCGTCCGGGCCGTAGTAGGCCGGCTTGCGGGCCGCGACGATCCGCTCGAGGGCGGGGGAGACGTAGAAGCGGTCGGGGAACGCGCCCTTCAGCGTCTCGTTGTTGTGCAGCGCGATGGCCGGACCGACCAGCGAGAGCAGGACGAACGGCGGCATCGGCGCGATCCCGGCGAACGCACCATCGGCCACCGAGACCGGCGTGCCCTCGTCGACGATCCGGCCGACCTCGCTCATGAAGCGACCCAGCAGCCGGTTGACGATGAAGGACGGGCTGTCGTTGACCAGGATCGTGGTCTTCTTCAGCGTCCTGCCGGTGGCGAACGCCGTCGCCAGTGTGGCGTCGTCGGTGGTCTCGCCCTTCACGATCTCCAGCAGCGGCATGACCGCGACCGGGTTGAAGAAGTGGAAGCCGACGACCCGCTCCGGGTGCGCGAGGTCGGACGCCATCTCGGTGATCGACAGCGACGAGGTGTTGGTCGCGAGCACGCACTCGGGCGAGACCACCTTCTCCACGTCGGCGAAGACCGTCTTCTTGACCGACATCTCCTCGAAGACTGCCTCGATCACGAAGTCGGCGTCGCCGAACGCGACCTGCTTGTCGGTCTCGCCGGAGACCAGCGCCTTGTGCCGGTTGGCCTTGTCCTGGCTGATCCGACCCTTGGCGAGCAGCTTGTCGATCTCGGCGTGGACGTAGCCCACACCCTTGTCGGCCCGCTCCTGGTCGAGGTCGGTGAGCACGACGGGCACCTCGAGGCGGCGTACGAAGAGCAGCGCCAGCTGGCTGGCCATCAGGCCGGCACCCACGATGCCCACCTTGGTCACCGGCCGAGCGAGCGACTTGTCGGGCGCGCCCGCCGGTCGCTTGGCGCGCTTCTGCACCAGGTCGAACGAGTAGAGCGAGGCGAGCAGCTCGGCGGTCTGCGACATCGCCTCGAGGGCGTCGTCCTCGGCCGCGAAGCCGGCGTCGCGGTCGGAGTCGCGTGCGGCGGCGATGAGCTCGACCGCCCTCGCAGCGGCCGGAGAGGCACCACCGGTCTTCGCGGCCACGATGCTTCGGGCCCGCGAGACGGCGGCGTCCCAGGCCTCGCCCCGGTCGACCTCGGGCCGTTCCACGACGACCTCGCCGCGCACGACGGAGGCCGCCCACAGAAGTGACTGCTCGAGGAAGTCGGCGCCGTTGAAGACCGCGTCGGCCAGCCCGAAGTCGTACGCCGCCTGCCCGCCGAGCGTCTTGCCCTGGTTGAGCGGGTTCTCGAGGATCAGCGTGACCGCCTTGTCGGCGCCGACGAGGTTCGGCACGAGGTAGGCGCCGCCCCATCCGGGCACCAGGCCGAGCATGACCTCGGGCAGGCCGAGGGCCGGCGCGGAGTCCATGACGGTGCGGTAGGTGCAGTGCAGGGCGACCTCCAGGCCGCCGCCGAGGGCGAGGCCGTTGATCAGGCCGAACGACGTCTTGCCGCCGTCCTGCAGCTTGCGGAAGGTCGCGTGGCCGAGCTCGCCGACGATGCGGACGGCGTCGGGGCCGCCGCCCTGGATCGAGGTGAGGTCGGCGCCCGCGGCGAGGATGAACGGCTTGCCGGTCACCGCGAGGGCGTCGATGGTGTCGTCGGCCAGCGCGGTGTCGATCGCCTCGTCGAGCGCCAGCAGCGAGCCCGGGCCGAACGTGTTGGGCTTCGTGTGGTCCTCGCCGTTGTCGAGGCTGATCAGGCCGAAGGTCACGCCCGGGAGGCTCACCTTGCGCAGGTGCGCCTGCGTGACCCGCTCGGCGTCGGAGACGATGCCCCGCGCCCGCTCGAAGATGTCAGTCACTTGTCGTCTCCCGTCGACTCGGAGGTCGTGCCGTTCCAGTGCGGGTTCTCCCAGATCACGGTGCCGCCCATGCCGATGCCGATGCACATGGTCGTGAGCCCGTAGCGGACCTCGGGACGCTCCTCGAACTGGCGTGCCAGCTGGTTCATCAGGCGTACGCCGGACGACGCGAGGGGGTGGCCCATCGCGATCGCGCCGCCGTAGGGGTTCACCCGCTCGTCGTCGTCGGCGATGCCGAAGTGCTCGAGGAAGGCGAGCACCTGCACGGCGAACGCCTCGTTGACCTCGAAGGCCTGGATGTCGTCGATGCTCAGTCCGGCCAGGCGGAGCGCCTTCTCGGTGGCCGGGATCGGGCCGGCGCCCATCACCTCGGGCTCGACACCGACGAAGGAGTAGGTCACCAGCCGCATCTTCACCGGCAGGCCGAGCTCGCGCGCGGTCTCCTCGTCGGCGAGCAGCGCGGCAGTGGCGCCGTCGTTGATGCCGGCGGCGTTGCCGGCGGTGACGTTGCCGTGCGAGCGGAACGGCGTCTTGAGCCCGGCGAGCGACTCCAGGGTCGTCTCGGGGCGCATCGGCTCGTCGAGCGTGGCCAGGCCCCAGCCGGCCTCGGCGGAGCGGGTCGCGACCGGCACCAGGTCGGGCTGGATCTTGCCGGCGTCGTAGGCCGCCTTGGTCTTCTGCTGGCTGCGGACGGCGTACGCGTCCACGCGCTGCCTGGTGATCGTGGGGTAGCGGTCGTGGAGGTTCTCCGCGGTCTTGCCCATCACCAGGGCGTCCGGGTTGACGATGCGCTCGGAGAGGATCCGCGGGTTGGGGTCGACCCCCTCGCCCATCGGGTGCCGGCCCATGTGCTCGACGCCGCCGGCGATGGCGACGTCGTAGGCACCGAAGGCGATGCCCGACGCGGTGCTGGTCACCGCGGTCATGGCGCCGGCACACATGCGGTCGATGGAGTAGCCGGGGACGCTCTGCGGGAGGCCCGCGAGGAGCGCGGCGGTGCGACCGAGGGTCAGGCCCTGGTCGCCGATCTGGGTGGTGGCGGCGATGGCGACCTCGTCGACCCGCTCCGGCGGGAGCGACGGGTTGCGGCGCATCAGCTCGCGGATGGCCTTGATGACGAGGTCGTCGGCGCGCGTCTCGGCGTACTGGCCCTTGGCCTTGCCGAACGGGGTGCGCACGCCGTCGACGAAGACGACCTCACGCTGTGGACGGGGCACGGTGTACTCCCAGGCTCTCGGGTGACAGGGCGGGCTCAGGCTACCCATCAGTAACAAGGCCTGACCACCGGGGTGGGTGTGTGCCCGGTCACGCGGGCCCAACCCCTAGGCTGCCTCCATGGCCGACAGACTCGTGCACATCGTCGACGACGCCGAGGTGCTGGCCGACGCCGGTGACCTCACGATGGTCTGCGTGCTCACCGGATTCCTCGACGCGGGCAAGTCAGCCGAGCTCGCCGCCTCGCACCTCGCGGACCTCTCCGAGGGCAAGGTGGTCGCGACCTTCGACGTCGACGCGCTCCACGACTACCGCGCCCGCCGCCCGCCGATGACCTTCATCCGCGACCACTACGTCGACTACGAGGCGCCGCGCCTGGTCGTGCGGGCCCTGCGCGACACCGGCGGCACGCCCTTCCTGCTGCTGACCGGCCCGGAGCCCGACATCCGCTGGGAGGCCTTCGCGCGCGCGGTCCGCGAGGTCGTCGAGCACTTCGGCGTCTCGCGCGTGGTGGGCATGGGTGCCGTCCCGATGGCCGTGCCGCACACCCGGCCGATCGCGATCACCCCGCACGCGAACCGCCCCGAGCTCGTCCCCGGGGAGAGCCCGTGGCAGGGCGAGCTGCGCGTGCCGGCGAGCGCGCAGGCGCTGCTGGAGATCCGGCTCGGCGAGTGGGGCATCGACGCGCTCGGCTTCGTGGCGCACATCCCGCACTACCTCGCGCAGATGGAGTACCCCCAGGCCGCCCTCGTCCTGCTCGAGCACCTCGAGATCGGCGGCCGGCTCACGATCGACCTGGGTGACCTCCGCGAGGCCGCGGAGATCACCGAGACCGAGGTCGACCGCTACCTCTCCTCCCACGACGAGGTCGGCGACGTGGTGCGCGGCCTCGAGCAGCAGTACGACTCCTTCCGCGAGGCCGAGGCCGCCGGCTCGTCCCTGCTGGCCGGCGACGAGCAGCTGCCGACGGGCGAGGAGATCGGCAACGCCTTCGAGGCCTTCCTCGCCGACCTCGACGACCAGTCGAAGAACGACGGCGACGACGCCGGCGGCTGGGAGGAGCGCTGATGGCGGGCAGTGCCGAGGAGCTCGTCGACCTGCTCGACCTCGAGCGCCTCGAGGTGGACCTCTACCGCGGCAAGCAGGCCCGCACCGAGCGCCAGCGCGTCTTCGGCGGCCAGGTCGCGGCGCAGGCCGCGGTCGCCGCCTGTCGCAGCGTCGACCCCGCCTTTGCGATGCACTCGCTCCACTCCTACTTCCTGCGCCCGGGTGACACGACGGTCCCGATCGTCTACGACGTCGAGCGGATCCGCGACGGCCGCTCGTTCGTGACCCGGCGGGTCTCCGCGCGCCAGCACGGCAGGCCGATCTACTACATGACGGCCAACTTCCAGGTGCCCGAGGACGGCTTCGAGCACCAGGACGGCATGCCCGAGGTGCCCGGCCCCGAGCACGGGATCCCGCTCGCCGACCTCGTACGACGTCAGGGTGCCGACGCGGCCGACGACTGGGTGCGCGAGTGGGCGGCGCTCGACGTGCGCCACGTCGGCGTCACCGGGATGGGCATCGCGGAGGACCCCGAGCGGCCCGCCCGGGCGCGGATCTGGATCCGGGTGGCCGGCGAGCTGTCCGACGACCCGACCGTGCAGGCGGCCGCCTTCACCTATGCCAGCGACCTGACCCTGCTCGGCGCCGCCCTCGTGCCGCACGGGATCACGATCGGGTCCCCGAAGCTGCAGCCCGCCTCGCTCGACCACACGATCTGGTTCCACAAGCCGTTCCGGGCCGACGAGTGGTGGCTCTACGACCAGTTCTCGCCGTTCGCCGGTGGCGCGCGCGGCCTCGCACTGGCGCGCGTGTTCACGCAGTCGGGCGAGCTCGTCGCGACGGTGGCCCAGGAGGGCCTGATCCGTCGCCACGACGGCCGCGCGTAGACGGGCCCGGCGGGGCAGGGACCCGGACCGGCGCGCGAGCTCAGGCCGGCGTCGTACGACCCAGCAGGTGCGGCGAGCCGTCCTTCGGGCTGGTCATCGCGAAGGTCCAGCCGGAGTCGTCCCGGCGTGAGGCGTAGGAGACCGTGCCCGGGAGGAAGACCGGCTTCTTGAAGGCGACCTCGACGGTCACAGCCCCGGGCAGCCGGTTCTCGATCGCGGCCACGGAGCGCGCGAGCGTCCACATCCCGTGCGCGATCTGGCGCTCGAAGCCGAGGGCCTTCGCGGTCAGGGGGTAGAGGTGGATCGGGTTGGCGTCCCCCGACACGGACGCATAGGTCCGGCCGAGGTCGGCGGGCAGCCGCCACTGCACGCCGCCGGTCGGCGGGTCGAGGACCTCGAGGCCGGCGGACGGGTCGCCGTCGATCGTGCGCCCGCGTCGGAGGTAGGTCGAGGTGGACTCCCACGCCGTCCCGTCGTCGGCCGAGACACTCGTGACGAAGTCGAGGAGCACGCCTCGCGCGTGCGGGCGGGGCTCGCCGACCGACGTGGTGACGTCGAGCCGCTCGCCGATCCCGATCGCGCGGTGGGAGGTGATGGTGTTCTCGACGTGGACCATCCCGATGGCGGGGTAGGGGAACGCCGGGTCGCCCATGATCGCCATGTGCAGCGGGAAGGCGAGCAGGTGTGGATACGTCACCGGTACGACGTCCTTGCGCGGGAAGCCGCACACACCAGCGTACGCGTCCACGCGGGCGCGCTCGACGACGACGTCCTCGCGGGAGTAGGCCAGGCCGCTGAAGTCGCGGGCCGGGGCCTTCCGCACGCCCGGGAGCCGGTTCACGCCGGGCACGACGGGCAGCGCGGCCCTCACGAGGGTCGACAGGCCGCCGGGCTCGCCGGTCAGGGGCTTGGGGTCGGCCATCAGGCGCCCAGCATCATCTGGCCGCACACGCGCACCACGTTGCCGTTGACCGCGCCCGAGCCGGTGCCGGCGAACCAGGCGATGGTCTCGGCGACGTCGACCGGCAGGCCGCCCTGGGACATCGCGTTGAGCCGCTGGCCGACCTCCCGGGTCGCGAACGGCACGGCCGCGGTCATCTGCGTGATGATGAAGCCGGGGGCGACGGCGTTGACGGTGATGCCGCGGTCGAGCTCGTCGCGCAGGCTCTCGACCAGGCCGATGACGCCGGCCTTGGAGGTCGCGTAGTTGGTCTGGCCGACGTTGCCCGCGATGCCGGCGATCGAGGCGACGCCGATGATGCGACCGCCGTCGTTGACCACGCCGGCGTCGAGCAGCTCGCGGCTGATCAGCTCGGGAGCCGTGAGGTTGACCGCGATCACGGTGCTCCAGCGGTCCTCGGCCATGTTGGCGAGCTTCTTGTCGCGGGTGATGCCGGCGTTGTGCACGACGACGTCGACGCCGCCGTGGTGCTCGCGCAGGTGGTGGGCGATGCGCTGCGGGGCGTCCTGGTGGGTGATGTCGAGGACGAGGTGGTCGCCGTCGAGCTCGGCCATCAGGTCCGTCAGCTCGCTGGCGGCCTGGGGCACGTCGACGCCGACGACCTTCGCTCCGTCGCGGTGCAGGACGCGGGCGATCTCCGCGCCGATGCCGCGGCTGGCGCCGGTCACCAGGGCGACCTTGCCGGCGAGCGGCTGCGACCAGTCGTCGACCTGGTCGGTCGACGCGGACCCGTGGGCGCCGATCCGCACGACCTGGCCCGAGACGTAGGCCGACTTGGGGGAGAGCAGGAAGGCGAGCGTCGAGGCGATCGCGCCGTCGGCGGCAGGAGCGACGTACACCAGCTGCACGGTGCCGCCCCGACCGATCTCCTTGCCGAGCGAGCGGGTGAAGCCCTCGAGCGCGCGCTGGGCGATCCGCTCGGCACCGGTGGTCGTCTCCGGCGGCGTGCCCAGCACGACGACGCGGGGGCAGGTCTCGAGGCGCCGCATGAGGGGCGTGAAGAACTCCTGGAGCGCGACCAGTCCGGACGGGTCGGTGATGCCGGTGGCGTCGAAGACGAGCGCCTTGGCGCGGGCGCCGTCGTCGAGCCCGGGCGCGGAGGCGATGCCGAGTCCGTCGAGGGTCGTGGGCAGGACCTCGGTGAGCCGACCTGCGCCGCCGAGCAGCACGAGGCCGTCGACGAGCGCGTCGCCACCGGTCCAGCGCTCGAGGGGGGTGGGGTCGGGGAGGCCGAGGTTCTTGACGAACAGCCGGCCGATCGGGGAGGACACGAAGCCCTGGTAGCGGTCGCTCATGGGTGGCAGGTCCTTGTCGGGTGCTCGGATGGACGTGACTATGTAACTCAGGTTTACACTCTGAGTCCATTCTTCGTGACGAGCCCCTCACACCGTTGGCCGGGAGCCCTCCACAGGCAAGGATAGGAACATGCAGCCCACCACCCGCCCCGTCGCAGTCGTCGGCGGCAACCGCATCCCCTTCGCGCGCTCCAACACCGTCTACGCGGGCGTCTCCAACCAGGAGATGCTCACCGCCGCGATCGACGGACTGGTCGACCGCTTCGACCTGCGCGGCGAGCGCCTCGGCGAGGTCGTGGCCGGTGCGGTGCTCAAGCACTCACGCGACTTCAACCTGACCCGCGAGTCGGTCCTGGGCTCGAAGCTCGCGGCCGAGACGCCGGCGACCGACATCCAGCAGGCGTGCGGGACCGGGCTCCAGGCGGCGATCCAGGTCGCCAACAAGATCGCGCTCGGCGTGATCGACGCCGGGGTCGCGGGTGGCACCGACACCACCTCCGACGCGCCGGTCGCCGTCAGCGACCGGCTCCGCAAGAAACTGATGCGGGTCAATGCCGCCAAGGACACCGCGAGCCGCCTCAAGGCCCTCGGGTCCATCCGGCCGGGTGACATCGGCCTCGACATCCCGCAGAACGGCGAGCCCCGCACCCGGATGTCGATGGGGGAGCACGCCGCGCTGACCGCGCTCGACTGGCGCATCACCCGGGAGGCGCAGGACGAGCTGGCCGCCCGTTCGCACCACAACCTCGCGCGGTCCTGGGACGAGGGCTTCCACGACGACCTGGTCACGCCGTTCCGCGGTGTGGAGCGCGACAACAACATGCGCCCGGACTCCTCGGTCGAGAAGCTCGCCACCCTCAAGCCCGTCTTCGGCAAGGGTTCCGCCGCGACGATGACCGCGGGCAACAGCACCCCGCTGTCCGACGGCGCCTCCTCCGTGCTGCTCTCGAGCGACGAGTGGGCCGAGGAGCGCGGGCTGCCCGTGCTCGCGCACCTCGTCGACGCCGAGACGTCCGCGGTCGACTACGTCAACGGCCACGAGGGCCTGCTGATGGCTCCGGCGTACGCCGTCCCGCGGATGCTGGCGCGCAACGGCCTGACCCTCCAGGACTTCGACTACTACGAGATCCACGAGGCCTTCGCCTCGCAGGTCCTCTCCACGCTCGCGGCCTGGGAGGACCCGGTGTTCTGCAAGGAGCGCCTCGGCCTCGACGCCCCGCTCGGCGAGATCGATCGCGACAAGCTCAACGTCAACGGCTCCTCGCTCGCAGCCGCCCACCCCTTCGCCGCCACCGGTGGCCGGATCGTGCCGGTCGCCGCCAAGCTGCTCGCGCAGAGGGGTCAGGGGCGCGCGCTCATCTCCATCTGCGCCGCCGGGGGCCAGGGCGTGGTCGCGATCCTCGAGCGCTGAGCGCTCAGCCGCGGGTGAGGCGGAACCACGTCCCTGCGCCGGACCGCGCGTCCGCGACCGCGTGCACGCTCCAGCCCGGGTAGGCCCGCTTCACGTCGTCGATGCCGGTCTGCGTGGTCCGTCCCGGCCAGGCCCCGGCCCCGCCGGTCTGCAGCAGCACGGTGGCGCCGGGCGCGGCGAGGGCGGTGACGTTGTCGGCCACCAGGGCCCGGTCGTCCCGGTCGAGGCCCTGGAAGCACCCCACGTCGAGGAACAGGTCGAACCCCGTGCCGACGCCCGAGTGGACGAGGTGGCGCACGTCGCCGACCACGAACCGGGCGTCGTCGAGCCCGTTGCGCCGCACCGCCACGTCGACGGCCTGGCGCACGTTGTCGACGCCGATGGCGTCCCACCCACGCTCCACGAGCAGTGCCGTGTGGGCGCCGCGCCCGCAGCCGAGGTCAAGGGCTCGTCGGGTGCGGTCGGGCCGTTCTGCCTCCTCACGGTCGAGGAGGAGCTCGAGGAAGGGCTGGCCCTGCCGGCCGGCCTTCTCCCACGGGGTGTGGTGTGCGCGATATGCGACGGAGTAGCCGATGCCCATGTGGAGTTCCTGACCTGCGGACCGGAAAGTACCGATCCCCACCGACGCTACTCCGGTCCACCCCGCCGTCGCCCCACTGCTAGGGTCGGCCCCGATCGACATCCTTTAACGAGCCGTCCCGTGAGGCGGAGAAGGAGGTCCGGCGCGCAGATGCCTGCCCCCGAAGAAGCCGACCCCGGCACCGACAGCGTGAGGGCGGACCGCACCGTCCTCGACGCCCGTGACATCTCCCGGGCGCTGACCCGGATCTCGCACGAGCTGCTCGAGCGCAACAAGGGCGCCACGGACCTCGTGCTGCTCGGCCTGCACACCCGCGGCGTGCCCCTCGCGCGGCGTATCGCCGAGCGGATCACCGCCGTGGAGGGCGCGCCCGTCGCGGTCGGCGAGCTCGACGTGACGATGTACCGCGACGACCTGCGCTCGCAGCCCACCCGGCGCGCGCACAAGACCGCGCTCCCGCCCGGCGGCATCGACAAGAAGGTCGTGGTCCTGGTCGACGACGTGCTCTTCTCCGGGCGCACCATCCGGGCGGCGCTCGACGCGCTCGCCGACCTGGGCCGCCCGAGCGCCGTACGCCTCGCCGTGCTGGTCGACCGCGGCCACCGCGAGCTCCCGATCCGCGCCGACCACGTCGGCAAGAACCTCCCGAGCGCCCTGGCCGAGCGGGTCAGCGTCCGGCTCAGCGAGGTCGACGGCAGCGACGAGGTGACGATCTCGTGAAGCACCTGCTCTCCATCGACGACCTCAGCACCGACGAGATCCACCAGCTCTTCGAGACCGCCGCCGACATGCACGACGTGCAGTCCCGCGAGGTCAAGAAGCTGCCGGCGCTGCGCGGTCGCACGGTCGTCAACATGTTCTTCGAGGACTCCACCCGCACGCGGTCCTCGTTCGAGATCGCCGGCAAGTGGCTCTCGGCCGACGTGATCAACGTCAGCGCCAAGGGGTCGAGCACGTCCAAGGGCGAGAGCCTGCGTGACACGGTCCTCACCGTCTGCGCGATGGGCGTCGACGGCCTCGTGATCCGCCACCCGGCCAGCGGGGCGGCCGTCCAGGTCAGCGAGTGGGTCGACGCCGCGGTGGTCAACGCCGGCGACGGGATGCACGAGCACCCGACGCAGGCGCTCCTCGACGCCTACACGCTCCAGCGCCGCCTCGGCTCGCTCGAGGGCCGGCACGTCGCGATCATCGGCGACCTCACCCACAGCCGGGTGTTCCGCTCCAACATCCAGTGCCTGACCCGCCTCGGTGCTCGCGTCACCGTCGTGGCACCGCCGACGCTGATGCCCAGCGGCGTCGGCGCGTGGTCGGCCGCGGCGGGGTTCGAGACGTCGTACGACATCGACGCGGTCCTGCCCACCGCGGACGCCGTGATGATGCTGCGCGTGCAGCGCGAGCGGATGTCGGGTGCCTACTTCCCGAGCGAGCGGGAGTACACGGTCGGCTACGGCCTCACCCGCAACCGCCTCGCGCTGCTCAAGCCGGACGTGCCGATCTGCCACCCCGGACCGATGAACCGCGGACTCGAGATCGCCGCCGACGCCGCCGACGCGGCCCAGTCGGTCGTGCTGGAGCAGGTCTCCAGCGGCCTCGCGATCCGGATGGCCGTGCTCTACCACCTGCTCGCAGGGGAGGAACTCTGATGTCGCTCGTGATCAAGGGCGCCTCGCTGCTCGGCGAGACCACCGCCGACCTGTACGTCGACGACGCCGGGGTCCTCGTCGACTCCGCCCCGGCCGGGGCCGAGACGATCGACGCCGACGGCCTGGTCGCGCTGCCCGGGCTGGTCGACCTGCACACGCACCTGCGCGAGCCCGGCCGCGAGGACGCCGAGACGATCCTCACCGGGTCGCAGGCAGCGGCGCTCGGCGGCTACACCGCGGTGCTCGCGATGGCCAACACCTCCCCGGTGACCGACACGGCCGAGGCCGCGACGCGCGTCTGGGAGCTCGGCCGTGAGGCCGGCCTCGTGCACGTGCAGCCGGTCGGCGCCGTGACGCGCGGGCTCGGCGGCGAGGAGCTCGCCGAGCTCGGGCTCATGCACCGCTCGCGCGCCGGGGTGAGGGTCTTCTCCGACGACGGCAGGTGCGTCCACGACGCGCGCGTCATGCGCCGCGCGCTGGAGTACGTCAAGGCCTTCGGGGGCGTCGTCTCCCAGCACTCCCAGGACCCGGCACTCGCCGGTCCGGCGGCGTGCTGCCACGAGGGCGAGCTGTCCGGGCGCCTCGGGCTGCCCGGCTGGCCGGGCATCGCGGAGGAGGTCATCGTCGCCCGCGACGTGATGCTCGCCCGCCACACCGGCTCGCGCGTGCACGTCGCCCACGTCTCGACGGCCGGCTCGGTGGAGGTCGTGCGCTGGGCGAAGGCGCAGGGCATCGACGTCACCGCCGAGGTGACGCCCCACCACCTGCTGCTGACGACCGACCTGCTGGCTGGCTACGACCCGACCTACAAGGTCAACCCGCCGCTGCGCCCGCAGGAGGACGTCGAGGCCCTCCGGGTCGCGCTGGCCGACGGCACGATCGACGCCGTCGCGACCGACCACGCCCCGCACGCGCGCCACGACAAGGAGCACGCGTTCGTCGACGCCGCCTTCGGGATGCTGGGCCTCGAGACCGCGCTGGGCGTCGTCCGCACCGCCATGCCGGACCTCTCCTGGACCGACGTCGCGCGTGTCATGTCGGTGACGCCGGCCCGGATCGCCGGTCTCCCCGACCAGGGGCAGGCGCTCGCAACGGGATCGCCGGCCCACGTCGTGCTGGTCGACCCGGACGCCACCGTCACGGTCGACCGGGAGGCCTCCGCCTCGCTGTCGCGCAACAACCCGTGGCACGGTCGCGAGCTGGGCGCCCGCGTCGTGCACACGGTCTACGGCGGCCGGGTGACGGTCCGCGACGGCGTCCTGGCCTGACGTCCGGTCACGCTCAGGCCGCAATGGACTTCCACGCGAGCACGTGGAACTTCAGCGAGGCGCGACGACCCCGGTCATCGGGTCGCGGTCGGTGAGGCAGTAGACCTGACCGCCGGGTGCGGCCAGGACGGTCCAGAACGCGTTGACAGAGACGACCTCGGCCCCCAGCCCCACGTGCGACGTCGTGTCGGACTCGCGGTCGGCGGTCGCGAGGTCGGGGTGGGCGCGCACGGCGCCGTCGGTCTCGTCGAGCCGCTGGAGCAGGATCCGCACCTGGCCGGGAGCGACGAGCCGGACGAAGCCGGGAGCCGTCGCCTCCTGCAGCTCGCGCCCGGTCAGGTCGCGCCAGAAGGCGACCTCGCGCTCCCAGTGCACCTGCGGGACGTCGAGGCAGACCTGGTCGAGGATCGTGGAGCCGTCGCGGACCAGGCCCGTCCCGGGGTCCACGTCCAGCAGCGTCTGGCAGAACGCGAAGCCGCCGGGGGAGCGCATCACCTCGACGTCGTCGTCGACCCACGCGGTCGATGCGCCGAGGCTCCGCGCGTGCCCGACGGCCGATGGCCGGTCGGCGTGGTCGAGGTCGAGGTGGAGACCAGCCGCGCCCGGCACGGCCTGCATCCTGACGTACGCCGGCCCCGCCGGCGGCAGCAGCGTGAGGAACTGGCCGGCCTCGCCGCGCCGCTTCGAGGGCCGCCACCCGGTGACCGCCGACCAGAACGAGACAGCGTCCTCGAACCGGTCGGCCGGGGTGTCGAGGAAGACCTGGGTCCAGCCCGTCGGCGCTGTCATGAGGTGATCATGGCGCGGGACCGGGTCGTCGTACAGTCGCAGGGTGAGCGAGGTCCCGCAGCTGCTGCACACCGTCCTCGACGCGGTCGACGTGAGGCGCGAGGCCGAGTTCTGGCGCGAGCTGCTCGGGCTCGTCTACCGCCCGGGCGACGAGACCGGTACGTCGGACTGGCTGGTGCTGACCCGCGCCGACGGCCGGCGGTGCCTGGCGATCCAGGAGGTTGCCTCGCTGCCCGAGAGCAGGTGGCCGGAGCCCGGGCACCCGTCGGTCTCGCACCTCGACACGACGGTGCCGACGCGGGAGGCGCTCGACGCCACGCACGAGCGGGTGCTGGCGCTGGGCGGCGAGCTGCGGTTCGACCGGACCGACGACCCGGACGAGCCCCTGCGCGCCTACGCCAGCCCCGAGGGCCACGTCTTCTGCGTGTTCGTGGCCTGATCAGGCGCGCTTGTTGACGCGGACGCGGTTGTTCGCGCCCTTGATGCTCACCTTCGTGGTGCCCTTCTTCACGGTCGCGGTGTTGTTGGCCCCGACGATCGTGAGCACCCGCAGCTTGGTGAAGCGCAGGGTGTTGTTGGCGCCGCGCGCCTGGACCTTGACGCCCTTGGACGCCTTGACCGTGGCGTTGCTGCCCTTGATGACGACGGTGCCGATGGTCGTGGCAGTGCCCTCGTGGTTGCCGCCGCGGAGCTGCAGCTCGGCGAACGTGCTGGCCTTGACGCTGTTGTTGCCGCCCCGGACCTCGGCGTAGCCGACGGTCCCGCTCAGGATCGCCTCGTTGTTGCCACCCGAGACCTGGAGGGCGCCGGCCTCGACGGCGCGCACGGTGTTGTTGCCGCCCTTGACGTCCACCACGCCGATCGCGCCGGTGGCGGTGACCTCGAGGTTGCCGCCGGTCACCGTGAGGGACGTCGCGGCGGGGAGGACGACCGTGATGTTGGAGGCGTCGATGCGGACGTCGGTGCAGGTCCCGGTGAGCGTGACGTCGTCGAGCGTGGACGGGATGGTCACGGGGCCGCCGGCGCAGTCCATGACGACGGTGTCGGCGTGGGCCGGGGCGGACACGGCGACGAGGGCGGCCCCTGCGGTGACGGAGACGGCGAGGGCGCCGGCGAGGCTCGCAGCGGCACGGGACAGGACGGGCGTCATGGAGTACATGTCGGCCATGCTGCCCTGCGCGTCCTCGGCGGAAACCTGCAGGTTGCGTGGTGGCACGGATCCCCCGGAAGCGGGGCTTCGGCCAGCGTGGTCGCCATGACGACGACCGCTGCCCCACCACGCCCCGTCCGGGCACCCGACCGCAGCCTGGTGCCGGCGGCCCGGGTGACCTTCGCGCTGCTCGTGCTCTCGCAGGTCGCCGTGGTGGCCTTCACCCTGTGGGAGCCGCCCTTCGACGGCGAGATCCGCTTCGACGACATCGCGCCGATCCGGACGGCGTACTGGCCGATGAACGTCCTCCTCGGCGGACCGGCGTACGCCGTCGGCACCGTCGCCGCGACCGTCTTCCTCGCCGTCCTCGGCGCGGGTCGCGGAGTCGTCCTGGCGCTGGTCGGCTGCGTGCTGCACCTGCTCGGCGGTCTCGTCTTCGCGCTGGTCATCACCGCCGAGGCGCTGCCGTTCGCGTGGGCGGCCGACCCCACGGTGGTCGACCAGGCGCAGGGGCGGGCGCTCTTCGCGGCGTACGACGACCACCTCGACGCCTTCGTGCCCTACGTCCTCGGGTCGATGGCGCTGGTCGCGCTCGGAGTGCTCGTGGCGGTCGTCGGGGCCGCCGTCTCGGGCGGGCTGCGGTGGTGGGTGCCCGCACTCGTGCTCGCGCTCGTCGTCGCCCAGTTCGCGCTGCCCTTCGACCACCCGCTGGTGCCGGCGCTGAGCCTGGTCCAGCGCGCGGTCTGGGTCTACCTCGGCTGGGCCGGTCTCCGGGCGGTGACGCGTCGTGGTTGAGCGTCGACTCGCCACCGCGGCGCCCGCCGGTGGGCATACTGCTGCCGTGTCGTGGCGCTGGTCGGTCGTGCTGCTGGCCGCAGGGGGAGTGGGCGCGAACCTCGTCCTGTGGCTCGGTGGCGAGCGCACGTTCGTCACCCACCCGGTCTCGGTGCTCGCGCTGGCCCTCGCGACGACCGGAGCCACCTGGCTCGCGGGCCGGGTCCCGGCACCCGTGCACGGATGGCTGGTCGCCCTGGCCTCCTCGCTCGCCGCGCTGGTCCTCCTCGGTGCCTGGGCGAGCGCGACGCCCACACCCCTGGCGGCCGGCCTGTGGTCGGTGGCGTGGGTGCCGGTCAACGCCCTCCTGGCCGTGGTCGGGCTGTCCCTCGCCGGGCTCGAGCGCTGGGCGCGCACCCTCGCCGTCGGCACCGCGGTCGCGACCCTGGCCGGCGCGTTCCTCGTGCGTCCGGTGGTGCCGTTCGCCGGCATCGAGACCGCCGCACCCGAGGCCTGGACCCACGTGGTGCCGTACGTCGCCGAGGTGCTGCTGGCCGCCTGGAACCTGGCGCTCGTCGCCGCGACCGTCGCTGTCGCCCTGCGTGCCCGACGGGCGTCGGTCGTCGATCGCGGTCGCCTGGCCCGGGCTGCGGCGGTGACGTCGTGCGCGCCGTGCCTGGTCGTGTGCTGCTACGCGCTCGCCGTGCTGCGCAGCCCGGGTGACGTCGACCCGACCGCCGGCAGCGTCGCCTACACCGTCGCGATCGGCATGCTCGCCGCTCTCGTGGCGTGGGCGGCCTCGTCACCGGATCGTGTCGCGGTGCGGGTCATCGCGTTCACGTGGGCCGCGGCCGCCGTCGTGCTCCTCAGCGTCGGGATCGCCGGCCCGACGGTCGAGCGCCAGCTCACGCTCGGGATCGTCGCGGTCGCCGTGGTCACGGTCGGCGTCCTGGCCGCCACTGCTGCAGGGCTCGCCCGCTACGAGCACTGGTCCCACGCCCCGGCGCCCCGTCCGGTGACCGCCGGCGTGCCCGGCCTCAGCCCGCGCGAGAACGACGTCCTGGCCGCCATGGCCGGAGGTGCCACCAACGCGGCGATCGCCGGCGAGCTCTTCCTCAGCGAGCGGACCGTCGAGCAGCACCTGCGCTCGATCTTCGACAAGCTCGACCTCGGCGACCACGGCGGGTCGAACCGGCGCGTGCGGGCCGCCGCGACCTGGTGGCAGCACCAGGACTCCGACCGCGCTGCCGAGGCCTGACCTTCGTCCGCAGCCGGGTACCTAGGGACGACCTGGTGGGTGAACCGGGCGCCGGACCCACCAGATCGTCCCTGGATATCGGTTGGCCAGGGCGGCCGGCGGCGCCTAGGCTTGGTCGCACCATGTGGATCCAGGACTGACCCGACTCGCGTCCGCGGCGGCGCACCGCCCATCTCCCAGGTGCGCCCTCAGCCCGGCGAGTCCCTCCCGACTCCCGAGGACGTCCGCATGTCAACACCCTTCTCCGCACCCACCGCCGGCTCGCTCGCACCGCTGACCCTCACCGGCCTGTCCGTCACCTACCCCGACCGCACGGTCCTGACGGGCGTCGACCTCGTCGCCCAGCCCGGCCGCCGCATCGGACTCGTCGGCGAGAACGGCGTCGGCAAGTCCACGCTGCTGCGCGCCGTCGCCGGTCGCCTGCCGTCCCGGGCCCGGGTCTCCGGCACCGTCACCGCCCCCGACGACCTCGTGCTCCTCGGGCAGGAGGCGCCGTTCCCGGACCGCGCGAGCATCGCCGACGTGCTCGCCAGGACGCTTGCCCCGCTGCGCGACGCGGTCGCCGACGTCGAGCGGCTCGCCGCTGAGCTCGGCACCCCCGAGGGCGACACGGCCTACGCCCGGGCGCTGGAGCTCGCCGTCAGCCACGACGCGTGGGACGCGGACCGGCGCGCGGAGGTCGCCGCCGCCCGGCTCGGCCTCGACGGGATCGACCCGACCCGCCGGGTGGGCACGCTGTCCGGTGGCCAGCGCACGCGGCTCGCGCTCGCCACGATCATGACGACCCGCCCGGCGTGCCTGCTCCTCGACGAGCCGACCAACCACCTCGACGACGACGCGATCGACGTGCTGACCGGCTTCCTGCGCGAGCTGCCGGGAGTCGTGCTGCTGGCCAGCCACGACCGGGTGCTGCTCGACGACGTGTGCACCGACCTGGTCGACCTCGACGCCGGCGAGCTCGGCACCGACGGGCACGGCGGCCGCAGGTTCGGCGGCGGTTGGAGCGACTACGAGGCCGCCAGGGCCGACGCCCGCCGCCGCTGGGAGGAGACCTACCTCGCCCAGCAGGAGGAGCTCGGCCGCTTGCGCGACGCCACCCGGATCGGCACCGGTGCGGTCGCGCACGACCGGGGCCCGACCGACGGCGACAAGTTCATCTACGCCTTCAAGGGCGCGCGCGTGGAGCAGACCCTCGCCCGGCGCAAGAAGGACGCCCAGCGCCGCCTCGAGGTCGCCGAGCGCGAGCAGGTGCGCAAGCCGCCGGCTCCGCTCGTGCTCCGCGGTGACCTCACCTCCGCGGCGACCGGGCGGCTCGTGCAGGTCCGCGACCTGGAGGTCCGGGGCCGCGCACGTCTCGAGCGCCTGGACCTCGCGGCGGGGGAGCACCTGCTCATGACCGGTCCCAACGGGTCCGGCAAGTCGACGGTCCTCGGCGTGCTGTCCGGCCGGCTGACCGCCACCGGCGGCTCGATCGAGGTGTCCGCCCGCACCGTCCGCGAGCTGACCCAGGACCCGGAGGTGACCGACCCGTCGCGCTCCGCGCTGTCGTCGTACGACGCCGCGGTGGCGCACCTCGCCGACCCGCCCCGGCTGCGTGACCTCGGGCTGCTGCACCCGCGCGACCACCGCACGCCGGTCGGCAGCCTCTCGGTCGGCCAGCGGCGGCGACTCGGGCTGGCGGTCGCGATCGCTGCGGCGCCCGACCTCCTGCTCCTCGACGAGCCGACCAACCACGTCTCGCTGGCCCTCGCCGGCGAGCTCGAGGAGGCGCTTGCGACCGCACCGGGAGGCGTCGTCCTCGCGTCCCACGACCGGTGGCTGCGGCGCCGGTGGGACGGTCCGGAGCTCGAGCTGACGCCGTGGTGACGCGCTCGCCGACGCGTGGACGCGGTGCGGGCAGCAGCCGGTCGCGCTGGTAGTGTCGGGCACGCTTCGAACATCCTTTAACGATCCGTCCCGTGAGGCGGAGAAGGAGGTACGGCATGGCTCTGCCTGCCCCAGCCCAGGTCCGACCGGCGCTGCTGGTCCTCGAGGACGGGCGCACCTTTCGCGGTGAGTCGTTCGGTGCCGAGGGGGAGACCTTCGGCGAAGCAGTCTTCTCGACCGGCATGTCCGGCTACCAGGAGACGCTGACCGACCCCAGCTACCACCGCCAGGTCGTCGTGATGACGGCCCCGCACGTCGGCAACACCGGCATGAACGACGAGGACCCCGAGTCCTCGCGCATCTGGGTCTCCGGCTACGTCGTCCGCGACCCGGCCCGCGTGCCCAGCAGCTGGCGCAGCGTGCGCAGCCTCGCCGACGACCTGCGCGACCAGGATGTGGTCGGGATCAGCGGCGTCGACACCCGCGCGCTCACCCGCCACCTGCGCGAGCGCGGCGCGATGCGCGTCGGGATCTCCAGCACCGAGACCGACCCCCAGAAGCTGCTCGCCCGCGTGCTGCAGTCCGGCGAGATGGCCGGCGCGAACCTCAGCGAGGCGGTCAGCACGCAGGAGGCCTACGTCGTCGCCGCGCAGGGCCACAAGCGGTTCACCGTCGCGGCGGTCGACCTCGGCATCAAGGCCAACACCCCCCGGATGATGAGCGAGCGCGGCATCGAGGTGCACGTGCTCCCGGCCACCGCGTCGATCGAGGACGTGCAGGCGGTCTCCCCGGACGGGCTGTTCTTCTCCAACGGTCCCGGCGACCCGGCCGCGACCACCCGCCAGGTCGAGCTGCTCCAGGGCGCCCTGCGCGCCGGCATCCCCTACTTCGGGATCTGCTTCGGCAACCAGCTCTTCGGCCGCGCGCTCGGCTTCGGCACCTACAAGCTGAAGTACGGCCACCGCGGCATCAACCAGCCCGTCATGGACCGCACGACCGGCAAGGTCGAGGTCACCGCGCACAACCACGGCTTCGCGGTCGACGCGCCCCTCGAGGGCACCACGACCACCGAGTTCGGTGAGGTCGCAGTCAGCCACGTCTGCCTCAACGACGACGTCGTCGAGGGCCTCGAGCTCCGCGACGCCGACGGCGCGCTCACGTCGTTCTCCGTGCAGTACCACCCGGAGGCGGCCGCCGGTCCGCACGACGCGGCGTACCTCTTCGACCGGTTCAGCGATCTCATGCGCGACAGGAAGGACGCCTGACATGCCCAAGCGCACCGACATCCAGAGCGTCCTGGTCATCGGCTCCGGGCCGATCATCATCGGCCAGGCCTGCGAGTTCGACTACTCCGGCACCCAGGCGTGCCGGGTGCTGCGCGAGGAGGGCCTGCGGGTCGTCCTGGTCAACTCCAACCCCGCCACGATCATGACCGACCCGGAGTTCGCCGACGCCACCTACGTCGAGCCGATCACGCCGGAGTACGTCGAGAAGGTCATCGCCATGGAGCGCCCCGACGCGCTTCTCGCCACCCTCGGCGGCCAGACCGCGCTCAACTGCGCGATGGCCCTCGACAAGGCCGGCGTCCTGGAGAAGTACGGCGTCGAGCTGATCGGCGCGTCCATCGACGCGATCGAGCGCGGCGAGAACCGCCAGCAGTTCAAGAAGATCGTCGAGCAGCTCGGCGGCGAGTCGGCCCGCAGCGTCATCTGCCACTCGATGGACGACCTGCTCGGCGCGGCCGACGACCTCGGCTACCCGATGGTCGTCCGCCCCTCCTTCACCATGGGCGGCACCGGCTCCGGCATGGCCTACGACGAGGCCGACCTGCGCCGCATCGGCGGCGCCGGCCTCGCCGCGAGCCCGACCACCGAGGTGCTCCTCGAGGAGTCGATCATCGGCTGGAAGGAGTACGAGCTCGAGGTCATGCGCGACCGCCTGGACAACAGCGTGATCGTCTGCTCGATCGAGAACCTCGACCCGATGGGGGTCCACACCGGCGACTCGATCACCGTCGCCCCGGCGATGACGCTGACCGACCGCGAGTACCAGAAGATGCGCGACCTCGCGATCGACATCATCCGCGCGGTCGGCGTCGACACCGGCGGCTGCAACATCCAGTACGCCGTCAACCCGGCCGACGGCCGGCTGATCGTCATCGAGATGAACCCGCGCGTCTCGCGCTCGTCGGCCCTCGCCTCGAAGGCCACGGGCTTCCCGATCGCCAAGATCGCCGCCAAGGTCGCCATCGGCTACACGCTCGACGAGATCCGGAACGACATCACCCGCGAGACCCCGGCGTCGTTCGAGCCGTCGCTCGACTACGTAGTGGTCAAGGTGCCGCGGTTCGCCTTCGAGAAGTTCCCCGAGGCCGACCCGACGCTCACCACCCACATGAAGTCGGTCGGCGAGGCGATGGCCATCGGCCGCAACTTCACCGAGGCGCTCCAGAAGTCCCTCCGCTCGCTGGAGAGCAAGCACGCCCCCTTCGACTGGCACAAGGAGTACGTCGACCTCGACAAGGCAGCGCTGCTCGAGGAGATCGCGGTCCCGCACGACGGCCGGCTCAAGAAGGTCATGGACGCCATCCGCGCGGGTGCCACCCCGGAGGAGATCTTCGACGCCACGAAGATCGACCCGTGGTTCCTCGACCAGCTCGCGCTGATCAACGAGGTCGCGGTGCAGGTCATCGACGCCGTCGAGCTGACGCCCGAGCTGCTCCGCCTGGCCAAGCGCCACGGCTTCTCCGACGAGCAGATCGGCAAGATCCGCGGCCTGTCGGCCGACGTCATCCGCGGCGTCCGGCACGCCCTCGGCATCCGGCCCGTCTACAAGACGGTCGACACGTGTGCGGCCGAGTTCGCCGCGCAGACGCCGTACCACTACTCGTCCTACGACGAGGAGACCGAGGTGCAGCCGCGCGCGGAGGGCAAGGAGGCCGTGATCATCCTCGGCTCCGGGCCCAACCGCATCGGCCAGGGCATCGAGTTCGACTACAGCTGCGTGCACGCCTCGCTCGCGCTCGCCGAGGCCGGCTACGAGACGATCATGGTCAACTGCAACCCGGAGACGGTCAGCACCGACTACGACACCTCCGACCGGCTCTACTTCGAGCCGCTCACGCTGGAGGACGTCCTCGAGATCGTCCACGCCGAGCAGCTGGCCGGCCCCGTCGCCGGTGTCGTGTGCCAGCTCGGCGGCCAGACGCCGCTCGGCCTCGCCCAGGGACTCGCCGACGCGGGCGTGCCGATCGTCGGCACCACGCCCGAGGCGATCCACCTCGCCGAGGAGCGCGGCGCCTTCGGTCGCGTCCTCGCCGACGCCGGCCTGCCGGCGCCCAAGCACGGCACCGCGACGTCGTACCCCCAGGCGCAGCGGATCGCCCACGAGATCGGCTACCCGGTGCTCGTGCGCCCGTCCTACGTCCTCGGCGGGCGCGGCATGGAGATCGTGTACGACGACGCGGCGCTGGAGGCCTACCTCGAGAAGTACGTCGCCAACGGCCTCATCAACGAGCGCCAGCCGGTGCTCGTCGACCGCTTCCTCGACGACGCGGTCGAGATCGACGTCGACGCCCTCTTCGACGGCGAGGAGCTCTTCCTCGGTGGCGTGATGGAGCACATCGAGGAGGCCGGCATCCACTCCGGCGACTCGTCGTGCGCGCTGCCGCCGATCACGCTCGGGCGCGAGGAGATCGAGCGGATCCGCCGCTCGACCGAGGCGATCGCGCGCGGACTCGGCGTGCGCGGCCTGCTCAACATCCAGTTCGCCTTGGCCTCCGACGTGCTCTACGTCCTCGAGGCCAACCCGCGTGCCTCGCGCACGGTGCCGTTCGTCTCCAAGGCCACCGCGACGCCGCTCGCCAAGGCCGCGGCCCGGGTGATGCTCGGCGAGTCGATCGCCGAGCTCCGGACGGCCGGCGTGCTGCCCGCGACCGGCGACGGCGGGCACCTGCCCGACGGCTCGCCGATCGCGGTCAAGGAGGCGGTCATGCCCTTCGACCGCTTCAAGACCGTCGACGGGCGCACGGTCGACGCGCTGCTCGGTCCGGAGATGCGCTCGACCGGTGAGGTGATGGGCTTCGACGCCGTCTTCGGCACCGCCTTCGCGAAGGCCCAGGCCGGCGCCTACGGCTCGCTGCCGCTGTCGGGCAAGGTCTTCGTGTCGGTCGCCAACCGCGACAAGCGGCACATGATCTTCCCGGTCAAGCAGATCGCCGACATGGGCTTCGAGATCCTCGCCACCGCCGGTACGGCGGAGGTGCTGCGCCGCAACGGCGTGGAGTCCACCGTCGTCCGCAAGCAGTCCGAGGGCGAGGGGCCTGACGGCGAGCCGACGATCGTCGGACGGATCCTGGCTCGCGAGGTCGACCTGGTGATCAACACGCCCCACGGCGCCACCAGCGGCGGCTCGCCGCGGGCCGACGGCTACGAGATCCGCACCGCCGCGGTCCTCACCGACATCCCGTGCATCACCACGATCCAGGGCCTCGGCGCCGCGGTGCAGGGGCTCGAGGCGATGCGGCGCGGCGACATCGGCGTCCGCTCGCTCCAGGACTGGGCCGAACTGGCCCGCTCCCGCGGGGACGCCTGACGGTGCGCGCCTACGACCTCCTCTTCGAGCAGGCGCTGACCCGGCTCGACCCGGAGCGCATCCACCACGCTGCGTTCCGGGCGATCCGGGTGGCGGCCCCGCTCACCGGCCGGGCCGTCCGGGTGCCGTCCTCGCCGGTCCACGCGCTCGGGCTGACCTTCCCGCACCCGCTCGGTCTCGCGGCGGGCTTCGACAAGAACGCCGTCGGCATCGACGGCCTCGCCGCGCTCGGCTTCGGCCACGTCGAGGTCGGCACGGTGACGGGGGAGGCCCAGCCCGGCAACCCGCAGCCGCGGCTGTTCCGGCTCAAGGCCGACCGCGCGATCGTCAACCGGATGGGCTTCAACAACGACGGCTCGGAGGTCGTGGCGCGCAGGCTCGCCGCGTGGCGGGCGACCGGCAGGTCGACGATCCTCGGAGTCAACATCGGCAAGTCGAAGGTCGTGCCGGAGGACGAGGCGGCCCGCGACTACGAGAAGTCGGCCGGCCTGCTGGCGCCCCACGCCGACTACCTCGTCGTCAACGTCTCCTCGCCCAACACGCCGGGCCTGCGCAACCTCCAGGCCGTCGAGAAGCTCGAGCCGATCCTCGCGGCCGTACGCCGACGCGCCGACGAGGTGCGCCCCGACCACCGGGTGCCGCTGCTGGTCAAGATCGCCCCCGACCTCGGCGACGACGACGTGCTCGCGGTGGCCGACCTCGCGCTGGCGAGCGGCCTCGACGGGATCATCGCCACCAACACCACGATCAGCCGCGACGGGCTCGCCAGCCCGGCTGACGAGGTCGGGGCGATCGGTGCGGGCGGGCTGAGCGGCCGCCCGCTCACCCGGCGGTCGGAGGACGTCGTACGCCTGCTGCGCGAACGGGTCGGCCCCGACCTCACGCTCGTCGGTGTCGGCGGCATCACCACCGTCGACGACGCGCGCCGTCGGCTCGCGGCCGGTGCCGACCTCCTGCAGGGCTACACCGCCTTCGTCTACGAGGGTCCGCTGTGGCCGCGGCGGATCGTCACGGGCCTCGGCACCCGGTCCGCGAAGGGGCCCGCCACGGATGCCTGACGGCCCGGTGCACGTCGAGGGGGAGGTGGTCGCCACCAAGCGGATCGGCGGCTACCGGCACCTCACGCTGACCGCGCCGGGCATCCCCGAGCGGTTCCGCGCGGGCAGCTTCGTCGCGCTCACTGTCGACGGCCACGTCACGCGCCGCGCGTTCTGGGTGCACCGCGTGCGCGCCCTCAGCGCGCTCGGGCCCACGCTCGACGTCGTCCTCGAGACGAGGGGGAGCGGCACGGCCCGGCTTGCCACGCTCCCGGTGGGCGCGAAGGTCGCGATCACCGGACCCCTCGGCCGACCGTTCGCGCTGCCCAAGGACGCAGTGTCGTGCCTGCTCGTGGGCGAGGGCTACGCGGCGGCACCGCTCTTCCCGCTCGCCGAGCGCCTGCGCGAGCGGGGCTGCTCGGTCTCGCTCGTCGTCTCCGCGCCCGACGAGGCGCACCTGCTCTCGGCGCTCGAGGCTCGACGCTCGGCCCGGTCGGTGACGGTCCTGACGGCCGACGGATCGGTCGGGCTGCGGGGCACGGTGGCCGACCACGCCGCCGACCTGGTCGCGCGCAGCGAGGCCGACGTCGTCTACGCCGCCGGACCCCACGACGTGCTCCACGCCGTCGCCTCGGCGGCCGAGGCCGCCGGTGCCTGGAGCCAGGTCGCGATCGAGTCGCCCACTCCCTGCGGGACCGGCCTGTGCCACGGGTGCCCGCTGCCCGTGGTCGGCGAGGACGGCGTCGACCGCGTCGTCCGCGCGTGCACCGAGGGACCGGTCGTCCGCGGTGACCGCGTCCGCTGGGACGCGCTGTGAGCGCGGCACTGCCCGGACCGGTGATGGTCGCCGCCGGCTGCGGCGGCACCGGCCGCGAGCTGGAGCCGTACGCCGGTCCTGCCGGGCTCGTCGGACTCGACCTCGTCACGCGCTCGATCACCCTCGATCCACGGCCGGGCGGTCCGGGGCCGCGGCTCGCCGAGGTGCCCGGCGGCCTCGTCAACGCCGTCGGCCTGCCCAACCCCGGCCTCGGGCACTTCCTCGCCACCGAGCTCCCGTGGCTCGTGCGGGCCGGTGTGCGCGTGCACGTGTCGATCGCCGGGGCGACGATGGGGGAGTACGCCGAGCTCGCGGGCCGGCTCAGCACCGCGCCCGGCGTGGCCGGCATCGAGGTCAACGTCGGGGCCCCCGACGAGGCCGGCGCCGGTGTCCTCGAGGTGCGCGAGCCCTACCACGCCGCCAGCGTGGTCGCCGCCGTCCGACGCGAGTTCCCCGCCGACCGGCCCGTCCTGGCGAAGCTGCGGCCCGACGTCTCGCGGATCGTCGAGGGCGCCCGCACCTGCCACGAGGCAGGCGCCACCGCGATCGTGGTCGGCAACGCGGTGCCGGCCGCGTTCGCCGACGGTCGTCCCGGCGGCCTGAGCGGACCGGCCGTCGCACCGATCGCGCTGCGGTGCGTCGCGACCGTGCGCGACGCCCTCCCGGCCGTGCCCACCATCGGTTGCGGCGGCGTGCGTGACGTCGCCTCCGCCCGCGCCTACCTCGAGGCCGGCGCCACGGCCGTCCAGGTCGGCACCGCCCTGCTCCACGACCCCACGACCGTCGCCCGGCTCCGGGCCTCCCTCGCCGCCCATCCACCAGAGGAGACCGCATGACCCCCTTCGGCACCCGCCTCGCCCAGGCCATCGAGGAGCGCGGCCGGTTCTGCGTCGGCATCGACCCCCACGTCGCCCTCCTCGAGGAGTGGGGCCTCGCCGACGACGTCGCCTCGCTCGAGCGCTTCGCGCTGACGGTGGTCGAGGCGGTCGCGCCCGTCGTGGGCGTGGTGAAGCCGCAGAGCGCGTTCTACGAGCGGTTCGGCAGCCGCGGCATCGCCGTCCTCGAGCGGGTGGTCGCCGAGTCGCGCGCCGCCGGCGCACTCGTCCTCATGGACGCCAAGCGCGGCGACATCGGCTCGACGAGCCAGGCCTACGCGGACGCCTACCTCGACCCCACCTCGCCGCTCGCCTCCGACGCGCTCACGGCCAGCCCCTACCTCGGGTTCGGCTCGCTCGACCCGATGGTCGAGGCCTGCCGCCGCCACGGGGCCGGGCTGTTCGTCCTGGCACTCACCTCCAACAAGGAGGGCCCGGAGGTCCAGCACGCGCAGGTGGGCGGACGGAGGGTGGCCGGCACGATCCTCGACCACCTGCGCACCGAGAACGCCGACGCCGAGCCGGTCGGCTCCTTCGGCGCGGTGGTCGGCGCCACGATCGGCGAGACCGCCGAGGACCTCGACATCAACGGACCGCTGCTCGTCCCCGGCTACGGCGCCCAGGGCGGCACCACCGCCGACATGCTCCGCATCTTCGGCGGCGCCGCGCGCTGGGCGCTCCCGAGCTCCTCGCGCGACGTGCTGCGCGCCGGACCGGACGTCACCGCGCTGCGCGATGCCGCCCGGCGGGGCAACGACGCCGTGCGCGAGCTGGGCGCGTGAGGCTCAGGGTGGCCGGTCCGCTGGTCGTGCTGGTGGCGGCCGGGCTCCTCGGCGGCTGCTCGGGCGACTCCCGGGACGGCTACTGCAGCGCCGTCGAGGACCACCAGGCGGAGCTGGGCGAGATCGCCGCGTCGGGCGATCCGGGTGCGCTCTTCGACGCCCTCGACGCCTACGACGACCTCGCCGGCCGGGCCCCGCGCGACATCGCCGACGACTGGGCCGACGTGGTCGACCCGCTCCACGACCTCCAGCAGGTCCTGGCCGACCACGACGTCGACCCGTCGTCGTACGACGCCGAGCAGCCGCCGGCCGGACTCGACCAGGCGGCCCGCGACGAGATCGAGGACGCCGCCCGCGCGGTGGGCTCGCAGCGCACCGTCGAGGCGATGGCCGCGGTCGAGCAGCAGGCGCTCGACGTGTGCGGGACCCCGCTCTCGCGCTGACCGCGACCGCCGGCCGGGTCAACCCGAAGGCCTCGTCGCGCGTCCCACCACCATGAGCACCGACAGGGACACCGTCGTCGTCGAGGCCGCGGGACCGGGCCCGCGACGGGCACCGGGTCCGGCACTGGGTCCGGTCCCGGGTCCGGTCCTGGCGCTCGTCCTGGCGCTCGTCCTGACCGGGTGCGGGTCGTCGGGGACGGGAAGCACGCCGGCCGCGCCGGCACCAGCAGGACCGTCGTCGGCAGGACCGTCGGCGGAGCCGTCCTCGGCCGCTCCGGAGTCGCCGACCGGGACGTCGACGACGGGACCACCGGACGACGCCGCACCCTCACCGGCCGCCACCCGGTTGCCGACGGACCTGCGCGGGCTGGTCTGGTTCGCCGGGCGCCGGGCGCGCACGGATGAGCTGCTGCTCTTCGCCGAGCGGTCGTCCTTCGCCGGCCGGCGCGACCTGCTGGCCGCCGCCCGTGCGGCGACGGTCGGTGCCCCCGCCGATCCGGACCACAGGACACTGTGGCGCGGCGGCGCGCCCGTCTCGGTGCGGCTGTGGTGGGACGGCGACGAGGGCTACTACGACGTCGGGCTCCCCGACGTCCGCAGCACCCGGCGACCCCCGGGCACGTCCATGCGGGAGGCCCACCTCGCGATCCAGCAGGTGGTGTGGACGCTCCAGTCGGTCGGCGGGACCGTCGCTCCGGTCAGGTTCCACGTCGGGCGTCGTGGTGACCCCGTGACCGACGTGTTCGGCATACCGGCGACCGGTCCGGGCGACACCTACCTCGCGGCCGACGGGGCCGGCGTGCTGAGCGCGGTGGACGTCCTGGCTCCGGCGGAGGGCGCGAGCGTCCGGGGCCGGGTCGTGGTGTCGGGCCTGGCCGAGTCCTTCGAGGCCACGGTGGGCATCCGCGTGGTGGCACCGAGCGGCGAGGTGGTGCTCGAGGACGGCACCAGCGCCGAGCAGTGCTGCGGGCGGCTCTGGCCGTGGCGCTACGAGATCGACACGACCGGCTGGTCGCCGGGGACGTACGTCGTGGAGGCCGCCACCGACGACCCGGTCGGGATCGCGAACGGGAGCGACGGCCCGGAGATCGACACCCGCACGATCACGGTCGGGTGAGGTGGCGGCGGGGTGGCGGCGGGGTGGCTGTCACGCAGATCACCTCGTGGACGGCGACGGGTGGGCGCGATTGCCTGCCTGCTGGCGATCTGGCTAGATTGAGCCGAACCTCCGCCGGACCCACCCTTAAGGACAGCTTTCGTGGCCTTGCCCCCTCTGACGCCCGAGCAGCGCCAGGCAGCCCTCGACAAGGCTGCGGCCTCCCGACGCGAGCGGGCCGAGGTGAAGAACCGGCTGAAGAACTCCGGCGGCTCGATCCTCGACGTGCTCCGTGAGGGCGAGACCAACGAGGTGATCGGCAAGATGCGCGTCGTCGAGCTGCTCCAGTCGGTCCCCGGGCTCGGTCGCGTCCGCGCGCGCCAGGTCATGGAGCGCCTCGGCATCGCCGAGAGCCGCCGGGTGCGTGGCCTGGGCGTGAAGCAGGTCGCCGCGCTCGAGCGTGAGTTCGGCCCCGACGCGTCGTGACCGACCGGACCACACCTGCCACTCCCACCCGTCGGTCGCGCCTGATCGTGCTGGCCGGCCCGACCGCCGTCGGCAAGGGCACGGTCGCCGCCGCGGTCCGCGAGACGCACCCCGAGGTGTGGCTCTCGGTGTCGGCGACGACCCGGGCGCCACGACCGGGTGAGGAGAACGGTGTCCACTACTGGTTCGTCTCGGACGAGGAGTTCGACGCGATGGTCGAGAAGGGCGACCTCCTCGAGTGGGCGGTCGTCCACAAGGCCGCCCGTTACGGCACGCCCCGTGGCCCCGTCGACCTCGCGCTGGCCTCCGGCCACCCGGCGATGCTGGAGATCGACCTGCAGGGTGCGCGCCAGGTCCGCGAGACGATGCCGGAGGCGCTGTTCGTCTTCCTGGCGCCGCCGACCTGGGAGGAGCTCGTGCGCCGACTCGTCGGCCGGGGCACCGAGACGGAGGCCGAGCGCGAGCGCCGGCTGGAGACCGCACGCGCCGAGCTGGCCGCCGAGAGCGAGTTCGACGTCACGATCGTCAACCACGAAGTTTACGCTGCTGCCGACGAGTTGGTAGCCTTGATGGTTGGACCCTCCTGATCATCCGCGGATCGTCCGACCAGCCCCCTTCTGACTAGCGAGGCACCTGCACCGTGGCTTCTCCCACCATCGCCGCCGAGGGCGTTACCAACCCCTCGATCGACGACCTGCTCAGCAAGACCGACAGCAAGTACAAGCTGGTGCTCTACAGCGCCCAGCGCGCGCGCCAGATCAACGCCTACTACTCCCAGCTCGGCGAGGGCCTCCTGGAGTACGTCGGCCCGCTCGTCGACACGCACGTGCAGGAGAAGCCGCTGTCGATCGCGCTCCGCGAGATCAACGACGACCTGCTGACCTGCGAGGACATCGACCCCGCCGCCGAGGCCGCTGCCGCCGAGGCCGCTGCCGACGCCACGGAGTGACTCGAGCCTCACGATGACCGTCGAGGTCGTCCTGGGCGTCTCCGGCGGGATCGCGGCCTACAAGGCCTGTGAGCTGCTGCGCCGGTTCACCGAGTCGGGGCACGACGTCACCGTCGTGCCCACGGCCTC
This sequence comes from Nocardioides oleivorans, assembly GCF_004137255.1. NCBI lineage: Bacteria > Bacillati > Actinomycetota > Actinomycetes > Propionibacteriales > Nocardioidaceae > Nocardioides > Nocardioides oleivorans. The sequence goes on along the minus strand of NZ_SDWT01000002.1, from coordinate 222,473 downwards.
GGCGCTGGAGTTCGTCGGGGCGCCGACCTGGTCGGCCCTGTCGGGCAAGCCGGTTGCCACCGACGTGTGGACGCGGGTGCACGAGGTGCCCCACGTCCGCATCGGCCAGTCCGCCGACGTGGTCGTGGTCGCCCCGGCGACCGCCGACCTCCTGGCCAAGGCTGCGCACGGCCTGGCCGACGACCTGCTGACCAACACGCTCCTCACGGCACGGTGCCCGGTGGTGTTCGCTCCCGCCATGCACACCGAGATGTGGGAGCACCCGGCCACCCAGGCCAACGTCGCGACGCTCCGGCAGCGCGGCGCGATCGTGCTCGACCCGGCCGTCGGGCGCCTCACGGGGGCTGACACCGGCAAGGGACGCCTGCCCGACCCGGCCGAGATCTTCGAGCTCGTGCTCGGGGTCCTGGACCGTGGCGCGGAGGCGTCGCACGACCTCGCCGGCCGCAAGGTGGTCGTGTCCGCGGGCGGCACCCGGGAGTACCTCGACCCGGTCCGCTTCCTCGGCAACCGCTCCTCGGGCCTCCAGGGCTATGCCCTCGCCCGGGCGGCCGCCTCGCGGGGCGCGCACGTGACCCTGGTCAGCGCCAACGTGACCCTGGCGGACCCGGCCGGCGTCAGCGTCGTACGCGTGGAGACGACGCAGCAGCTGCGCGACGCCGTGGTCGCAGCGACGGCCACCGCCGACGCTGTCGTGATGGCCGCCGCACCCGCCGACTTCCGTCCCACGGCGGTGAGCGAGGCCAAGATCAAGAAGGCCGACGACGGCTCTGCGCCGTCGATCGAGCTGGAGCAGAACCCCGACATCCTCGCCGAGATCTCCCACGACCGCGCCCGCGAGGGTGCCGTGATCGTGGGCTTCGCGGCGGAGACCGGCGACGCGACCGGCTCCGTGCTGGAGCTCGGACGCGCCAAGCTCGCCCGGAAGGCCTGCGACCTCCTCGTCGTCAACGACGTCAGCGGGGGAGCGGTCTTCGGCAGCGCCGACAACGAGGCCGTGGTCCTCGCCGCCGACGGCGCCGCCGTCGAGGTGCCCCACGGCAGCAAGACGGCCCTCGCCCACGTCATCTGGGACGAGGTCGTCCGGCGATTCGCCGACTGAGACGCACGTCCCGGATGCTGGTCCGCAGGTACGTTTTACCCGACCGTTCCACTCAAGAATTGAGAGCATTGTGGCTGGACGCCTGTTCACCTCCGAGTCCGTGACCGAGGGACACCCCGACAAGATCGCCGACCGGATCAGCGACTCCGTCCTCGACTACCTCATGGCCGAGGACGCCGACAAGGAGAACCTCCGCGTCGCGGTCGAGACCCTGCTGACCACCGGCCTCGTCGTGGTCGCCGGTGAGGTGCGCACCACCGCCTACGCCCCGGTCGCCGACATCGTCCGCAAGGCGATCCTCGACATCGGCTACGACTCCTCGGAGAAGGGCTTCGACGGCGCCTCGTGCGGCGTCCAGGTCGCGATCGGCGCCCAGTCGAGCGACATCGCCGCGGGTGTCGACGCCGGCCACGAGTCGCGGGTGGGCACCTCGGACGACGAGCTCGACAAGCGCGGTGCCGGTGACCAGGGCCTGATGTTCGGCTACGCCTGCGACGACACCCCCGAGCTGATGCCGCTCCCGATCACGATCGCCCAGCGCCTCGCCCAGCGCCTCACCGCGGTCCGCAAGGACGGCACGCTCGGCTACCTCCGTCCCGACGGCAAGACCCAGGTCACCATCGAGTACGACGAGGACGACAGCCCGGTGCGCGTCGACACCGTCGTGCTGTCCACCCAGCACGACGCGGACGTCGACCACGCCACGCTCGAGGCCGACATCAAGCAGCACGTCATCGACCCCGTGCTGGCCACGTTCGACATCCCGTCCGACGGCTACCGGATGCTGGTCAACCCGACCGGCACCTTCGTGATCGGCGGCCCGATGGGCGACGCCGGCCTGACCGGCCGCAAGATCATCGTCGACACCTACGGCGGCATGGCCCGCCACGGTGGCGGTGCGTTCTCCGGCAAGGACCCGTCGAAGGTCGACCGCTCCGCCGCCTACGCCATGCGCTGGGTCGCGAAGAACGTCGTCGCCGCCGGGCTCGCCCGCCGGTGCGAGGCGCAGGTCGCCTACGCCATCGGCAAGGCCGCCCCGGTCGGCGTGTTCATCCAGACGTTCGGCACCGGCGTCGTGGACGACGAGAAGATCCAGGAGGCCGTGCTCGAGGTCTTCGACCTCCGCCCGGCCGCGATCATCCGCGACCTCGACCTGCTCCGCCCGATCTACGCCGCGACGTCGGCCTACGGCCACTTCGGCCGCGAGCTCCCCGAGTTCACGTGGGAGACCACGGACCGGGCCGACAAGCTCAAGGCTGCTGCCGGCATCTGAGCCCGCTAGACCAGTTCCACGAAAGACCCCCGCTCCGGCGGGGGTCTTTCGCGTGCACGGCAAAATCATCGGTTCCGGGCAGATCGCGGGGCTCCGTCGTTCCTAGGCTGCGCTCGCGGGCACGGGGGTGTCACGCATCCGCCCGAGTCGGAGGACGTCGATGACACAGCACACGAAGGTGGCAGCGGCTCTCGTTGCCGCGGTCGCCCTGGCGGGCGGCCAGCTCGCCTGGGGCTCTGCGCAGGCCGCGCCGGAGCCCACGGATCCGGGTCTCAGCAGGCTCACCGCGGACGCGACCGCCGGACTGAGGGTCGAGCGGGACGCCGCCGGCGTCGTCGACTTCGTGGGCACGGCGGCCGGCAGCTCGGTGGTCAACCCAGCCGTCTCCTCCGTCTCCTCGGTCCGCGACGCGGCTCGCGCGCACCTCGACCGCTACGGATCGACGCTCGGCCTGACGGACTCGAGCGAGCTCGTCGTCTCGCCCACCGTCCACACGGTCAGCGGCCAGGACGTCGTCCGCTTCCAGCAGGAGGTCGACGGCGCCCCCGTCATCGGCGGCCAGGTCGTCGTCAGCCTGCGGCCCGACCGGCAGCTCGGCTCGGTCCTCTCGACCCTGTCCGACGTCGACGTCCTCCCCGCGGCGAGCGTGACGGAGGCCGACGCACGGACGACGGCCCTCGCAGCAGGTGCCCGCGAGGCCGGCACGCCCGGCGCGCTGCACGTGATCGACGAGGGCCGCGCCGTCTGGGACCCGACGGTGTTCGGTGCCCCGACGTCCCTCCCGGTGACGGGCGTGTGGGCCTTCGAGGTCGGCGACGGAGAGGCCGTGCGTCGCCTCGTGCTGGTCGACGACACCAGCGGGCGGGTGATCGTCGACCACGACCTGGTCGAGCACGTCGACCGGGTCGTCTGCGACCGCAACAACGTGCGTGGGACCGCCACGGCCTGCACCTCCGGCTTCGCCCGGATCGAGGGGCAGGCCGCGACCTCGGTGGTCGACGTCGACAAGGCCTACGACTACGCCGGGGAGGTGTCGACCGCCTACCTGCAGCTCGCCGGCCTCGACCTCACCCAGGCGCTCGGGGTCGACGTGGCGGGACAGAAGAAGCTCGCCGCCACCGTGCGCTTCTGCTACCCGACCGGCCAGGGTGCGTGCCCGTACGCCAACGCCTTCTGGAACGGCACCCAGATGTTCTACGGGAGCGGGTTCGCCGCGGCCGACGACGTCGTCGGCCACGAGATGACCCACGGCGTCATCGACCAGTACTCCGAGCTGCTCTACTGGGGCCAGAGCGGCGCGATCAACGAGTCGATCGCCGACATCATGGGTGAGGTCGTCGACCACCGGTTCGGGAGCGACGACGACTCGCAGTGGAAGCTGGCGGAGGACCTCGCCCTGTCGACCGGGCCGATCCGCGACATGTCGGACCCGACCGCCAAGGGTGACCCGGACCGCATGACCAGTCCGCTCTACACGGCCGACCTGACCGGTTGGTCGCCCTACGCCTACCCCGACTCCGGCGGTGTGCACAGCAACAGCGGCGTCGGCAACAAGACGGGGTACCTGATCTCCCAGGGCGGCACGTTCAACGGTCGGACCATCGTGGGCATCGACGGCGTCGACACCGGGCTCACCAAGTCGGGTCGGCTCTGGTTCGACGTGATCACCCGTCTCACGTCGGGCAGCGACTACGCCGACCTGGCTGCCGTCCTCGAGCAGAGCTGTGCCGACTTCGTGACGTCGGGCGTCGGCGGGTTCACGAGCGCCGACTGCGGCAACGTCGCCCAGGCGGTCGCTGCCACGGAGCTGCGTACGACGCCCGCGAACGCCCCGCAGCCTGCCGACGCGGTGAGGTCGTGCCCCGCCGGCACCACCCTGCGCGAGCTGTTCGACAGCGAGACCGGCACTCCCGCCTCGAAGTTCACCGCCTCGGCCGGCCTGTGGATCTACGGGCGGACCAGTGCCGGCTGGGGGAGCAACGCGACCTCGGGCAAGGACTCCTGGTTCGTGCCCAACGCGACCGGGTCGGGAGCGACCTCGCTCGTCGCTGCGTCCGACATCGCCCTGCCTTCCGGCCAGAAGTCGTTCCTCCACTTCCAGCAGTGGCGCGTCTTCCAGTGGCGGCCGAGCCCCGTGCTCTACGCGGACGGCGGCACCGTCGAGGTGGTGGCCGGTGGCGTGGCGCAGGACGCCTCCGGGCTGCCGTGGACCAACGGGCCGCAGCAGGTCCTCCAGGTGTGGAGCCCCAACACCAACCCGTGGGCGGGGATGAAGGCCTTCGGCGGTGACAGCTTCGGTTGGACCGCCAGCCAGGTGGACCTGAGCTCCTACGCGGGACAGGGCGTCCGGCCGTCCTTCACCTCGCGGGTGGACTCCGCCGGGGCGTTCGTCGGCTGGTGGCTCGACGACATCACGGTCTACACCTGCGACGTCCCGACCACGCCCCCGCCGGGCACGCCGACACCCGGCGCGCCCACCCCTGGCACGCCCACCCCGAGCTTGCCCAACCCGAGCACGCCGACCCCGGGCACACCGACCCCCGGCACGCCGACGCAGGCAGGCTCGACGACGTCGCTGAAGGTCGTCACGGGACGCAAGGTCACGGTGGTCGCGACCGTGCGGGTCGGCAGCGCCAAGGGGACCGGCTCCGTCACCTTCAGCGTCGACGGCACGACGATCCGGAAGACCGTGGTGCTCACGAAGGGCAAGGCGAACCTGACCCTGTCCCCGAAGACCGTGGGCAGGCTCGGCAGGGGCAGGCACACGGTGAAGGCGAGCTACCCGGGCTCGTCGTCGGCGAAGCCGAGCAGGACGAGGACGAGCTTCACCCTGAAGTAGTCGACGCGGCCGTCGGAGGGCGCTGCAACAATCGCCCGCATGACGTCGCACGAGGCCCCGGAGGCAGACATGCTTCCGGGGCTCCGTGCAGCCGTGGACGACGCGAAGGCGAAGGCGGCGGCCACCCGACGTCGTACGGCCGCGTCGTGGCAGCCGGCCGACACCGATCCGGTGGCGCGGGTGCTCGTCGACATCGCGCTGGCCCACCTCGACCGTCCGTTCGACTACGCGGTGCCGCAGGCGATGGCGGAGACGGCCGTCCCGGGCGCGCGGGTCAAGGTGCGCTTCGCCGGGCAGGACGTCGACGGCTTCGTGGTCGAGCGGGCCGCCGAGACCGACCACACCGGGCGGCTCCAGCCGCTGCGGCGGGTGGTCAGCCCGGAGCCCGTCCTCGCGCCGGAGGTGGCGGCGCTCAGCGCGACCCTCGCCCGCACCTACGCCGGTGCCCGGTCCGACGTGCTGCGGCTCGCGGTGCCTCCTCGCCATGCGACGGCCGAGAAGGCCGCCTCGGCACCGGCTCCCGCCCTCGACGTGGTGCCACCCTCGACGTGGGGAGAGGTCGAGCACGCGGACGCGTTCCTGCGCCGGCTGGCCGCGGGTGAGTCGCCCCGCGCCGTCTGGTCGGCCGCGCCCGCCGACGACTGGCCCGCCATGGTCGCCGACGCGGTGGCGGCGGCGTACGCCTCGGGGCGCGGGGTGCTCGTGTGCGTCCCCGACCGCCGTGACGTCACCCGGGTCGACACCGCGCTCCTGGCGCTCGTGGGCGAGGGCCACCACGTCTGCCTCACCGCCGACGGCGGTCCGGCCGCCCGCTACCGCGACTTCCTCGCCGTGTCGCGCGGAGCCAGGCGGATCGTGGTCGGCACCCGGTCCGCCGCCTTCGCACCCGTCCACGACCTCGGCCTCGTCGTGATCTGGGACGACGGCGACGACCTGCACGCGGAGCCGCGCGCGCCGTATCCCCACACGCGTGAGGTGCTCCTCGCCCGCGCCGAGCAGCAGGGCACCGCGGCGCTCCTCGGCGGGGTCGCCCGCACACCCGAGGCGCACCAGCTCCTCGCCACCGGGTGGGCCCACGAGCTCGCCACGCCGCGCGACGTGCTGCGGCGCCGGGTCCGTGTCGAGGTGGTCCCTGCCGAGGACCGCCAGGTCGGCACCCGCATCCCGCGCGCTGCCTACGACGCCATCAGGCGCGGGCTGGCCAGCGGGCCCGTGCTGGTGCAGACACCCCGGGCGGGCTACGCCGCCTCGCTCGCCTGCGACACGTGTCGTACGCCGGCCCGGTGCACCGCGTGCAGCGGACCGCTGGTGCTCGGCGGGCCCACGGTCCCGCCGCACTGCCGCTGGTGCGCCCACGTCGAGTCGGCCTGGGTGTGCCCGACCTGCGGTGGGCGCGGCCTGCGCGCGCCGGTGCGCGGCGAGGCCCGCACTGCGGAGGAGCTGGGGCGCATGTTCGCCGGCACCACGGTCCGCAGCTCGAGCGGCGAGCGGGTGGTCGAGCAGGTGGGCGCGTCCGCGGACATCGTCGTGGCCACCGTCGGGGCGGAGCCCGTCGCGGCGGAGGGCTACGCCGCCGTCGTCGTCCTCGACACCTGGCTCACGCTCGCCCGCGAGGACCTGCGCGCCGACGAGGAGGCGCTGCGCCGCTGGCTCAACGCCGCCGCGCTCGTGCGCCCGGGTGGACACGTCGTCGCCGTCGGGGATCCGTCCCACCCGGCCCTCCAGGCGCTCGTGCGGTGGGACCCCGCCGGCTTCGCCCGGCGCGAGGTGGCCGAGCGTGCCCAGGCGCACCTGCCGCCGGCGGCGCGGATCGCCACCGTGACCGGCGACATCGGGGCGCTCGACGACGTGCTCCACCTCCTCGACCCGCCGGAGGGCACGGAGGTGCTGGGGCCGGTGGCGCTCGCCGACGAGCACCGGGTGGTGCTCCGGGTGCCCCGTCGCCACGGCGACGAGCTCTCGGCCGCTCTTGGAGACCTCCAACGCGTCCGGTCGGCCCGCAAGCTCGACCCCGTGCGCGTGCAGGTCGACCCGCTGTCCATCTAGGGCGCTCCCTAGACTTGACCTCCCGTCGCACCCAGACCGAGGAGTTCCGTGGCCGTCCAGCCCATCCGCCTGTTCGGAGATCCCGTGCTGCGCCAGCGCGCCGTCGAGGTCGACCGCTTCGACAAGGACCTGCGCCAGATCGTCACCGACCTCACCGACACGATGCTCGCCGCGCCCGGCGCGGGCCTGGCCGCGCCGCAGATCGGGATCGGGCTGCGGGTCTTCACCTGGCACGTCGACGGCGAGACCGGCCACCTCGTCAACCCGTCGCTCGCGCTGTCCGACGAGACCCAGGACGGCGCCGAGGGCTGTCTCTCGCTGCCCGAGCTGACCTACGACTGCCTGCGCGCGCTGCGCGTCATCGCGACCGGCTTCGACATGCACGGCGAGCCGCTGCGCATCGAGGCGTCCGAGCTCCTGGCCCGCGCCATGCAGCACGAGACCGACCACCTCGACGGGATCCTCTTCATCGACAAGCTCGACACCGACGCCCGCAAGGCGGCGATGAAGGAGATCCGCGAGTCCGAGTGGTTCGGCCTGGAGAAGCCGACCGTCCGGGTGAGCCCGCACAGCACCTTCGGCCTCGGTCGCTGATGCGCGTGGTCTTCGCCGGCACCCCCGAGGTCGCCGTGCCCGCGCTCGACGCGATCGCCGCCAGCCGCCACGAGCTCGTCGGGGTGGTCACCCGACCCGACGCCCCGAGCGGCCGCGGCCGCAAGCTGGTCGCCAGCCCCGTCGCGCAGCGAGCCGACGAGATCGGCGTACCGGTGCTGAAGCCCGTGCACCCGCGCGAGCCCGAGTTCCAGGCCGCCCTGGCCGCGCTGCGGCCGGACGCGTGCCCGGTCGTCGCCTACGGCGCGCTGCTGCCGCAGTCGGCGCTCGACCTGGTGCCCCATGGCTGGATCAACCTGCACTTCTCGGTGCTGCCGGCCTGGAGGGGCGCCGCGCCGGTCCAGCACGCCCTGTGGGCAGGCGACGAGCTCACCGGGGCGACAACGTTCCGGATCGTGAAGGAGCTCGACGCCGGACCCGTCTTCGGTGTGATGACCGAGCGGATCCGCGCCGCCGACACCGCGGGCGACCTGCTGACGCGCCTCGCCGAGGGCGGCGCCGGGCTGCTCGTGCAGACCCTGGACGGCATCGAGGACGGCACGCTCGCGGCCCGTGAGCAACCCGACGACGGCGTCTCCTTCGCCCCGAAGATCCTCGTGGACGACGCCCGCATCGACTGGACGCACCCCGCCATCGGGATCGACCGCCAGGTGCGCGCGTGCGATCCCGCGCCGGGTGCCTGGAGCACGTTCGAGGGGGAGCGCATCAAGATCGGTCCGGTCACCATCGCCGACCGCGACGCGCTCGAGCCGGGCGTCCTCGAGGTCACCAAGAACGCCGTCCTCGTGGGGACCGCCTCCGCGCCCGTGCAGCTCGGTGACGTCAAGGCGTTCGGGAAGAAGCAGATGGCGGCCGCCGACTGGGCCCGCGGGGTGCGCCTGGAGTCGGGCACGCGCCTAGGCTCGGACGCGTGAGCACCTCCGACCAGCGACCCGCCCGGCCCGAGGACGTCGACGAGATCTGTGCCGCGCTGCCCGAGACCGAGCTCGGCACCTCGTGGGGGGACCGACCGACCTGGAAGGTCCCGCGCGGGCCGAAGGGCAAGGGATTCGTCCTCTACCGCGCCCCCGGCCCCACGGCGATCGACCCGGAGACCGGGGAGCAGTACGACGACCTGATCGTGATCACGACGCCCACCGAGGTCGAGAAGCACGCGCTCGTGGAGGACGACTCCACGCCGTTCTTCACGATCGACCACTTCCGGGGCTACAACGCCGTCCTCGTGCAGCAGTCGCGCCTGGGGGAGATCAGCCGGCAGGAGCTGACCGAGGTGGTCACCGAGGCCTGGGCGACCAAGGCACCCAAGAAGCTGGTGCGGGAGCACCTCGGTGACTGACCGGTCCCGGGGATCCCGAAGGCCGGTGGACCGTCCGCGCCGGGCCGCGCTCGACGTGCTGACCGCCGTGCGCGTCGACGACGCGTACGCCAACCTGGTCCTGCCGCAGGTGCTGCGCAAGCACCGGCTCGAGGGACGCGACGCCGCCCTCGCCACCGAGCTCGCGTCGGGCGCGATCCGGATGCACGGGCTCTACGACCCCGTGATCGATGCCTGCCTGACGAAGCCCCGGCTCCAGCCCGAGGTCCGCGACGTGCTCCGGCTCGGCGTGCACCAGCTGCTGTCGATGCGGGTCCCCGACCACGCGGCTATCTCCACCAGCGTGGACCTGGTCCGCGCGTCCGTGGGCCAGGGCCCGGCCGGTCTCGTCAACGCGGTCCTGCGCAAGGTGAGCCGGGAGGACCTCGACGCCTGGGTCGCGGCCGTCGCGCCCGAGCGCACCCGCGACCTGCGCGGTCACCTCGCGGTGGCGCAGTCGCATCCGCGCTGGGTGGTCGACGCGCTCGCGGCGGCCCTCGGCGCCGACGACGGGCTCGAGGAGCTCCTCGCCGCCGACAATGCCGCCCCGCGCGTCACGCTGGTGGCTCGCCCGGGCCTCGCGGACGTCACCGAGCTGGAGGCCGCCGGGGGCACCCGCACCAGCCGGTCGCCGTACGGCGTCGTGCTCGACGGGGGCGATCCGGCGGCGATCCCCGCGGTGGCCGAGGGACGGGCCGGCGTGCAGGACGAGGGCTCGCAGCTCGTGGCGCTCGCGATGACGGACGCTCCGATCGAGGGCCGTGACGAGCGCTGGCTCGACCTCTGCGCCGGCCCCGGGGGCAAGGCTGCACTGCTGGCGTCGCTCGCGGCCCAGCGGGGTGCGGTGCTCGTGGCCAACGAGCGCCAGCCCCACCGGGCGGCCCTGGTGGCCTCGGCCATGCGCTCCGTCCCCGCTCGGGCGGTCCGGGTGGTCGCCGGTGACGGGGTGCGACCGGCCTGGGTGCCGGGCACCTTCGACCGGGTGCTCGTCGATGCGCCGTGCTCGGGGCTGGGAGCGCTGCGGCGGCGCCCCGAGTCGCGCTGGCGGCGGACGCCCGAGGACCTGGACGTGCTCGTCACCCTCCAGCGCGCGCTCCTGGACGCGGCGGTCGAGTCGGTGCGTCCGGGCGGCGTGGTCGTCTACGCGACGTGCTCCCCGGTGCTGGCCGAGACCACCGGCGTCGTCGAGGCGGTGCTGGCCGGGCGCGACGACACGGTCGAGGTCGACCGGTTCCAGCTCTGGCCGCACCGTGACGGCACCGACGCGATGTTCGCCGCCAGGCTGCGCCGGCGCGCGCTGGTCTGACGGCCGGTCACGGGCGGCGTCAGTCGTCCTGCAGGTGGCGCAGGTAGGACCACGGCTCGGCGAGGTAGCGCCGCCAGTGGTCGACGAGGTCGAGGTCGTCCCACGACGTCTCGCGCAGGCCCCACGGTCCGGCCTCGAGGATCCGCGCGCCCGGCATCGCGGCGAGCACGGGGGAGTGGGTCGCGCACAGCACCTGGCCGCGGCGGGCGACCAGCCGCTGGAGGGTCGCGATGAGGCCCAGCGTGGACGAGAACGACAGCGCCGCCTCGGGCTCGTCGAGGCAGAAGAAGCCGCGCCCGGTGAAGCGGGACTCGAGGACGGCCAGGAAGGACTCACCGTGGCTCAGCGAGTGGAAGGCGACGTCCGGGTCACCGGAGGTCTTCGGGTTGTCCTCGATGTAGGAGTACCAGCCGTGCATCGTCTCGGCACGGAGGAAGAAGCCCCACTTGGACGCTCCCGCCCCGCGCACCAGCTGGAGTGCGTCGCCGAGCGCCGACTCGGTCGGCCGGGTCGAGTGCATGCTGTGCGTGCTCCCTCCCTCCGGCGACAGCCCGAACGCGGTCGCGACCGCCTCGACGATGGTCGACTTGCCCGACCCGTTCTCCCCGACGAGGAACGTCACCCCCGGCTCGAGGTCGAGCCCGTCGGCCAGCACCTGCGCGACGGCCGGGATGGACGCCGGATAGGCGTCCGCCCGCAGCCCGTGGTCGGCGCGCGCCTCCGCGCGGCGCACCGGATGTCGTGGGAAGTCGTCACCCCTGAACGGCATGGCGGCCACCGTAGCGAGCCCCACCGACCGCGCTCCCGGAGCGCCCGGCGGACCTGTTCACCGGGATACGAAGAATTGGTCATCTCCGCGCCGCGTGTTCACAACCTTGGAGTATCCGAGCATGATGGGGTGAGCGCGTCGCATCGGAGGGATGCGGAGGGCGTAGGGGGAGCAGGAAACACATGCGGTTGCGGAACAGTCTCGGGATCGTCGCGTCGGGCGTGGCGGTGGCAGCGCTGTGGGCTGCACCGGCCCACGCCGAGAGCCGGACACTGTCCGGACCGACCACCGGCGATCCGGACACCTTCCTCACCTACGTGTCCTGCGACGCCGTCTTCGGCCAGGGCGTGGCACCGCAGTCGCGCATCAACCTCGGCCCCTACTCCGCGCCCCTCGGCCGCCGCTCGCTCGGCATCGTGCCGGCATCGGGCGGCAGCGCCTCCGGGCCGTACTCCCGCTTCGGCTCGCTCGCCGGCATCGACACCTCGCTGTCGGTCGCCGCGACCGCGGGCACGCAGGGTGTCTCGTACGTCGTCGCGATCACGGCCGACAGCCCCGCAGGCACCGCGTGGGCGGGCCGCGCCGACGTCACCGTCCCGGCCGGCGGCTGGACCCAGGTCTCCTCCGCCGAGCTCACCTACGACTGGTCTCTGGTCGACCTGAGAACCCGCAAGCCGGTCTCCGCGGCCGGGTCCGCCACCCCGGCCGGGTTCGCGGGCCAGCACGGCGACGGCGCGGGCTTCACCGTCACCGGCTTCGGGTGCGACTCCCGGCCGTTCAACCTCGACGCCGTCCGCGCGGGCGGCTCGACCTTCGACTTCGAGGGGCTCTCCCTCTCCACCACCATCGGCGGGCCGGTCAAGCAGGTCGACGCCGGTGCCGAGGTGACCCTGACGGGGCGCGTCGCCGACGGCAACGGCCGCGTCACCGGCGACCCGCTCGTGCTGGAGTCGCGCACCGGCAACGGCGCGTGGGCGCCGGTCGGCGGTCCGCAGCTCGCCGACGCCGACGGCCTGGCGCGCGTCGTCGTACCCGTCGCGGAGACCACCGAGTTCCGCTGGCACCGCCCCCAGTCGCAGTACGCCGACGAGGGCTGGTCCGACGCCTTCACGGTCACGGTCGCGCAGGCGACTCCGTCCGAGGCTCCCGCCAAGAAGTAGTCCGCACGGCTAGGTTGGGGCGATGGCGTCCCCCTTCGTCGAGATCGAGGTCGACGACCGCGTCGTCAAGGTGACCAACCCCGACCGCGTCTACTTCCCGCCCGTCGACGGCGGGCCCGGGGCGACGAAGCTCGACCTCGTCGAGTACTACCTGTCCGTCGGCGACGGCATCGTCAACGCCCTCCTCGAGCGCCCGTGCATGCTGCACCGCTTCCCCAAGGGCCTGGCCGGCGACAAGGTGCACCAGAAGCGGCTGCCCGCCGGCGCTCCCGCATGGGTCGAGACCGTCCAGCTGTTCTTCCCGCGGTGGAAGCGGACCGCCGACGAGCTGTGCGTGACCGAGCTCGCCAGCGTGATCTGGGCGGTGCAGATGTCCACCGTCGAGTTCCACCCGTGGAACAGCCGCCGCGCCGACACCGAGAAGCCCGACGAGTGGCGCATCGACCTCGACCCCGGGCCTGCGTGCGACTGGGGCACCGTCCAGCGGGTCGCCCACGTCGCCCACGAGGTGCTCGACGAGCTCGGCGCCACCGGGTTCCCCAAGACCAGCGGCGGCTCGGGGCTGCACGTCTACGTGCGGATCCCGCCCGACCACGGCTTCCAGGACGTACGACGAGGTGCGCTGGCCTTCGCGCGCGAGGTCGAGCGGCGCGCCGGGGGAGAGGTCACCACGGCGTGGTGGCGCAAGGACCGGGACCCCGCGCAGCTGTTCGTCGACTACAACCAGAACGCGCGCGACCACACGATCGCCGCGGCCTACTCCGTGCGCGGCGTGCCCCGGGCACGGGTCTCCGCACCGATCCGGTGGGACGAGGTCGACGCCTGCGAGCCGGACGACTTCACGATCTTCACGATGCCCGGGCGGTTCGCCGAGATCGGCGACCTGCACGCCGACATCGACGGGCACCCGTTCGACATCTTGCCCCTGCTGGAGTGGGCCGACCGCGACGACGACGAGGGTGCGGAGGCACCGCCCGAGCCCGAGGACTCCTGACCGGACGGCTCCCGGCCCGAGGCACAGCGTCCGCACAGGTCGTCCTCATCTGGCTCTCACCGGGGCTCCGTAGCGTCGATCCATGACCACCGACTGCTCGACCCAGCCCCGCAGCGACCGGGTGTCCGTCGTCGTCAACACCGCCTCCCGCACCGGGCTGCGGGCGCTCCCGCTGGTCGAGGCCGCCCTCCGGTCGGTGTCCGACGACGTGCGGGTCCGGCCCGCCCACGGCGGCGGCGAGCTGGTGGACGCCCTCCAGGTCGCGGTCGCCGACGAGCCCGACCTGCTGGTCGTCGGAGGTGGCGACGGCACGATCGCGTGCGCCGCGGGGCTCGTGTCCCGCACCCGGACCACGCTGGGGGTGCTCCCGCTCGGCACGGCCAACGACTTCGCCCGCACCCTCGAGATCCCGTCGGTGCTCGAGCAGGCCGTCGCGACGCTGACCACCGGCAAGGTGGTCGACGTCGACCTCGGTCTCGTCGATGGCCGGGCCTACCTCAACGTCGCCTCGGTCGGCCTCTCGGTCGCGGTCACGCAGCGGCTCACGCCGGGCCTCAAGCGACGCCTCGGTCGCTTCGCCTACCCGGCCGCCACCCTGGCGGCGTACCGCTCGCACCGACCGTTCGCCGCGCGGCTCGAGCTCGAGGACGGCACGGTCCTGGAGCTGCGCGACCTGATGCAGGTCGCGGTCGGCAACGGCCGGCACTACGGCGGAGGGCTCACCGTCGCCCCGAACGCCTCCATCGACGACCACCTCCTCGACGTGTACGCCGTCGAGCAGGGGCGGCTGCGCGACCATGTCTCGGTCGCCCGCCTGCTGCGCACCGGACAGCTCGTCGAGCACGACCGGGTCCACCACCTGACCGCACGCCGGATCCGCATCGTCACCGACGAGCCGCTGGAGGTGAACCTCGACGGCGAGATCGCCGCCCGGACGCCCGCGACGTTCGAGGTCGACCGCAACGCGCTGCACGTCGTCGTACCCGTCGGGAGCCGAGCCGCCCGGATGGACCAGGAGCAGACTCCCTAGGATCGTCCCCGTGGGCATCCAGATCACGCCGAGCATCCTCAACGCCGACCTGTCGCGCCTGGCCGACGAGGTGGCGCGCATCCCCAGCGCCGACTGGGTGCACGTGGACGTGATGGACAACCACTTCGTGCCCAACCTGACGCTGGGGCTGCCGATCATCGAGTCGCTCGCCCAGCACGCGAGCCAGCCGATCGACGTGCACCTGATGATCGAGGACGCCGACCGGTGGGCGCCGGCCTACGCCGAGGCCGGCTGCGGTTCGGTGACCTTCCACGCCGAGGCGGCCAAGGCCCCGGTCCGGCTCGCCCGGGAGATCCGCTCCCAGGGCGCGCGGGCCTCGATGGCACTCAAGCCGGCGACGCCGATCGAGCCCTACGAGGCGCTGCTGCCCGAGCTCGACATGGTGCTGATCATGACCGTCGAGCCGGGCTTCGGTGGCCAGAAGTTCCTCGACCTGTGCCTGCCGAAGATCCGCACGGCGCGTGAGCTGATGCGCAAGCACGGTGTCGAGACCTGGCTCCAGGTCGACGGCGGCGTCTCGCTCGAGACCATCGAGCGGTGCGCCGAGGCCGGTGCCGACGTGTTCGTGGCGGGCTCGGCCGTCTACTCCGCCGACGACCCCGACGCCATGGTCCGCGAGCTCCGCCAGAGTGCCGAGGCCGCGAGCGCCTAGGTGCCGCTCCGTAGGTTGGGCCCATGACCGAGTCCGTCTGGGACTACCCGCGTCCCCCCGCGGTCGACCCGAGCAGCGAGCACGTCGTCGTCACGCACGGAGGCGTCGTGGTCGCCGACACCACCAGCAGCCTGCGCGTGCTCGAGACGAGCCACCCGCCGACCTACTACCTGCCGCTGTCGTCGTTCGCCGACGGTGTCCTCCGGCCCGGCCAGGGCGGCTCGTGGTGCGAGTGGAAGGGCCAGGCGGCCTACTTCGACGTGGTGGTCGGCGAAGAGGTGCTGGCCTCGATCGCGTGGACCTACCCGACGCCGTCGAAGGGCTTCGAGGTGCTGCTCGACCACGTCGCGCTCTATCCCGGTCGCGTGGACCGCTGCACGGTCGACGACGAGGTCGTGGTGCCGCAGCCGGGGAACTTCTACGGCGGCTGGATCACCTCGCGCGTGACCGGTCCGTTCAAGGGCTCTCCGGGCACCTCGGGCTGGTAGCCGCGAGCGCTGGGCCGCCCGGCCAGGAGGCTCAGCTGGCGAACAGGGTCAGCCGCTGGCGGATGATCTTGCGGCGCAGGACCACCCGGCGCTTGCCGTCGTTGCCGATCCTGAGCCGGTCGAGCTCCCACCCACCGTGCTCGGCGCGCTCGACGAGCATCCGGGTGACGACGTTGCGGGAGAGGTCGCGGGGAAGCACGAGCGTCTCGAACTCCCACTCGATGCCTCGGCCGGGCGGGCGGCGCTGGATGCGGGCCATCTGCTCTCCTTGCTCCTCGGTGACGGGTGTGGGCTGGATGCGTGGGACGAGAACCGGCGCCGCCGCGGACCTATTCCGCGGAGACGTCGTCGAGCGCGTCGAGGATCTCGACGGGGAGCGTGAGGTCCTCGACGCCGAGGGCCCCGTCGAGCTGGGCCGCGGTGCGGGCGCCGACGATCGGGGCGGTGACGCCGGGCCGGTCGCGGACCCAGACCAGCGAGACCTCGAGCGGCGACCAGCCGAGCCCGTCGGCCGCGCGGGCCACGGCCTCGACGATGCCGCGCGCGCGGTCGTCGAGGTAGACGCTGACGAAGCGGCCGAAGTGCTCGGTGGCGGCGCGCGAGTCGGACGGCGTACCGGTGCGGTACTTCCCGGTGAGCACGCCGCGGCCCAGCGGGGACCACGGCAGGACGCCGAGGCCGAGGGCCTGGGCGGCGGGCACGACCTCGTGCTCGACGTTGCGGTTGAGCAGGGAGTACTCGACCTGCGTCGACGCGAGCGGCGTACGTCCGGGGACGGCGCGCTGCCAGGTCGCGGCCTGGGCGGTCTGCCAGCCGGTGTAGTTGGAGATCCCGACGTAGGACACGCGGCCGGACGAGACCGCCAGGTCCAGCGCGTGGAGCGTCTCCTCGAGCGGCGTCTCGTCGGTCCAGACGTGCACCTGCCACAGGTCGACGTGGTCCACGCGGAGCCGCTTGAGCGAGGCGTCGAGGGTCGAGAGCAAGGTGCCGCGCGAGGTGTCGGTGACCCGCTCGCCCGTACGACGCGAGATGCCGGCCTTGGTGGCGAGGACGACCTCGTCGCGGCTGACGACGTCGCCGATGAGCGTGCCGATCAGCTCCTCGCTCGCACCGTCGCCGTAGCCGGCCGCGGTGTCGAGCAGCGTGCCGCCGGCCTCGGCGAAGGCGACGAGCTGGTCGCGGGCCTCGTGCTCGTCGGTGTCGCGACCCCACGTCATGGTGCCGAGACCGAGTCGGGAGACCTTGAGCCCAGTGGCACCGAGGGAACGCTGCTGCATGCAGGCGAGACTAGTCACGCGCCCGTCAGGTTCGTTGCAGGGACGCGCCCGTAGGCTGACGCCTCGTGATCGATCTCCTCAAGGCCGTGGTCCTCGGCGTCATCCAGGGACTGACCGAGTTCCTCCCGATCTCGAGCAGCGCCCACCTGCGGATCTTCCCCGAGCTCTTCGGCTGGGGCGACCCGGGAGCCGCCTTCACGGCGGTCATCCAGATCGGCACCGAGCTCGCGGTGCTCATCTACTTCCGCAAGGACATCTGGCGCATCGGCAACGCCTGGGTGCGCTCGCTGTTCCGCGCCGAGCACCGGGGCACGCTGGACGCCCGGATGGGCTGGTACGTCATCATCGGCTCGCTGCCGATCGTGGTGCTGGGCGTGCTGCTCAAGGACGTGATCGAGCGCGACTTCCGCAACCTCTGGATCGTCGGCTGCACGCTGATCGTGCTCGGCATCGTGCTCGGCGTCGCCGACCGGGTCGGCAGCACCG
Organism: Nocardioides oleivorans; assembly: GCF_004137255.1. Taxonomy (NCBI): domain Bacteria; kingdom Bacillati; phylum Actinomycetota; class Actinomycetes; order Propionibacteriales; family Nocardioidaceae; genus Nocardioides; species Nocardioides oleivorans. Next base: position 205,064 of record NZ_SDWT01000002.1, on the reverse strand, counting down.
ACCGCACGATCAAGAAGATCACCCTCAAGGACGCCGTGCTGATGGGTGTCGCCCAGGCGCTGGCCCTGATCCCCGGCGTCTCCCGCTCCGGGGCCACCATCTCGATGGGCCGCTTCCTCGGCTTCGACCGCGAGGCCGCCACGCGGTTCGCGTTCCTGCTGGCGATCCCCGCCGTCGTCGGTGCCGGCCTCTTCGAGCTGAAGGACATCCCGGACGGTCACAACGACTTCGGCTGGGGTCCGACGCTCGTCGGCACCGTGGTCTCGTTCGTCGTCGGGTACGCCGCCATCGCCTGGCTGCTGCGCTACGTCAGCACCCGGTCCTACACGCCGTTCGTCGTCTACCGCATCCTGCTCGGGGCGGGGGTCCTCATCCTGCTCGGCGTGGGCGTGCTGAACCCCTGAACGTCTGCAGCAGGATCACCAGCGCCACGACCTGGGTGAGCGCGACCACCACGACGAGCGCGAGCAGCGAACGCTCGTAGAGCCAGCCGGCCGTGACACCGCCGACGATGGCCAGCGCACCCTGGATCCCCGCGAAGACGCCGTACGCCGTCGCCCGCCGCGGTGCCTCCACGAGGTCGGCCACCACGGCCTTGATCGTGGAGTCCTGCACGCCCTGCGCGATACCCCACACCACGACACCGGCGAGGACGGTCCACAGCGCCGGGCCCAGCGCGAGCGCCGGGACGAGGGCCACGAGCACCGGCACGACGAGCAGCACGCGGGTGCCGGTGCGGTCGTAGACGGACCCGACGACCAGGGCGGCCACGGCCTCCACCGCCATCGCGCCGGCGTAGACGAGCGGGACGGCGGCGACGGGAAGCAGGCCGTCGATCGTGAGGTGGTAGCCGATGATGCCGAAGGTCACCAGGCCGCCGGTGGTGAGCGAGGCCGCGAAGGCGTAGCGGAAGAAGTCGCCCGACAGCCCGGCGCCGACGGCCTCGGCCCACCACCCCCGGCGCTCGACCGGTGCCTCCATGGCGGCGGGCGCCGGCTGGTCGTCGTACACCCCCGGGTCGGGGACGCGGGCGCGGAGCGTGAGGAGCAGGACCATCGCGATCGCCCCGGGCACGGCGAGGACCGCCATGCCGACCCAGAGCGACGACGCCGCGACGACCGCCGCGACGAGGAGCGGGCCGGCGAACGCGCCGACCTGGTCGAGGGCCTTGTGGACGCCGAAGCCCCGGCCGCGCCCCACCGCGGTCGCGACGTGCGCGAGGAGCGCCGACTTCGACGGCGACCGGACCGCCTTCCCGAGGCGCTCGAGCAGGATCATGGTCGCCGCGAAGCCGAGCCCGGCCACGCCGAGCCGCGGGGCCAGCCAGAGCAGCGGCACGCAGACGGCGGTCAGGCCGTAGCCGACGATGGTGAGCGACCAGTAGCGGCCCGTGCGGTCGGCGATCGGGCCGAACGCCAGCCGCAGGACCAGGGCGACCGCCTCGCCCGCCCCGGTGACCAGTCCGACGACCACGGCGGAGGCCCCGAGCGCCGCGAGCACGGGTCCGTAGACCGAGCGGGCGCCCTCGTAGACCATGTCGGCGGCCAGGCTGACGAAGCCGAACCACCAGACCACCCGCCACGCCGACGGAGCGGTCCGCGACGCTGGGGTCACAGCCACCCGGACTTCTTGAACCACGCCCACAGCGCCGTGACCATGCCGCCCATGAGCAGCAGGGAGAACGGGTAGCCGTAGGTCCAGTGGAGCTCGGGCATGTGGTCGAAGTTCATGCCGTAGATGCCGGCCACCAGCGTCGGTACGACGACCAGCGCGGCGCCCGCCGAGATCTTGCGCATGTCCTCGTTCTGCTGCACCGAGATCCGGGCGAGGTGGGCGTCGAACGCGGACGACAGGAGGGAGTCGAGGTTGTCGACGACCTCGGCGACCCGCTGGAGGTGGTCGGCGACGTCGCGGAAGTAGGTCGCGGTCTCGCTCGAGATGCTCGGGTGGACCCCCATGGCGAACTTGCGCATCGGCTCACGCAACGGCAGGACGGCGCGGCGCACCTCGGCGATCTCGCGCTTGAGGACGTAGATGCGCGTGGAGTCGTCGGTGCGGGCGGGGGAGAAGACGGACTCCTCGACCTCGTCGACGTCCTCCTCGAGGGCGGCGCCGACCTTCTCGTACTCGTCGACCACGCGGTCGCAGATCGCGTAGAGCACCGCCATCGGGCCGTGCTCGAGGACCTGGGCGCGGTCCTCGAGGTCCTTGCGCGCCGCGGCCAGGTCGATGCCCTTGCCGTGCCGGACGGTGACCACGAAGTCGCGGCCGACGAACATGTTGATCTCGCCGGTCTCCACGGCGTCGTGCTCGTCGACGTACCAGAGCGTCTTGATGACCAGGAAGAGCATGTCGTCGTAGCGCTCGAGCTTGGGCCGCTGGTGGGAGTCGCCGGCGTCCTCGACCGCGAGCGGGTGCAGGTCGAACGTCTTGGCGATGAGGTCGAGCTCGTCGGGGGTCGGGTCGTGGATGCCGATCCACTGGAAGTCGCCCGGGTCGCACGGGACCCGTGCCGAGCCGAGGCTCTGGTCGTCGCCGTCGCCGAGGGGGACACGCCTGCCGTCGTGGTAGAGCGCGTTGTCGACGATCACGCGCTCAGGCTAGTCCCACTAGCCTGCCCACTATGGCAACCCTGATCCTCGTGCGACACGGTCGTTCGTCGGCCAACACGGCCGGTGTCCTCGCGGGCCGCACGTCCGGCGTGCACCTCGACGAGACCGGCCTGGAACAGGCGGTCGCGGTCGGTGAGCGGCTCGCCGGCGTCCGCCTCGCCGCCGCCGTCACCAGCCCGCTCGAGCGGTGCCGAGAGACCGCGAAGGAGATCACGTCGCGCCAGGCCGAGTCGCTGCGCGCGAGCGTGGACAAGCAGCTCTCCGAGTGCGACTACGGCGAGTGGCAGGGCCGCCCGATCAAGGAGTTGGCCAAGGAGAGGCTCTGGAAGACCGTGCAGGCGCAGCCGTCGGCGGCGACGTTCCCCGGCGGCGAGTCGATGCGCGCGATGCAGGACCGCGCCGTGGCCGCCGTACGACGTCACGACGCCCGCATCGCGGCCGAGCACGGCGACGACGCGGTGTGGCTCGCGGTCAGCCACGGCGACCCGATCAAGTCGATCCTCGCCGACGCCCTCGGCACCCACCTGGACCTGTTCCAACGCATCCACGTCGACCCGGCGTCGGTGTCGATCATCCGCTACACCGAGTCGCGCCCCTTCGTGGTCGGCACCAACACCCATGCCGGCGACCTGTCGTGGCTCACCCCGCCGAAGAAGAAGGGGCGCTCGCGCCGGGCGTCCGGCGACGCCGCCGTCGGTGGTGGCGCCGGGCCGCAGACGGCCACGTCCTAGGCTGAAGGACATGCCAGTCGTGCACCGTTTCGACCCACCCGAGCGCTTCGTCGCCGGCACCGTCGGCGAACCCGGCCAGCGCACGTTCTTCCTCCAGGCCCGCGAGGGTGCGCGGATGGTGAGCGTCTCCCTCGAGAAGCAGCAGGTCGAGGCGCTCGCCGAGCGCATCGACGAGCTCCTCGACGAGATCATGCGTGCGGCGAGCGACGACCTGCTGATCCCGGCCATCGCGCCCCGCGACCTGGCGGACAGCCAGCCGCTGGAGCAGCCGATCGAGGAGGAGTTCCGCGCCGGCACCATGACGCTGTCGTGGGACGGTGCCGACGAGCGCGTGGTGATCGAGGTCTTCCCGTTCACCGAGGCCGCCGTCGTGTCGCCCGAGCAGCTGCAGGAGGACCTCGAGGACCTCCTCGAGCCGGAGCCGGAGGAGATCTTCCTCGTCCGGATCACCGCGGCCGCCGCGCGCTCGTTCGTCGAGCGGTCACGCACGGTCATCGGGGCCGGTCGCCCGGACTGCCCGTTCTGCGGCGAGCCGATCGACCCCGCTGGCCACCTCTGCGTCCGGGCCAACGGCTTCCGACGTCGTGATCCCTGATCCCACCCTGTCCGGCGCGCTGCCGGACGGCTTCCCGACCGGTGAGCTCGTGCTCCACGGCCGCGTGCTGCCTGCCTCCAACGCGACCTTCGTCGGCGAGCTCGGCGGCGTGCGCGTGGTCTACAAGCCGATCGCGGGGGAGAAGCCCCTGTGGGACTTCCCCGACGGCACCCTCGCCGCCCGCGAGGTGTCGGCGTACGCCGTCTCCGCCGAGCTCGGCTGGGACATCGTCCCGCCGACCGTGCTGGGCGACGGACCCCACGGCCCCGGCATGGTGCAGCTGTGGCGCGACGAGGTCGACGACCAGTCGCCGGTCGACATCGTCGAGGAGGGGCGGGTCCCGTCCGGGTTCCGCCACGTCTTCGACGGCCTCGACGCCCACGACCAGCCGGTCTCCCTGGTCCACGAGGACTCCGAGCCGATGCGCCGGATGGCGCTCTTCGACGCCGTGGTCAACAACGCCGACCGCAAGGGCGGGCACGTCCTGCCCATGGCCGACGGCCACCGCCACGGCGTCGACCACGGCCTCACGTTCAACGTCGAGCACAAGCTGCGCACGGTGCTGTGGGGCTTCGTCGGCGAGCCGATCACCGACGAGGAGGGCGACGGCCTGCGCCGGCTGTCCGCGGCTCTGGGCGGCGACCTCGGCGCGAGGCTCGCCGGGCTGCTCACCCAGGAGGAGCTCGAGGTGACCGCCAAGCGGCTGGGCCGGCTCCTGTCCCGTGGCACCTTCCCCGCGCCGGCGTCCTCGCGGTACCCCGTCATCCCCTGGCCCCCGTTCTGATCCGCCTCGCGCAGGTCCGTCCCGGCCGCTGAGGACCGGCCGATAGGCTGCGCCACATGCGAGCCTGGTCCGCCCCTGACGTCCCGAAGCTGCCCGTCACCGGGCCTGCCGTACGGCTCCACGACACCGCCACCGCGACGGTCGTCGAGACCTCGCCCGAGGGCCCGGCCCGGATGTACGTCTGCGGGATCACGCCCTATGACGCGACGCACATGGGGCACGCCGCGACCTACGTCGGGTTCGACCTGCTCAACCGCGCCTGGCGCAACGCCGGGCTCGAGGTGAACTACGTCCAGAACGTCACCGACGTCGACGACCCGCTGCTGGAGCGGGCCGCGAAGGTCAAGGTCGACTGGGTCGAGCTCGCCGAGCGCGAGACGCAGCTGTTCCGCGACGACATGGAGGCGCTGCGCGTCCTCCCGCCGGCGCACTACATCGGCGCCGTCGAGTCGATCCCTCAGGTCATCGCGCTGATCGAGCGCCTCGAGGAGGCCGGAGCGGTCTACCGGGTCGAGGACGACCTGTACTTCTCCGTCACCGCCGACGAGCGCTTCGGCTCGGTCTCTGGCCTCGCCCGCGACGCGATGCTCGAGATCTTCCCCGACCGCGGCGGCGACCCGGACCGCGAGGGCAAGCGCGACCCGCTCGACTGCCTGCTGTGGCGCGCCGAGCGCCCCGGCGAGCCCGCCTGGGACAGCCCGTGGGGTCCCGGTCGCCCTGGCTGGCACATCGAGTGCTCGGCGATCGCGCTCGACCACCTCGGCACGGCGTTCGACGTCCAGGGCGGCGGCAGCGACCTGGTCTTCCCGCACCACGAGATGTCCGCCGGCGAGGCGCAGGTCGCGCACCCCGGCGAGAGCTTCGCCCGGACCTACGCGCACGCCGGGATGGTCGCCTACGACGGCGAGAAGATGTCGAAGTCGCGCGGCAACCTCGTCTTCGTCTCCGCCCTGCGGATGAGCGAGGTCGACCCGATGGCGATCCGCCTGGTGCTGCTGCGCCACCACTACCGCAGCGACTGGGAGTGGACCGACGACCAGCTCTGGGACGCCGTCGACACCCTCGTCACCTGGCGCCGCGCGCTCGCCCTCGGAGCCGGTGCTGCGTCCGAGCCGGTCGTCACCGCCGTGCTCGCCGCACTGGCCGACGACCTCGACGCGCCCACAGCGGTGACCGCAGTCCAGGCGTGGGTCGACGCCACGCTGGGCACGACCGGGCTGGCCGACACCTCCGACCGCGAGGCCGCAGCGACCATCCACCGGCTCCTCGACGCCGCGCTCGGCCTGTCGCTCTGACGTCGTACCCGCTCACGGTGCGGCGCACCGCCGGGCCGGCAATCAGTCGGAGTCGCGGCGCTTGAGGTAGCGCTCGAACTCCCGGGCGATCGCCTCGCCGGAGGCCTCGGGGAGGTCGGCGGTGTCGCGGGTCTCCTCGAGCGCCCGGACGTAGTCGGCGACGTCCTCGTCCTCGGCCGCGAGCTCGTCGACCCCGCGCTCCCACGCCTTGGCGTCCTCGACCAGGTCGCCGAGGGGCATCGGCGTCTCGAGCAGCTCCTCGAGCTGGCCGAGGAGCGCGAGCGTGGCCTTGGGGCAGGGCGGCTGCGCGACGTAGTGGGGGACCGCGGCCCAGTAGGACACCGACGGGATGTCGAGCTGGGTGCAGGCGTCGCCGAAGACCCCGACGATGCCGGTCGGGCCCTCGTAGGTCGACTGCTCGAGGTCGAGCCGGTCGACGAGCTCGGGCTCGGAGGCGGTGCCGGTCACCGGGATCGGGCGCGTGTGCGGGCTGTCGGCGAGCAGGGCGCCGAGCGTCACGACCAGCTCGGCACCGAGGTCGTCGCACGCGGCGAGCAGCTCGGCGCAGAACTGGCGCCACTTCATGTTGGGCTCGATCCCGCGGACCAGGATGATGTCGCGGTCGAGGCCGACCGGGCGCGCCACGGCGATCCGCGTCGTCGGCCAGGTGAGGCGACGGTGGCCGTTGTCGTCGGTCGTGATCACGGGACGGTTGACCTGGAAGTCGTAGAACTCCTCCGGGTCGATGGCGCCGATGATCTCGGCGTTCCACTGCTCCATCAGGTGGTCGACGAGGCCGGACGCTGCGTCGGCTGCGTCGTTCCAGCCCTCGAAGGCGGCGATCACCACGGGGGAGACGAGGTCCTGCACGTCGTCGAACTCGATCACCTCCCCAGACTAGGGCGATCCCCCCAGCCGGGGCGCCCGACCCAGCCGTCGTGACCGGTTCTTGATGATTTCGTGGCCGTGTCGGCGGGTGCCACGATGTGGGAACCAGGTCCGCGTGCCGGACACACGTTCCTAGGCTTGGTGCGTACGCCGCGCGCGCCGCGCCGGCATCGAGGAAGGCCACATCGTGAACCCGCAGCACCGCCCGGACGCCACCGACGCCCTGACGTCGATCCTGAGCGAGCGGATCATGGTGCTGGACGGCGCGATGGGCACGGCGATCCAGCGCGACCGCCCCGACGAGGCGGGCTACCGCGGCGAGCGCTTCGCCGACCACCCGAGCGACCTGGTGGGCAACAACGACCTGCTGTCGATCACCCAGCCCCAGATCATCCGGACCATCCACGAGGAGTACCTCCGCGCGGGCGCCGACGTGATCGAGACCAACACGTTCAACGCCAACGCCGTCTCGCTCGCGGACTACGGCCTCGAGGATCTGGCCTACGAGCTGAACCTCGAGTCGGCCCGGCTCGCGCGCGCTGCGGCCGACGCCGTCGCCACCGACGACCGGCCGCGCTGGGTCGCCGGAGCGCTCGGTCCCACGACGCGGACCGCGTCGATCTCGCCCGACGTCAACGACCCGGGCGCACGCAACGTGTCCTTCGACCAGCTGGCCGAGGCCTACCTCGTGGCCGCCCGCGGCCTGGTCGACGGCGGGTCCGACCTGCTGGTGGTCGAGACGATCTTCGACACCCTCAACGCCAAGGCCGCGATCTTCGCCGTCGAGACGCTCTTCGAGGAGCAGGGGCGCCGGTGGCCGGTCATCATCTCCGGCACGATCACCGACGCCTCCGGACGCACGCTCTCGGGACAGGTCACCGAGGCGTTCTGGGACTCCGTGCGGCACGCCCGTCCGCTGGCGGTCGGCCTCAACTGCGCGCTCGGTGCCCGCGACATGCGGCCCTACGTCGCCGAGCTGTCCCGCCTGGCCGACTCGTTCGTCAGCGTCTACCCCAACGCGGGCCTGCCCAACGCGTTCGGCGAGTACGACGAGACCCCCGACCAGACGGCCGGGGTGCTCGCGGAGTTCGCGGAGGCGGGCTTCCTCAACTTCGTCGGCGGGTGCTGCGGCACCACGCCCGACCACATCGGGGCGATCGCGAAGGCGGTCGAGGGCAAGGCGCGTCGCGAGCCCGTGACCCACCAGCCGGTCATGCGCCTGTCCGGGCTCGAGCCGCTGACGATCACGGAGGAGAGCCTCTTCGTCAACGTCGGTGAGCGCACCAACATCACCGGCTCCGCGCGCTTCCGCAAGCTCATCAAGGACGGCGACTACGACACCGCCCTGACGGTGGCCGCGCAGCAGGTCGAGGCCGGCGCGCAGGTCATCGACGTCAACATGGACGAGGGCATGATCGACGGCGTCGCCGCGATGGACCGCTTCCTCAAGCTGATCGCCGCGGAGCCCGACATCAGCCGCGTGCCGGTGATGGTGGACTCGTCGAAGTGGGAGGTCATCGAGGCCGGCCTCAAGTGCGTGCAGGGCAAGGCGATCGTCAACTCCATCTCGATGAAGGAGGGCGAGGAGCCGTTCCGCGAGCACGCCCGCCTGTGCCGCAAGTACGGCGCCGCGGTGGTCGTGATGGCGTTCGACGAGGACGGCCAGGCCGACAACCTCGCGCGGCGCAAGGCCATCTGCGAGCGGGCCTACCGGATCCTCGTCGACGAGGTCGGCTTCCCGCCCGAGGACATCATCTTCGACCCCAACGTCTTCGCGGTCGCGACCGGCATCGAGGAGCACGCCACCTACGGGCAGGACTTCATCGAGGCCACCCGCTGGATCAAGGAGAACCTGCCGGGCGCCAAGGTCAGCGGCGGCATCTCCAACGTGTCGTTCTCCTTCCGCGGCAACAACCCGGTGCGCGAGGCGATCCACGCCGTCTTCCTGTTCCACGCGATCCGCGCGGGCCTCGACATGGGCATCGTCAACGCGGGTGCCCTGGTCGTCTACGACGAGGTCGATGACGAGCTGCGCGAGCGCATCGAGGACGTCGTGCTCAACCGGCGCCCCGACGCCGCCGAACGGCTGCTCGAGATCGCCGAGGAGCACAACCGGTCCGCCGAGGCCGACGAGGTCGCCGAGGACGAGTGGCGCTCGCTGCCGATCGGGGAGCGGATCACCCACTCGCTGGTCAAGGGCATCGACGCGCACGTCGAGTCCGACACCGAGATCCTGCGCCAGGAGATCGCCGATCGTGGCGGTCGACCGATCGAGGTCATCGAGGGTCCGCTGATGGACGGGATGAACGTCGTCGGCGACCTGTTCGGCGCCGGCAAGATGTTCCTGCCGCAGGTGGTCAAGAGCGCCCGCGTGATGAAGAAGGCCGTCGCCTACCTCATCCCGTTCATCGAGCAGGAGAAGCTCGACAACCCCGAGCTCGCCACCGCCAAGGACACCAACGGCACCATCGTCATGGCCACGGTCAAGGGCGACGTGCACGACATCGGCAAGAACATCGTCGGCGTGGTCCTGCAGTGCAACAACTACGAGGTCATCGACCTCGGCGTGATGGTGCCGGCCCAGAAGATCCTCGACACCGCGGTCGAGGTGGGCGCCGACATCATCGGCCTGTCCGGGCTGATCACCCCGTCGCTCGACGAGATGGTCAACTTCGCCGCCGAGATGCAGCGACAGGGCCTGGACATCCCGCTGCTCATCGGCGGCGCGACCACCTCGCGCGCCCACACCGCGGTGAAGGTCGACCCGAAGTACGACGGCCCTGTGGTCTGGGTGAAGGACGCCTCCCGCTCGGTGCCGACGGCCGCGGCCCTGCTCCACGAGACCGGCCGGACGAAGCTGATGGCCGACGTGCAGTCCGACTTCGACTCCCTCCGCACCCGCCACGCGGCCAAGCACGACCGGCCGATGACCACCCTCGAGCACGCCCGCGCCAACGCGACCACGGTCGACTGGACCGGCTACCAGCCGCCGGTCCCGGCGATGGGGACGGGCGTGCGCGTGTTCCGCGACCACGACCTCGCCGAGCTGCGCCCCTACATCGACTGGCAGCCGTTCTTCAACGCGTGGGAGATGAAGGGCTCGTTCCCCGACATCCTCAACAACCCGACGTCCGGCCCGGCCGCCCGCAGGCTGTACGACGACGCGCAGGCGATGCTCGACCAGATGATCGAGGAGAAGTGGATCCGCGCCCACGGCGTGGTCGGGTTCTTCCCCGCCGCCTCCGTCGGCGACGACATCGAGCTCTATGCCGGCGACGACCGGAGCGAGGTGCACGCGACGCTGCACCACCTGCGACAGCAGGGCGAGCACCGCGACGGCGTACCGAACCGGTCGCTGGCCGACTTCGTCGCGCCGAAGGAGTCCGGGCTGGTCGACCACGTCGGCGGCTTCGCGGTGACGGCGGGCGACGGGCTGTCCGAGCGGGTGGCGGCCTTCCGCGCCGACCTCGACGACTACAACGCGATCCTCATCGAGTCGCTGGGCGACCGCCTGGCGGAGGCCTTCGCCGAGCGGTTGCACGAGCTGGTGCGCACGGACCTCTGGGGCTACGCGCCCGACGAGGACCTCGACAACGTGGGTCTCATCAAGGAGCAGTACGACGGCATCCGCCCGGCCCCCGGCTATCCCGCCTGCCCGGAGCACACCGAGAAGCTGACGCTGTGGGAGCTCCTCGACGTCCAGGCCAGCACCGGCATCGAGCTGACCGAGTCGATGGCGATGTGGCCGGGCGCCTCGGTGAGCGGCTTCTACTACTCCCACCCCCAATCGCAGTACTTCGTCGTCGGCCGCCTGGCGCGCGACCAGGTCGCCGACTACGCGGAGCGCAAGGGCTGGACGCTCACCGAGGCGGAGCGGTGGCTCTCACCCAACCTCGGCTACGACCCGGAGGACTGAGGCGGATCGCCACTGGGCCTAGCGTCGCTGGGGTACGGACGCCGAACTGCGTAGTGCCTTTGAGGATCTGGCCGTCCTTGCCCCCTTGAGCGCGAGTTTGGATCCGGTCCTACACCCATGTCGACATCTGCGCCCTGGCCAAGCTGAATCGACGACAAGCAGCGTCCTACTATGCTGCGGTCATGGCCAAGGTAGAGCCGAAAGACGTCGCCGTAGGAACTGACGACGGCGCATGGCGCCCACAAGCAAGCGGCGTTCGTGTCCTCGTTGCACATCTAACTGGGCCGAGCGTCAACTCTCACGTATGGGCGAATCTTCTATCTCGGGCAGATGAACATGGCCATACCCCACTTGAGGCATCGATCCAGTCGACATTTGAACAGTATGTCGCTGCGGACGAACGTCGACGAGCGCTAACGGTCGAGTCGGTCCTGCGAACCGCATTCTCACTAAACGCGCATATCGTCGTATTTTCGGGAGCCACGCTCACGAAGGAGGCACGTGACATAGTCAGTCGCTACTCGGCAAGGCTGAGCGCGATCTTCCTCTCCGAAACCGGCGATTCGAGGCTAAGTGTCAGCCTAATGTCGCCCTTCGACAATCACAGTCGGGCCGCAGTAAGTGTTCGGGAAAGTTTTACGTTTCAACCGACGCTAGAAGAGAGCGGTGATTCCAAGGAACTGACAGTCAGTTCGACCTACGACATCGATGGGCGCGAGTTGCGTGAACTCAATGTAGCTGGAGTCGGCATCGAGATACCACACAGTTCTCTTGGGGACACAGCAACGCTACTGTCTGTGAGTTCTGGGTCAGATGCCTCTCGAGCGAGTGAGATATGGCGCGGCTACTGGCTTTACCCCGAGATTGATTTCCGCGCCGAGGAACTCCGGTCTCTCTTGGACGACTTAAATCGCGTCGACGATCCGGATGACTTCCTTCTCAACCTTGTCGACCGAGTCAATTATGAGAAGTTTTCCTTGCGCGAGAGTCGGGCATACGAAGATGCATTAAATCTTGTCACTCGAGGTTCGAGATCAACTGCCGAAGCGGTAATCCTCCCTGAGTCGGTGCCATCCTCAGGCGCTTTAGGATATGACTACCTCAGGATGTGCCTCGGTCAGGTTCAATCAGCGATTGCAAACACTGAGGCGATGGGAGAGCAAGGGCAGCGAGAAGACCTCCAAACATTGTGGGATCACATTGCCGCGGAACTGAAATCGCTCTCTGGTGATGTGCCTACGCGAAAGATGCGCTACGAGGATCGACCAGGGTCGCATGAAGATTCGACCTCTCGAAGTGGGACCCACACCGTGTTTAGTGCTGTTCTTTCGACGTATAGCAATGAAAAACTTGAAGAAGCCTTCACACGCCAAGGTAGGCTATTGGCAGTTGTGAGCCGTATGACTCAGTCTCGCCTGAAACTTACCTATCGCATCCTGAGCACTCGAGGATTTAGCGTGGGCCTGACCCCCGTGGTGCAGGTTCGCTGTGTTGTGGAAGATGCCACCGCCGTCGAGGCGGCAGCACTGCGCACGTCGGTGGGGGAGTTGGTTCACGCCGCCTTCGTTGGCCTATATGGGATAAGTTTCAGTTTTGACTCCGAGGAAAGCTCAGGTAATGGAGATCCGCTCCTGTGGCGCTCGGGAAGGTATTCATCGTCTCTTTCAGGCAACGGTGGAGACACGATCAGAGGCTTCCCAGATTGGGCGTACCTGGTCGACTACCTCTGCTCTTTGGACTCTCCCACTGTTCTCGAGTTGAGCGTGCGCCCAACCTCCGCGACTGGGGCTATCGAAGGTGCTGCGCTGCAGCCTGAGGCCGTCGAGTTTGCAGCTCGGGAGTCGATCGTCAAGAGCATTCGATCGAGTGGCGTCGCAGATCGAGCTATCGATGTTCAGGTTGCAGCGTCATCAGACGATCCGCTGCCGTCTGCCCTGCTTGAATTCATTGCGGTCGAGGTCGGAGGTGGCAGTGATGCGATATTCGAGACCGACTTGAACGGTTGGATTCCAACCACGATTGGGAGGGCTCTGCAAGTCTTCCATCCTCCATTCGGTAGGTGGTATAGCATTTCTCGTTCGCCCGCTGCGTACCGCAGAGCTGCGCCGCAGGGCGAATTTCCCCCAAGCGGCATGCCGCTCGGTCGGGCGGACGTGTCGCATCCAAAGGGGACGAAGAAGGTCGAAGTCCGAATTCCAGACTCGGACCGCCTGCGGCACGCCTACGTCATCGGACGGACGGGCTCAGGAAAGACAAACCTTTTGCGTGGCATGGCTAGCCATGAACTACGCAGCCCGAGTACCGGGATGGCGGTCATTGACCCTCATGGCGATCTTGCATCCCATGTGCTGAATTCTCTGCCGGAGGGTCGGCGGGACCAGTTGCAACTAATGAACTTCGATGATCCGGACATCGTGCCGGTGCTAAACCCGTTGCTCGGAGTGGGAGATGACCCGCTTCGGAAGTCCCAGGTCGTGCAAGAGGTACTCGAGTTGCTCAAGGGTCGCGTTTACCACGAGTTTTCTGGTCCGCGCTTTGACGCCATAGTTCGGCTCCTTCTCGATACGATGCTTGACTCCAATTATCCGTATACCCCTTCACTGGTGGACGCGGGACTTCTCTTGACGGACGACACCGCGCAGAAGGGCGTTCGGAAGTCGATAACCGATCATGATCTGCTCGCTCGCTGGAAGTCGCATGACTCTCTGAAGAGGGGGACTGACTATCCAGATCTGATTTCGTGGGTCGTCTCCAAGTTTGATGACCTACGCAATGATTCGACGCTGCGTGCGCTGCTAGGCGGAAGCCGAAACACGATTGATGTCGACCGTTTAGCAAATGAAAATGGCGTCCTAGTGGTTTCGATCCCAGAATCGGTCGTGGGTTCGCGTACGGCTGAATTTATTGGATCCATGGTGCTGATGAGATTGCGGGCAGCCTTGCTGTCACCCGGTCGGCGGACATCCCACGTAGCGCCCTTCTTCGTCTACGTCGACGAGTTTCAGAAGTTCGCCAACGCTGATTTTGAGACTTTTCTGGCGGAAGCTCGAAAGTTTGGTGTTGGCCTTGTTATGGCCCACCAGAACATCGCGCAGTTGAGAATGTTTTCCGCGAACACCGGAATGACGTCGGAGAACCTTATTGACTCTATTCTAGGGAATGTCGGTACGCTGGCAGTTTTTCCAGTCAATGCTTCCGATGCGCAACGACTAGCTAGCCAACTTGACGTTGACGCGAGCGATCTTACGAAGTTGCAAAGGTTCCACTGCGTATTGCGCCCCACCGTTTCAGGCGTTGCGCTGCCCAGTTTTACTATTCGCACCGAGTATTCGCAGCCTGCCCTAGACCCTCGTCTACTCGACGAGACTCGGCAGTATCTCGTAAGTCGCGACCTCGTCGTGCGGCGAGTGGATGCGGAAAGAGAGGTGCAAGAGCGCCATCATGATCTGCTTCAAGATTCGACAGTCGAGCGCGCAAAGGTGTCATCGGGCGCTGATCGGACTCGGGGTAGCAGTTTCCTAGACGAATGGCTAAAGAAGCGCGAACGGGTAGCGCCCACCGCAGACGGCGACGTTGCAGTGCAAGCGACGGCAGGATCGAAGGTCGCCGCGCCCGCAGCGGCGCCTCCCCCCCGCAACTGGTCCGACGTGATTGGTCCGGTTGCCACCGCCAATGAAGTTGCTGGTCACATTGGCATGAGTCTCGAGGCTCTCACGGACCTGGCAAGGCGGGGCGGACTACTTGTTCTTGAGACCTCGGACGGGATGTCAGTTCTGCCGACGAGCCACGTGATGAACTCAAGAATCGTGGCAGGTTTGTCAGTGGTGGTGAGGACCGTGAGTGCGTCGCCATTCTCTACGTGGACGCAGGCCGCGTGGTTGGCATCTCCGTCAGTCGCATTGGGCGGAGCGAGCCCGATTGATTGGCTCCGGGATGGTGGCGATTTGGAGGTTGTCGTCAATGCGGCGCATGCATATGCCGAGGAGTCATGGTGACGGGCGATAGGATTCCGAAGGCGCCAGCAACGCCGGACGCCTTGAAGTCTTTTCCAGATGAGACCGTGCCCCTCGGAACGGAAGTGTGGCGCGTGCATGGCGCGGGCTACGGGCCGTGGTTTTTCGGCGAAACTCAGCGGTTCAGTCTGCAGAGTCCGAACGGGACCTGTCACGTGGCGCTGAACTCGAATACGGCGGTCCTGGAAACGGTGGTGAGAGGCGCGCGGGCGGTGGCGCTCATCGATCTCCAGACTCGTCGCATTCGCAGACTTAGACTGCCGCGCGCGTTTCGTGTCGCGAACTTTTTTGATCCGCTGGCGACGGGCTGGGGAGTGACGCGCCGGTTTGGAACCGACTTTCCCTATGATCGTTGTCAGGGCTGGGCTAGTGCCTTCAAGACAGACGGTTTTGGAGGCATCCGGTTCTGGGCCAACCATGACGTGACCGACGCTGGCGTGTCGCTTGCGCTCTTCGGTCCTGTAGGGGAGCGCAAAGGCTGGGCACGGGGCACCGCCGAGCGACTTGATTCCGCATACTGGCTCGACGTTTTGCGTTCGGAACTGGGCATTGGGGTCTTCGACACCCACAGCACCGGACTTACGTTCGGACCGCTTAACTGATGGCGACTTTGAAGCACTTTCTGCCATCGATCTGCCCACCCCCACGAGGCTCGTCATGAAGGCTGTGCTCTGGGACATGGACGGCACCCTCGTCGACACCGAGCCGTACTGGATCGAGACCGAGTACGCGATGGCGGAGAAGTACGGCGGCACGTGGTCGCAGGAGCACGCCATGAACCTCGTGGGCAACGCGCTGCTCGACTCGGGCGACTACATCCGCGTGCACATGGGCATCGACCGCACGCCGCAGCAGATCGTCGACGAGCTGCTGGACGGCGTCGTCACCCGGGTCCAGGACGACGTGCCGTGGCGCCCCGGGGCCCTCGAGCTGCTCACCGACCTCAACGGCAACGGCGTGCCCTGCGCGCTCGTGACGATGTCGTGGCAGCGGTTCGTCACCCCGATCCTCGCCCACCTGCCGGAGGGCACCTTCACGACCGTCGTCACCGGCGACCGCGTCGAGTTCGGCAAGCCGCACCCCGAGCCGTACCTCACGGCGGCCGCCGAGCTCGGCCTCGACCCCGCCGACTGCGTGGCGATCGAGGACTCCAACGTCGGGGCGAAGTCCGCCGCCGCGGCCGGGTGCACCGTGCTGTGCGTGCCGCACCACGTGCCGATCCTCGAGGGGGAGCGACGTGTCTTCGCGGACACCTTGTCCGGCCTCGACACCGCAGCAGTGCGGCGGTTGACCAGACCGGTGTGATCGATCACACACCCCTCTGGGTCTAGGGTGTCCGCCACACCTACTCGGAAGGATCGCGGATGTCCCGTAGACGAAGCGTGGCGGCGCTGGCCGCAGCAGTTCTGACCGGCGCCACCCTTGCCGGCTGTGCAGAGAGCCAGCGAGACGACGAGGGCGGGGGAGGAGGCGGCGACGACGGCACGTTCGTCTTCGGCGCGGCAGGCGCCCCCGAGATGTTCGACCCGTTCTACGCCACCGACGGCGAGACCTTCCGGGTCACCCGCCAGATCTTCGAGGGCCTCGTCGGCATCGAGCCCGGCACCGCCGAGATCGTGCCCGAGCTGGCGACCGAGTGGACGCCCAACGACGACGGCACCGAGTGGACCTTCACGTTGCGCGACGACGTGAAGTTCCAGGACGGCACGGACTTCAACGCCGACGCCGTCTGCGCGAACTTCGAGCGGATGTTCGACCAGAACGAGGCCGGCCAGACCGCCGGTGAGTACTGGGGCTACGTGATGGGCTCGTTCAAGAACGACGCCGAGAACTCGCTCTACCAGGGCTGCGAGGCCACGGGCGACTACGAGGCCACCATCTCGATCAGCGGCCCGACGTCCGGCTTCCCGACGATGCTGTCGCTGGCGTCGCTGTCGATGCAGTCGCCCACCGCGATGGAGGAGGGCGACGCCAACGGCATCGCCGCCGAGGGTGAGGGCTTCAGCTTCCCCGACTACGCCGACAACCCGGTCGGCACCGGCCCCTTTACCTTCGGTGACTACGACGAGGCCAACGGCACGATCACCCTCGAGCGCAACGACGACTACTACGGCGAGAAGGCCGGGGTCAGCGAGCTCGTCTTCCGCGTGATCCCCGACGAGAGCACGCGTCGCCAGGAGCTCGAGGCCGGCAGCATCAACGGCTACGACCTCCCGAACCCGGTCGACTGGCAGGGGCTCGAGGACGACGGCAACAGCGTCGAGATCCGCGACGCGTTCAACATCCTCTACCTCGGCTTCAACCTCGACGGCGCGAACTCGCAGCTGAAGGACCCCCAGGTCCGCCAGGCGCTCTACCACGCGCTCAACCGCGACCAGCTGGTGCAGACCCAGCTGCCCGAGGGCGCCACGGTGGCCACGCAGTTCATGCCCGACACGGTCAGCGGCTACAACACCAGCCTCGAGCCGTACGCCTACGACCCCGACGAGGCCAAGCGGCTGCTCGCCGAGGCCGGCGCCGAGGGCATGGAGCTCACCTTCGCCTACCCGACCGAGGTGAGCCGGCCCTACATGCCGGACCCGGAGAAGATCTACGAGGCGCTGCGCACCGACCTCGAGGCCGTCGGCATCAAGGTCAACGTGAAGACCGCGTCCTGGAACGGTGGCTACCTCGACAACGTGACCGCAGGTCGCTACGACGCGTACATCCTCGGCTGGACCGGTGACTACGACTCGCCCTACAACTTCATCGGGACGTTCTTCGGCAACCTGAAGGAGAACGACTTCGGCACCAAGGGCATGCCGTGGGGCAAGCAGCTGGCCGACGACCTCAAGTCGGCGGACGCCGTCGTCGACGAGGACGAGCGCGCCGCGGCGTTCGAGGAGATCAACCAGCAGATCATGGAGAACTACCTCCCGGGCCTGCCGATCAGCCACTCGCCGCCGGCGCTCGTCGTCGGCCCGGGCGTCGACGGCGTCGTGCCGAGCCCGCTGACCGCGGAGGAGTTCGACTCGGTCACCGTCGACAGCGGGCAGTAGCGCACACCCGCTGACCGACAGATGTGCGTGAGGTCCGGAGGCCGCCTCCCCACCCCGGAGGTGGCCCCCGGACCCGCGCACGCGTGTGAGGAGAACCCGTGATCCGCTTCGTCGTACGACGACTGCTCCAGATGTGCGTGGTCGTGCTGGTCCTGTCGATGCTCGTCTTCGCCTGGCTGCGCTCGCTGCCGGGCGGGCCCGTGTCGGCCATCCTGGGGGAGCGCCAGACCCCGGAGCGCCGGGCCGCCCTCGAGGCGGCGCTCGGCCTCGACCAGCCGATCCCCGTGCAGTACCTCCGCTTCCTCGAGCGCGCCGTGCAGGGCAACTTCGGCGTCTCCACCAAGGTGCTGCCCGGCGAGGACGCGTTCCAGGTGTTCCTCGACCGGCTGCCGGCCACGATCGAGCTGTCGTTCTTCGCGATGGTGCTCGCGATCGCGCTCGGCATCCCGCTGGGGTACGTCGCCGCCCGCCGGCGCGGGTCGATCACCGACACCGGAGCGGTGATCTTCTCGCTCGTCGGGGTGGCGGTCCCCGTCTTCTTCACCGCGTTCCTGCTCAAGTACTTCTTCGCGGTCGAGTGGAACCTCCTGCCGGTCTCCGGACGGCAGAGCACCGGTCTCGACGCGACGCGCATCACCGGCATGTTCGTCCTCGACGGCGTCCTCACCCGCGAGTGGGACGCCTCCTGGGACGCCCTCAAGCACCTGATCCTCCCGGCGCTCGCCCTGGCGACGATCCCGTTCGCGGTGATCTTCCGGATCACCCGGGCCGCGGTGCTCGACGTGCTCGACGAGGACTACGTGCGCACCGCGGAGGCCAAGGGCCTCACCGCGAAGGTGATCCGCTCCCGCCACGTGCTGCGCAACGCCATGCTCCCCGTCGTCACCACGATCGGCCTCCAGATCGGCGGCCTGCTCGCCGGGGCCGTGCTCACCGAGACCGTCTTCTCCTTCCGCGGCGTCGGTGACGCGCTCGCCACCGCGTTCCGCGATAAGGACTACCCCGTGCTGCAGGTGCTGATCCTCGCGGCCGCGGTCATCTACGTCCTGGTCAACCTGCTGGTCGACATCGCCTACGCGATCATCGACCCCCGGATCCGGACGAGGTGAGGTGGACGTGACCGAACCCACCACCGACAAGCCCGGCCGGCCGTCGTACGCCCGCATGCGCAAGGACCGCATCGACGCGCTCGCCCTCGCCGGCACCGTCGACGAGGAGCCCGGGGTCTCGCTGATCCGCAGCGCCTGGAAGCGGCTGCGTCGCAACCCGGTCTTCCTCATCGGCGCCGCCATCACGACGGCCTTCATCGTGCTCGCGATCATCTCGCCGTGGATCGCGCCGTGGGACGTCACCGCACGCCCCCTCCTCGACCAGGTCCGCCCGCAGACCAACCCGGTGCCCGGACCCGAGGCCGGGCACCTGCTCGGCGGCGACGACCGGGGGCGCGACCTGTTCTCGCGCCTGCTCGTCGGGAGCCGGCAGACACTGATCGTCGGAGTCTTCGCCACGCTCTTCGGCCTGCTCGGAGGCCTGACCCTCGGCACCGTCGCCGGCGCGGTCGGCGGCTGGGTCGACTCGCTGGTGATGCGCATCGTCGACGTGATGCTCTCCATCCCGTCGCTGCTGCTGGCCTTCACCATCGCCTCGCTCGCCCGCGAGCCCAGCCAGTGGACGCTCATCGTCGCGATCGCGGTGATCCAGGTGCCGATCTTCGCCCGGTTGCTGCGCGGGTCGATGCTCGCCCAGCGCTCGAGCGACCACGTGCTGGCCGCCCGCTCCCTCGGCGTACGACCTCGCGCGATCGTGTTCCGCCACATGCTGCCCAACTCGCTCGGGCCGGTGATCGTGCAGGCGACGCTCTCGCTCGCCGTCGCGATCATCGACGCCGCGGCCCTGTCGTTCCTCGGCCTCGGCAACCCCGACCAGAGACAACCCGAATGGGGACAGATGCTCGGCCTGGCCCAGAAGTACATCTCCGAGGCACCGCACCTCGCGTTCTACCCGGCCGGCTGCATCATCGTCGTCGCGCTGGGGTTCACGCTGATGGGCGAGTCGCTCCGCGAGGCCCTCGACCCGAAGACGAGGAGGTGACCGGGATGACGCCACCCGGGATCCAGCCCCACGCGCAGGCCCAGCCGGTGCGCCACCCGAGGGGCTCGTCGGAGCCGCTGCTGTCCGTGCGCGACCTGCGCGTCACGTTCACCCGCCAGGGCGAGGAGCCGTTCCGGGCCGTCGACGGGGTCAGCTTCGACGTCAGGCCCGGGCAGACCGTCGGCCTGGTCGGCGAGTCCGGCTGCGGCAAGTCGGTGACCTCGCTCGCGATCATGGGCCTGCTGCCCGGGCGCGGCAACACCGTCGAGGGCTCCGCCGTCTTCGACGGCGAGGACCTGCTGACGCTCTCGCCCTCGGCCATGCGCGATCGGCGCGGCGCCGAGATCGCGATGATCTTCCAGGACCCGCTCTCGTCGCTGAACCCCGTCATCACCATCGGGCGCCAGGTCACCGAGGTGATGGAGCGCCACCAGGGCCTCAGCCGCAAGCAGGCCACGCCGAAGGCGCGCGACCTGCTCGAGCGGGTCGGCATCCCCGACCCGAAGGCGCGCCTGGTCAACTACCCCCACCAGCTCAGCGGTGGCATGCGCCAGCGTGCGCTGATCGCGATGGCCCTGGCCTGCAACCCGCGGCTCCTGATCGCCGACGAGCCGACGACCGCGCTCGACGTGACGATCCAGGCGCAGATCCTCGCGCTGCTCAAGGAGCTCGTCGTCGACACCGGCACGGCGCTCGTGATGATCACCCACGACCTCGGCGTCGTCGCCGGGCTGTGCGACGAGGTCAACGTCCTCTACGGCGGCAAGGTCGTCGAGCGCGGTGGGCGGCACGGCCTGTTCCGCCAGCCGCGCCACCCGTACACCGTCGGGCTGCTGCACTCCATCCCGCGCCTCGACGCCCCGCTCGGCGAGAAGCTCGACCCCGTCCCCGGCTCGGTCGCCGACAACCTGCCGTGGACGTCCGCGTGCGCCTTCGCGCCTCGGTGCTCGCGGGTGGTCGACGCGTGCACCAGCCACATGCCCGAGTGGGAGGGCGACCAGGTCGTCGGTCACCGGTGCTTCAACCCGATGGGGGGCGAGCGATGAACCAGGAGACACAGCAGGAGCCCGGCCAGGAGGCGACGAGCGACGTGCTCGTGGAGGTCCGCGAGCTCGAGGTGCACTTCCCGATCAAGAGCGGGATCCTCTTCGACCGCACCGTGGGGCACGTCCGGGCCGTCGACGGTGTCGACCTCAGCATCCGGCGCGGGGAGACCTACGGGCTGGTGGGGGAGTCGGGCTGCGGCAAGTCGACCCTCGGGAAGGCGATCATCAACCTCGAGCCCCCCACGGCCGGCTCGGTGGTCTTCGACGGTCGCGACATCGCCTCGCTCAAGGGCGAGGAGCTGCGCCGCGAGCGCAAGCGCTTCCAGATGGTCTTCCAGGACCCGCTCTCCAGCCTCGACCCGCGGCAGACCGTGGAGTCGCTGCTGGTGGAGGGCCTCCGGGCCCACGGGCTCGACACCGACAAGGCCGCCACCCGCACCCGGCTGCGTGAGCTGATGACCGCGGTCGGGCTCCCGACGGCCGCGCTCAGCAAGTACCCCCACGAGTTCTCCGGCGGTCAGCGCCAGCGTGTGGGCATCGCGCGGGCCCTGTCGGTCAACCCCGACCTGATCGTCGCCGACGAACCGGTGAGCGCGCTCGACGTCTCGATCCAGGCCCAGGTGATCAACCTGCTCCAGGACCTCCAGGACGAGCTCGGCCTGACCTACCTCGTGGTCGCCCACGACCTCGCCGTCGTACGCCACATCAGCGACCGCATCGGCGTGATGTACCTCGGCAGCCTCGTCGAGGAGTCCGGGGCCCGCGAGCTGTACGACGTCCCGCTGCACCCCTACACGCGGGCGCTGATGTCAGCGGTGCCGGTGCCGGACCCCGTGGTCGAGGACTCACGCGAGCAGATCCTGCTCACCGGCGACCTGCCCTCGCCGGCGAACCCGCCGACCGGGTGCCGCTTCCACACGCGCTGCCCGTGGAAGCAGGAGACGCTCTGCGACACCGAGCGGCCGCAGCTGCGGGTGGTCGAGGTGGACGGGGCGTCGCCCGAGCACCGGGTCGCCTGCCACTTCGCCGAGCAGATCGCGTCGGGCGAGGTGCAGCGACACACGGTGGAGCCGGTGGTCGTGACCGAGGGCTTCGGCGGTCCGGACGGACCGACCCCGCCGCCCGAGGCCTACGTCGGCGTCTGAGCCGCTTCGGCCGGGGCCCCGACGACGGGCAGCGGCAGGAGCGTCCCGCCCTTGGTCGGGCAGTGCTGGTGGTAGGAGCACCAGTCGCACAGGCGGGACGGGCTCGGCCGCCAGTCACCGGTCTCCTGCGCGAGCCGGATCGCCCGCCACACCGCCTCGACCTTCCGCTCGGTCGCGCGCAGGTCGTCCTCGTCGGGGGAGTAGCGCAGGATCTCGCCGTTGCCGAGGTAGATCAGCTGGAGCACCGACGGCACGACGCCCCGCAGCCGCCAGAGGACCAACGCGTAGAACTTCATCTGGAACAGGGCCTTGGCCTCGAAGTCCTCGCCAGGCGCCTTCCCCGTCTTGTAGTCGCTCACCCTGATGCGGCCATCGGGGGCGGTCTCGATCCGGTCGACGAAGCCGCGGAGCAGCAGCCGGGAGTCGAGCAGCGCCTCGACGTAGAGCTCGCGCTCGGCCGGCTCGAGGCGGCGCGGGTCCTCGAGGTCGAAGTAGCGCTCGAGCACGGTGCGGCACGACGCGAGCCAGGTCGTCACGTCCGGGCCCTCGTCGCCGAACATGGCGGACAGGCCGGGCTCGGCCTCGAGGATCGCCTCCCACGCAGGGACGAGCATGTCGGAGGCGTGCTCGGGGGTGCGATCCGCGGCCGGGAGGTCGAAGAGGTCCTCGAGGACCTTGTGCACCACCGTGCCGCGCACGGCGTCGGGCGACGGCTCCTCCGGGAGCCGGTCGATCGTGCGGTAGCGGTACATCAGCGGGCAGGCCATGAAGTCACCCGCGCGGCTCGGTGAGAGCGCCCCCAGCACGTCCACCCCGTCCACCGGCGTGGAGACCCGCTCGGCAGGGGACCCGGCCTGCGGCTGCGGCTGCGGCTGCGACGGGGGCGGGGACGGCAAGGACTGGGCGGGCTCCGACATGACGCCGTCACGATAGGTCAGCCCACCGACAGATAGGCTCGCTGCGTGTCCGGTCCTCCCGATCCAGCCCCGGCCGCAGGGCCGTCCCGACCCTCGCGGCGCCCGCCGGGCACGTTCCGGGTCGGCTCGATCGTGGGCATCGACGTGCTCATCACCAGCTCGTGGTTCGTCATCGCGTTCCTGATCGCGGTGGTCTTCGCCCCCCCGCATCGAGGAGGTCGAGCCGGGTCTGGGGTTCTGGAAGTACGTCGCCGGCTTCGTCTACGCCGTCGTCCTCTACCTGTCCGTCCTCCTCCACGAGGCCTCGCACGCGGTCGTGGCGCAGCGCCTCGGCTACGGCGTCAACTCGATCACCCTCCACTTCCTCGGCGGCATGACCGAGATCGACGGCACGGCGCGCAAGCCCCGGCACGAGTTCTGGATCGCGGTCGTCGGTCCGCTGACCTCCGTCGCCGTCGGGCTCGTGGCTGCGGGGCTCTGGTTCGTCATGCCCGACGGGCTGGTCCGCGAGGCCGTCGTCGCGCTGGCCGGCGCCAACCTGATCATCGGCGTCCTCAACCTCGTCCCCGGCCTGCCGCTCGACGGCGGGCGGGTGCTCAAGGCCGCCGTGTGGGGTGCCTCGGGCAACCAGCACCGCGGCACGATCGTCGCCGGCTGGGGCGGCCGGCTCACCGCGCTCGCCCTGCTCGCCTGGCCGCTCGTGCAGGAGCGGGTGATCGGCGTCCGGGCCACCGTCCTCGACCTCGTCCTGGTCTTCGTGCTCGGCCTCTTCCTCTGGACCGGTGCGACCGCGGCCATGGCCCACGCCCGGATCCGCCAGCGGCTCCCGGACCTCGTGGCCCGCCCGCTCGCGCGTCGTACGCTCACCGTCCCCGAGGACCTGCCGCTCGCCGAGGCCGTGCGTCGCGCCCAGGAGGCGGAGGCAGGCAGCATCGTCACGGTGTCGTCCGAGGGCACGCCCGTCGGCATCGTCAGCGAGGCCGCGGTGACCGCGATGCCCGCCGAGCGCCGTCCGTGGGTCGCCGTCTCGACCGTCACCCGCGCCATGGAGGAGGGCCTGACCCTCCCGGCGACCGTCGCGGGCGAGGACCTCATCCAGGCCATCAGCAAGCGCCCGGCCGACGAGTACCTCCTCGTCGAGGAGGACGGTCGGATCTACGGCGTGCTCTCCACCGCCGACGTCGACCGCGCCTTCCGGGAGAACGCTCGCCGCTGAGGGATTTCGGCTCCGGACTACTAGGGTTCCGGCCATGTCCGAGCGCCCCACCGATGCCCCTGCCGACGTCCCCGCCGAGGCGTGGTCCGGCGTCCACCGCGGTCCGCTGCGCGAGGGCGAGTGGGTGCGCCTGGTGGACAACAAGGGTCGCAAGCACAACTTCGAGCTCGTGGCCGGCAAGCGCTTCTTCTCCAACAAGGGCCACCTCGACCACGACGACATGATCGGTCGCGAGGAGGGCTTCACGCTCGTCTCCTCCGCCGGTGGCCAGTACCTCGTCTTCCGGCCCCTGCTCAACGAGTTCGTCGTCTCGATGCCGCGCGGCGCGGCCGTGGTCTACCCGAAGGACGCCGCCCAGATCGTCGCGCTCGCCGACATCTACCCGGGGGCACGCGTGGTCGAGGCCGGGGCCGGGTCGGGCGCGCTCACCTGCTCGCTGCTCCGGGCGGTCGGGCCCTGGGGCCGGGTCACGTCCTTCGAGCTGCGCGAGGAGTTCGCCGACGTCGCCCGCCGCAACGTCAACCAGTTCTTCTCAGCCCCCGAGGGCCAGACCCACCCGGCGTGGGACCTGCGCCTGGGCGACCTCAAGGAGGGCCTGCCGACGCTGGGCACCGACGTCGACCGGGTCATCCTCGACATGCTCGACCCGTGGAACTGCGTCGACGCCGTCGCCGACGCGCTCGTGCCCGGGGGCATCGTCTGCGCGTACGTCGCCACGACCACGCAGCTGTCCCGCGTGGTCGAGACGCTGCGGGTCCACGGCGGCTTCACCGAGCCGCAGCCGTGGGAGTCGCTGGTCCGCGACTGGCACGTCGAGGGCCTCGCCGTCCGCCCCGGCCACAAGATGATCGGCCACACCGCCTTCCTGGTCACCGCCCGCCGGATGGCCCCCGGCGAGGCGCCGCCGCGAAAGACCCGCCGCCCGGCCCCGGGCGCCTACGGCCCGGACTACACGGGCCCGCGCCCCGCCGACGTACCGGCGCTCGAGTCGGTGCAGCCGGACCTCGACCCTGCCCGACCGCTCGACGACTGAGCCCAGTCCCCGTATGGCGTCCGCGCACGCCGCCGTTGCACAACGGTGACCAACACGGCGAGATATCCACTTCCGTCCCTGTGGTTCATGGGTAGTGTCGAAACAGGAGGTGCGAGATGACGGAGCCGACCCGCGAGCAACTTGCCACTCAGGTGCGTTACCTGGAGGCGGAGGTCACCGACCTGCGCCGCCGCCTGGACGACGCGCCCGGAGCCACGCGCGGCCTCGAGGGCCGCCTCGCCGACGCGCAGCGGTCGCTGGCCGCCGTGTCCAGCCAGAACGAGCGGCTCGCGCAGACGCTGCGCGACGCCCGCGACCAGATCACGACGCTCAAGGAGGAGGTCGACCGGCTCGCCCAGCCGCCGGCCGGCTTCGGCACCTTCCTCGCGCGCAACGACGACGACTCGGTCGACGTGTTCACCGGTGGCCGCAAGCTGCGCGTGAGCGTCAGCCCGGCGGTGGAGCTCGACGGCCTCGTGCGTGGCCAGGAGGTCATGCTCAACGAGGCGCTCAACGTCGTCGCGGCGCTCGACTTCGAGCAGGTCGGCGAGGTCGTCATGCTCAAGGAGATCCTGGCCGACGGCGACCGCGCACTCGTGATCGCCAACGCCGACGAGGAGCGCGTCGTCCGCCTCGCGGAGCCGCTGCGCGCCGAGGACGTCACCATCCGCGCCGGCGACTCGCTGCTGCTCGACACGCGTGCGGGCTACGTCTACGAGGTCGTGCCCAAGTCGGAGGTCGAGGAGCTCGTGCTGGAGGAGGTGCCCGACATCGACTACACCCAGATCGGCGGGCTCACCACCCAGATCGACGCGATCCGCGACGCCGTCGAGCTGCCCTACCTGCACCCGGAGCTCTTCAAGGACCACGAGCTCAAGCCGCCGAAGGGCGTGCTCCTCTACGGCCCGCCCGGCTGTGGCAAGACGCTGATCGCCAAGGCGGTCGCCAACTCGCTGGCCAAGAAGGTCGCCGAGCGCACCGGCGCCTCGGGGAAGTCCTACTTCCTCAACATCAAGGGCCCCGAGCTGCTCAACAAGTACGTCGGCGAGACCGAGCGCCACATCCGCCTGGTCTTCCAGCGGGCGCGCGAGAAGGCCTCGCTCGGCACGCCGGTGATCGTGTTCTTCGACGAGATGGACTCGCTGTTCCGCACCCGCGGGTCGGGCGTCTCCTCCGACGTGGAGAACACCATCGTCCCGCAGCTGCTGAGCGAGATCGACGGCGTCGAGCTCCTCGAGAACGTGCTCGTGATCGGTGCCTCGAACCGCGAGGACATGATCGACCCGGCCATCCTGCGTCCCGGTCGCCTCGACGTGAAGATCAAGATCGAGCGCCCGGACGCCGAGTCGGCGCGCGACATCTTCTCCAAGTACCTCACCCCGACGCTCCCGCTGCACGCCGACGACCTCGCCGAGTTCGGCCAGGACCGGGGCGCCACCGTGGACGCCATGATCCGCGCGACCGTCGAGCGGATGTACACCGAGACCGACGAGAACCGCTTCCTGGAGGTCACCTACGCCAACGGTGACAAGGAGGTCCTCTACTTCAAGGACTTCAACTCCGGCGCGATGATCCAGAACATCGTCGACCGGGCCAAGAAGATGGCGATCAAGGACTTCCTCGACAGCGACCTCAACCCCGCCCAGCGGGGCCTCCGGGTCCAGCACATGCTCCAGGCGTGCGTGGACGAGTTCAAGGAGAACGAGGACCTGCCCAACACCACCAACCCCGACGACTGGGCACGGATCTCGGGCAAGAAGGGCGAGCGCATCGTCTTCATCCGCACGCTCATCACGGGCAAGCAGGGCACCGAGCCCGGCCGCTCGATCGACACCGTCGCCAACACCGGCCAGTACCTCTAGCCTCGAACCACCACACGGCGCCCTCGCGCAGGGCACGAGCCAGGGGAGGGCTCATGGTTCCCGAGGAGGACCTCGGACACGGCGACATCGAGGCCGCCCTGGCCACCCGCCGCGAGCTCGGCGCGCGCTACGACGCCGAGCTCGTCGACGGGTTCGCCGAGCGCATCGAGCGGGCCGTCGAGCGGCGCGTGGCCGACCAGCTCGAGGTCCAGCAACGGCGTACGGCCGCGATCGCGGGTGCCGGTGGGCGGCAGCTGGCGCTCGGCATCATCTCGCTGGTGGCGTTCATCCCGATCAGCATCGCGCTCGGCGTGAACGACCAGTTCCTCGCGCTCCTCGTGACCCTGGTCGGCATCGTCGGCGTCAACGCTGCCCACGCCTGGCAGTCGAAGCGCCCCTGACGTCTGCGGGCCCGGCGACACGCACCCCTCGGGAGGGTTGCGCCTGCAGCCGACGGGTCTAGGTTGACCACATGAGATTCCTGCTGATCATCGTCGTCGTCGTGGTCGTCGTCTTCCTCCTGATGGGGTTCATGCGCCGCGGGCGCTGATCCGCACCTCGTCGGATCGCCTCAGGCCGGTCGGAGGGCCACGAGCCGGGTGCCGAACACCCACGGTCGTGACATCGCCGGGCCGGGGAGGTACTCCTGCTGCAGGTCCGCGATCTGCCAGCCGGCCTCGCTCACCAGGGCCGGCACGTCACGCGTCAGGTGGCAGCCCCCGGCCACCGCGCGCTGCAGCGGCTCCAGCCGCCGCTGCCAGCGGCGTACGGACTCCTCGGGCGCCAGCCCGTGCTCCAGCGCGTGCAGCCGGCCGCCGGGGCGCACCAGCCGCCCGGCCTCGCGGAGCGCCAGCAGCGGATCGGGGGTGGTGCAGAGGCTGAACGTGATGAGCGCGCTGTCGTGGGAGTCGTCGGGCAGGTCGAGGCGCTGCCCGTCGAGGCCCGCGCGCTCGATCGGCAGCGCGGTCCGCGCCCGTCGTCGCTCCGACATCTGCCAGCCCAGGTCGGACGGCTCGATGGCCGTGACCGACGTGACCGCCGGCGGGTACCAGCGGACGTTCAACCCGCCGCCGAAACCGACCTCGAGGACCCGTCCGGTGAGACCGGCGCACACCACCTCGCGCATCTCGCCGACCTCGGCGCCGCGGAGGCTGGCGTCGACCAGACGGGGAACGACACGCTCGTCCCACACCCGTAGGCTCATGGCATGAGCGTACGACGGGTGATGGGCACGGAGGTCGAGTACGGCATCTCGGTGCAGGGACAGCCGTCGGCCAACCCGATGGTCGCCTCGTCGCAGATCGTCAACGCCTACGCCAGCTCGACCGCCCGCGCCCGCCGTGCCCGCTGGGACTTCGAGGAGGAGTCGCCGCTGCGAGACGCCCGGGGCTTCGACATGGCCCGGCAGATCGCCGACCCGAGCCAGCTGACCGACGAGGACCTCGGCCTGGCCAACGTCATCCTCACCAACGGCGCGCGGCTCTACGTCGACCACGCGCACCCGGAGTACTCCTCGCCCGAGGTCACCACGCCGCTCGACGTGGTGCGGTGGGAGAAGGCGGGGGAGCTGGTGATGCTCGACGCGTCGCGGATGGCCGCGATGGTGCCGGGCAGCACGCCGATCGTGCTCTACAAGAACAACACCGACAACAAGGGCGCCTCCTACGGCGCGCACGAGAACTACCTGATGCGGCGCTCGACGCAGTTCGCCGAGATCGTCCGCCACCTCACGCCGTTCTTCGTGTCGCGACAGGTCGTCTGCGGCGCCGGTCGCGTCGGCATCGGCCAGGACGGCCGCGACACCACGCCCGAGCGCGGCTTCCAGCTCAGCCAGCGCTCGGACTACTTCGAGGTCGAGGTGGGCCTCGAGACCACCCTCAAGCGCCCGATCATCAACACCCGCGACGAGCCGCACGCCGACCCGGCGATCTACCGCCGGCTCCACGTGATCCTCGGCGACGCGAACCTGGCCGAGATCTCGATCTACCTCAAGTCCGGCACGACCTCGCTCGTGCTGGCGATGATCGAGGACGGTTTCATCGACCGTGACCTCAGCGTCGAGGGCGCGGTGAGGTCGCTGCGCGAGGTCTCGCACGACCCCACCCTCAAGCAGCTGGTCACGCTGCGTGACGGCCGCCGCCTCACCGCCGTACAGCTGCAGCTGGAGTACCTCGAGCTCGCCCGCAAGTACGTCGAGGACCGCTACGGCGCCGACGCCGACGAGCAGACCGTCGACGTGCTCGCGCGCTGGGAGTCGGTGCTGACCCGGCTCGAGCGCGACCCGATGGAGTGCGCCACCGAGCTCGACTGGGTGGCCAAGCTCAAGCTGCTCAACCAGTACCGCGACCGCGAC
The DNA here is from genome assembly GCF_004137255.1 of Nocardioides oleivorans. Classification (NCBI taxonomy): domain Bacteria; kingdom Bacillati; phylum Actinomycetota; class Actinomycetes; order Propionibacteriales; family Nocardioidaceae; genus Nocardioides; species Nocardioides oleivorans. The sequence goes on along the minus strand of NZ_SDWT01000002.1, from coordinate 175,529 downwards.
GGCCTCGACTGGGACGACGCCAAGCTGCACCTCATCGACCTGCAGTACTCCGACATCCGCCCCGACAAGGGGCTCTACCACCGCCTTGCCGGTGCCGGTCGGATCCAGCGGCTGCTCGACGACGCCACCACTGAGGCCGCGATGCACGACCCGCCGGTCGACACCCGCGCCTACTTCCGCGGGCGCTGCCTCGACAAGTACGCCGACTCGGTGGCCGCCGCGTCGTGGGACTCGGTGATCTTCGACCTGCCCGGTCGCGAGTCGCTCCAGCGGGTGCCCACCATCGACCCGCTCCGCGGGACGCGCGCCCACGTCGGCGACCTGATCGACCGCAGCGAGACCGCCCAGGCGCTGGTCAACGCGATCACCCGCTGATCCGACGTCCCGCTGGCTGACTTTCCGGCGCCCGGCCTCTGCCTGACTCTCCTCGTCCCGTCCGACGCGCCGTTCCGCCCACGGTGAACCTCCTTGTGGCGTCGGTGGGAGTGGATAGGGTCGAGGCATGGCCCAGGAGCAGAAGCAACCGCGCAAGTCCTCCCAGGAGGAGACGGCGACCGAGGAGGTCGTGGAGACCGACGTCGCCGAGCGCAAGGAGATGATCGACGAGGACGTCGACGCCATCCTCGACGAGATCGACGACGTCCTCGAGACCAACGCCGAGGACTTCGTCAAGTCGTTCATCCAGAAGGGCGGCCAGTGACCGACTCCCGCCTGCCGACGTCCTTCATGACACCCGGCACGTCGAGCTTCGCCGACTTCCTCGGGCTCCAGGCCCCTGACCTGCTGCCGTCGCGCCGTGCCGTCCCCGCGGGCGACGCTGGCGACCTCGCGCCGCACGGCACCACCATCGTCGCGGCCACCTTCGCCGGAGGCGTCGTGATGGCCGGCGACCGGCGCGCGACGATGGGCAACATCATCGCCCAGCGCGACATCCAGAAGGTCTTCCCGGCCGACGAGTTCTCGGTGGTCGGCATCGCCGGCACCGCCGGGCTCGCGGTCGAGATGGTCCGGCTGTTCCAGACCGAGCTCGAGCACTACGAGAAGATCGAGGGCACCACGCTCTCGATGGACGGCAAGGCCAACCGGCTCGCGGCGCTGATCCGCGCCAACCTGGGCCTCGCCATGCAGGGACTGGCCGTCGTGCCGCTGTTCGCCGGCTACGACCTCGCGGCCGACCAGGGCCGGATCTTCAGCTACGACGTGACCGGCGGCCGCTACGAGGAGACCGCCTTCCACTCGGTCGGCTCCGGCTCGCTGTTCGCACGCGGCTCGCTCAAGAAGCTCTACCGCGAGGACCTCGACGCCGAGGGCGCCGTCACCGCCGTCATCCAGGCGCTCTACGACGCCGCCGACGACGACTCCGCCACCGGCGGCCCCGACATCACCCGCCGGATCTTCCCCGTCGTCCACGTGATCACGCCCGACGGCGGATCGCGCATGCCCGACGAGCAGGTCTCGGCGATCGCCGACCGCATGCTCGCCTCGCGGATGCAGCGTCCCGACGGCCCGGCCGCGCCCCTCACCTGACGACGCCCAGGAGCCACTTCACATGAGCATGCCGTTCTACGTCTCACCCGAGCAGCTGATGAAGGACCGGGCCGACTTCGCCCGCAAGGGCATCGCCCGCGGTCGGTCCGTCGTCGCCGTCCAGTACGCCGACGGCATCCTGTTCGTCTCGGAGAACCCGTCCCAGGCGCTGCACAAGGTCAGCGAGATCTACGACCGGATCGCCTTCGCCGCGGTCGGGCGCTACAACGAGTTCGAGAACCTCCGCATCGCCGGCGTCCGCCTCGCCGACATGCGCGGCTACGCCTACGACCGCCGTGACGTCACCGGCCGCGGCCTGGCCAACGCCTACGCCCAGACGCTCGGCACCATCTTCTCCTCCGGCGGGGAGAAGCCCTACGAGGTCGAGATCTTCGTCGCCGAGATCGGCGACGCCGCCGCCGACGACCAGCTCTACCGGCTGACCTACGACGGCCAGGTGGCCGACGAGCACGGCTACGCCGTGATGGGAGGGGCGGCCGACGTCGTCGCCGGGCACCTCGCCGAGCACTACGTCGAGGGCGCGAGCCTGGCCGACGCGCTGCACGTCGCGGTCGCCGCCCTGGGGCACACCGAGTCCGAGGACCGGGTGATCCCGGCCGACGCCCTCGAGGTCGCGGCGCTCGACCGCACCCGCACCCAGCCGCGCAAGTTCCTGCGGTTGCGGGCCTCGCGGCTGGCGGAGATCCTCGGCGACCGCGGTGCGGTCGACCCCGGCACCGACGAGGGGCCGGACGCCAACGGAGGGGTCGGCCAGCACCGCGCCGGCACCGACGACCCGAGCGATCCCACCGACCAGGTCAGCGGCGCCGTGCCGCCGCTGGAGGACCCGGTGACGGGGGAGCCGCCCGTCGCGCCCCCAGTGGCACCCCCCACGGCACCGCCCACCGCACCGCCGGCGCAGCCCGGCGACTCCTGAGGCTCAGCGCAGGTTGAGCCCGGGCCACTCGGTCGTGGGCTGGGTCGGGATGCCGCCGAGGCGTCGTCGGTAGCGCACGAGCGGCGTGAACTCGTCGAGCGCGCCCCACAGCCGCTGGTGGGCGGCCCAGGGGAGCGGCCCCGTCGGTACGACGTTGCCGTCGGGGCCGAACTCGTGCCACGCCGCGCCGAAGCCGATCCACACCGGCGTCCAGGTCGCCGCGTCGTCCCACTCGCCACGGTGCTGCTCGACGAGCCTGCGGCGCAGCTGGAACTCCAGGCGCGCCCCGTCGATCACGACCGGTGCCGTGCGGACCGGCCACAGCCACATGTCCTCGGTCATCACCCGCAGCTCGAGGTCCGCGACCACGACGGGCTCGACCAGCACCGTGGCGACGAGGTGGCGGGGTCCCATGGAGCAACGCTCACCCGGACCGGCTCGGGCCGTCAAGAGCGGTGTGACGGGTCGGCCGCACGGGATTTCGGCGCGGAGCAGCAGCAACTCTGTGGTCGGCGGTCCTAGTGTGGGTCCATGGACAGGCGGATCTTCGGCATCGAGAACGAGTACGGCGTGACGTGCACGTTCAAGGGCCAGCGCCGGCTGAGCCCGGACGAGGTGGCCCGCTACCTCTTCCGCAAGGTCGTCAGCTGGGGCCGGTCGTCCAACGTCTTCCTCCGCAACGGTGCGCGGCTCTACCTCGACGTCGGCAGCCACCCGGAGTACGCCACTCCCGAGTGCGACGACATCGCCGAGCTCGTCACGCACGACAAGGCGGGGGAGCGGATCCTCGAGGGGCTGCTCCTCGACGCCGAGGCCCGCCTCCACGAGGAGGGCATCGCGGGCGACATCTACCTCTTCAAGAACAACACCGACTCCGCCGGCAACTCCTACGGCTGCCACGAGAACTACCTCGTCGGGCGCGCCGGGGAGTTCAGCCGGCTCGCCGACATCCTGATCCCGTTCCTGGTGACCCGTCAGATCGTCGTCGGCGCGGGCAAGGTCGTGATGACGCCGCGCGGGGCGTCGTACAGCGTCAGCCAGCGTGCCGAGCACATCTGGGAGGGCGTCAGCAGCGCCACCACGCGCAGCCGCCCGATCATCAACACCCGCGACGAGCCGCACGCCGACGCCGAGCGCTTCCGTCGCCTGCACGTGATCGTCGGCGACTCCAACATGAGCGAGACGACCACGATGCTCAAGGTCGCCTCGTGCGACCTGGTGCTGCGGATGATCGAGGAGGGCGTGGTGATGCGCGACCTCACGATGGAGAACCCGATCCGCGCGATCCGCGAGATCAGCCACGACCCGACCGGCCAGCGCAAGGTGCGCCTCGCCAACGGTCGCGAGGCCAGCGCCCTGGAGATCCAGTCGGAGTACCTCTCCAAGGCGCGCGACTTCGTGGACCGCCGCCAGATCTCGACGCCGATCATCGAGCGCTCGCTCGACCTGTGGGAGCGCGGGCTGAAGGCCGTCGAGTCCGACGACCTGGGCCTGGTCGACCGGGAGATCGACTGGGTCATCAAGTACAAGCTCATCGAGCGCTACCGCGCCAAGCACGGGCTCTCGCTCGGTGACGCGCGCATCGCGCAGCTCGACCTCGCCTACCACGACATCCACCGCGGGCGCGGCCTCTACTACCTGCTGGAGAAGCGCGGGGCGGTCGCGCGCGTCAGCAGCGACCTGAAGATCTTCGAGGCCAAGAGCGTCCCGCCGCAGAACACCCGCGCCCGCCTCCGCGGCGAGTTCATCCGCAAGGCGCAGGAGCGCCGGCGTGACTTCACCGTCGACTGGGTGCACCTCAAGCTCAACGACCAGGCGCAGCGCACGGTGCTCTGCAAGGACCCGTTCAAGGCCCACGACGAGCGGGTGCAGCGGCTCATCGACGGCATGTGACCGGTCCGTGACCGGTGTCGTCGTCCGTCGGTCAGGGATCGCTCGATAGGGTGACCCGGCAACGCCACCCGATTGATGAGGAAGATCTCGTGTCCCGTGTACGTTCCGCTGCCCTCAGCGGTGTCCTCGCTCTCTCCCTGCTCGGCCTGGCCGCGTGCGGCTCGGCGTCCAGCGACGACGAGGCCGGCGGTGCGCCGCTGAGCTCGGTGACGATCACCGGCGACCAGGGCAAGGAGCCCAAGGTCACCTTCGACGGCCGTCTCGACGGCTCGCAGGAGGAGACCGACGTGCTCGTGGAGGGCGACGGGGAGACCGTCGCCGACGGCGACACGGTGCAGGCGAACTGGTGGGTCGGCAACGGCTTCACCGAGAAGGAAGCCCAGAGCACCTACACCAAGGGCGGCGCGACGCAGTCGGTCGAGATCTCCGACGACATCCTGCCGTTCCTGAAGAAGGCCACGGTCGGCCACAAGGTCGGCGACCGCGTCGTGATGCTGCTGTCGGCGGAGGACGCCTACGGCGAGTCGGGCAACCCGACGATCGGCATCGGCAACAAGGACTCGGTGCTCGCGATCGTCGACATCATGGGCCGAAAGGACACCGTCCCGCCGCTCGACGGACCGAAGGGCGAGGAGAAGAAGCCTGCGGCCTGGGCCCCGACCCTCATCGAGAAGGACGGCGTCATCACCGGCCTCGACTTCACCGACGCGCACGAGCCGACCGGCAAGCTCATCGCGACGACCCTCGTCAAGGGTGACGGCGCGAAGGTCAAGTCCGGCCAGACCCTCACGGTCAACTACCTCGGCCAGGTCTACGACGCCAAGGCGCCGTTCGACGAGTCCTACAGCAAGGAGCCGGCCGAGTTCCCGATCGGCGTCGGCCAGGTCATCACCGGCTGGGACGAGCGCCTCGTCGGTCGCACCGTGGGCTCCCGCGTGGTCCTCGAGATCCCGCCGGCCGACGGCTACGGCGAGGCGGGCAACGAGAGCGCCGGCATCAAGGGCACCGACACGCTCTTCTTCGTCGTCGACATCCTCGCGGCCTCCTGATCGACCCGGAACCGACCCGGACCACGACGAACGCAGCCAGGGGGAGCAGGATGGTGCAGCCGCGGGCCGAACGCCTGATGAACCTGCACATCCTGCTGCTGGGCGCGAAGCGCTTCATCGGCAAGGACGCGATCCGCGAGGCGGTCTACCCCGAGCACCCCCGCGGGCCGGCCGGCGACGAGGCCTTCGAGCGCGCCTTCGAGCGCGACAAGGACGCCCTGCGCCAGATCGGTGCCGTGATCGAGGTCGGCAGCGCCGACGTCTTCTTCGACGACGAGATCGGCTACCGGATCCCCACCGAGCAGACGTCCCTCCCGGAGATCCGGTTCGAGTCCGACGAGGCGGCGGTCCTCGGCCTCGCCGCCCAGGTCTGGCAGCAGGCCACGCTCGCCAAGGCGACCGGGCGTGCGCTCGCCAAGCTGAAGGGCCAGGGCGTCGAGATCGACCCGTCGCGCCTGGAGGTGGTCGCTCCCGCGATCGCTGCCGACGAGCCCGCCTTCGAGCCGCTCTGGGACGCGGTGGGCAAGCGTCGCCAGGTGAGCTTCGCCTACCAGCGGCCCAGCGAGGCCGAGCCGACCACCCGCCGGCTCCAGCCCTGGGGTCTGGCCCGCTCGTCCGGTCGCTGGTACGTCGTCGGCCACGACGTCGACCGCGGTGCCGAGCGCGTCTTCCGCCTCTCCCGGATCGTCGGGAGCGTGCGGGCCACCGGCAAGTCGGCGGCGTACGACGTCCCGGCGGGCACCGACGTGCGCGCCGTCGCCCGGCGGCTCTCGCCGTCCTTCCCCTCCGTCCGGGCCGAGATCCGGGTGCGGCAGGGGATGGGCATCGGCCTGCGGCGACGTGCCGAGTCCGTCACCCCGCTCGAGGACCCGGCCGGCTGGGACCTGATCGTGGTCGAGGGTCCGGTCCACGAGCTGTCCGACGAGGTCCTCACCTACGGCCGCGACGCGCTGGTCCAGGGCCCGCAGGCCCTCCGCGACGACGTCGTCGGACGGCTGCGGGCGGTCGCCGGAGCCGCCCCGTCCGAGGGAGGTGGGCAGCGATGACCCAGTCCGCCGACACCGCTCCCGACCAGGTCGCGCGCCTGCTCGCGCTCGTCCCCTACCTCCTCGCCCGAGGCGAGGTGCGCCTCGACGACGCGGCCGCGCACTTCGGCACGGACGCCGACCAGATCGAGCGCGACCTGCGCCTGCTCTTCATGACGGGTGTGTCGCCGGGGCTGCCCGGCGACCTCATCGAGGTCGACCTGGAGGCGCTCGAGGGCGACCGGATCATCCGGGTCGACAACGCCGACTACCTCGCCCGACCGGTGCGATTCTCGCCCGCCGAGGCGACCGCGCTGGTCGTCGCCCTGCGCACGATGCTGGAGACCGCACCCGCCGAGGCGCGCGACGTCATCGAGCGCACGCTCGCCAAGCTCGAGCAGGCCGCCGGGCAGGACGGCGAGGGCCTGCTGCGCCTCCACGTCACCCCGACGCCGCTCGAGGCGAGTGCCGTACGTCCCACCCTCGAGGCGGCGATCGAGCACGGCCACCAGGTCGAGATCACCTACCACGTGCCCTCGCGCGACCAGGCGTCGCAACGGGTCGTCGACCCGCGCGGCCTGTCGCGGGTCGAGGAGGTGCTCTACCTCGACGCCTGGTGCCACACCGCCCGGGGCGACCGCGCGTTCCGCGTCGACCGGATCCTGACCGCGACGCAGCTCGACACGCCCGTGCGTGACCCCGGCGCCCGGGCGCGTGACCTCACGGGCGGCTGGTTCACCGACGCCGAGACCACCACGGTGACCCTGCGGCTCGCACCGCCTGCGCGCTGGGTGGTGGAGTACTACCCGGTGACCGCGCAGCGACCGGGCCCCGACGGCACGGTCGAGGTCGACCTGGAGGTGGCCAGCGAGCAGTGGGTGCAAGCGCTCCTGCTGCGCCTCGCACCGCACGCGACGCTGCTGGCGCCCACGGCCTACGCGACCGCGTTCACAGACGCAGCACAGTCAACCCTCAGCCTCTACGAGGACGACGGCGTAGACTCGTGACGGTTCCTCGGCGGACCACGCACGACCCCCAAGACGACCCCCAGACGACGGAGTGACTTCCATGGTGAACCCGATGATCGGCATGCCGCAGGGTGCGGAGTGGCTGGTGATCCTCTTGATCGTCGTCCTCGTGTTCGGTGCGTCCAAGTTGCCCGACCTCGCGCGCAGCTCCGGCCAGGCGCTGAAGATCTTCAAGGACGAGACCAAGAACCTGAAGGACGACGGCGACACCGACAGCGCCGCCGCCAAGACCCCCGAGCAGCTCGAGATCGAGCGGCGCAACGCGGTCCAGTCCGAGACGCACAACGAGACCTCCGGCGAGGTCCTCCGCGAGCGGCGCGACGACACCACCGCCTGACGGCTGATACCCGACCACGGTGAGTGTCGCCGGAATCGTCGGCCTGTTCAACGGCCGACCGCACAACGACGTCGGCCCGGACGGCCGGATGGCCCTGTCGGACCACTTCCGTGAGTTCCGCGCGCGCCTGCTGCGGTGCCTGCTCGCGTTCGTGGTCGTCTTCGCCGTGGCGCTCTACTTCCGCCACTTCCTGCTCGACAGCGTCTTCGGGCCCTACGAGCAGGCACAGGCGAAGCTCCCCGAGGGGACGACCGAGGCCACCACGAGCGGCGCCGCCGCCGGCCTGATGCTGTGGCTGAAGCTCGCCGGCTTCGCCTCGGTGGTGCTCACCGCGCCCTACTGGCTCTACCAGATCTGGGCCTTCGTGCTCCCCGGGCTCCACGCCCAGGAGAAGAAGATGACGCGGATCTTCGTCGCGGTCGCCGGACCGCTCTTCCTGGTCGGGGTCGCGCTCGGCTACGTCACGCTGCCGGTCGCCTTCGAGGTCCTGATCGGCTTCAACCCCGATGGGGTCACCAACCTCATCGACTTCAACGACTACCTGCAGTTCTTCACGCGCACGCTGCTGGTCTTCGGCCTGTCCTTCAACATCCCGGTGTTCGTGGTGCTGCTCAATTTCGCGGGGGTGGTCAAGGGCCGCCAGCTCGCCGCCTACCGGCCGTGGATCGTCATCGGCACCTTCATCTTCGCCGCGGCTGCGACCCCGTCGACCGACCCGTTCTCGATGTGCCTGATGGCGGTGCCGATGATGCTGCTGTTCTTCGCCTCGGAGGTCATCGCGCGGCTCAACGACCGGCGCCGCGCGCGTGAGCACGCCCGCAAGCTCGCGTCCAACGGCCTCTGACCCGCCCCGGACGCCGCGGTCGGGCGTCTGACAGGGTGGAGCCATGCAGGCCACCCTCCACGACGTCGACGCGTTCGACCTGCCGGAGTGGCTCGGCACCCAGGACGTGGTGTGGGCCTCGGAGGCCGGACTGCGGACCGGTCACCTCGTGCGGGGTGAGCTCACCGCCGGTCCCGGCGAGCAGCTGGACTGTGACCTGATCGCCGTCGACGAGGCCTACCCGGAGCCCGTGGTCGACTCAGCGACCCGCCTGCGGGTCCACCAGGCGTGGCGACACGGCCAGGTGGTGGTGGGCGAGGTCGACGGCCGGCTCGCCCTCGCGGTCCCCGGGACCCGCTTCGACCCCGACCTCGTCCTGGACGCGCTCGGGCGCCTGGCCCGCGCCGTCGGCGCGCACGAGGAGCACTACGCCGCGCTCCTGCGACTGAGTCGCTGACGGCCGCGCCGCCACCCGGGGGATAGGGTCGCGCTCATGCACGACCCGGTGGGGCCCGAGCACGCGGTGCGTGGGCGCGAGATCGCCCTGCTGACCAACCCCACCTCCGGCAGGGGCCGCGGCGCCCGGCACCGTGACGCCGCGCTGACCCGCCTGCGTGAGAGCGGGTTCGTGGTGCGCAACCTCCAGGGGCGCGACGCCGACGAGGCGGCCGACCTCGCCCGGGGGTGCGTCGCCGACGGCGTCGAGGCGCTCGTCGTGTGCGGCGGGGACGGACTCGTCCACCTCGGCGTGCAGGCGGTCGCGGGCACCGGCGTACCCCTCGGGCTCATCCCGGCCGGGACCGGCAACGACGTCGCGCGCTACCTCGGCCTGCCGCGCACCGACCCCGTCGCGGCCGCCGACCGCGTCATCGCCTCGCAGCGCCGCACCATCGACCTCGCCCGCAGCGGAGGGCGCTACTTCGTCACCGTGCTGGCGGCGGGCTTCGACGCGATCGTCAACGAGCGTGCCAACACGATGACGTGGCCGCGCGGGCAGATGCGCTACAACCTCGCCACCCTGGCCGAGCTGCGGACCTTCCGACCGATCCCCTACGTGCTCCACCTCGACGACGGGTCCGGGCCCGAGACGATCGAGCACGAGGCCATGCTGGTGGCGGTCGGCAACGGCCCGTCCTTCGGCGGCGGGCTCCGGATCACCGAGGGCGCCTTGCTCGACGATGGTTTGCTCGACCTCGTGGTGATCACGCGGATGAGCAAGCCCAAGCTGGTGCGGTCCTACCCCCGGCTCTTCACGGGGAGGATCGACGGCGTCGAGGAGTACGTCCACCGCAGGGTGCGGTCGGTGACCGTGGCGGCGCCCGGCATCGTGTCGTACGCGGACGGCGAGCGCTTCGGCCCGCTGCCCCTGACCGTGGAGTGCGTGCCCGGCGCGCTGGAGGTGATCGCATGACCAACCCCTCGAACAGCGACCAGCACGAGCAGAGCCCTGCGGAGCGCTACGCAGCGTTCCAGCGGGAGAAGCCGTACCCGATGCTGAAGGACTTCGCCGGCCTCTACGGCTTCGAGCTCGACGACTTCCAGGTGCGCGCATGCCAGGAGATCGAGAGCGGGCGCGGCGTGCTCGTCGCGGCCCCCACGGGCTCCGGCAAGACGATCGTCGGCGAGTTCGCGATCCACCTCGCCCTGCAGACCGGACGCAAGGCGTTCTACACGACGCCGATCAAGGCGCTGTCGAACCAGAAGTTCCACGACCTGGTGAAGCGCTACGGCGCCGACAACGTCGGCCTGCTCACCGGCGACAACGTCGTCAACAGCGAGGCGCCCGTGGTCGTGATGACCACGGAGGTGCTGCGCAACATGCTGTACGCCGGCTCCCGCACGTTGCTGGGCCTGGGCTACGTCGTGATGGACGAGGTGCACTACCTCGCCGACCGGATGCGCGGGGCGGTGTGGGAGGAGGTCATCATCCACCTGCCCGAGTCGGTCACCCTGGTGTCGCTGTCGGCCACGGTCTCCAACGCCGAGGAGTTCGGCGAGTGGCTCGAGACCGTCCGTGGCGAGACGACGACGATCCTCGAGGAGAAGCGGCCGGTGCCGCTCTTCCAGCACGTCATGGTCGGTCGGCGGCTGCTCGACCTGTTCGCCTCCTCCGACGTCGACGCGAGCGCCGGCTTCGTCAAGGAGGGAGCGCCGGTCAACGACGAGCTCACGCGGATCGCGCGCGACGACTGGGCCAGCACGCGGCTGATGCGCGACCGGCGCTCGCCCCGCAAGGGCAAGCCGGGCTCGTCCAAGAACCCCCGGTCCGTCGGCAACGGGCGCCGGGTGTGGATCCCCAGTCGCGTCGACGTCGTCGAGCGGCTCGACCGCGAGGGTCTGCTGCCGGCGATCATGTTCATCTTCAGCCGCGCCGGCTGCGATGCCGGGGTGTCCCAGCTGGTGCAGGCCAACGTCCGGCTCACGACGGCGGCCGAGCGCGACGAGATCTTCGCCCGCGTCGAGGAGGCCTCGCGCTCACTGCCGGAGGAGGACCTCCACGTCCTGGGCTACCACGAGTTCCTCGACGGGCTCACGCGCGGCATCGCGGCCCACCACGCCGGGCTGCTGCCGGCGTTCAAGCAGGTCGTCGAGGAGCTGTTCCAGGAAGGCCTGGTCAAGGTCGTCTTCGCGACCGAGACCCTCGCGCTCGGCATCAACATGCCCGCGCGCACGGTCGTGATCGAGAAGCTGTCCAAGTGGAACGGCGAGACCCACGCCGACCTGACGCCGGGGGAGTACACCCAGCTGACCGGTCGGGCCGGGCGACGGGGCCTCGACATCGAGGGCCACGGCGTCGTGCTCTACCAGCCAGGGATGAACCCGCGCGAGGTCGCCGGCCTGGCGTCGACGCGCACCTATCCGCTGCGCTCGTCGTTCCGGCCGTCGTACAACATGGCCGTCAACCTGGTCCACCAGTTCGGCCGCGAGCGCTCCCGGGCGCTGCTGGAGCAGTCGTTCGCGCAGTTCCAGGCCGACCGGGCCGTCGTCGGGCTCGCCCGGCAGGTGCAGAAGGCCGAGGAGGCGCTCGACGGCTACCGCGACGCGGCGCACTGCCACGTCGGCGACTTCATGCAGTACGCCGGTCTCCGCCGGCAGATCTCCGACCTCGAGAAGGGCGCAGCGCGCGAGCGCCGGCAGGACCGCCGCGAGGACGCGATCGCCTCGCTCGGCAAGCTGCGCCCCGGCGACGTGATCCACGTGCCCGCCGGGAAGTTCAGCGGGCTCGCCGTGGTGATCGATCCCGGGTCCTCCGGCGACGAGCCCCGGCCGTACGTCGTCACCGCCGACCGTCAGGCGCGCCGGCTGGCGCCGATGGACTTCCCGGTCCCTGTCGAGTCCATCGGCCGGCTGCGGCTGCCGAAGTCGTTCAACGGACGCAACCCCGCGCAACGGCGCGAGCTCGCCAACGCGCTCAAGTCACGGGCCGACTCCTTCGACGCCCCCGCCGCGCGGCGCCAGAAGCAGCGCGACTCCTTCAGCGACACCCCGACCGACCGGGAGATCGCCAGGTTGAGGGCAGAGCTCAAGGCCCACCCCTGCCACCAGTGCCCCGAGCGCGAGGACCACGCCAGGTGGGCGGAGCGCTACTTCAAGCTCGAGCGTGACACCGAGACGCTCAAGCGCCGGGTGGAGAACCGCACCAACACGGTTGCTCGCACCTTCGACCGCGTCTGCGACGTGCTGACCGCGCTGGGCTACCTCGACGGCGACACGGTGACCGCCGAGGGCGGCCACCTGCGCCGGATCTACACCGACATGGACCTCGTGGCCGCCGAGGCGATCCGCGAGGGACTCTTCGACGACCTGACACCGTCCGAGCTGGCATCGGTCCTGTCGGCGCTGGTCTTCGAGGCCCGTCGCGCTGACGACGCTTCGTCGCCGAAGATGCCGGGTGGCCGCGTACGACCCGTGCTGGGCGAGCTGGTCAAGGTCTGGGGACGTCTCGACGCCCTCGAGCGCGACCACAAGCTCGACTTCCTGCGCGAGCCCGACATGGGCTTCGCCTGGGCGGCATGGAGGTGGGCCGAGGGCGACGACCTCGACGACGTCCTCATGGTCACGGGCCTGTCGGCGGGTGACTTCGTGCGCTGGATGAAGCAGCTGCTCGACCTGTGCGGCCAGGTGGCCGACGCAGCCGGCGACTCGCCGCTGCGCGACACCGCCCGCACGGCGGCCCGGCAGCTCAAGCGCGGCGTGATCGCCTACAGCGTCCTGGCGGAGTGACGGTCGAGCGAGTCGACCACCGTGAGCCCGGGGCGGTGGGCCCGTAGCCAGTCGGCCACCTCACGCGCCGTCCGGCCCACACCGGCGTACTCGATCCACACCGTGCGCACCTCGGTCGCCGACCGGTCCAGCAGCGTCGTGCGCTGGTCCTTCTCCCGGCTCGCCCCCTGCACCCGGTCCGGCGAGACCGGCACGAGCTCGACGTAGGCGCGGTGCGTGTCGGGAGTGCGACCCGCGGTCGGCAGCCGGCTGACGACGACCGCGGCGCAGTCGGTCCAGGCGAGGAAGGCTCCGTCGAGGTTGCCGTAGGGGTGGCGGACCCGCGCCCCGAGGTCGTCGAGCTGGAGCGTCGGGATCCCGCTGGACAGCACCGTGCGGCGGGTGCGCATGCTCGTGAGCCAGCTGCGGCCGGCCCACACCGACGCAGCGGAGTACACCAGGGCGACGAGGAGCACCTGCCCGTCGGACTGCACCAGGCAGAACACCCAGATGCCCACGACCGACACCGCGATCATGGCGAGGAAGACGACCTCCTTGACGAACTGCCGCCAGAATCCCTCGGCCGGCAGCAGCGCGCTGTCGAGCCGTCCTCCCTCGTCCATCCGTTCGTCCCCCCGTTCGTCCCCCACGTCGTACCCCTCGTGCGACCAGCAGTGCGCCACAGCATCCACCACCGGCGCGCTCCACGTCGCAGGAACAGCCGGAGCGGATGTGGTTGGCTTCGGACCATGGCCTCTGGTGACCGCCTCATGCTCCTCGACACCGCCTCGCTCTACTTCCGGGCGTTCTTCGGCGTGCCCGACTCCATGCGGGCGCCGGACGGCACGCCGGTCAACGCGGTGCGCGGACTGATGGACTTCATCAGCCGGCTGGTGGGGGAGTACGACCCCAGCCACCTCGTCTGCTGCTGGGACGACGACTGGCGACCGCAGTGGCGCGTCGACCTCATCCCGTCCTACAAGGCGCACCGGGTGGTGCAGGAGCTGCCCGGGCCGAGGCCGGACGTCGAGGAGGTGCCCGACCCGCTCGAGACGCAGATCCCGATCATCGTCTCGGTGCTCGAGGCGTTCGGCATCGCCAGGATCGGTCACCCGGAGATGGAGGCCGACGACGTCATCGGCACGCTGGCCACGGACGCCGGGATGCCGGTCGACATCGTCACCGGCGACCGCGACCTGTTCCAGCTCGTCGACGACGAGGCGGCGGTCCGGGTGCTCTACGTCGCGCGCGGGGTCAGCAAGCACGAGCGCGTCGACAACGCCTGGGTGCGCACCAAGTACGGCGTCGACGCCCGCCACTACGCCGACCTCGCCACGCTGCGCGGCGACGCCTCCGACGGGCTGCCCGGCGTCGCCGGTGTCGGTGACAAGACCGCGGCCACGCTGCTCAACCGGTTCGGGTCGATCGATGCCGTCGTGGCGGCCGCGAGCGACCCCGAGTCCGACATGGGCCCCGGTCCGCGCGGGAAGATCAAGGCGGCACTCGACTACCTCGACGTCGCGCCCGAGGTGGTCGCCGTACGCCGTGACCTCGACCTCGGCACAGCCGACCTGACCCGCCCCCGGACGCCGGCCGACCACGACGCCGTCGTGGCCCTCGACGAGCGGTGGGGCCTCGGCTCGTCAGCGGTGAGACTCGTGCAGGCCCTGTCCGGTTCGGACTAGGGTGCGTCAGTGAGTTCTCCCGAGGTCGAGTCCAAGGACCGGCAGATCCTGTCCCTCCTGGCCTCGGACGGCCGGATGTCCTTCACCGACCTCGGCAAGGCGACCGACCTGTCGACCTCGGCGGTGCACCAGCGGGTCAAGCGGCTCGAGCAGCGCGGCCTGATCACCGGCTACGGAGCGACCGTCGACCACGACCAGCTCGGCCGACCGCTCACCGCCTTCATCTCCATCACGCCGATCGACCCCTCCCAGCCCGACGACTACCCCGACCGGCTGGTCGGCATCCCGGAGATCGAGTCGTGCTGGTCGGTGGCCGGCGAGGAGTCGTACATCCTCAAGATCCGCGTCGCCACCCCCCGCGACCTCGAGGACCTCCTCGCCCGGATCCGCGGCGCCGCCGGCGTCTCCACCCGGACCACGATCGTCCTCTCGACGCCCTACGAGAACCGCCCCATCGCCTGAGCGCTCCGGCTTGCTGCCAGCTCCTTCTGGAGTGATCCCCGGCTGACCGGGGATCACTGAACATGTCAGGCGTTGCAGAGGCCGACATGTTCAGCGAGTGCCTCGCGGCTCGGCGACCTCAGGCGGCCGGCGCGTCCCGGAAGAGCCTGCGGATCCTCGTGGCGACTTCGTCGGGTCGATAGAGGTCAGCCCAGACGATGCGGACGCACCGCCAGTCCATGAGCTCGCAGATGAGCGACTCACGCTTCTTCTCGCGGAGGACGCAGTCGACGATCGACTCGCCCTCGCGCCTGTGCTTGAGGTACTTCTCCTTCCCGTCGAACTCCAGGAAGACGCCGCGCGACGGCCACGCGAGATCGACGCGGGCGATCTCCCTGCCGTGCTGGTCGACGATCGGATAGTTCGGGATCGGCGCAGGCAGGTGTTGCGTCCAGCAGAGATAGCGGGACCGGGTCTCACCCACAGACTCCGATCGACCGTCCGCAAGTCGAAGGACGAGATCGGTCGTGAGCGTTCGGGGCCAGTACGCCATCTTCTCGTACCGGTCGTGGAGCTTCTCCAGTGTGGTGTGGCCGTTGTGGAGCAGGTGGTCGATCTCGACGAGTGCGTGCTCCACGTCGAGGATCGTCGTCAGCTCGAGGGCCGTGCGAGTGCCGCTCATGACGCTGAGGCCGTTGCGCTCGACCACGTCGTCGTCCTCGACCTTGCCCCGGTGCTGGACGATCCCTGCTTCGGCGCGCCCGGCCCGCTCGTCCGACCGGGTCATGTGGACCGACTTCAGGTCCGCCTCCCACATCGGACATCCGTACTCGTTGCCCGAGCTGGAGTGGCTCAGCACGACCTCGGCGCGCGCCTGCCGGACCGCTGCGCGGCACAGCACGGCGTACCTCTGGTTGCTGCTCAGGTCGACCCAGGCGTCACCGAACACATAGGCGCCGCGTCGTACGCGCACCCACGCCCCCGTGCGGACCAGAAGCGCGATCGCTCGGTCGTGGTAGCCGAGCGCGAGCGCTTCCTTGCGCGTGAACACGCCGTGCTTGCCGATGAGGGCACGGAGCTGAGCATCCATGCGCACGATGCTCGGGGGAGGTGCCGACGGTCGGCCACGACGGTGGTCGAGAGCTGTGGACGACCGATCATCGCCGCCATCTGTGGATGAGTGGTGGCCCGGATTGTCCGTTCCTCCGCCTGTCCCGGAGGCACTCGCTGAACTTGTCAGGCGTTGCAACGGCCGACAACGTCAGTGATCCCCGGTCGGCCGGGGATCACTGCGAGAGACGGGCGTCAGCTCACCAGGCCTGGAGCGCAGCGGTACGACGCGACGCCTCGGCCATCTCGGCGGCCTTGAGGGAGGCCTCGTCGAGGCGGCCGTGCTGCTCCCACCACTGCTGGCCGGACTCGGGGAGGGTGTGGATCGGGTCGTAGTACTCGTAGAAGCGCGAGAGGGCCTCGGCGTCGTCGGCCTCGATCGAGGTGCGGTAGTTCTTGGTCCAGAACGAGATGCCGTGCTCGGTGTCGTAGTCGGCGTTCTGGTGCACCCAGCGCTTGCCGACGAACGGCACGTCGCACACGATGCGCGGCGTCGCGAAGCCCGGGAGGTAGCCCATGATGTGGTGCTGGAGCCGCTGGGCGTCGGCGAGCGAGACCCGCCAGTGCTCCGAGAACGGGATCATGTCGCACATGTAGAAGTAGTAGGGCATGATCTGCGCGCCGTCGAGGA
This sequence comes from Nocardioides oleivorans, assembly GCF_004137255.1. Lineage (NCBI taxonomy): Bacteria > Bacillati > Actinomycetota > Actinomycetes > Propionibacteriales > Nocardioidaceae > Nocardioides > Nocardioides oleivorans. The sequence goes on along the minus strand of NZ_SDWT01000002.1, from coordinate 158,840 downwards.
GGCGGAAGCACAGGTCGAGCAGCGCGTGGGGCTCGGCGTTGACCCCGGCCAGCAGCACGCCCTGGTTGCGTACGTCGCGCAGGCCGGCGTCGAGCATCGCCCGGGACGCCTCGGCGACGATCGGCGTCACCGAGTTCGCGTGGTTGGCGTGGGTGTGCATCGCGAGCGAGACGCCGCGTGAGCGGGCCACGGTCGCGACCCGGTTCACTCCCTCGACCACGTCGGGCTGCAGCCAGTGCTGGGGGAGGCCGATGAGCGCCTTGGTCGCGAGCCGGATGTCGCGGATGTTCTCGACCTCGAGCACCGACATCAGGAACGCCTCGAGGCGGGGCCACGGCATGTTGGCCACGTCGCCGCCGGAGACGACCACGTCGCGCACCGACGGCGTACGACGCAGGTAGTCGATCATGTCGCCGATGCGGTCGTTGGGCTTGCCGGCGAACTTCAGCTTGTCGATGACGACCGTGGAGTTGCCGACGAGGTCCATGCGGGTGCAGTGGCCGCAGTACTGCGGGCAGGTCGGCAGCAGCTCGGCCAGGACCTTGGTGGGGTAGCGGTGGGTGAGTCCCTCGGTGGCCCACATGTCGTGCTCGTGGAGCGAGTCGCGCGCGGCGTGGGGGTGCGAGGGCCAGTCGGTGCGGCGGTCGCTGAAGACCGGGATCATGTAGTGGCGCACCGGGTCGGCGTAGAACGCCTCGGTGAGCGAGCCGGCGCCCGCCGGGGTCACCGTCGGCACCATCGTGTTCATCATCTGCGGCGGCACCAGCATCGACATGGTCGCGCGCTCGGCCTGGTCGCGCTCGAGGTCGGCGTAGAACCGGTCGTCGAGGAGGTCGCCCATCAGCTCGCGCAGCTGCTTGACGTTCTTGATGCAGTGCGCGCGCTGCCACTGCACCGAGGCCCAGTCGGCGGCGGTGACGTCGGCCCAGCCCGGGAACCGGGTCCAGTCGGGCTCGACGAGCTCGACCCGCTGGTAGGGGTAGGGCTGGCCGGTGGCGAGTGCCTGGTCGAGCGGGCTGGCGGTCTCGATGCTCATGGGGTCTCCTGTGGATCAGAGCTGAAGCGTGGAGCGGCGCGCCGGTTGTGTGTGCGGCGACACATCTGGAAGAGTACGTTGAGAACGTGCGGTGAGTCCAATGCCACGCCGCAAGATTTACGGTTGTAGTGCACAGAACAAGAAGGATGGCCCGAATTGACTAGCCCGACGGACATCCGGACCGGTGACCCGACCGGCCTGCACCGTGTCCTCGACGACAGCGCCGTGCTCCCGCAGGCCGCGCAGCACCTCGACACCCGCCGGGAGCTGTGGCCCGACGAGGTCCGGGTCCGCGTCGAGCGGCTCAACCTCGACGCCGCGTCCTTCCGCCAGCTCGAGCGGGCGCACACGAAGTACGGCGAGACCAGCGGCGACGGCGTCCGCGCCGAGGTCCTCGACATCGTCGCCACCCGCGGCAAGATGCAGAACCCGGTCACCGGCTCCGGCGGCATGCTCGTCGGCACGGTCGAGGAGGTCGGCCCGGAGTCGCCCCTCGGCCTCGAGGTCGGCGACCGCGTGGCCACGCTCATCAGCCTCACCCTCACCCCGCTCGTGATCGAGGACGGGCTGGCGCAGTGGGACGGGCGCAGCGAGCAGGTGCCGTGCGACGGCTACGCCGTCCTCTTCGGCCGCTCCATCGCAGCCGTCATCCCCGACGACCTCGACCCCGCCCTGTCGCTCAGCGTGATGGACGTCTGCGGCGCGCCCGCCCTGACCGCGCGCGTCGTGGGGGAGTACGTCGCCCGCGGGCAGGCGCCGACGGTCGCGGTCATCGGCGGGGCGGGCAAGTCCGGCTCCCTGAGCCTGGCCGCCGCCCGCCAGGCCGGCGCGGCGCGCACCATCGGCGTCGTGCCCCACGAGGGTGAGCGCGACCTGCTCACCGACGCCGGTATCGCCGACGCGGTCACCATCTCCGACGCCCGCGACCCGATCGCGCTGCGCGACGCGGTCGCGGCAGCCGGCGGCCCGGCCGACGTCACCGTCGTGTGCGTCGACGTCCCAGGCTGCGAGGGCGGCGCCATCCTGGCCACGGCCGAGGGCGGCACCGTCATCTTCTTCTCGATGGCCACCAGCTTCAGCGCCGCGGCGCTCGGCGCCGAGGGACTCGCCGCCGACGTCCGGATGCTCGTCGGCAACGGCTACGTCCCGGGCCACGCGGCGTACGCGATGGAGCTGCTCCGCGCCGACGCCGGCGTCCGCGCGCTGTTCGAGAGGCGGCTGTGATGGCGGCGCGGAGCCAGCTCGGGATCGAGCGCGCCGACGTCCGCCGGGCCCGCACCCTCGCCCGCCAGGTCGGCAAGCCGATCGTCGACCTCGCCACGAAGCACACGACGGTCTCGGTGGAGCGCGCCACGCTGCGCCTCGCCGGGCTCGGTGGTGCCGACCCCGACGGCACGCCGTGGGTCAACCGGCTCGCGGACGCCGTGCGCGCCGACACCGGCCTCGAGCACGGCGTCAGCCTCCCGGTGTGGGACGCCCTGCTCCGCGGCGAGGGCGACGACCTGCTCACCCTCGCGCAGAAGGCGGCCGCCGGGTCGGTCACGTTCCGGGTCCCCGAGGGCCGCGACGCCACCCGCGCAGCGAGCCGTGCGCGCAAGGCCGTCGCCGCGGGCATCAAGCAGATCGACCGTCAGCGCGTCGCCCGCGAGAAGATGATCGCGAAGGTCGGCGACGCGCCCAGCAAGCCGTGGATCTACCTCATCGTCGCCACCGGCGACATCCACGAGGACATCCCGCAGGCGCAGGCGGCCGCACGCGAGGGCGCCGACATCATCGCGGTGATCCGCTCGACGGGCCAGTCGCTGCTCGACTTCGTGCCCGAGGGCGCGACGCGCGAGGGCTTCGCCGGCACCTACGCCACCCAGGAGAACTTCCGCCTCATGCGGGCGGCGCTCGACGAGACGTCGAGGGAGCTCGGTCGCTACGTCCGGCTCACCAACTACGCCTCCGGCCTCTGCATGCCGGAGATCGCGACGCTGGCCGGCCTCGAGCGGCTCGACATGATGCTCAACGACTCGATGTACGGGATCCTCTTCCGCGACATCAACCCGATCCGCACGTTCGTCGACCAGCGGTTCAGCCGCCAGATCCACGCACGCGCCGGCATCATCATCAACACGGGCGAGGACAACTACCTCACCACCGCAGACGCCATCGAGGCGGCGCACACCGTCACGACCAGCCAGCTCCTCAACGAGTACTTCGCCAAGGAGGCCGGCCTCAAGGACTGGCAGCTCGGCCTCGGTCACGCCTTCGAGATCGATCCGGCCGTGCCGGACTCGTTCCGGCTCGAGCTGGCCCACGCGATGCTCGCCCGCGAGCTCTTCCCCGACGCCCCGCTCAAGTGGATGCCGCCGACGCGCCACATGACCGGCGACATCTTCAAGGGCTACCTCCTCGACGGGTTCTTCAACCTCGTCGGTGCGATGACCGGGCAGGGCATCCTGCTCGTCGGGATGATGACCGAGGCGGTCGTGACGCCGTGGATCTCCGACCGCGACCTCGCCCTCCAGAACGTCCGCTACGTGATGAACGCCGCCGGCAAGCTCCACGAGGACTTCCACCCCTCGCCCGACGGGTTCATCGCGAGCCGTGCCCGTGAGGTGCTCGGCGAGGCCGTCGGGCTGCTCGAGGAGATCAGGTCCGACACGAGCGTCCCCGGCCAGCCGCCGCTGCTGTCCGCGATCGCGGACGGAACCTTCGGCCTGATGAAGCGTCCCGCCGACAAGGGCAAGGGGCTCGAGGGCGTCGCCCGCAAGGCGGCCGACTACTACAACCCGGCGACCGAGATCCTGGAGGAGTCGTGAGCCTCATTCGTCCTTATGGCGACACCACCGGTGACGGCATGGTGCAGCTGTCGTTCACCCTCCCGATCGAGCACTCCAAGGTCGCCGAGGGCGCCGCGGTCCAGCTCGCCAACAAGATGGGCATGGACCCGGCGCTCGTCGTGCACGCCAAGCCGATGGGGGAGGGCTTCACGTTCTTCGTCGTCTACGGCCGGGTCAACCACCTCGTCGACCCGAGCACGGTCGAGGTCGTCGAGCGCGACTACCCGCTGCTCACGCCGAAGGAGGCCAACGCGGCGATCAAGCAGTCCATGCGCCGGCGCCTCGTCGTGGTGGGCGGCTGCATCGGCACCGACGCGCACACGGTCGGCATCGACGCGATCCTCAACATCAAGGGGTTCGCGGGGGAGAAGGGCCTGGAGTACTACCGCGAGCTCAAGGTCGTGAACCTCGGCGCCCAGGTCTCCGTGCCCCAGCTCGTCGAGGCGGCCCGCGAGGAGAAGGCCGACGCCGTGCTCGTCTCCCAGGTCGTCACGCAGCGCGACGCCCACCTGCTGAACACCCGCGAGATGTCGGCGGCGTTCCGCGAGGCCTACCCGGCCGCGAAGCGGCCGCTGCTCGTCGTCGGCGGCCCGCGCTTCGACGAGACGATGGCCGACGAGCTCGGCGTCGACCGCGTCTTCACCAGGGGTACGACGCCCGGCGAGGTCGCCTCCTTCATCGTCCACCGACTCACGAACAGGACCGCCTCATGAGCCAGACCCCGAGCCGGGTCGGCACGGTCGTCACCCACCGTCGCTACGTGCCGTACTCCCACGCCCACTACGCCGGCAACCTCGTCGACGGCGCCTACAGCCTCGGCCTCTTCGGCGACGTCGCCACCGAGATGTGCATCGTGCTCGACGGCGACGAGGGCCTGTTCGCCTCCTACTCCGACGTCCAGTTCAGGGCTCCCGTGCGGGCCGGCGACCTCCTCGAGATCACCGCGACCCTGGTCCGGGAGGGCACCCGCAGCCGGGTGATGGACTTCGCGGTCCACGTCGTTGGCCGCGGGGCACCGACGGCCGAGGCGCCGGGTGCCGCGGAGGTCTTGGATCCGCCCGTCGTGGCCACCACGGCCACCGGCACCGTCGTCGTACCTCCTGCCTCCTCCTGAGCGATGCACACGACCTCGGCGTGTCCGTGGCGACACGCCGACCGGGTCAAAAATTGACGGAACGAGTTTGCCGCGAGGGGCACCTCACTGACCTGCGGTTTCGCGCGTTCACGCAGGTCAGGGCCGTGTTGACACCGTCGCCGTGGGGAAGGGAAGGTTCCGGGGTCCGCCTGTGCAGCCCGCGGGTGGCGCCATCGGCCATGGGGAGTCCGACGTGAGGTACGCGAAGCCAGCGATGCCCACCGTCCGCCGCCCCGTCGGGGGCGCCCCGCGGGGGCTGGATGCGGGAGGGACCACGAGGCCGTAGACAACTTCGTGCGATCGTCAGCCAGGCGGTCGTGCGTTGGTCCGAAGCCCCGGGGTCGCTCCCGCACCGCTGCAGGCAGCCCGCGAGACCTGTGAGGTCGTCGGCTACCGTTCGTGCGTGCCGCTCCGCTGCCTCGTCGCCCTGGTCGGCGGCCTCGTCCTGGCAGCTGCGTTCGAGCCCATCGGCTGGGCCGTGCTCATGCCCGTCGGGATCGCGGCACTCGTCCTCTCCGTGCACGGGCTGCGTCCCGGACGTGCGTGGATCCCGAGCCTGCTCTTCGGGATCACCTTCGTCTACGCGGTCATGGTCTGGATGCGCTCGGTCGGCACGGACGCCTGGATCGCGATGTGCGCCATGGAGGCGGCGTTCTTCGTCCCGCTGGGCCTCGGGCTGTCCTGGAGCATGCGGCACCGCCTGTGGCCCCTCTGGACGGCCCTGTGGTGGGTCGGGATCGAGACGTGGCGCAGCGGCTGGCCCTTCAGCGGGATGCCGTTCGGCCGCCTCGCCTACGCGACCGCCGGCACGCCGTGGGCCGACGCCCTGCCCTGGGTCGGGATGACCGGGGTCAGCCTCCTTGTCGCCCTCAGCGGTACGACGCTCGCGTGGCTGCTGCTCGAGCGTCCACGCCCCTCGCGCCGGGTCGTCGCCGGCGTCGGCGGCCTGGCCGTCGTCTCGCTGGCGCCCGCCGTGGCGGCGTACCCGATCACCGAGGACGGCACGGCGACCGTCGCCGCCGTGCAGGGCGACGTGCCCGGCACCGGGCTCAACGTCCCGGCCGTCCACCGCGAGGTGACCGCGAACCACGTCCGCCTGACCGAGCAGCTCGCGGCGGCCGTCGACGCGGGGGAGGCCCCGCGCCCCGACTTCGTCGTGTGGCCGGAGAACTCCACGGCCGTCGACCCGTTCCTCGACCCGGGCGTGCACGCCGGGATCGTCGCCGCGTCCGAGGCGATCGACGTCCCGATCATCGTCGGCGGCACCAACACCAACCCGCTCGACGAGACCGAGGTGCTCAACCAGGGCATCGTCTTCCAGCCCGGGCTCGGCAGCGGCGACCGCTACACCAAGCGGCATCCCGTGCCCTACGGGGAGTACATCCCGTTCCGTGACGTCAGCTGGATGCCGTCGACCTACGGGCGCCTGACCGAGGTGCCGCGCGACATGGTCCGGGGCACGAGCCTCGAGCCGATCACCGTGGCCGGCCTGAAGGTCGCCGACGCGATCTGCTTCGACGTGGCCTACGACGACGGCATCGGCGGTCAGGTCGCCCGCGGCGCCCAGCTGGTGGCCGTGCAGACCAGCAACGCGATGTTCAGCCGCACCTCCCAGCTCGACCAGCAGTTCGAGATCAGCCGCCTGCGCGCGCAGGAGACGGGTCGCTGGGTGGTCGTGGCGGCCATCAACGGCATCTCGGGCGTCGTGCGCCCCGACGGCTCGGTGGTCTCGTCGGTCCCGGCGCACGGCCAGGAGGTCCTCCTCGAGGAGGTCGGGCTGAGCACCACCGTGACCCCCGCCGTACGCCTCGGGCTGTGGCCGTCGCGGCTCAGCCTCGTGTTCCTCGTCCTCAGCACGGGGGCGGCCTTTTTCGCCTATCGTCGTCGCCGACAGGGGGATGCCCCCCACCGTGACCGGAGCGAGGTAAGCCCACCGTGAGTGTCGAAGGCCTCGGCCGCTGCGTGATGGTCATCCCGACCTACAACGAGTCCGAGAACATCGAGTGGATCGTCGACCGGCTGCGCAAGGCCCAGCCCGGTGTCGACATCATGATCGTGGACGACAACAGCCCCGACGGCACCGGCGACATCGCCGACAAGCTCGCGGCCGGTGACGAGGCGATCAGCGTCGTGCACCGCACCGAGAAGGCCGGCCTCGGCGCCGCCTACCTCAACGGGTTCGCCGTCGCGCTCGAGGCGGGCTACGACGTCATCGGTGAGATGGACGCCGACGGCTCCCACCAGCCCGAGCAGCTCGTGCGGCTGCTCGACGCGCTGAGGTCGGCCGACCTGGTCATCGGCTCGCGCTACGTCCCCGGCGGCTCGGTCGTCAACTGGCCGCTCCAGCGGCTGCTGCTCTCGCGCGGCGGCAACCTCTACGTCCGCCTCCTGCTCGGCATCCGCGTCAAGGACGCGACGGCCGGCTTCCGGCTCTTCCGTCGGACCACGCTCGAGGCGATCGACCTTGGCGCCGTGCTGTCTACTGGGTACGTGTTCCAGACCGACCTCGCCTACCGCACGGTCACCCGTGGCCTGCGGGTGAAGGAGGTCCCGATCGAGTTCATCGAGCGCGTGCGCGGCGACTCGAAGATGAGCGGGCAGGTCGCGAGCGAGTCGCTCAAGCTGATCACCCGGTGGGGCCTCTCGGAGCGCCGCGCGCAGCTCACCCGGAGGAAGCGCCCCGCGTGAGCCAGACCCCGACACCCGGACGAGCCCCGCGACGACGTCGGCCGTGGTTGCGGCCGCTGCTGGCGGCTGCCTTCGTGGTCGTCCCCATCGCCGAGATCTGGTTCATCCTGCAGGTCGGGCAGGTCGTGGGCCCGTGGTGGACGATCGTGCTGCTCGTCCTCGACAGCATGCTCGGCGCGTGGCTGATCAGGCGCGAGGGCGGCCGTGCGTGGCGGGCGCTGCGCGAGGCGCTCCAGGGCGGACGGATGCCCGCCCGCGAGATCGCCGACGGAGCGCTGATCCTCATCGGCGGCACGCTGATGCTGAGCCCGGGCTTCCTGCTCGACGTCGTCGGGATCGTGCTGATCCTGCCGTTCACCCGTCCGCTGGCGCGCCGGCTGCTGACCACCGTGGTGGAGCGCCGGCTGGTCGCCGTGCCGACGTTCGGTGGGGGCGCGGGTCCGGGCTTCGGCCCGATGACCCCCGGACATGACCGTCGCCCCGGACCGGGCGGCGACGGGCCGGTGGTCCAGGGCGACGTGGTCGAGTGACCAGGTGTGTCGCAGCAGTCGAGTGACTAGCTGACGCGCTTCTTCTTGTTCGCGCGGTGCAGGTGCGCGGGGCCGATCTCGCCGCCGCGCAGCAGCTCGAGGCGCTCCTTGAGGATGTCCTCGAGCTCCTTCTCGGAGCGGCGCTCGAGGAGCATGTCCCAGTGCGTGCGGACCGGCTTCTCGACCTTCTCCTCGGGGAGGATGCCGGCCGTGCTCAGCGCCTCGGCGCCACAGCGCGGGCACTCCCACTTGGCCGGGATGTCGGCCTCGACCGACATCGTGACCTCGAACTCGTGTCCGTGCTCGCAGCGGTAACCGACCTGCTGTCGGGCCGCGAACTCGATGCCGCGCTCGTCCTCAAAGCTCTGGCCGCCGAGCCTTGCGCCACGTAGTGTGCGCTCCGCCACCGTGCCCACCTCCAGTTTTGGGTTGCTGACCCCGTTGTGTTGTGTTCGGGATGGTGGGGTCTACCGGATTGCCGCTCGTGACGACTTCGTGTAGAGCCCCGTTGATCCTTCAACGGTAGCGGGGCGCCCCACATTCCGCGGATTCGGCGTCCGGGCGACCACGCTCAGGCGAGACCAACTTCACCCCCAGGGGTGGACTGGGCTGCGAAAGCCCGCTCAGATGACCGCGGGGACCTCGTTGCCGGCGTCGCGGATCCCGCGGGCAGTGTCGACGCGCAGGAGGAGCGCGCCGCCGAGCACGAAGAAGGCGATGAGCGCGAAGATCGCCGGGCGGTAGGAGTCGGTGAGCTGGTAGACGAGGCCGAAGACGAGGGTGCCGAACCAGGAGGTCCCGCGGTCCATGGCGTGGTAGAAGCTGAAGTACTCCGCCTCCTTGCCGCGGGGGATGAGCAGCGAGAAGTACGACCGGGCCAGCGCCTGGGTCCCGCCGAGCACGACGCCGATGGCGACGCCGAGCAGCAGGAACGGGACCAGCCCCTCCTCGGGCAGGAACAGGGCAGCGGTCACGATGACCATCCAGATCACCAGCCCGCCGAGGATCGTGTTCTTGGAGCCGAACCGGGCCGCGAGGCGGCCGAAGACCAGCGCCCCGCCGAAGGCGACGAACTGCACGAGCAGGATCGTGCCGATGAGGACCGACTGGCCGAAGCCGAGCTCCTCGGAGCCGTACGTCGACGCGGAGGCGATCACGGTCTGGATGCCGTCGTTGAAGAACAGGTAGGCGAGCAGGAAGTTCAGCGCGACGGGATACCGGGGGAGCTCGCGCAGCGTCCTGCCGAGCTGGCCGAAGCTCTCGGCGATGATGCCGTGCTTGCCGCCCTCGACCGGCGGCAGCACCGGCTCGTGGTCGCGGAGCCTGAGGTAGGGGATCAAGGTGAAGGCCGCCCACCAGATGCAGGCCGACAGCATGCTGATCCGCGCCGCCTCGCCGGTGCTCAGGCCGAAGGGCAGGACCGTGACGAGGGCGAGGTTGACCGCGAGCAGCAGCCCGCCGCCGAGGTAGCCCCACGCCCAGCCGCGCGAGGAGACACGGTCGCGGTTCTCCTCGTCCGAGATGAGCGGCAGGATCGAGTCATTCACCACGAGCGAGGCGCCGAGCAGGATGTTGGCCAGGAAGAAGCCGACCGCGCCGATCTGCCAGTTGCTCCCGGTCGCGAAGAAGATCAGCGAGCCGGACAGGGCACCGAGCCAGGCGAAGGTCGCGAGCAGCCGCTTCTTGTTGGCCGTGCGGTCAGCGATCGGGCCCATGAGGGGCAGCACGATGGCGGAGATGATCGTGGAGATCGTGACGAGGTACGACGGCAGCGACCCGGGCGCGACCGAGAGGCCGAGCAGGGAGATCCGGTTGTCGACCGCGGCTTCCTTGGCGATCGCGATGATGTAGGGCGCGAAGAGGACGGTGCTGACGGTGGTGACGTAGGCGCTGTTGGCCCAGTCGTACCAGTACCAGGCCTTCTGCTCCTTCTGGAGCGCGAGCGGCTCGAGGTCGGCGATCCCGCCGCCCAGCCCAGCGTCGGTGTTGCTCATGCGTCATCCTCCATGCCGTCCGGTCCGCGCTCGGACGGACCGTGCCACTGTCCGCGGGCGCGGAGCACGTCCCTGAGTATGTCCGTGCGATCGGTCATGATGCCGTCGACACCACGATCGAGGAGGGTGTTCATCTCGATCGGGTCGTCGATGGTCCAGACGTGCACCTGGACACCGGCCGAGCGCGCGCGTCGTACGAGCCCGGGCGACACCACCACGAGCCGGCCCCGCCGGTGCGGGACCTGGAGCGCGACCGGACGCCCTCGCGTGAGGAGGCGGGCGAGCCGGCCGCTGGGGGAGAGGACGTACGCCGCCACCTCCAGCGGGTGCGCGGACGTGGCGACGCGACCACGGGTGCGCCTGCGGAAGGCGTTCATCCGCCGCCCGGAGAACGATCCGACCAGCACCCGGTCCCACGCCTCCCGCTCCTCGATGAAGGCCGCCAGCGCCTCGACGGCACCGGTCGACTTCACGTCGATGTTGAAGTGCGCGTCGGGGAAGGCGTCGAAGAGCTCGGCAAGGGTCGGCACCGGCTCGCTGCCGCCGATCAGGGCCTGCTGCACCTCGGCGTACGTGCTCTCCGCGATCGTGCCCGTGCGGTCGGTGACCCGGTCCAGGACCGTGTCGTGGAAGGCGAGGAGGACGCCGTCGCTGGTGACGTGGACGTCGGTCTCGAGGTAGCCGTAGCCCAGCCCCACCGCGTGCCGGAAGGCCGCCAGCGTGTTCTCCAGGCCCTCGATCTCGGGGTGGTACGCCCCGCCACGGTGGGCGAAGGCGAGCGGACGGGGCGAATCCAGGTAGCGCGGCGCGGTCACCGGAGAAGTATGGGGCCGGGCGCTACCGTCGAGGGATGGAGAGCATGAGCTGCCCGCGATGCGGAGTCGAGATGGATGAGCGGACCCTCGGCCAGGCCTCGGTGGCCCGGTGTCCCGACGGGCACGGCGTGTTCCTGAGCCGCGCCGACCTCGGCCTCCTCGTGGAGGCCGAGACCGACTGGCACCGCAACGCCGGCCAGCACACCGCGCCGATGCCGCGGATCACCGCGGACATGACCGCCCCGCCCGCGCCGTCCAAGGTGTCGCAGGCCTGGGTCGAGACTCTGTTCGACTAGCTCGCTCCGCTCGCTGTGTCGCCGGCGCTCGTAACCCGCTCGTGCGTCCTCGTTGCCGCGTCCTTCCCCCGCTTCGCTCCGCCAGGGCGCAGCCCTCGTCCTTACTTCACGAGCGCGCCGCGACCTCTGGTGACGGGCCCCCGGCGGTCTTGGTTGAGACACGGGCGCCAGGGCGCCCTGCTCAACCAGCGGAGTGGGGCCAGGGCGCCAACCAGCGGGGTGGGCGCCGGGGCGCCCTGCTCAACCAGCGCGGAGGCGCCAGAAGGCACGACCAGGTCGACCGACCTGATGTGCCTAGATGTCCCTGAACGTCTCGATGTTGGCGCCGAGCTCGTTGAGGCGCTCCGCGAGGTCCTCGTAGCCGCGGTGGATGACGTACGTCGACCGCAGCACGCTGCGGCCCTTGGAGGCGAGCATCGCGATCAGGAGCACGACCGCGGGGCGCAGGGCCGGGGGGCACACGATCTCCGCGCCGGAGAAGTGCGTGGGGCCCTCGACGAGCACGCGGTGCGGGTCGAGCAGCTTGACCTGGGCGCCGAGCTTGTTGAGCTCGGTGAAGTAGATCGCGCGGTTCTCGTAGACCCAGTCGTGCAGCAGGGTCTGGCCCTCGGCGACCGCGGCGATGACCGCGAAGAAGGGCAGGTTGTCGATGTTGAGGCCCGGGAACGGCATCGGGTGGATCTTGTCGAGCGGGGCGCGCAGGTCGGAGGGGTGCGTGGTGATGTCCACCAGCCGGGTCTCGCCGTTGCGTGCGGCGTACTCCTCCGAGCGGTCGTAGCGGAAGCCCATCTCCTCGAGGATCGCGAGCTCGAGCTCGAGGAACTCGATCGGCGCGCGACGGATCGTGATCGACGACTTCGTGACGATGGCGGCCGCGAGGAGCGACATCGCCTCGATCGGGTCCTCCGACGGCGCGTAGTCGACGTCGACGTCGATCGACGACTTGCCGGTGATCCGCAGCGTCGTGGTGCCGATGCCCTCGACCTCGACCCCCAGCTTCTGGAGGAAGAAGCACAGGTCCTGGACCATGTAGTTGGACGAGGCGTTGCGGATGACGGTCGTGCCGGGGTGGAGAGCGGCCGCCATCAGCGCGTTCTCCGTGACCGAGTCGCCGCGCTCGGTGAGCACGATCGGCCGTCCGGGCTCGATCGCGCGGTTGACGCTGGCGTGGTAGGCGCCGTCGGTGGCCTTGACCTCGAGGCCGAAGGGGCGCAGCGCCGACATGTGCGGCTCCACGGTGCGCTCGCCGAGGTTGCAGCCTCCGGCGTAGGGCAGCTCGAACTGGTCGACGCGGTGCAGCAGCGGGCCCAGGAACATGATCACCGAGCGGGTGCGGCGGGCCGCGCCCTCGTCGATCGCGGCGAGGTTGAGCTCGGCCGGCGGGATGATCTCGAGGTCGTTGTCGTCGCCGACCCAGCGGGTGGCCACGCCGAGGGAGTTCAGCACCTCCAGGAGCCGGTTGACCTCCTCGATCCGCGCGACCTTGCGCAGCGTCGTACGGCCCTTGTTGAGCAGCGAGGCGCACAGCAGCGCGACGCCGGCGTTCTTGGACGTCTTGACGTCGATGGAGCCCGAGAGCGTGGTGGGGCCGTCGACGCGCAGGTGCGTCGGGCCGGCGCCGAGGGCGACGATCTCGGAGTCGAGCGCGGCGCCGATGCGCGCCAGCATCTCGAGCGACAAGTTCTGGTGGCCCTTCTCGATGCGGTTGATCGCACTCTGGCTCGTGCCGAGGAGCTCGGCGAGCTGGTGCTGCGTGAGCCCGCGGTGCTTGCGCGCATCGCGGATGAGGTTGCCGATGCGGCCCTTGTAGTCAGCCATGTCGACCACGGTATCTCAGATATGAGATAAAGCCAGTCGGCCCGCTGGCGGGTCGTCGCGGGGTGCGTGGCAGGATCGCCGTCATGCGCGCCACCACCATCCACGCCCCCGGTGACATCCGCTTCGAGGAGGTCCCGGACCCGGTCATCAAGGCCCCGACCGACGCGATCGTGAAGGTCGTCGCGGGCTGCATCTGCGGCTCCGACCTGTGGCCCTACCGGGGCGAGAACCCCGTCAAGGCCGGCAGCACGATCGGGCACGAGTGCGTCGGCATCGTGGAGGAGGTCGGCTCCGAGGTCTCCTCGACCAAGGTCGGCGACTTCGTCATCGTGCCGTTCTGCCACTGCGACAACACCTGCGCCCACTGCCGCGCCGGCATGCAGTCGGCGTGTGTCAACGTCGGGATCACCCAGAGCGGCCAAGGGGAGTACGCCCGGGTCACGCAGGCCGACGGCAGCCTCGTCGCCACCGACGGGGTGCCCGACGCGGGCCTGATCCCTTCCCTGCTCGCGCTCACCGACGTGATGGCCACCGGTTGGCACGCGGCCGTCGCCGCGGGCGTGCGCCCCGGCAGCACGGCCGTCGTCGTCGGCGACGGCGCCGTCGGCCTCAGCGGCGTCCTCGCGGCGGCGCAGATGGGCGCCGAGCGGGTCATCGCGATGTCGCGCCACGAGCCCCGCCAGGAGATCGCCCGGGCCTTCGGCGCCACCGACGTCGTCGCCGAGCGCGGCGAGGAGGGCGAGGCCCTCATCGCCGAGATGACCGACGGGATCGGCGCCGACGCGGTGCTCGAGTGCGTGGGCACCGACGCCTCGATGAAGACCGCCTTCGCCGTCGCCCGGCCCGGCAGCACCGTCGGCTTCGTCGGCGTGCCCCACGGGGTGGAGCTGCCCGTGCGCCGGATGTTCTCCCACAACGTCGGTCTCGCCGGCGGCATGGCTCCGGTGCGCAAGTACCTCCCCGACCTGCTCGACCGTGTGCTCTCCGGCGCGATCGACCCGGGCAGGGTCTTCGACCTGACGCTGCCGATGGCCGAGTCGGCCGAGGGCTACCGCGCGATGGACGAGCGCCGCGCGATCAAGGTCCTCCTCCAGCCGTGAGCGAGGCGAACCTGCCCGGCGGTCCGCTCGTCCTGGGCCCGCTCCTGAGGTACGTCGACGAGACGACCGCCGCGGTCTGGGTCGAGACCCGCGACCCGGGCACGGTCACCGTGACGCGTGGCTCGGCCCGCGCGAGCGCGCGCACCTTCGGGGTGCACGGACACCACTACGCGCTCGTCGAGCTGGGTGACCTCGAGCCCGGCACGACCGAGGCCTATGCCGTCGAGGTCGACGGGGAGGCCGTGTGGCCCGAGCCCGGGTCGTCCTTCCCGGCGCCCGTCATCGCCACGCTCGAGCCGGGCCGGCCGTTGGCGATGGCCTTCGGCTCGTGCCGCACCTCGGTGTCGCACGACGCGAAGGGCAACGACGCCCACGGGGTCGACGCGCTGAGGGCCTGGGCCCTGCGCGTCGGCGACCAGGTGCCGCCGGCCGACGCCGACGACCCCGACCTGGCTCCCGATCGGCTGCCGGACCTGCTGCTCTTCCTCGGCGACCAGGTCTACGCCGACGAGACCACCGACGAGATGCGGGCCTTCATCGAGTCGCGCCGCGACATCGAGCAGGCCCCCTGGACCGAGCTGAAGGACTACGAGGAGTACGCCCACCTCTACGCGCTCGCGTGGTCCGACCCGGCCAACCGGTGGCTGCTGTCCACGGTCCCGAGCGCGATGATCTTCGACGACCACGACATCCGCGACGACTGGAACACCTCGCTGGTCTGGCGCCGTGAGATGGAGGCGACGTCGTGGTGGCACGGTCGCATCGTCGCCGGCCTGGCGTCGTACTGGGTCCACCAGCACCTCGGCAACCTCTCGCCTGCCGAGCGCCGCACCGACGAGCTGTACGCCGCGGTGCTGGCGCACGAGGGCGACGACGAGCTCGACCTCGGCGCCGTCCTCGACGCCTTCGCCGAGCGGGTCGACCAGCACCCGGAGACCTACCGGTGGAGCTACACCCGCGACTTCGACACCCAGGCCCGGCTCGTGGTCGTCGACTCGCGCGCGGCCAGGGAGCTCGACCCCGCCCACCGTGCCATGCTCGATCCCGACGAGGCCGCCTGGCTCGACTCGCAGCTGCGTGGCGACGTGGACCACCTGCTCATCGGCACCTCGGTGCCGTTCCTCCTGGCGCGCGGACTGCACCACCTCGAGGCCTTCAGCGAGGCGCTGACCGAGGGGGCCTGGGGCGAGCACGGGGCCAGGTTCGGCGAGAAGATGCGCAAGACCGTCGACCTCGAGCACTGGGGCGCGTTCCAGAACAGCTTCCAGCAGGTCGCCCGCCAGGCGATGGAGGTCGCGGCGGGGGAGCGCGGGCGAGCGCCGTCGACGGTGACCTTCCTGTCCGGCGACGTCCACCACAGCTACGTCAGCGAGGCACGGCCGGCACGCAGCTCCCGCCGGAGTGGACGCGAGCTCACCTCGACGGTGCTCCAGGCGGTCTGCTCACCGATCCGCAACCCGCTCTCGCGCAACATGCGGTTCGCGACCGCGGTCCTGTCCTACGGCGTGGCCGGCCCCCTGGGCCGGGTGGCGTCGTGGTCGACGCGGGTGCCCGACTCACCGCTCCACTGGCACTACGCCCAGGGGCCGTGGTTCGACAACAACCTCGCGTTCGTCCGTGTCACGGGACCGAGCCTGCGGATGTGGTGGGTGACCGGTGAGGTGGTCGACGGCGGGCACGAGCGTCCGCTGCTGGCCAAGGTCGCGGCCTACGAGCTCGACGAGCAGGGCAGGCCGCCGGAGCGCGAGAGCGTCGCGGCGAAGGTGTGGACGTCGACGCGGAGCCGCGTCAGACGACGCTGAGCACCCGGTCGCGCCCGTGCGCGCAGTCGCACGTGTCCGAGCACGGCAGGTAGGTGTGGCGGCCGTGGCCGCAGCCCGTGCACGGGATGTCGTGCGACAGGTGGTTGGTGCTGGTCTCGACGGTGTCCCACATGGTGTGCCCCCACGGCAGCTGGTTGTTCCGAGATGCCCCGCCCGTGTTGGTGGGCGAGCGGATGCTGACTAGACGTCGAGAGTCGCACCCCGTGACGCGATCCACGTGGAAACCCGCCGGGATTGCCTGATCTGGGGCATGAATGACCCGTTCGGGCCATACCGGCTGGCCCTTTCACCCCCGCCCGTCCGGCCTAGGATCCGGGCATGGCCGCATCCGGGACCCCGACGACCGACCTGAGCCGCCGCGACGCCCGCCGCATCGCCGTACGCGCCCAGCTGCTCTCGGCGCAGCGGCCGACGGACGTGCTGGGGACGATCCGGCACCTGGGGTTCCTGCAGGTCGACCTGACCCGGGTGGTGGCCGAGCACGCCGACCTCGCGCTCTGGACCAGGCTCGGCAACGGCTACGACCCCGACGACCTGGCGGAGGCCGTCGGCGACGGCGCGCTCGTGGAGCTCAAGGCGATGCTGCGCCCGAGCGAGGACATCTCGCTGCTCGCCGCCGACATGGCGCTGTGGCCGGGGGAGCCGCCGCTCAAGGAGTGGCAGGAGGACCTCCGCGACTGGGTGGCCGCCAACGACGGCTGCCGCCGCGACGTGCTGGCCCACCTCCGCGCCGAGGGGCCGACCGCCGCGCGCGACCTGCCCGACACCTGCGAGGTGCCGTGGCGCTCGACCGGATGGACCAACAACAAGAACGTGATGAAGCTGCTCGAGTGCCTCGAGTCGCGCGGCGAGGTCGCCGTGGCCAGTCGTGAGGGGCGCGAGCGCCAGTGGGACCTCGCCTCGCGCGTGCACCCCGGCGACGCCGTCGTACCCGTCGAGGAGGCGCACCTCGAGCTCGCCCGGCGACGGCTGCGCGCCCACGGGATCGCCCGGCCGCGCCAGCTCGAGGACTGGGAGGAGAGGTACGACGTCCGCGGCACCGGCGTCGCTGCCCGCGTCGAGGGCGTCCGCGGGACCTGGCGGGTCGACCCGGACCGGCTGGACGACCTCGAGGCCTTCGAGGGACGCACCGCGATCCTGTCCCCGCTGGACCGGCTCGTCTTCGAGCGCAAGCGGATGGAGGAGCTCTTCGAGTTCGACTACCAGCTCGAGATGTACAAGCCGGTCGCCAAGCGGCAGTGGGGCTACTGGGCGATGCCCGTCCTCGACGGCGACGAGCTCGTCGGCAAGGTCGACGCGACCGCCGACCGCGACGGTGGGGTGCTCCTCGTCGACGCCGTCCACGAGGACGGCGACTGGTCCGGGAAGCGCCGCGAGCGCGTCGACGCGGAGATCGACGCGCTCGCGGACTGGCTGGGCCTCGTCGTCGCTCGGGGCTGAGGCTCAGCCGTAGGTGCGGACGTGGTCGAAGGACGCCGTCGCGCCGGTGGCGTTCATCGACACTAGGCCGATCTGCAGGGATCGTCCGTCGACGACGGGCAGGGTCCAGGTGCCACCCCACTCCCACGTCCGGCCGTCGGTGCTCGATGCCATCCGGACGTCGTAGGTGCCCGAGGCAGCGTCCCTCGTGCTGCGGAGTCGCAACCACATGGTGCCGGCCGTGCGACCGCCGAACATCGGACCGTCGAAGACCGGCGTCGGCAGGCTGTAGGTCGGGCGCGGGCCCTCCTTGAGGAACTCTGTCGAGTGCAGCAGCCGGTCGGTGTGCGACAGCGGCAGCACCGAGTGCGACAGCTTCAGGTAGCGGTCGTTGGTGTCGTAGAGCACGAGACCGGCCTGCTGGTTGCCGCGGTTGCCGTCGAAGGTCAGCTTCGTCTCCACGGTGAAGTCCCCGGCCGGGGCGTCGCGGAGCAGGACCGAGGCGCGGTTGTCGGTCCCGTAGAGGTCGCCGGCCTGGGTCGGCCACACCAGCGAGCCACCGGTGAGCGTCGGGCTCGCCGACGCGCCCCGGACCCACCGCCACGCGGGGTCGGCCGCCTCCGGTCGCCCGGCGCCGTCGAACTCGTCGGAGTAGGCCGGCAGCAGCGAACCCACGGTCGGGTCGGCCACGCGCGTCGTGACGGGCCGGTGCAGGCGTGCGGCGCCCACGGCGGTCGCGGTGACCCGCGTGCCGGACGATGCGACCCCGACGCGCCCGACGGGGAGCACCCGGTCGAGGGACGCCGTCGCGAGCGGCTCGTGGAGCCGGTCGCTGGAGACCTCCACGCACAGCGTGCGACCGCGACGCTCGGCGACCACCCAGTGCGGGGTCGTCGGGTCGAAGTCGTCGGGGAGCGCGCTCGTCGAACGACGCAGCCCGGAGGAGACGACGAGCCTCCCGTCGCGGAGCCAGGCCGTGGCGCCGCCGACGACGAGGCCGGCGCCGTCACCGGTCAGGCTCCCCTCGACGCGCACGTCTCCGAGGACCGGGCGACCCGACAGCCTGCGCCCGCGGTCGAGGGTGGCGCTGCCGATCGTGGTGCCAGGGAGGTGGCTGGTGACGGGCGCCGTCCGAGGCCCGGTCGACGGGCCCGCGCCGGCGTTGACCACGGGCCAGCCGTCGATCCAGTCGAGGCGGTCGATCAGCAGTGGCCGCTTGGTCAGCCGCAGCAGTGCGCCGTTGGCGCCGGTGACGGCCGGGAAGTCGGGGTCGGCCTCGGGGACGCCGTGGTAGACCAGCCAGTCCTGGCCGGCGAGGTCGGTGACGACGCTGTTGTGGCCGGGACCGTCCCAGCCGTTGCCGCTGGAGCCGACGACGAGCCCGTCGTGGCTGGTGAGGTCGGTGAGGACGCCACCCGACGGGGTGCGGAACGGCCCCAGCGGGCTGGTGGAGCGCGCGACCTTCACCTGGTAGCCGCTGAACGCGCCGTCGCAGCACGAGCCGTCGGAGTACATCAGGTAGTAGTAGCCGTCGCGGGCGACGACGTACGCGCCCTCCATCCGCTTGCCGTGGCCGACCTGCGTGACCGGGCCGGTGACGGCGGTGGCGTCGGCGTTCATCCGGGCGACGCAGATCGTGTCGTAGCTGCCCCAGTAGAGGTAGTGGCTGCCGTCGTCGTCGGTGAAGACGGCCTGGTCGATCACACCGGTCGGGCAGCCGCTGCTCGCGGTCAGGACGAGGCCGTCGTCGGTCCACGGACCGGTCGGGGCGTCGCTGGTCAGCAGTCCGATGCCGCCGGTCGAGAGGGAGTACGTCAGGTGGTACTGCCCGTCGAGGAAGCGGATGTCCGGCGCCCATGCGCGGGTGCCGGCCGGCCACCAGGCGGGCTGGTCGGCGACGTCGATCGCGTCACCCGCGTAGGTCCAGTGGACGAGGTCGTCCGAGCGCAGCATCGGCAGCACGTGCTCACCCGTCTCGCCGCGGCTGCTGAAGATCGGGTTGGTGGTGCCGTAGGCGTACCAGCGGCCGTCGTGGCCGCGGATGGTCGCCGGGTCGGGGAAGGTGTCGACGGTGCCAGCCGTGACGGGGTTGGTGTAGGTCCCCGCGGCCGGCCGCGTCGTGGACCGTTCGGCGGCCTGGCCGGGCGCCGACGTCACCGCGGTGACGGTGAGCGCAGGCAGGAGGAGCGCGGAGAGGGCGAGGACGAGCGTCCCGAGACGTCTCATGGAGTGGCCTTTCGTTGACGGGCTCAGCGACCGACCGTGCGGAAGCCGAGGTTGCTGGTGGAGGAGTCGGGCGTGTTGGCCGAGCGGGCGGCGTTGCGGTAGCGGTTGCAGTACGAGTCGTGGCAGAGGAACGAGCCGCCCCGCATGACGCGTGCCGTGCCCGTCACCGGACCGCGGGGATCGTCGACGGGGGATCGGGCGTACCAGTCCGCGGCAAACCAGTCGGAGCACCACTCCCAGACGTTGCCGACGGCCTGGTGGAGCCCGTAGCCGTGCGCCGCGAAGGCGCGCACCGGCGCCGTGCCGGACCAGCCGTCGAGGGCGTCGTCACGGTCGGGGAAGCGGCCCTGCCAGATGTTGGCGGCGTGGTCGTCGACCGGGAGGTCGTCGCCCCAGGGGTAGCGCTCACCGGGCCTGCCGCCACGGGCGGCGCACTCCCACTCGGCCTCCGTCGGCAGCCGGCGCCCGGCCCAGTCGGCGTACGCCGTCGCGTCGGTCCACGAGACGTGGGTGACGGGGTGGTCGGCACGGTCGTCGGTGCTCGACGACGGGCCGTCGGGGTGGCGCCAGTCGGCGCCGGCGACGCCGTACCACCACGGGGTCTGCGCCGGCCGGCCGACGACGCGAGCAAGGTCGGCGGGGTGCAGGTGCAGGTGGAAGACGGCCGAGTACCCGAAGCGCTCGGCGTCGGTGACATGGCCGGTGGCGTCGGCGAAGACGGCGAAGTCGGCGATGGTGACGGTGGTGGCGTCGATGTCGAAGGCGTCGACGCGCACGGGGTGCACCGGCGTCTCACCGTCCGCCCGGTCGCCGTCACCATGGGCGTCGCCCATGGCGAAGCCCTGTGCCGGGACCTGCACCTGCTCGACGACGTGGTGTCCTGGTCCCGGCGTGGAGCCGAGGGCGACCGCGACGGGCCGGTGTCCGGGGTCTCGCCCGGGGTCTCGCCCGGGGTCCCGTCCGGGCGCGCAGCACGAGCTCATGCCGGCTCCGGCTGCGAGGGGTGCGGCTCGTCACCGAGCCGCGCCTGCTCGGCCCACATCGCGCGGGTGAGGTCCGCCCGCACGTAGGCGTAGGCCGGGTCGTCGGCGACGTTCACCAACTCGTGCGGGTCGCTCACGAGGTCGTAGAGCTCCCACTCCGGTGGGTAGGTGTCGGGACCGGTCCCGGGCAGCCCGAGGCCGTCGTTGTAGAAGTAGACGAGCTTGTGGCGCTCGGTGCGGTAGCCGTAGTGCGCGGGCGCCTTGTGGAACACGTCGTCGTGCTCCCAGTAGCGGTAGTAGACGCCGGTCGTGGGGGGCTGCTCCGGCTCACCGAGCAGGTCGGGCCAGAAGCTGCGGCCCTGCATCCGCGGGTGCGGCTCGACGCCGCACGCGTCCAGGATCGTGCGTGCCCAGTCGACGTTGGTGACCATGTCGGTGAAGACGCGCCCGCCGCCCAGCCGGCGCGGATAGGCGAGCAGCAGCGGCATCCGGAGCGACTCCTCGTGCATCAGCCGCTTGTCGAACCAGCCGTGGTCGCCGAGGAAGAAGCCCTGGTCGGAGGCGTAGAGGAGCAGCGTGTCGTCGAGGTCGCCGCGGTCGCGGAGGTGGTCGACCAGGCGCCCGACGTTGTCGTCGACGCTGGCCACGCACGCGAGGTAGTCGGCCATGAACCGCTGGTACTTCCAGAACGCGAGCTCCTCGTAGCCGAGGCCGGGTGGCGGCTCGACCTTGAGGTCCTCGCTCGTGAGGTGCTCCGCGATCCGCAGCGCCGCGCGGCGCACCGAGGTGCTCCGGGTGGCGTAGTCGTCGTCGAAGGTCGCGGGCACGGGCAGGGTGGCCGACCGCGGGTGCGGACCGGCCGGGTTGGGCACCCACGGCCGGTGCGGAGCCTTGTGCCAGACCAGCACGCACCACGGGTCGTCGCCCGGGAGGTCGTCGAGGGAGTCGATCCAGCCCAGGGCCAGGTCGGTGACGATGTCCGTCGCGTAGCCCTCCACGACGCGCAGCCCGTCGGCGGACAGCAGCTGCGGGTCGACGTACTCGCCCTGCTCGATGAACACGTCCCAGTAGTCGAACCCCTCCGGGTCGTGACCCGCGCCGTCCCCCATGTGCCACTTCCCGACCATCGCGGTGCGATAGCCCGCCGCCCGCAGCTGCGAGACGAACGTCGGCTGCGAGGCGTCGATCGGCGTCACGAGCGTGGTGACGCCGTTGACGTGGCTGTAGGTGCCGGTGAGGATCGACGCCCGGCTGGGGGAGCAGAGGCTGTTGGTCGCGAAGCAGCTCTCGAAGCGCCAGCCGAGCTCGCTGACCTCGTCGATGCGCGGGGTCCGGTTGACCACGGAGCCGTACGCCGACACCGCGTGGGCCGCGTGGTCGTCGGTGAGCACCACCACCACGTTCGGACGCCGCGCCACGTCAGCGCCCCACGTAGGTCGACTCGTCGAGGCCGCTCATCATCGGGTCGTAGTCGAGCTCGCCCACGTCGTACATCGACGTCATCCAGTGGAAGAAGCGGTCGTCGCGCTCGCGCAGGAGCGTGTAGAGGCGGCGCATCATCCGGGCCCGTATGGGTGCCAGCTCGGGGTGCTCGTAGCGGTTCTGGAGCTCGTCGGGGTCGGTCTCGAGGTCGTAGAGCTCGTTGTGGTCGGCCGGGTTGACCACCAGCTTGTAGCGGTCCTCGCGCAGCATCCGCTGCGGGTAGGGGAAGTGGTGGCCGTGGAACTCGCAGACGATGTCCTCGGCCCACTCCGGCTGCTCGCCGTCGACCAGCGGCAGCAGGCTGCGCGAGTCGACCGCCGGTGCCGCGTCGAGGCCGGCCAGCTGCAGGATCGTGGCCGTGCAGTCGAGCAGGCTGACGAACTCGTCGCGGACCTGGCCCTCCGGAGCGCCGGGGACCCGGACGATGCCGGGGGTGCGGTAGATGTCCTCGTACATCGCCGGGCCCTTGTCGTGCAGGCGGTGGCTCCCGGTGAACTCGCCGTGGTCGCAGGTGAAGAACACGGCCGTGTCGTCGCGGAGCCCGAGCTCCTCCATCCGCGCCAGCACCCGGCTGACCTGCTCGTCGATCATCGCGACGTAGCCCCAGTAGACGGCGATGAGCTTGCGGGTCACCTCGATCGGCATCGTGTCGAAGGTCCAGTGCGCGCTGTAGTTGGCCTGGACCGGCGGCTTGCCCTCGAACGTCTCCCCGATCGACCTCGGCAGCTCGACCGACTCCGGGTCGATCAGGTCGAAGTAGTGGTCCGGGACGATGTAGGGCAGGTGCGGACCGAAGAAGTGCAGGCCGAGGTAGAACGGCTTGCCCTCGTCGTGCACGTCGGCGGCGTAGCGCTCGAGCATCTCGATGGCCCGGTCGGCCATGTAGTGCTCGAAGGTGGCCTCGACCGGCTGGTGGAGCCGCGCGGCGAGCAGGTTGCCCGGCCCGCCGTTGGGCAGCGTGCCCCGGACGCGGTCGCTGATCTCGTACGGCGGCAGCCCCCGCTCCGCGAGGTAGGCGAGGTAGTCGGGGTGGTCCACCGGGTTGTGCCAGCCGGGGTGGTGGACCCCGTCGAGGCCGTAGTCGGCCGGCTCACGCTTGGTGCCCGCGTGCCACTTGCCGACGAGGCCCGTGTTGTAGCCGGCCTCCCTGAGCGCAACCGGGAAGGTGAAGACGTCCTCCGGGAGGTCCTCGACGTAGCCGACGTTGCGCTCGGCGTTGGCCAGCACCTTGTGCCGGAACGGGGCCTGCCCCGTGAGCAGGCTCGCCCGCGACGGGGTGCAGATCGCCGTCGGGGTGTACCA
The DNA here is from genome assembly GCF_004137255.1 of Nocardioides oleivorans. Classification (NCBI taxonomy): domain Bacteria; kingdom Bacillati; phylum Actinomycetota; class Actinomycetes; order Propionibacteriales; family Nocardioidaceae; genus Nocardioides; species Nocardioides oleivorans. The sequence continues at coordinate 135,365 of NZ_SDWT01000002.1, read as the reverse complement.
GCGGTCGAAGCGCGTGCCGGTGCGGGCCAGCTCGTCGACCGCCGGGGTGGGGACGTGCGGGTTGCCGTAGGCGCCGAGGGTGTCGACCCGGTGCTGGTCGGTCATCAGGAACAGGATGTTCCGCCGACCGCCCAGCCTCGGAGAGGCGGTCACTTGCCGGCCGCCACGAAGTCGTCGCCGAGGTAGAACGTCGACGGGTCGACCGGCTCGTCGATCTTGCCGGCGGTGACGAAGAAGTCCTGGAGGGCGGTGAACCAGCCGTCGACGGTGCCGTCCTCGGTGAGGCCGTCGAGCTCGTCGGCGGTCATCACCTCGTTGTGGCTGGCGTCGCGCTCGACGGCGTCGACGGGCTGGTCGAGCATCTCGGCGGTCGCCGCGATCGCCTCGTCCATGTGGTCGGCGCGGTAGTCCATCGCCTCGCGGAGCACGGCGACGACCTCGGCGTTGGTCCCGGCGTCGACGTCGTTGCCGGCCACGAACGCGGTGGGGAACGCGAAGTCGTCGGAGAAGTCGCTGTTCTGCGCGAGCTCGACGAGGTCGGGCACCTGCTGCTTGATCGTGTCGATCGAGGGGTAGAAGATGCCGGCCGCGTCGACCTGGCCGGCGCTGAAGGCCGACACGATCGTCGGGGGGTCCATCGGGACGAGGTCGACGTCGTCGCGGGTCATCCCGGCGGCGTCGAGCGCGAGGCCCAGGATCATGTCGCCCGAGGTGCCCTCGGGGACGGCGACCTTCTTGCCCTCGAGGTCCTCGATGGAGTCGATGCCGGGCTGCGCGATGACGCGGTCGGCGCCACCGAGGGTGTTGACGGCGATGATCTTGGCCTGGCCCGAGGCAGGCAGCCAGACGGCGCCGGGGCCGATGTAGCCGTAGTCGAGGGAACCGGCGCCGAGCGCCGTGATCTGCGTCGGGCCGTCGGTGAAGACCTTGGTGTCGACGTCGAGGCCGGCCTTCTCCCACAGGCCCTGCTCCTCGGCGACGGCGAGCAGGCTGGTGCCGTTGAAGTCGCCGATGTAGCCGAAGGTGATCTGGGTGCCGCCGGACGCGGAGTCGTCGTCGGAGCCGCAGGCGGTGAGGCCGGCGCCGAGGGTGGCGGCGACCGCGACGGTGGCGATGAGCTTCTTCATGTGCTTCTTCCTTCGTGTTCGTGCGCGGGGGACCGCCTGCGAGAGGCAGCACCCGACCGCGCGTCCGGCGACGTGCCGGATGCGTCTGGGGGAGGAGGGGTGGGTCAGGGCGCCGTGGACGGCGCCCCCGAGGAGGTGGACTGGTGGTAGACCGCGCTCCACACGCGGTTGCGCAGGGCGGCGAACTCGGGGCTCAACCGGACCTGCTCGGTCCGGGGATGGGGGAGGTCGACCTCGATGACCTCCTGGATCCGGCCCGGGCCGGCCGCCATCACGACGACGCGGTTGGCGAGGAAGACGGCCTCGTCGACGTCGTGGGTGATGAACGCGACCGTGCGGCGCTCGGCCGACCACGTCGCGAGCAGCTGCTCCTGCAGCCGGACCCGGGTCAGGGCGTCGACCGCGCCGAACGGCTCGTCCATCAGCAGGATCTCGGGGTGGACGGCGTACGCCCTGGCGATCGCGCAGCGCTGCTTCATGCCGCCGGACAGCGTCTTGGGCAGGGCGTCGGCGAAGTCGGACAGGCCGACGAGCTCGAGGTAGTGGTCGGCACGTCGTCGGCGCTCGACCTTGTCGACCTTCGCCGTGCGCAGGCCGAACTCGACGTTGTCGCGCACGCTCAGCCAGGGGAACAGGGCGTACTGCTGGAAGATCACGCCGCGCTCGGGGCCGGGCCCGTCGACGGCGATGCCGTCGACCAGCGCCTCTCCCGAGGTCGGCTCCTCGAGCCCGGCGAGGATGTTGAGCAGCGTGCTCTTGCCGCAGCCGGAGGGCCCGACGATGGTGACGAACTCGTTGTCGGCGAGGTCGAGCGAGACGTCCCCGAGCGCGACGAAGCCGTTCTCCTCGAAACGCTTGCCGACGTGACGCACGGAGATCTTGGCCCCCGCGGTGGTGGTCGTGGTCATCGGCGCTCCTGCCAGATCGTGAGTCGCTGCTCGGCGACCAGCAGGGCACGGTCCATGAGGAGGCCCAGGACGCCGATGGAGATGACGCCGACGAAGATCGTCGGCAGGTCGAAGTAGAGCTGCGCGTTCTGCATGCGGTGACCCAGGCCCTCCTGGGCGCCGATGATCTCGGCCGCCACGAGGGTGGCCCACGAGGAGCCGAGCCCGACCCGCATGCCGACGAGGATGAACGGCGTCGAGGCCGGCACGACGACCCGCCGGAAGATCGTGAAGTCGCCTGCCCCGAGCACGCGCGCGGCGTTGATCAGGGTGCGGTCGACGCTCACCACGCCCTGGAAGGTCGCGATCACGCAGGCCAGGAACGACGCCAGGAAGATCACGAAGATCTTGGGCGTCTCGTCGATGCCCATCAGCACGATCGTGAGCGGGATCAGGGCCAGCGGCGGGATGGTGCGGAAGAACTGCACCCAGGGCTCGATGAGGCCGCGCGCGACCGGGTACCAACCCATGAGGAAGCCCACCGGCACGGCGAGCACGACGCCGATGGCGAAGCCGATGAAGACCCGACGCAAGCTGGCGACCACGTCCTCCTGGAGGGTGCCGTCGGCGATCAGGTCACCGGCGCGGAACAGCACCTGGGGCGGCGTGGGGAGCTGGAACCCGCTCGCGGCGAACGCCCACCAGATGCCGATGCCGATGACCGCGGAGAGCACGTTGAGGCCGAGCGAGCGGGCGCGGCCGGTCGGACGCCGGCGGCTCGGCGCCGCGTCGGGGGCAGAGGCAGGGGGCACCTCCTCCAGGCTCGCGGCCTGCTCGAGGACGGGATCAGGCACGGAGGCTCCTCGGTTCGGAGGTGTCGTCGGACTCGGACAGGGCGGGGTAGCCGGCCAGCAGGGGCGAGCGCTGGACGAGCGCAGCGATCGCGCCGCGGGCGCCGTCGTCGTCGCCCAGCACCGCGGCGGTCACCACCGGTGGCACGGCGCCCACGCCGGCGAAGGCGGCCGTGACGTCGCGGCGAACGGCGTCCAGCAGGCCGGGGTGCTCGGCCACGACGGTGCCGCCCACCACGATGCGTTCCGGGCTGAGGATGAGGGCCGCGGTGGTGAGCACGGACGCGACCGCGTCGGCCGCGGTCGCCAGCGCCGCCTCCAGCCCGCGTTCGTCGGCAGCCTCACGCAGGGCGCGGGTCGAGGCCACCGTCTCCAGGCAGCCCGCGCGGCCGCACCGGCAGGCGCGGGCGTCGTCGCCATCGGTGACCTGGACGTGCCCGAGCTCGCCGGCCGCGCCGAGCCCGCCGGACACGAGGCGCCCGGCCACGACCAGACCTCCGCCGACGCCCTCGGAGAGCCGGAGGTAGACCAGCTCGCTGGGTGCGCCGTCGGTGCTGGACCGGGTCATCGCCTCGGCGAGCGCGGCGTAGCGGGTGTTGTTGTCGACGAGGACCTGGACGCCGAAGTGCTCGGCGAACGCGTGGTGGGCCGCCTCGCGGGCGGTGGCGTCGGTGCCGGCGACCCCCACGGCGACTCCCTGCAACGCCCCGAAGTGCAGGTCCTGCTCCAGGGCCACGGACTCGGCCAGCTCGATCGCCTGCGCGATCCGTTCGGACCACGGGAGGGAGGCGTCGTACGACCTGACGCCGGACGCGATCACCTCGTGCGCCGCGTCGGCCACGAGCAGCCGCACCCGGGTGTGGGCCAGGTCGACGCCGAGGTACTGCCCGCTGCGGGGGTCGAGCGCGAGCAGCTCTGCGCGGCGCCCGCTCCCGCTGCGCGTGCTCGCGTCGGTGTCGACGACCACGATGGCGCCCCGGGAGAGCAGGTCCCCGGTGATCTCCGAGAGGGTCGTGCGGGACAGCCCGACGCGGGTGGCGATCTCGGCGCGGCTCAGTCCGGCACGCTCGCGGAGGACCGCGAGGACGTGCTCCTCGTGGGTCCTCCGGACGAGGGCCTGGACGTTGGTGACGGCTATCACCCGTTCAACGTAGGAACCCGGCTTTTTTCCGTCAATGGACCGACAGAATTATTGTCTAGTTTTCGAGGTGACTTAGATCGCACGGCCTCACGGCGACGGCGACCGCAGCACGGCCAGCACCGTCGTCTCGCCGCCGTCGCCGATCCGGCCGAGGAGGTGCGCGCCCTCGCCCACGGTCGTGCCCACGACGCGCGCGAGCGCGATCTCGACCTCGACCCGCTCGCCGTCCTGCTCGAGGAACATCTGGGACTGGCTGGCGCCGGTGAGGATGCCGGCGACCAGCGTGGTCGCCCAGACCGGGTCACCGCAGCCGTCGTAGACCCACCGCTCGCCCAGGACGGAGTGCTGCGTGGTCGTGATCAGGTGCGCGTCGGGAGCCAGCCCGCCACGATCTCCTGCTTGGACGGCGACAGCGTGGCGCGGTGCACGATTCCCGTGGGTCGACCCTAGGGCCGCCCTCCGAGGTCATCGGGTCGGGGAGCATCGACGTTGACGGTCGGTGTGCCACCACCGACGCGAGCGATCACGGCCAGGGATGGCTCACCGGAGGGGTTCGACTCGCGGTGGACGGTCCAGGCAGGCACGTGCACGAAGTCGCCCGCGCAGGCATCGAGGTAGCCCTCGTGACCCTCGAACTCGAGGCGCAGCACCCCGCGCACGACGTACAGGCTGGACTCGTTGCGCTCGTGGTGATGCCAGCCCGACACCGCTCCGGGCTCGGTCACGACCTGGCCGGCCCACAACAGCGGCAGCTCGAAGGCACGGTGGCGTTGCATGCCGGACGTCGGATCTGCCGGCGACAGGTCCGCCGGCGTCAGGACTCGGACGGGGCGAGGCAGCTCGACGCTCATGTCCTCAGCGTGCCACCCACCGGCCCCAGGCCCCGGGGTGTGTCAGCCCTCGAGGCCGAGGGCCTGCGCCAGCAGCTCCGGCTCGGCCACCGACAGCGTCGCCCCGGGATGCCGGATGGTGCCGGTCGGGTCGATGGCGGGGACGGGGGAGTGGAAGGCCAGGCAGAGGGCGCGGTCGCCGTTGGTCGTGAAGGAGACTCCGCGGTCGGCGAGGGAGAGGTGCGGGGGACCGGCGGTCTTCATGAACCCGAAGCCGCCCGTCTCCTCGACGGACGCGATGTTGCTGAGCGGGGTCGCGAGCCGCCACGGGCCGTAGCCGACGTAGAGCCACTGGGGACCGACCTCCACGGTCGTGGTGCGGGGTGTGATGCCGAAGGGCCGGCCGGCCGCGGCGTAGGCCGGGTCGAAGCGGAAGTCGAACGTCGCCACCTCCTCCTGCTCCCGACCCAGGCCGTTGCGGTCGCGGACGAGGCCGCGGAGCGCCGCGCCGGCCGGGATGCGGTAGGGCTGGAGGAGCGTCGCGGACGGGCCCTGGACGCGCAGCAGCGCACGGCTTCCCCCGCCCGGGGCAGGAAGCACGTGGTGGTCCATCTCGACCGACGCCGGGCCGCGGTGCACGCGCCACGACCACGATCGTCGTACGGCGTCGACCTGCGTCACCTCGAAGTCGACCGCCACGGGACCGGGGCCCTGCACCCGCCCCGAGGTGCCCACCTCGAGCTCGCCGGACGTCGCGTCGACCTCGCGGATCAGGGGCGCCCAGACCGGCCAGGTCGCGGGTGTGGTGAATCGCAGCCAGGCCTCGTCGGCACCGGCCGGTCCGTGCGCGTGGACGAGCACGGTGTCCTCAGAGGGAGACGGTGTCGTTGTCGCCCAGGTCCGGGGTGCCGCGGCCGACGAGCCCCTTGGCGAGCTCGAGCACCGAGGCGACCTTGCCGGGGGAGTCCCAGTACTCCGCCGAGGCGCCCGACACCTCGAGCAGCACGTTGGACTCGTCCTCCGGACCCCCGGTCATGAAGACACCCGCGGACAGGTCCCACAGCTGCTTGAGCTTCTCGCGGTCCTCGCTCACCCGGGCGGTGCCGGTCAGCGAGACCCAGCCGTCGCCGCTGGCGTAGGCGACGTTGACGCGCGGGTCGGCCTCGATGGCGCGGACCTTGTCGGTGTCACGCTCGGTGAGGAACCAGACGGTGCCCGGGTGCTCGAAGTCCTGCGTGCCCATGGGTGTCGAGACGAGCGAGCCGTCCGCGGCGACATAGGTCAGCACTGCGATCCGGGTGTCCTTCATGATCTCGGCAACGGTCTCGAGCTGGTCGTCGTGAGTGGTCATGCCCCGACACTGGCACGCTCGACAAAGCGTCCACCCCATCCCCACGGGGGTGGGTCGTCACACGGGCGCCGCGTCGTTCGTCGTACTGGCAGGATTGCCCGCGCGAGCAGGCACACGACGACACCCCGGGGAGCTCCGCCATGACCACACACCCAGCCGACGACCACGACCTGATCCGGGTCGAGGGTGCGCGTGAGAACAACCTGAAGAACGTGTCGGTCGACCTCCCCAAGCGGCGGCTGTCGGTGTTCACGGGGGTCTCCGGATCGGGCAAGAGCTCGCTCGTCTTCGCGACGATCGCGGCCGAGTCGCAGCGGATGATCAACGAGACCTACAGCGCGTTCGTGCAGGGCTTCATGCCCTCGCTGGCGAGGCCCGACGTCGACCACCTCGAGGGCCTGACGACGGCGATCATCGTCGACCAGGAGCGGATGGGTGCGAACCCGCGCTCGACCGTCGGCACCGCGACGGACGCCAACGCGATGCTGCGGATCCTGTTCAGCCGCCTCGGTGACCCGTACGTCGGCCCGCCGACGGCGTACTCCTTCAACGTCCCGACCCGCAAGGCGAGCGGCATGATGACCACCGAGAAGGGTGGCCGGACCGAGCGTCGGATCGCCAAGCAGGAGGTCTACCTCGGCGGCATGTGCCCCCGCTGCGAGGGCATGGGCAAGGTCAACGACATCGACCTGACGGCGCTCTACGACGACGAGAAGTCCTTGAGCGACGGCGCGCTCACGGTGCCGGGCTACTCGATGGACGGGTGGTACGGCCGGCTGTTCGAGGGCATGGGCCTGCCGATGGACAAGCCGATCAAGTCCTTCACGAAGAAGCAGCTCGAGACGATGCTGTGGTCGGAGCCGACCAAGCTGAAGGTCGAGGGCGTCAACCTCACCTTCACCGGGATGATCCCGCAGATCCAGAAGTCGATCCTGTCCAAGGACCCCGAGGCCATGCAGCCGCACATCCGGCGCTTCGTCGACCGGGCGGTGACCTTCCAGACCTGCCCCGACTGCGACGGCACCCGGCTCACTCCGGAGGCGCGGGCCTCGAAGATCAAGGGCAGCTCGATCGCCGACCTCTGCGAGATGCAGATCAGCGACCTCTCCGAGTGGGTGCGCGACCTGGAGGAGCCGTCGGTCGCGCCGCTGCTCAAGGGACTCCAGCACCTGCTCGACTCGTTCTCCGAGATCGGCCTGGGCTACCTCTCCCTCGACCGCCCCGCCGGCACGCTCTCGGGCGGCGAGGCGCAGCGCACCAAGATGATCCGCCACCTCGGGTCGTCCCTCACCGACGTCACCTACGTCTTCGACGAGCCCACGATCGGTCTCCACCCGCACGACATCGAGCGGATGAACAACCTGCTCCTCCAGCTGCGCGACAAGGGCAACACCGTCCTCGTCGTCGAGCACAAGCCCGAGACCATCTCGATCGCCGACCACGTCGTCGACATCGGTCCGGCCGCGGGCGCGGGCGGCGGCGAGATCTGCTTCGAGGGCGACGTCGAGGGCCTCCGTTCGAGCGGCACCATCACCGGCAGGCACCTCGACGACCGCGCGACGCTGAAGGACGAGGTCCGCGCGGCCAGCGGCGCGATGGAGGTGCGGGGCGCCAGCACGCACAACCTCAAGGACGTCGACGTCGACGTGCCGCTCGGCCTGCTCACGGTGGTGACCGGCGTCGCCGGCTCCGGCAAGAGCTCGCTGATCCACGGGTCGCTGGCCGGCCGCGAGGACGTCATCGTGATCGACCAGGGCGCGATCAAGGGATCGCGGCGCAGCAACCCGGCGACGTACACCGGGCTGCTCGAGCCGATCCGCAAGGCGTTCGCCAAGGCCAACGGCGTGAAGCCCGCGCTCTTCAGCTCCAACTCCGAGGGTGCCTGCTCCACCTGCAACGGAGCCGGCGTCATCTTCACCGAGCTCGGCCCGATGGCGACCGTGGAGTCCCCGTGCGAGGAGTGCGAGGGTCGCCGCTTCAAGGCCGAGGTGCTCGAGCACACCCTCGGCGGCAAGGACATCGCGGAGGTGCACGAGATGTCGGTGTCCGACGCCCTCGTGCACTTCAGCGAGGGCGAGGCGAAGATCCCGGCAGCGGTGAAGATCCTCGAGCGGCTCGGCGACGTCGGCCTCGGCTACATCACCCTCGGCCAGCCGCTGAGCACGCTCTCCGGCGGCGAGCGCCAGCGGATCAAGCTCGCCGTGCAGATGGGCGACAAGGGCGATGTCTACATCCTCGACGAGCCCACCACCGGCCTCCACCTCGCCGACGTCGAGAACCTGCTGGGCCTGCTCGACCGCCTGGTCGACTCCGGCAAGTCGGTCATCGTGATCGAGCACCACCAGGCCGTGATGGCGCACGCCGACTGGATCATTGACATCGGCCCGGGAGCCGGCCACGAGGGTGGCACGGTCGTCTTCGAGGGCGCGCCGTCGGACATGGTGCAGGCCGAGGAGCTCACCCTGACCGGCAAGCACCTCAAGGAGTACGTCGGCGCCTGACGGCCGTCACGCCTGGCACACGGGGCACCAGAAGAGCCGTCGTGCGCCGATGGTCGTGTCCTGGACCGGCGTGCCGCAGACGCGGCACGGCAGCCCGGCGCGGCCGTAGGCGTAGTAGGCGTCCACCCGGCGCGGCCGACCTGCGGGCCGCTCGCGGTCCTCGGGCAACGTGGTGACGATCCGGCCCGCGCGGACGCCGGCGCGGAGCAGGACGACCAGGTCGTCCCACAGGGCGTGCAGCGTGGCCGCGTCGTGCCCGCGCCCCGGGCGGAACGGGTCGAGCCGCTGCCGGAACAGCACCTCCGCGCGGTAGACGTTGCCGACCCCGGCCACGACCGACTGGTCCATCAGCAGCGTCGCGATCGGCGCCCTGCTGCGCAGCACCCGGGCCGCGAACGCCTCGACGTCGGGTCGACGGCGGAGCGGGTCCGGGCCGAGCCGGGCGAGGATCGCGCCACGCTCGTCACCCGTGAGGACCTCGCAGGCGGTCGGACCGCGGAGCTCGAGCCAGTGACCGCCGCCCAGCAGCCGGAGCCGCAACGCGCCGCGGGCCGGCGGTGCGGGCAGCAGGCCGTCGCGGAACTTGCCGTAGAGCCCCAGGTGCACGTGCAGCCACAGGTCGTCGTAGCGGTGGAAGAGGTGCTTCCCCCACGCGTCGGTCGCGGCGAGCTCACGTCCGTCGAGCAACGCCGCGCCGTCCTCGAAGCGGCCCTGCGGGCTGTCCGCGGACACGTGGCTGCCCACCAGCAGCCGGGCGTGGCGGCGGGCGAGTCGGTGGATGGTGTGTCCCTCTGGCACCCCGCGATCGTCGCCGACGAGGCAACCGGTCGCCCACACCCCTCGGGTGCCAGACTCGGTGCATGACCCGCAGCCCCCTGCAGGAGACCATCACCGGACGCACCGTCGTGCTCGACGGCGGGCTCGCCACCCTGCTCGAGCGGCGCGGCCACGACCTGACGAGCCACCTGTGGTCGGGACGGCTGCTCCGCGACGACCCCGGCGCCGTCGAGGACGCCCACCGCGAGTTCTTCGACGCGGGCGCGGAGGTGGCGACGACGGCGTCCTACCAGGTGTCGTTCGAGGGCTTCGGCGCCGACGGCGTCGACCGGGACGAGGTGGAGCGGCTGCTGCGCCGCAGCGTCGAGCTGGCGGCAGCCGCACGCGACGCGGTGGCGCCGGACGGCTGGGTCGCGGCGTCCGTGGGGCCGTACGGCGCGATGCTGGCCGACGGCTCGGAGTACCGCGGCGACTACGACCTCGACGTCGCCGGACTGCGCGCCTTCCACCGGCCGCGCCTCGACGTGCTCGCCTCGACCGTGGGGGAGGGCGCGGACGTCCTGGCGATCGAGACGATCCCGTGCCTGGCCGAGGTCGAGGCCGTGCTGACCGAGCTGGACGGCACCGGCGTGCCGGCATGGCTGTCGCTCTCCGCCGCCGACGGCCGCACCAGGGCCGGTGAGCCGCTCGAGGACGCGATCGCGATGGCGGCCGGCGTCGCCGAGGTGCTCGCCGTGGGCGTCAACTGCACGACCCCGGCCGACGCCCGCACGGCCGCCACCCTGGCCGGCGCCCACGGCCCCGCCGTCGTCTACCCGAACTCGGGACAGGACTGGAACGCCACGACCCGGCAGTGGGAGGGCAGGTCGGCCTTCGACGCCGAGGACGTCGCCGCCTGGGTCGCGTCCGGGGCCTGCCTCGTGGGTGGCTGCTGCCGCGTCGGTCCGGAGGACGTCCACGCGCTCCGTCGGCTCGTGGGCGTCACGACGTGAGCACGACGAGCTGCCGGGTGGCGCGCGTCATGGCCACGTAGCGGTCGACCGCACCGGTGATGCCGTCGCCGAGCCTGTCGGGGTCCACGAGCACCACGAGGTCGAACTCGAGTCCCTTGGCGAGCTCGGGCGTGAGCGAGCGAACGCGAGCCGAGCCGGCGTGCGACGGAGCGCCGATGACCACCGCGGTGCCCTCGGCGTGCTCGTCGAGCCACTCGGCCAGGACCCGGTCGAGGTCGGCGACGGAGGAGTGGCGCACCGCTATCCCGCTCTCGCGGACCGACGTCGGCACGTTGGCGTCCGGCAGGACCGCGCGGATCACCGGCTCGGCCTCCGCCATCACCTCGGCGGGCGTGCGGTAGTTCACGGTGAGCGGCGCCACCGTCGCGTCCGGCAGGCCGATGCGGTCGAGGCGCTCGGTCCAGGACTCGGTGAAGCCGTGCCGTGCCTGGGCGGGGTCACCGACGATCGTGAAGCTCCGCGACGGGTTGCGACGCAGCAGCATCTGCCACTCCGCGTCGCTGAGCTCCTGCGCCTCGTCGACCACGACGTGGGCGAACGGTCCTGCGAGGAGGTCGGTGTCGACGGTCGGCAGCGCCGCGTCGTCGACCAGCGCCGTCTGCAGGTCGCCGTGCACCAGCATCGAGACCAACCCGTCCCCGAACTCGTCGGCCCCGGACTCGCGAGCCGTCGTGCGCAGGTCGTCGATCACCTCGCCCATCCGCGCCCGCTCGCGCGCCTCGGCGGACTGCGTACGACGTCGGCGGCGCGATTCGTCCGGGTCGCCGAGCCGCAGCCGGGCCGCGTCGAGCAGCGGCAGGTCGGCATGGGTCCAGGCCTCGGGGTCGTCCCGCCGCAGCGCGCGGACGTCGTCGGGCTCCAGCCACGGCGCGCAGTGGCGCAGGTAGGCCGGGACCGTCCAGAGGTCGCCGACGACGTCGGTGTGCTCGAGGAGCGGCCAGTGTCGGTCGAACTCCTCGCGCAGGCCGGCGTTCTGACCGACCACCGCGCGGAACTCGTCCGGGGAGAGGTCGTCGAGCTCCGCCTTGTCGACGAGGATGGTGAGCACCTCCTCCCACACGTCGTCACGGGCCAGGTTGTGGGGCGTGCCCGGGTCGGCGGAGTCGAACGCCTCCTTCCACTCCGCCACGCTGAGGCGGACGTCGACCCACGGCGTCTCCACCAGCATCGCCTCGCTCGGCGGCTCCTCGTAGAGCGCCACGGCGGGCTCGATCGCCGCCACCATGCGGAGATCGGCCTTCAGGGCGGCGACCCGGGGGTCCGCCTCCGGGGCGGCGGCCGGGGCCTCGGGCACGAGGTCGCGCACGGTGCAGGTCTGCACGCCCTCCTCGCCGAGGCTCGGCAGCACGTCGCCGACGTAAGCCAGGTAGGGCTGGTGCGGCCCGACGAACAGGACGCCGCCGCGGCGGTGCCCGAGGCGCGGGTCGGCGTAGAGGAGGTACGCCGTGCGGTGCAGCGCGACGACCGTCTTCCCCGTGCCGGGCCCGCCGTCAACGACCAGCGCGCCCCTCGAGCCGGCACGGATGATGGCGTCCTGATCGGCCTGGATGGTGCCGAGGACGTCGCGCATCCGGGCCGTGCGGCTGCCGCCGAGGGTCGCGATGAACGCGGACTGGTCGTCGAGCGCCGCCGCGTGGGTCAGGCCCTCCTCGGTGAACGCCTCGTCCCAGTAGTCGACGATCCTCCCGCCGCTCCACCGGTAGCGGCGGCGGCTGACGAGCCCCTCCGGGTGGGCGTGGGTGGCGGCGAAGAACGGCTCGGCGGCGGGGGAGCGCCAGTCGACGAGCAGGCGCCGCCCGTCCCGGTCGGACAGGCCGAAGCGTCCGATCCAGGTGGGCTCGGCCGCTCCTTCGTGGAAGATCCGGCCGAGGCACAGGTCGAGGTCGAAGCGGCGCAGGGCGCGCAGTCGCGCCGTCTGGCGGTGCACCTCCTGGTCCCGCTCGAGCGCGGCGGTGCCGTGGCGGGCGGTGGTCCGCCGGGTCTCGGCGAGCCCGGCCTCGAGCTCGGCGATCGCGTGCTCGAGGCTCGCGGCCACGGTGCGGAAGTGGGCCAGGTCCGTGTCGATCAGGGTCGGGTCGAGCTTGTCGGCGAGGGTGTCGGGAAGGGCGAAAGGAGCGGTGTCGCGCGGCATCACGCCGAGCAGTGTGGGTCACCGACCGGGGCTTGAAACAAGCCCCCTGATCGCCTATACCTTGGGAGTGGAGGCGCGATCGGCCGCCCCCTCGTTACGCCCGCGTTACGTTTGTGCACGCACCGCGTCGTTCATCCGAACCGAACAGAACTTCATCGCTACGTTCCCCCGCGAGGGCCAGGTAGGCCCGTTGGGAGTAGTGAGGGAACGCATGGCGATGAGAGACCTGAAGGACGGTCCGACGTGGTGGCGCAAGGCCGCCTCCCGAGCGGTGCCGCTCGTGCTGGTGGCAGGCGGGGCCGCGGTGATGTCCGGTGCGCCGACCTATGCCGCCGACCCGGTCGACGGCGCGCAGACTGCCGGGGACCCGATGTTCCCCCACGTGGGCAACGGCGGATACGACGCACTGCACTACGACGTGGACATCGCCTGGGACGCCACCGGTGTCGTGTCCGGCTACATGACGGGTGCCTTCTCCAGTGCCAGCACCACGATGCGGGCGAAGACCACCGGCCTCCCGCTCCGGACCTTCTCGCTGGACCTCGAGGGCCTCACGGTGGACTCCGTCTCGGTCAACGGGACGGCTGCGACGTGGGAGCGCATCACGGATGCTGTCAGCACCACCCACAAGCTGGTCGTCACGCCGGCGGTGCCTGTCGAGGGTGAGTTCACCACGGTGATCACCTACCACGGGGCGCCGCAGCACCACGTCGACGCCGACGGCTCGTGGGAGGGATGGACCGCCACCGTCGACGGCGCCACGTTCATGGGACAGCCGATCGGGTCGATGACGGGGTACCCGAACAACAACACCCCGGGCGACAAGGCCACCTACTCGTTCGACCTCGACGTCCCGACGTCGATCACCAGCGCGACCGGCACCGGCCCGGCCGCCGCCGTGAGCAACGGCGAGCTGGCGTCGAGGGTCCCGAGCGCCGACGGCACCCGCGCCACCTGGCGGTGGGTCCAGGGCAAGCCGATGGCCAGCGAGCTGGCCCTGATCTCCATCGGGAAGTACGACGTCATCGAGTCCCAGGTGACCCTGGCCAGCGGCCGCACGATCCCGGAGTGGACCTTCATCGACTCCGCGCTGTCGGCCGCCAACAAGACGACGATCACCAACCGCCGCGCGCAGCTCGGCACCTTCCTGAGCCGGCTGGAGTCCATCTACGGCCCCTACCCGGGCAACAGCACTGGCGTCGTCGTCGACACCGTGCCGATCGACATCAACTACGCCCTCGAGACCCAGGACCGTTCGTTCTTCCCGAGCACCAGCTCGGTGAACGGCAACACGCTCATCCACGAGCTGGCACACCAGTGGTACGGCGACAACGTCTCGCCGGAGCTCTGGACCGACATCTGGATCAACGAGGGCATGGCGACCTGGGGCCCCGCGTGGCACACGCAGGTGCTCGCACCGGCGACCCCCAACCCGGCAGCGGTGGAGACGACGTACTTCAACAGCTGGAACAACACCGCCGCGGCGAGCGCGAGCTGGACGACACCCCCGGGTGCGCAGACCGACCCTGCGAACCTCTACGGGTACCAGACCTACACGCGCGGGGCGCAGTTCTGGGAAGCGCTGCGCACCGCGATCCGGGACGACGCGTTCTTCGAGGTGGTCAAGGCGTGGCAGACCCGCCACGGTGGGGAGAGCCGGAGCGGCGACGACCTGAAGGCACTGGCCGAGGAGATCTCCGGTCGCGATCTCGACGCGTTCTGGCAGGACTGGATCCTGGACGGTGACAAGCCAGCGTGGCCGGCGAAGTGGAACGCGGGGATGTCCTCCACCACCACCGACGGCGTGGTCGCACCGGGCGCGACCCTGGACTACACCCTCACCGCAGCCAACGTCGGCAAGGTCCCGCTCGAGGGCAAGCAGGTCACCGTCGACCTGGCCGACGTGCTCGACGACGCGACCCTCGGGACCCTGCCTGCGGAGCTCAGCCTCAACGGCACGACCCTGACATGGGCCGTCCCGACGACCCCCGTGGCCTCGTCGGCGCCGAGCGCGTCGTTCTCGGTTACGGTGGCCGCGGACGCCTCGTCGGACACCCTGGACGCGGTCGCCACCGCGGTCGGGCTCGGTACCGCCTGCGCGGCGTGCACGACGGCCCACGGTGTGGACATCCAGCCCGTCGCACCGGCTCCCGACCCGACGATCTCGGGCACGGTCGCCGTCGGCTCGTCGCTCGCCGCGGTCAGCGACGGGTGGCCCACTGGTACGACGTTCACGTACCAGTGGCAGGTCGCCGGCGAGCCGGTCGCAGGTGCGGTCGGCGCGACCTACGTCCCCGAGGTGGTGGACCTGGGCAAGGAGGTGACCGTCTCCGTGACGGGTGCCCGCACGGACTACTCGAGCGTCACGCGCACCAGCGCGCCGGCACGCGTGGGGGAGGGGACCCTCACGGCGTCCATCCCCGCGGTGTCCGGTCCGGCGGTCTTCGGCCAGGTGCTCACCGGGTCACCGGGCACCTGGGGTGCCGGCGCGACGCTCGGCTACCAGTGGCTGCGCGACGGCACACCGGTCGCCGGCGCCAACGCGTCGTCGTACCAGCTCGGCCTCGCTGACCTCGGGTCTCGTCTCACGCTGGCCGTGACCGGCACCAGTCCCGGCTACGCCTCGATGACCGTGACGAGCACGGCCACCGAGCCCGTCGTCCGCGCGACGTTGGCCCGCAGCCGTGTCGTGATCGCCGGCAAGGCCCGAGTGGGCCGCACGCTCAAGGCCCGCACCCCGGGGCTCGAGGGCGGTGTCACCGTCGACTACACGTGGTACGCCGGGACGAAGAAGATCGGGCGCAAGGCGACAGCGAAGCTCGGGCGGGGCACGGTCGGCACGAAGGTCACCGTCGAGGTGACCATCACCAAGGACGGCTACGTCACGCGGAGCGCGACGAGCAGGCCGACCACCAAGGTGAAGAAGCAGAAGAAGTAGCACTCCGGCACACCCGACCCGGGCCCGTCGCGGACCATCGCGGCGGGCCCGGGCGGGCGTGCGCGCGGCTTGCCCGCCCGCACCCCGATGGCCTATACGTGAGGGCGTGGACGCATCGGACGGCCTCGGGTCCGTCCCGATCCTGGAGGCCATGGGGATCCGCGTGGTCGAGGTCCGACCGGGCTTCGCGCGCGCCGAGCTGCCACCCGAGCCCAACACCAACCACTTCGGCGTCACCTATGCCGGCTCGCTGTTCAGCGTCGCCGAGATGCTGGGCGGCCTCCTCGCACTGGCGACGTTCGACCTCGACGGCGAGCTCGCCGGCTTCGTGCCGCTCGTCAAGGAGTCGACGATCCGCTTCCGGCGACCGGCGCTGGGCGTCGTACGGGCCGAGGCGTCGTTGTCGGACGACGAGGTCGCCCGGGTGAGGGAGTCGGCGCTGGCCGTCGGCAAGGGCGAGTTCGTGCTGGAGGCGACGCTGACGGACGCCGGGGGAGAGGTCGTCGCGTCCACGACCGGCACCTACCAGGTCCGGCGCCTCGGGTGATCTCGGCGAGCTTCACCCGCTACTGGCGTGCGTCCGCCGTCTCCGGGTTCGGCACGTACGTCACCCTCTTCGCACTGCAGGCGCTCGTCGTCCTGACCCTGGACGGGACGGCGTCCGACGTCGGGTGGCTCAACGCCGTGCGCTGGCTGCCGTACCTCGTCGTCGGCATCGTGGTCGGCGCGCTCGTCGACGGCCGGCGCCGGTTGCCGCTGATGGTCGGCACGGACGTCGTCCAGGCCGTGCTCCTGCTCTCGATCCCGACCCTGTGGTGGCTCGACGTGCTGACCCTGCCGGTGCTGCTCGTCGTGGTGGCCGCCTACGGCACCGCTGCCGTCGTGAACAGCTCGGCGTCGATGTCGTTCCTCCCCAGGATCGTCGGGCGCGAGGACCTGCAACGCGCACACGCGCGGATCGACGGGGCCGAGGCCGTGGCGACGACGTCCGGACCGGCCATCGGCGGCCTGCTCGTGAGCCTGGTCGGTGCGCCGGTCGCCGTGCTGGTCGACTCGCTCACCTACCTCTTCTCAGCGCTCACCCTGCGCCGGATCGACCACGAGGAGCCGCCGCCGCGGACCGGGGTGAGCGTCCGCGGGCTGCTGGCGGACATCGCCGAGGGCATCCGCTGGGCCTATGGCCGATCGGGCCTCGCCACGCTCGCCGTCACCACGCACGGATGGTTCCTGGCCCACGCGATCGTCGCGGTCGTGCTCGCGCCCTACGCCTTCCTCGTGCTCGACCTGTCGGCACTGGAGCTCGGGGTCACCGGAGCCGTCGGGGGAGTCGGGGCGGTGATCGGCGCGACGATCACGACCGCCGTCGGGAGGCGGCTCGGCACCGGCTGGACGATCATCCTGTGCCACGCGATCACCACGCTGGCGGTGGTGACGTACGCCGTCGCCGGGCAGGTCGGCGCGGCCGCCGTCGTCGTGCTGGCGCTCGGCCAGCTGCTCTACGGGCTCGCGATGGGGATGAGCAACTCCCACGAGATGAGCTACCGCCAGCTCGTGACGCCGGACGAGCTCCAGGCGCGCACCAACACGACGCTGCGCTCGTTGAACCGCGCTGTTGTCGTCGTGGTCTCGCCGGTCGCCGGGATGCTGGCCGACTCGTGGGGAATCACACCGGTGTTGGTGCTCTCCGCCGGACTGTTCGCGTTCGTCACCCTGAGCCTCGCGTCGACGTCGTTCCGGAACGTCCGGGCGCCGGTGTAGGCACCCGGACGTCGCCGGTGGTCGATCAGATGCCGTTGAGCCCCGTGAGGAACGCGCTCCACGTGTTGGCACCGGGCACCGCGTTGATCGGCCCGGTGTACCCGCCGCGGGCCTTGGCGAAGTTCTGCACGGCCGTGGCCGTTCCCGGACCGGGGATGCCGTTGACGCTGCCGGTGTAGCCGGCGCGGTCGCGGACGACGGCCTGGACGGCCTGGACCGACGCGGGTCCCCAGATGCCGTTGACCGGGCCTGTGTAGTAGCCCTTGTCGGTCAGCTTCTGCTGGATGCTCGCCTGCACCGCGCTCGTCGGCGGAACCCACTGCCACTGCATGGAGACGGTCTTGTTGCCGTCCGCGGTGCCGTAGTAGGGCGTCGGGTTGACGAAGGCCCTCGCGCCGACCGTCACGGAGTAGTGGAGGTGCACCCCGCTCACCCCGCACGAGGTGTACGACGACTGACCGGCCGTGCCGACCGTCTGACCGATGCTGACCGACTGGCCGAGGATGAGGTTGGTGGAGGCGAGGTGGCCGTACCAGCTGATGACGGGCGTGCCGGCGCTGTTGCCACCGTGCAGGATTCCGACGTAGTTGCCCCAGCAGCCACCGGAGGCCTGGGAGGGGACGTAGCCGCTGTAGGTCGACGAGACGGTGTTGCCGCCGGCCTGCGACGAGCGGAGCGCGACGACGTACCCGCTCGCACTGGCCAGTGCGGCCGCCTGGCCGCCGGCGAAGTCGATGCCGCTGTGGCCACTGCTGTAGCCCTGGGTGATGCCGGCGCCGGGCTTGACCCGGCCGAACGACACCGACGTGACGGTGGCGGCGTTGGCGCTGAGCGCCGTGAGTGATGCGAGCGCTGCCATGAGCAGCGCACTGAGCACGACGACGAGGCGCCGGGCATGGCTGTGCATGTGGTGGGGCATGAGGCCCTCCGATGCGAGAGTTCCGAGAGTTCCGAGATGGAGCTCCGGCCGCGGTGCGACCTCTTGAGACGATCCTCACGCGCGCCGGACCGCGGCATCCCCGGAATCGGACTCTTTCCACGGACGCACAGGAGTGCTATCGGGGACTCCGTGCGCACGACATCGGACCAGGCGCGCGAGCGCTACGCCGACGTGCTGGGCCGCCTCGGCGAGTGACGGACTTCCTGACGCTCGAGGACCTGCTGGGTCTTGTCGAGGAACCTCGCGGTCGCCCCGGTGCGCGACGTGGGACTTCCGAAGCGGCCGCGATCGACGGCAACAAGCCTCTCGGATGGCTCGCCGTCGTCGTGTTCTACGCGCTCAACGGGATCGAGAACCACACGTGTCCGAGACGTGGCCCTCGCAGTCCGTCGGTAGGGGCAACATCACGGACACGTGTGCGAGAAGAGGTTTCGTGAGCGCGGATATATCGCCGATAACTGACATTATGTCAGATACCGTTCTTCTCGCCCGGGCGGAGAAGCGACCCGCTATCCCCTGATGAGGCCCGCCTTGACGGTGATCGACGTCGTGGTGGCACCGGAGGTCGCTGCGACCCTCACGGAGATCGACTTGCCGCGGAGCGCGTTCGTCACCTTGAGCCTTGACCCCGTCGCCTTCGTGATCTTGCGGGAGCCGGCGTACCACTGGATCCGGTAGGTCACCGCGGACCGGGTCACCAGCGCACTGGAGTTCTTCAGCCTGAGGGTCGAGCCGACCTTGCGGGCTCCGGTGATGCCGATCTTCTTCGAGAAGGTGATGACCGGAGCGGTCGCAGGCACGGGGGCCGGGGCGGGCACCCCGGGTGTCACGACCGGGGTGGGCGGGGCGACGACCGGGCCGATGGCCTCGATCCAGAAGGAGTGGAAGAAGTAGTCCCGGTAACCCGGGTGGGAGGCGACCACGTCGACGGTCACGTAGGACCCGACGTCTGCCGCGGTCAGGGTGTAGGTGGACGAGGTGGCTCCGGGGATGTCGTCACGGCCGCGCACCCACTGGTAGGACAACGTCACGTCCGTCGGGGTCCACACGCCGGGGTCGGCGGTCAGGACGCTGCCCACAGCCGGCGCGCCGCTGATGGTGGGGTCCGTACGGACCAGGAGCGCCTTCTCGTCGTGCTCCTGGTCGATGAGCTGGGCGTCGATGCCGGTGACTGCCGCGCCGGCGACGACCTCGATCCTGCCGGCGTCCTCCTCCCTCCCCTGGTTCGGCCAGTACTCGCCGAAGTCGCTGCCGAGGATCAGTGCCCGATAGGTCCCTCGCCGCAGCCGGTGCGCGGTGTAGGCACCGTGCTCGTCCGTCTTCGCGCCTCCCCCGCTCACCCAGGTGCTGCCCACGAGGAGGTCGAGCTGCACCTCGGCGTTCTCCAGGGGCGCTCCGGCCTCGTCGGTGACGGTGCCCGAGACCGTTCCCTCGGCCGCGAGCTGCGCGTCGAAGCCGTAGATGGCGTCGTCCACACCCACGACGACGTCCTGGGAGGTGTCTGCGGTCGCGGCGTCCCCGTAGAACTGGGGCGCCAGCGGTGCGCCTTCGCCGGGCATGAACCGCAGGCGGTAGGTGCCGGCCGGGACGCCGAGGTCGTAGGTGCCGTCCGTGCGGGTATAGACGCCCTTGACCTCCCGCCATGGGTGCCCGGGCTCGGTCGACCGCGTCTGGGCCGCGACGTACGCGCTCGCGACCGGGCCACCGGCCGGGTCGGTCACCGTGCCGGCGACACGACTGGCCAGGGTCAGCTCGGCATCCACGCCGGCGACGGTCCCGCCCGCAACGACGGTCAGCACCCGGGCACCGGCCAGGTCCGGCGAGTCGTCGAAGTACTCCGTGTTGTAGGTCGAGTAGCTGGAGAACCGGATCTTGTACTCGCCGGCGGGCAGGGCGACGCTGTAGTGACCGGTCGATCCGGGGTTGAGCGACACCCAACCGCTCACGTCCGTCCACGTGGAGCCGGTGCGAGCGTAGGCCTGCACGGTGACGTCGCCCGACAGTGCACCGTCCGTCCCGGTGACAGTCCCGGTGATCCTCCCGGTCGTCGTCCCTGCACCCGCACCTGGTGCGGGTGCCGCCTGGGCAGGCGCCACCACCAGCAGCGGCCCCAGCAGCCCGAGGAGGAGCAGGACGACGGCGCGCGCGCGCAGGGAGGGCTTCACGGTGCGGACGCTATGTCTCCGCCCGCGCCCGCGTGGCCCTTTGGCCGCGAACCACCTCATCGGGTGGGCAGGATCACGCCTACCCTGATGCCCGTGGAGCTGCTCACCCTCGCCATCGCCGCGCTCATGGCCATCGTCGTCGCAGCGGTCCTCTCCCGCCGCACCGGCATCGCCACTCCCCTCGTCCTGCTGGTCGTCGGCATCGTCTTCAGCGTCATCCCGGCGACGCCGGACTTCGAGCTCGAGCCCGACTGGATCCTGATCGGAGCGCTGCCGCCGCTGCTGTACGCCACGGCGGTGCAGGTGCCGGTGGTCGACCTGCGGCGCAGCTTCGGCATGATCACGTGGCTCTCGGTGACCCTGGTCATCGTCTCAGCGCTCGCCGTGGGCGCCGTCGTCCACCTGATCGCCCCTGACGTGTCGTTCGCCGCCGGAGTCGCGCTCGGCGCCGTCGTCAGCCCCACCGACGCCGTCGCCGCGACCGCGATCGGCAAGCGACTGGGGCTCCCCCACCGGCTCATGACGGTGCTGGAGGGAGAGAGCCTGGTCAACGACGCGTCCGCGCTGGTGGTGCTGCGCACCGCGCTGCTCGCGATCACCGCCGGCTTCAGCCTCGGCGACGCGGTCTTCGACTTCGCCAGGGCGGTCGTGCTGGCCATCGTCATCGGCTTCGTGGTCGGCCACGCGACGGTGTGGCTGCGCAGCAAGCTCGACGACCCCGTCCTCATGACGGCGGTCAGCTTCATCGTGCCGTTCCTGGCGTTCCTCCCGGCCGAGGAGGCGGAGGCGTCGGGAGTGGTCGCCGTCGTCGTGGCGGGCCTGGTGACCGGCCACCACGGTGCCCGGAAGTTCAGCGCACGCGAGCGGCTGACCGAGCGGACCAACTGGCTCACGCTGCAGTTCCTCGTCGAGAACGGCGTCTTCCTCCTGATGGGCCTGCAGCTCGAGGCCCTGCTGCGCGACCTCGACGAGTCCAACAGCACGGTGCCGGAGGTGCTCGGTGTCTCGGCCGTCGTCTTCGTCCTGCTGCTCGTGCTGCGCGTCGGCTTCGTGGGCGTGCAGGTCCTCAGCGCGCGACGCCAGCAGCCCAGGCTCGACGCGATGCGCGAGCGCCTCGACCAGATCAGCACCCGCGTGGACACGATGACCGAGGAGGGTGGGCGGCGGACCGAGAGCGAGCGCGGCCAGCAGCGCCTCTCCATGTACCGCCGACGCGTCCAGCGCGGCAAGGCCGACGTCGACTACCAGGAGAGCGAGCCGATCACGGCCCGCGGCGGAGCGGTGCTGTCGTGGGCGGGGATGCGCGGTGTGGTCACGCTCGCCGCCGCGCTGACGATCGGCCCCGAGGTCGAGGAGCGCACGCTGCTCATCACGGTCGCCTTCGTCGTCGCCGTCGCCTCCCTCCTCCTCTACGGCGGCACCCTGCCCCTCCTCATCCGCTGGCTGGGCGTGACGGGCACCGACCCGACCAAGCAGCGCGACGAGGTGGTCGACCTGTTCGGCGACATCACCAGCACCGCGGTGACGGCGCTCGGCCCCCTCGACGCGATCGTCATCGACGGCCAGAAGATCGATCCTGCCGTCGCCGAGCAGTCGCTGTCGTGGCTCGACCGCATCGAGGAGCGACGCGCCGACGCCACACCGGACGAGCTGACGCACGCCACGCAGCAGATGCTCCTGCACCGTGAGTTCATCTCGCTGATGCGTGACGCGCTGCACGAGGAGCGCGCGATCGGCGCCTACAGCACCGGTGCGCTCACCCTGGCCTCGTCCATGATCGACGCCCAGGAGCTGCGGATGGAGCGGGGCGCACCGCCCACCTGACGGGTGCTTGCCGGGCCTCCTACGGTGGAGCCATGGCGAGCACCCCGGCCCAGGCCCCCACCTACGACCTCAACGACGGCACCACGATCCCGGCGATCGGCCTCGGCACCTATCCCCTGCGCGACGAGGACGGGACCGCCGCCATCGTCAGCGCGATCGAGGTCGGCTACCGCCTCATCGACACGGCCGTGAACTACGAGAACGAGACCGAGGTCGGCGAGGCGATCCGCCGGTCGGGCGTGCCCCGCGACGAGATCCTCGTGGCCAGCAAGATCCCCGGCCGCCACCACGCGTACGACGACGCCGTCGCGTCGGTGCGCGAGTCTCTGGGCCGGCTCGGGGTCGAGCGCACCGACCTCCACCTCATCCACTGGCCCAACCCCTCGCAGGGGAAGTACGTCGAGGCGTGGCGCGCGCTCGTGCAGCTCCAGAGGGACGGCCTCGTCCGCTCGATCGGCGTCTCGAACTTCACCGAGGAGCACCTCACCCGCATCATCGACGACACGGGGGTCGTGCCGGCGGTCAACCAGGTCGAGCTGCACCCCCGCTTCCCGCAGGACCACATGCGCGAGGTGCACGAGCGCCTCGGGATCCGCACCGAGGCGTGGAGCCCGATGGGCAAGCGCCGCGCGCCGCTCGACGAGGACGCGGTCACCGCGGCCGCGACGGCGTACGACGTCTCCCCCGGGCAGGTCATCCTGCGCTGGCACGTCCAGCTCGGGACGCTGCCGATCCCGAAGTCCGGCGACAGCGGCCGGCAGGCCGAGAACCTCGACGTCTTCGGCTTCGAGCTCACCGACGCCGAGATGTCGGCCATCAGCGGCCTCGCGGAGGACGACGGCCGGCTCTTCGGCGGCGACCCCGACACCCACGAGGAGATGTGAGGCGACGCTGGCTAGAGTCACCCGCATGCTGAAGCGACTCGCCACCGTGGCCGCCTGCCTGTCCGTCCTCGCCCTCTCCGCCTGCGGCAACGAGGCCGACGGGGACACCGCATCGGACCCCTCGAGCGCCTCGCCGACGGGGTCCACCTCGGAGTCCGCCTCCGAGTCCACCTCCGAGTCTCCGTCCGAGTCGGCCGACGCCGGCTCCGGTGCGACCACCACGTGCGAGTACCCCTCCGACGGCCAGGACCCGGCCCGCGAGGTCGACGCCCCGGACGCCGACGCACCCTCCGAGGGCACCGTCACCGCGACCATCACGACGAGCTTCGGCGACATCGGCCTGACCCTCGACGCCGCCAAGGCGCCGTGCACGGTGAACTCGTTCGTCTCGCTCGCCGAGCAGGGCTTCTACGACGACACGGTCTGCCCGCGCATCGGCGACCAGGAGGGCTTCGGGATCCTCCAGTGCGGCGACCCGACCGGCACCAGCGCCGGCGGCCCGGGCTACTCGTTCCCCGACGAGCTCAGCGGCGACGAGACCTACCCGGCCGGCACGCTCGCGATGGCCAACGCCGGCGCCGACACCAACGGCTCGCAGTTCTTCCTCGTCTTCCGTGACTCCCAGTTCCCGCCGAGCTACACCGTCTTCGGCACGATCGACGACGCCGGTCTCGGGGTGCTCGACGCGATCGCCAAGGAGGGCAACGACGGCTCGAACCCTGCCGGCGGCGGCACGCCCAACAAGGAGGTCAGCATCGAGAAGGTCACCGTCGGCTGATCCCCTAGCCGGTCCTCACCGGTCGCTCACCGATCGCTGACGGGCTCGTAGACGACCTCCTCGCCGAGCTGCACCGTCCGCGAGACCGTGCAGAGGCGGTCGCGCGACATCTCGATCGCCCTCTCGAGCCGGTCGCGCGCCTTGTCGCCCTCCGGGCCGTCCGGGAAGTCCACGGCGAACGACACCCGCAGGCCCGTCATGTGGTTGCCGTGCTCGTCGCGCACCTTGTGACCCTCGGCCCGCACGTCGAACGTCGTGCTGCTCGTGTGCTTGTGCGTGATCGCCTCGACGTCGAGGGCGCTGCACCCGGCGATCGCGGCCAGCAGCAGCTCGACGGGCGTGAAGTCGGGGTCCTCTCCCCCGGTGCCGAAGAACGTCTCGCCGCCCCGCGCGTTGGTCGCCTTGAACCGCGCCGGGCCGATCCGGGAGAGCTCGACGCTGCGCAGGGTGTCGGCCGGGCTGTCGGCGGGAGAGTCGGTGGGGATGGCAGCGGGGATGGCAGCGGGGATGTCGTCCGTCATGCGGGCCACCCTGCCAGAGCCGCTCAGGGGTCTACCCTCGTCCCGAGGGAAGTTTCCATCGGGGGGAGCCACGGATGTCACGCAGGACTGCTCTGGTCTCGATCGGGGCGCTGTGCGCCGGCCTGGTCGCTGCCCCGGCACTCGCACTGACCGACCGCTGGGCGGCCTGGACGCCTGTCCAGGGCACGGCCAACAACTACCGCACGACGATGACGCAGCGCTCGCCCGGGTTCCCCGAGGCGACCGTGGTGTCGGACTCGCGGTCGCCGGTGTCGATCCCCGCCGGCACCAGCGCGGTCCTGGGGCCCGGCACACCGCCAGGCGCCAAGTACGGCACCAGCAGCGGCAGCCCCTACCTGCTGCTCCGGCCGAAGGCCGACACCGTCACGACGCCGTCGACGACGACGTACACCTTCGCAGCGCCGACACCCGACACAGGCTGGGCCTTCGTGCTCGGTGACGTCGACGCCGACGCCGTCCGCGTCACGGCGACCGACGCCGGTGGCGCGGCGGTGTCCGCCGCCGAGGTCGACAGCTGGTACCGCGGGCCCTTCAACTACGCGGGCGGCACCGACCTGCCCAGCTGGAGCGCGACCACCTCGACCCTGACCGGCAACCCGGCCGCGAACGACACCGACGGCGCGAGCGGCTGGTTCGAGCCCGACATCCGCCTCACCAGCCTGACGCTCACCTTCACCCGCCGCGCGGGCTTCCCGGTCTACCAGACGTGGTTCGTCAGCCGTGCCCGCCCGATCGGCGGAACCGTCGACGACGTCTCCCTCACCGGGTCCTGCGCGCCCACCCAGGCCACGATGACCCTCGTGTCGCCGTTCGGCGACGTGCTCGCCACGACGACGCCGCTCGCCGACGGCAGCTACAGCTTCGGCGAGTACGCCACCCAGGCCGGGTACGTCGTCCGGCTCGACGTCCCCGACACGTGCGCCATCGTCGGACCGGCCGAGCGCGCGGTCTCCAACCGGGGCAACGACGGCGACCCCGCCTCGCGCGCCGACTTCGACGTGCGCCAGATCGTCCCGCAGCCGATCAGCGGCGTCGTCACCGACGCCGACGGGCCGGTGGCCGGGGTCGTGGTGACCCTCACCGCTCCCGGTGGCGGCACCACCACGACGACGACGGCTGCCGACGGGAGCTACCTGTTCGACGACAACGCGACCGGCGCCGGCTACTCCCTCTCCATCGCGGTGCCGGCCGGTTGGTCCGCAGGCCCCGGCGGCACCACGATCCCGGGCATCACCGTCGCGACGTCGCCCATCGTCGGCCAGGACTTCACCATCGTCGCGCTGCCGTCGGTGTCCGGGGCCGTGTCCGGAGGTGGCGTCGGCATCGGCGGCGTGCAGGTCGTGCTCACCCCGGCAGGCGGCGGCACCCCGATCACGGTCGCCACCGAGGGCGACGGGACTTACGTCCTCGACGCCGTGCCGCCGGGCGACTACGTGCTCAGCGTGGTCGCGCCGTCCGGCTACACCGCTCCCCCGCCGCGTCCGGTCACCGTCCCCTCCGGCGGACTCACCGGCCAGGACGTCGACCTCTCACGGCCCGGAGCCGTGGGCGGCACCGTCACCCAGGGCGGTGCACCCGTGGCGGGTGTCGAGGTGGTCGTCGACGGACCCTCCGGCCAGGTCGTCGTCGCGACCGACGCCGACGGCCAGTACTTCCTCGACCAGCTCGTCGCGGGCTCGTGGACCGTCACCGTACGCCCGCCCGCCGGCACCGTCGTGTCGGCGGCCTCGCACACCGTGACGATCACCGCCGAGGGCGAGATCCGAGGCGGCCAGGACTTCGTGCTAGCCGCCGCGCCGACGACACCGCCCACCACTCCCCCGACCCCGACTCCCACCCCGACTCCGACGTCGACTCCGACGTCGAGCCCCACCAGCACCCCGACGAGCTCACCGACGGCCTCGCCGACCGACGACGGCAACGGGCCGGGCGGCGGGTCGGACGGTGGGTCGGGCGGCGGGGGCGGCGGGAGCGGCGTCCTCCCGGACACCGGTGGACCGTCGGTCTGGCTCGGCGCGGGGAGCCTGAGCCTGCTCCTGTCCGGACTGGGTCTGCTCGCGCTCTCGCGTCGCCGCACCCGCCGGACGTGAGAACACCCTGCCAGCCGGGGGGACTGACAGGGTGTCGTGCGCCCGATGTGGGGATCGGGCGCGGGAGTCGCGCTGCGTCAGCGGGGGCGACGCGCAGCGCGACGGGCTCGGCGCTCCTCACGGCGGGCGATCTCCACGTTGCGCAGGAGGGCACGGTCCTCGTCCGAGTGGGCTCGTGCGTCGACGAGCCTCAGGGCGAGGTGCAGCTGCGGGTTCATGGGGATCTGTCCTTCCGAGGGCTTCCGGCCCTCTGGTGATGTGAGTTCTGGTAAGAGGTAGCCGCTCCGTCGCGGCTCTTACATTCTACGGACGCAGAAGGCCGCGTCCCGCATCCACGACGGGGTGATCTCGACCACCACCGCAGGGTCCCCCGGGCTAGGCTTCGGACCGTGACGACCGAGCGCACGCGCCGCCCCGGACCGACGGTCCGCACGCGCGTCTCCGAGCACCGCGGGAGCGACCGGATCGACCGCGAGGACCGGCTCATCACCGAGGAGCCGCTCGAGATCCGGGTGCGGGTCGGGCCGCTCGAGCCGCGGCGCGCCTGGGTCACGATGCGCACGCCCGGGCATGACTTCGAGCTGGCCGCCGGGTGGCTCGTCAACGAGGGCATCGCCGCCCCGGGGGCGATCGCCCAGGTCGCCTACTGCACCGACGAGGACCTCGCCCCCGAGCAGGAGTTCAACGTGGTCACGGTCGGCGTGAGCGGCGCCGCCGAGCTCCCCCACCGGCACGTCGCCGCCTCCGCCGGGTCGTCGGCCTGCGGCGTGTGCGGCAAGGACAGCGTCTCGGACGCGCTGCAGACCCGCGCTGCCACGCCCTGGAGCGGTCAGCGCCCGTCCGCGGACGTCGTACGACGCCTCCCTGACGCGCTGCGTGAGCGGCAGACCCTCTTCACCAGGACCGGCGGCGTGCACGCCGCCGGGCTGGCCGACGCCGACGGGACGCTGCTCGTCGTGCGCGAGGACGTCGGGCGGCACAACGCGGTCGACAAGGTCGTCGGCGCCCGGGTGCTGGCCGGTGACGCGCCGGCTGCCGCCTGCCTGGTGCTGAGCGGTCGGGTCGGGTTCGAGCTCGTCCAGAAGGCCGCGGCCAGCGGGATCGGCTCCATCGTCGCGGTCGGGGCGCCGACCAGCCTCGCCGCCCGCCTGGCCCAGGAGGCCGGCATCGAGCTGTGGGGGTTCACCTCACCGGGTCGCTCGGTCAACTACTGCTGATCGAGTCCCGGTTGGTCCGTCTGGTCCGTCTGGCCCGGCTAGTCCGGTTCGGCGGCCTCGTCCCGAGGTCCGGACGGCGCGGTGCCCCGGCGCTGTCGGTGCGGCGTCCTACGGTCGTGCCGTGCGCATCCTCCACACCTCCGACTGGCACCTGGGAAGGTCCTTCCACCGCGAAGACCTCCTGGGCCACCAGGGTGCGTTCGTCGACCACCTGCTCGAGGTCGTCGCGTCCGAGCAGGTCGACGTCGTGGTGGTGTCCGGAGACGTCTACGACCGCGCGCTCCCCCACGTCGACGCGGTCGCCCTGGCCGACGAGGCGTTCGCCCGGCTCGCCGCGTCACGCGCGAAGGTCGTGGTGAGCAGCGGCAACCACGACAGCGCCCAGCGCCTCGGCTTCGGCTCGCGCCTGATGGACGCGGCCGGCGTCTTCGTCCGCACCGACGCCTCCACGGTCGGCACTCCGGTGGTGCTGGACGACCGCCACGGCCCGGTGGCGATCCACGCCCTCCCCTACCTCGATCCGTCCGCGCTCCTCGGTCCCTGGCAGCTCGGGCGCCGCAGCCACGAGGCCGCGCTCACCGTGGCCATGGCGCGCGTCCGGGCGGACCTCGCCGGCCGGTCCGCCGACACCCGCTCGGTCGTGCTCGCCCACGCGTTCGTCGCCGGGGCGACCCCGTCGGAGTCCGAGCGCGACATCAGCGTCGGCGGGGTCTCCCGCGTCGCCACCAGCCTCTTCGACGGCATCGACTACACCGCCCTCGGCCACCTGCACGGTCCCCACGTCCTCGCCCCCGCGCTGCGCTACTCCGGGTCGCCACTGGCGTACTCGTTCTCCGAGGCCGACCAGTCCAAGGGCTCCTGGCTCGTCGACCTCGGCGGCTCCGGCCTCGTCGACGCCACCTGGGTCGACGCCCCGGTCCCGCGGAGGCTCTCGCGCCTCAGCGGCACCCTCGCCGACCTGCTGCTCGACCCGACCCTGGAGGACCGCGAGGACGACTGGGTCCAGGTCACCCTCACCGACGCCCGGCGCCCGGTGCGCGCCATGGAGCAGCTGCGCCAGCGGTTCCCCCACACCCTCGTGCTCCAGTTCCCGTCTCCGGTGACCGCACCCGGGACGCCCGCCCGCCCCGCGCCGGGGACGAGCGACCACTCCATCGCGCTCGACTTCGTGAGCCATGTCCGTGGCACGGGCGCGAGCGACGCGGAGTCCGACCTCCTCCAGCAGGCGATCGACGCGTGCTGCCACGACCCCGACCTCGACGTGCTCGTGACCGGAGGCCGCCCGTGAGGCTGCACCACCTCGAGGTCACCGCGTTCGGGCCGTTCGCCGACCGCGTCTCCATCGACTTCGACGCGCTCTCCGACGCGGGGCTGTTC
This sequence comes from Nocardioides oleivorans, assembly GCF_004137255.1. Classification (NCBI taxonomy): domain Bacteria; kingdom Bacillati; phylum Actinomycetota; class Actinomycetes; order Propionibacteriales; family Nocardioidaceae; genus Nocardioides; species Nocardioides oleivorans. The sequence continues at coordinate 106,243 of NZ_SDWT01000002.1, read as the reverse complement.
CTGCTGAGCGGTCCGACCGGTGCCGGCAAGTCGAGCGTCCTCGACGCGGTGTGCTTCGCCCTCTACGGCGACGTGCCGGGCGACCGGGCGGCGGCCAAGCGGCTGCGCTCCGACCACGCCGCGACCGACGTCGTGCCGCGCGTCGTGCTTGAGGCGACCCTGTCGGGGCGGCGCTTCCGCATCGACCGGTCCCCCGCGTGGTCGCGACCGAAGAAGCGCGGCACGGGCACGACCACCGAGCAGGCCCGCGTCGTCATCTCCGAGCGCCGCTCCGGCGACCCGGGTGCGCCGGAGTGGGTGCCGCTCAGCACCCGCCTGGACGAGACCGGGCACCTCGTCACCCGGCTGGTGGGGATGACGCTGCCCCAGTTCTGCCAGGTCGCCCTCCTGCCGCAGGGCCGGTTCCAGGCGTTCCTGCGTGCCCGATCGGAGGATCGTCACGCCCTGCTGCAACAGGTCTTCCAGACCGCGCGCTTCGACCGCGCCGAGCGGTGGCTGCGCGACCGGCGCGTCGCGCTGCGACGCGAGTCCGAGGCGCACCAGCGCACGATCGCCGATCTCGCGAGTCGCGTGAGCGAGGTCGCCGGCGGGTCCCCGCCCGACGACTGGACGACCCGTCCGGCGTCCCTGCACGACTGGACCGTGTCGTCCGTAGGAGCGACCGACGAGACGGCCGCGGCCGCGCTCGTCGAGGTCGGGTTCGCCGCGGAGTCCGAGCTCGTCGCGGCCGGACTCGCGACGGCCGGGCACGAGCTGGCCCGCCTGCACGCCGCCCGCGACGCAGCGCTGCGCGAGCGCGCCGCGCTGGAGGAGGCCGCGCCGTCCCACGTCGAGCGCAGGTCCCGCGTCGACGCCGCCCGCCGGGCCGCCGCCGTCAGGCCGCTCCACGACCTCGCCCTTGACGCCGGTGGTGCTGTCGACCGGCTCGCCGAGGCCGACGCCGCTGCACGCTCCCGGCTCGAGCGCCTGCTCGCCGATCACGGGCACGACGCCCCCCTCCTCGACCAGGCCTCCGTCGCCGACCTGTTGCGCAGTGCCGCCGGCGCCCTGACGGACCTGGCCAGGGTCCGGCCGCTGCGAGCCGAGGCGGCCGGCGTCTCCCGAGACCTCGACGACGCACGATCCGCTCGCGAGAGTGCCGTGGCCGAGCTCGCGCGCGTCGACGCCGCCCTCGCCCGACTGCCCGACGAGATCGACGCCCTGGACCCGTTGCTCGACCGCGCGCGCGACGCCGTCACCCGCACGACCGCCATCGACCGGGAGCTGCGGCTGGCCGGCGCACGAGTGGCCGCGGCCCGGACCGCAGCGAGTCTCGAGGACGAGGTCGCCAGCGCGCGGCAGCTGCTCGCCGACGCCACGGAGACCAGGCTGGTCGCCCGCGAGTCCCTCGTGGAGATCCGCGAGCTGCGGCTCGACGGGATGGCGGCCGAGATCGCCGGCAAGCTCGCCGTCGGAGCGAGCTGCCCGGTCTGCGGCTCGGCCGAGCACCCCCACCCTGCAGCACCGGCCCCCGGTGCCCCCGACGAGGCCGCGGAGCGCTCGGCACGTCGGGTGGTCGACGACCTCGAGGTCGTGGTGGAGGCGCACGGCCAGCAGGTGCGCGGGCTCGAGACCCAGCTGGCGACCGCGCTCGCGGAGTCCGGTGACGCTCTCGAGACACTCCTCGCGCACCAGGTGCGCCTCGACCAGGAGCTCACGGAGGCGCGCGCCGACGCGGCCGCCCTCCAGGACCTCGAGGACCAGAGGTCCGTCCTGCGGGCCGAGCTGACCAGCCGCAGTGCGGAGCGCTCCGGCCTCGTCGCATCCATCAGCGGGCACGACACCACCGTCGCCGTGCTCGGTGCCCGGCTCACCGACCTGCACACCCAGGTCGCCGCCGTCGCCGGCGAGCACGGTGACCTCGACGCGCTGACCTCCTTCCACCAGCAGGTGGAGCACCTCGCCGGACGCTGCGCCGAGCTCATGGCCGACCTCGGCCGCGCCCGCGAAGCCGCTGTCCGCACCCGGGAGGCGGCCGACGAGGTCGCCCTCGCGTCCGGGTTCGCCACGTCGGCCGACGCCGCGGCGGCCTGGCTCGACGAGTCGCGGGTCGAGCTGCTGCTCGAGGAGGTGGCGCAGCACGAGCGTGACCTCGGCCGCGTCGAGGAGGTGCTCGCCGACGACGCGCTCGCCCGGGCAGCCGAGTCGTCGCAGCCCGACCTCGGAGCCCTCGACCAGGCGCACCGCGACGCGCGGGAGCGGGCCGCGTCGGCCCGCCTGGCGCACTCCCGCCTCGCCGAGCGGGCCCGACGACTCACGGCCCTGGCCGTCGAGGTCGACGACGCCCTGGTCGCGTGGGAGCCCGTGCGCGCCGACCTCGACCTCGTCGCCGACCTCTCCTCGCTCGTGGAGGGCAAGCACCCCGACAACCGCCTCCAGATGCGCCTCTCGGCCTATGTCCTGGCCCACCGGCTCACCCAGGTCGTCGAGGCGGCCAACCTGCGGCTGTCGACGATGAGCGACCAGCGCTACTCCCTCGTCCACACCGGCCAGCGTGGAGCCGGCGAGCAGCGCGGTGGCCTGAGCCTCCTCGTCCGCGACGACTGGACCGGCGACAGCCGCGACCCGGCGACGCTGTCGGGGGGCGAGACGTTCGTCGTCTCGCTCGCGCTCGCACTCGGCCTCGCCGACGTCATCACGCAGGAGGCGGGCGGCGCCGACCTCGACACGTTGTTCGTCGACGAGGGGTTCGGCTCGCTCGACGCGGAGACCCTCGAGGACGTCATGGACACCCTCGACACCCTCCGCGACGGCGGGCGCGTGGTCGGGGTGGTCAGCCACGTGCCCGAGCTCCAGACCCGGATCCCCACCCAGCTGCGGGTCCACCGCGGACGCCAGGGAAGCCGGGTGTCCCTCCGGACCGGCTGAGGATCCTTCGGTAGGTTCGTTCCATGAGTGCGCCCGGGCTCGACCCGACCTTCTCCGACACGCCGCACCGTCGCCTCGGCGACGTGGCCCTGGCCCGAGCCCAGGAGCTCGGCGCCAGTCACGCGGACTTCCGCTTCGAGCGCAACCGGTACCAGTACCTCGGCGCACGCGACGGCGTGCTCCAGACCTCCAGCGACGCCGAGGACCTCGGCTTCGCCGTCCGAGTGGTGCACGGCGGGGCCTGGGGCTTCGCCTCCGGAGTGGTCCTGACCGACGAGGAGGCACGACGGGTCGCCGAGACAGCGGTGGCCGTCGCCAAGGTCGCCGCCGCGATGACCACGACCCCGGTCGAGCTCGCGCCGGAGCCGGTCCACGACGACGTCACCTGGATCTCTGGCTACGAGGTGAACCCGCTCGAGGTGCCCACCCGGGAGAAGGCCGACCTGCTCGTCGACTGGACCCAGCGCCTGCGCACGGGCGTCGTGGCGCACGCGACCGCCTTCCTCCAGCAGGTGCAGGAGAACAAGTACTACGCCGACCTGTCCGGCACCCGCACCACGCAGCAGCGCGTACGCCTCCAGCCCGGGTTCGAGGCCACCGGCGAGGACGCCGACACCGGCATCTTCGACTCGATGGCGTCGGTCGCGCCGCCGGTGGGTCGCGGGTGGGAGTACCTCACCGGATCGCACTGGGACTGGGACGCCGAGATCGCCGAGGTCCCGGACCTGCTGGGCGAGAAGCTCAAGGCCCCCAGCGTCGAGGCCGGTGCCTACGACCTCGTCGTCGACCCCTCGAACCTCTGGCTCACCATCCACGAGTCGATCGGCCACGCGACCGAGCTCGACCGCGCCCTCGGCTACGAGGCCAACTACGCCGGGACGTCGTTCGCCACCTACGACAAGCTCGGCACCCTGCACTACGGCTCGCCCGTGATGAACGTCCAGGGCGACCGCACCCTGGAGCACGGGCTCGCCACGGTCGGGTACGACGACGAGGGCGTCGAGACGCAGACCTGGGACATCGTGCGCGACGGCATCCTCGTGGGCTACCAGCTCGACCGCTCGATGGGCCACCTCAAGCCCGAGCTCAACGACGGCCGTTCCAACGGCTGCGCCTATGCCGACTCCCCCGGGCACATCCCGATCCAGCGGATGGCCAACGTCTCCCTCATGCCCGGCACCGACGACCTGTCCACCGACGACCTGATCGGGAAGGTCGAGCGCGGCATCTACGTCGTCGGCGACAAGTCGTGGTCGATCGACATGCAGCGCTTCAACTTCCAGTTCACGGGCCAGCGGTTCTACAAGATCACCGACGGCGCGCTCGACGGGATGCTCCGCGACGTCGCCTACCAGGCCACCACCACCGACTTCTGGGGGTCCATGGAGGCCGTCGGCGGTCCCGACACCTGGGTGCTCGGCGGGGCGTTCAACTGCGGCAAGGCCCAACCGGGACAGGTGGCGGCCGTCAGCCACGGCTGCCCGAGCGCCCTGTTCCGGGGCGTCAACATCCTCAACACCATCGACGAGGCAGGCCACTGATGACCAGCTCCACCACCGCGCAGCAGCTCGTCGAGCACGCGCTCACGACGTCGCGCGCCGACGACTGCATCGCCATCGTCCGCGACGTCACCAGCGCCAACCTGCGCTGGGCCAACAACACCCTCACCACCAACGGCGTGATGACCGAGGTGTCGGTGACGATCGTGAGCTTCGCCTCCGTCGACGGCGGCATCGCGACGGGCTCGGTGTCCGGCAGCGCCGCGACGACCGACCAGGTCACCGCCCTCGTCGAGGCGGCCGACGCGGCCGCCCGGGCCGGCTCCCCCTCGGAGGACGCCGCCGACCTCGTCGGCGAACGCACCTCCGCCGACTGGGACGACTCCCCCGCCACCACCGACATCGGGGTCTACGACGCGTTCGCGCCCGCCCTCGGCGACGCCTTCGGCCAGGCCTCCGCGGAGGACCGCCTGCTCTACGGCTTCGTCAACCACGACGTGACGACGACCTACCTCGGCTCGACGCGCGGGCTCCGGCTGCGCCACGTGCAGCCGACCGGACACTACGCCTGCACCGCCAAGGACACCTCGCTCACCCGCAGCGCCTGGACCGGAGGTGCGACACGCGACTTCAGCGACGTCGACGCCGCCACGATGGCCGCGACCGTCGCCCAGCGGCTCGCGTGGGCCGAGCGGCGCATCGACCTGCCGGCCGGCCGCTACGACACCATCCTGCCCCCGTCGTCGGTCGCCGACCTGATGATCGACGCCTACTGGGGCGCCGGCGCGCGCGTCGCCCACGAGGGCGAGTCCGTCTACAGCCGCCGAGGCGGAGGCACCCGCATCCACGACAAGGTGGCCGCCCCGGGCGTCAGCCTCTTCTCCGACCCGGCCTACCCCGGCCTGGAGTGCGCGCCGTTCGTGATGGCCGGCGCGTCGGACAACACCGACTCCGTCTTCGACAACGGTCTGCCGCTCGAGCGCACCGACTGGATCCAGGACGGCCTGCTGACCGGTCTGCTGCAGACGCGGCACTCGGCGGGCATGACCGGCCAGCCCGTCACGCCGATGATCGACAACCTCGTCCTCGAGGTGGGCGACGGCGCCGGCACGATCGACGACCTGGTCGCCGCCACCCGCCGCGGCCTGCTCCTGACCTGCCTCTGGTACATCCGTGAGGTGGACCCGCAGACGATGCTGCTCACCGGCCTCACGCGCGACGGGGTCTACGTCGTCGAGGACGGCGAGATCGTGGGCGCGGCCAACAACTTCCGGTGGAACGAGAGCCCGATCGACCTGCTCAACCGGTTCAACGCCGCCACCGCCACGGTCCCGAGCTTCAGCCGCGAGTGGGGCGACGACTACTTCTCGCGCACCGCGACGCCCGCCCTGCGGATCCCCGACTTCAACATGTCGAGCGTCTCGCAGGGCGTCTGAGCCCCTCGTCGTACGGCGTCAGCGCAGGCGGTTGACCCGCTGGCGGTGGCGCGAGCTGTTGTCACCGTCGATGCCGGACCTGCGGGTCTTGGAGATGTGGTCGATCTTCTCCCGCCCGCCCTGCACCGGCTTCGCCTCGATGATCGTGTCGCGCTCGTAGGAGTGCGACTTGTCGGTGTTGCGGTAGTAGCGGAACAGCGCCCAGTAGGTCGCCACCGCGCCCGCGGGGCCGGCCGCGAGCAGCCAGACCGGAGGACCATCGGAGGCCATCACCACGACGTCGAGGACGACCCCGCTCACCAGGGCGGTCACGACAGCGCCACCAGGAGCACGCCTGCAATGCCCTCGAGGAACGTGCCGACGGTCAGCGCGGCGAGGACGAGCCGCCACTGCGAGACCGGCACGCTGCCCATCGTCTCGCCCGTGCGCGCGTTGACGGCGATGTAGTGGAGCATCTTCGTGTCCTCCTGGAAGTAGGAGTAGACCCAGACCGGGAGGTACATCGAGACCCACCGCGAGCCACCGACGTCGAGGCCCTCCTGCTCCCACCGCACGCCGCGGTCGAACTCGGCGATCGAGCCCTCGACCTGCGACCGACCGATCGACAGCAGCTGGTCCTGGAGCACCGGCTGGAGGTCGTCCACGTCGAGGTCGCGCTTCTCGCTGGTGAAGCCCACGAGATAGCTGGAGTTCCACTTCACGGCGTTCTTCGTGTCGAACGGCAGGACGGTGTTGACGATGTTGTTCGTCTTCGACTCGTCCTTGCTGGCCCGGTCGGCGGCGCCCTCGATGGTGAGGTCGTCGACGGTGAACTGCACCGTGCGGTCGACCTTGAAGACGTCGGCGGCGTAGTAGGTGGTGCTGTTGTCGCCGTGCTTCTCCGTCCAACGGCGCGTCTGCACCTCGCCCGTGCCGGCGTACGTCGCCTCGGCGCGCGCGTCGATCACGAGGTAGGGCAGGTAGACACCGAGCACGTTCTCCGGGACGAACTCCTTCTTGAAGCGCGGGTGCGCGAAGAGCTGTCGCTTCGAGGCGAACTCGCGGATCCTCGTGACCGCCTCGTCGTGCGTGAGCCGGAACGGCAGGACCGCATCGGGCACGGCGCCGTTGGGCATCTGCTGCTGGATGTTGAGGGTGTGGCGGCACCAGTGGCAGCGCGCGTTCATCGCGTGCGCGGTGTCGACGACCACCTCGGCGCCGCATCCCCCGCACTTCAGGGTGACGACGGCGTTGGCGTCGTCGTCGATCTCCTCGGCGCCGCCGGCGATGACGGTGCCCTGCAGGTCGTCGATCCCCTCGCCGAGGCCGAACTCCTCCTCGACCCGCGACTCCTGCCACTCGTTGCGGCAGAACAGGCACACGAGCATCCCGGTCGACCCGCGCAGCCGGACGTCGGTGGACCCGCACTTGGGACAGCGGTTGACGCCGTCGGCCAGGTCCTCGTTGACGGTCTTGATGTCCGGACCGGCCTCGGGCTCGGCGCGGGCGGCGGCGAGCTCCTCCTCCAGCGAGAGGGGCGGACCGTCGAAGGGCTTGTTCTCCTCGGTCATCTCAGAGACCGAGCGCCTTGGCCTTCGCCGCGTCGTAGTCCTCCTGGGTGATGAGCCCGGCGTCGAGCATGTCCTTGGCCCGCTTGAGCACCGCCATCGGGTCGTCGACGGCAGGCTCGGCAGGCGCTGCCGGTGCGGCGGCGGCCGGGGCGGCAGGTGCCGCCGGTGCGGGCTGGCCCGCCGGCTGCTGGAGGCCGCCGAGTCCCATCCCGCCGGTCGCCATGCCCATCCCGATGACTCCGCCGGGACCGGCGTTCTCGCCCGCCGACTCGATGCCCGCGGCGACCGACGCCTGCAGGTTGGAGTTGCCGCGCTGGCCGGAGAGGGCATCGGCACGCTGGACGTTCTTCAGCAGCTCGCGAGTGTTCTCGTCGTACTCGATCGAGATGATCGCGGTCTTGACGATCTCGAGCCCGCGGTCGCTGCGCCACTGGTAGTTCTGCTCGACCGCTGCCGAGAGCGACTGCGCGAAGCCGATGGAGTCCTGCTGGAGCCGCGCGATCCGGTTGCCCTTGGCCGGGTCGTTGGTGTACATCGAGAACGCCGGCGCGAGCGAGCCGACGACCTCGTTGAAGAGCTGCTCACCGGCCGGGTTGTCGATGTCGGTGAAGTCGAAGACGCCGTGGCCGTTGATGACGGCCGCGGAGACGAAGTTGCGGATGAAGGTCAGCGGGTCGCTGATCTTCAGCGTGTAGGTCCCGCGGGTGATCGCGCCGACCTGCGTGTTGAGGAACGCGTCGTCCCAGTAGATCTCCGACTGGGTGCCGAACTTGTTGTTGGGCAGCTCCTTGAGCGCGACGAAGATCGCGGTCTGCTGCGAGCCGGGGCGACCACCGAACTTGAAGCGCTCCCAGCTCTGCTTGATGAGCGAGTCGACCAGGCCGCCTCCGGAGAAGACCGACTGCGACGCGGATTCCTCCGAGTCCCAGATGTAGCCGCCGGGCTGGGCGGCGAAGCCGGTGAAGGCGCCGTCCTCGACCAGGACGAGTCCGTAGCCCTCGGGCACGACGATCTTCGAGCCGTTGGTGATCACGCCCTCGGAGCCGCGGGTGTTGCTGCCGCGCCCGGCGTTCTGCCCCTTGGCCACCGCCGGGAACAGCGCTGCGGTGGCGGGGAGCCCGTCCGGCACGCCGTAGAAGTCGAGCCACTGGTCGGCGAGCGTGCCTCCGATGGCGCCGCTGACAGCCTGGAACAGTCCCATGTCATTCCCCTTTGACGGATGCGGTGCGCCATGGATGCGCCCGGCGGCAACACTAGCCCCAGCCCTGCGGCGCGGCAGCCGAAACGAGGCGGGAAACGCCGGTCAGTGCGCGCCGGTCTGGAGGGCCTTCCAGGTGTCGGTCGTGACGACTCCGGTGGCGTCGAGCCCGAGGCGGCGCTGGTAGCGGGCGACGGCCCGGGTCGTCCGGTCCGTGACGACTCCCGTGACCTTCACCGAGCGGGGGCCGGAGGCGCGCAGCGCTCGCTGGAGCCGGAGCGCGGCGTCGCCGGAGGAGCCCACCTTCATCAGCGGCTTCGACCCCCGGGCGAACAGGGCGGTCCACGTCGCGGGGTCGGTCCTCCCGGTCCGCTCCAGGTCGTGGCGGCGCTGGAACTTCGTCACCGCGCGGGCGACCTGGGCGTCGTAGCGCCCGTCGAGGCGCGCGCGGTAGCCGGCGTGCTTCCGCAGCAGGCACTGGAGCGCCTTCACCGCGTCACCGCTGCGACCGGTGCGGAGGCGGGGGTACGACCGGAGGTCGAGGTCGGTGCGCCCGCACGCCAGGAGCGTGCGCGGCGCCTGCGAGCCGGCGTCGAGCTCGAGGAAGTTGCGGTCGATCGTCAGCGGGACTCCGCCGTAGGTGGCCGCGGTGTGCAGCTGGTACTGGTGCACCCGCTCGCCCTCCCAGCTGTCCTTGCGGACCCAGCGGGGGTCGACGTCGACGTCGGCCCGGTTGTTGTCCCACGCGAACCAGACCTGGTCGGGCATGGCGTACGACCCCGGCGAGAGGTTGTCGGCGTTGTCGAGGACGTGGATGCCGGCGGAGATGCTGGAGTAGACGCCCGAGCGGTACCGGAGGTCGTGGAGGGCCTCGGTCCAGCCGCTGAGGAACCGCAGCGCCGAGCGCCGGCAGTCCTCGTCGGCGACGTCGAAGCCGCCCTCGAGGTCGTACCAGAGCGTCGTGCGGGACGCGACGCCCAGCTCGCGGGCCCGGGCCACGGCGGCGGTGGCCTCGGCCCGGCCGCGTGCGTCAGCGGCGGCGTACTCGCCCGCCGGGTTCGGGTCGATCAGGTCCCCGTAGGCCGAGCACGCGGCCTGCGGCCCGACCCAGATCGGCAGCACCCGCCAGCCGGCGGACCGCTGACGCGACACCCAGGTGGCGTCGAGGTGCGGCTGGCCGGGATCGGTCTCCGTGGTGCGGCACGACGCCGTCGACCCGCCGATGTAGACCCCGACGCCCCAGAACGGCGACGAGGTCAGCCAGGCGTCCATCTGCTCCTGGGTCGGCGCGCACCGCGCGTCGAAGGCGTAGCCGGTGAGGCCGTCCTTGCCGCGGGGCGCGGCATCAGCGCTGCCGCCGGTGAGCAGCGTGGCGCAGAAGGCGACGACGACGGCCGCCACGACGGCGAGGCGGGCAGGGCGGTGCAGGTTGACGTGCAGGTTGGCGCGCATGGTCTCCCCCGAGATCTGTGGGTGGCCGACCCTAGCCGAGCCCGGGCTCGGGGTCGTAGGGCCTCCGTGTGTAGACGAACGAGGCGCACTCGAGGTTGCGGATCGACCCGTCCGGACGTCGTACGACGCGGAGGTGCTCGCCACGGTGGTAGCCCAGGACGCCGACCAGCCGCCCGTCGACGAGCTCGAAGCGGTCGCTCACCGCTCCCCCGCGCGCGATCGGCCGCAGCTCCAGCCCGGAGTTGTGCCACCGCACGTCGTAGGCGGAGTTGCCCCAGAACCACAGGCCCGGGACCCCGAGCACCTCGCCGGGCAGCTCGAGGGTGGGCCGCCACGGTGGCGGACGCTCGTCCGCGGCGTCCGGATCGCCCTCGATGAGCGAGATCGCGAGGTCACGCGGATCGATCCCGGTCGTGGCGTTCGTCAGGACGGCGGCGCCGATCCCGCTGTCAGGGTCGACGTAGAGGGCGGCCAGGAAGCCGGGCATCGAGCCGTTGTGCCCGATGAGGCGGCCGCCGGGGTGCACGCCGAGCATCAGGCCGAGCCCGTGGTCGGGGGTGACGGGCCGCTGCATCTCCGCCAGCGTGGCAGCAGGCAGCACGTCGGGGCGCGACCCGCCGAGCACCTGCCCCCACGTGACGAGGTCGCCGAGCGTGGACCAGAGCTGGCCGGCCGCGGCCATCGCACCGGTGTCGGTGAGGGGCTCGTGCATGCGGATGCCGGTGAAGTGGTCCACGCTCCAGCCCGGCTGCGCCCCCGGCCGCGGGAGGTACGACGTCGCCCGCATGCCCAGCGGCTGCAGCAGCCGTTCCGCGACCAGCACGCGCCACGGCGCGCCGAGTCGACGGGCGACCACCTCGCCGAGGAGCCCGTAGCCGAGGTTGGAGTAGTGGAACCAGTCGCCGGCCCGGGCCACGCGACCCGAGCCGTCGTTCGCGGCAGCCAGGGCGGAGAAGTCGGAGCCGCGGGTCCGCTCCCACCACGGGCCCCGCGGCTCGCTCTGCATGCCGGAGGTGTGCGCCAGGACGTCGCGGATCGTGGTCTCGCCGTAGCCGACGTCGCCGAGGTGGGCCGACAGCGGGTCCGACAGGTCGAGCACCCCGGAGTCGCGCGCCTGCATCACCAGGACGGCGGTCAACGTCTTGGTGATCGAGCCGATCCGGTACTGCCCGTCGAGGCCCGGCGCGTCGCCCGCGCCGCCGGCCCAGACCGCGCCGTAGCGGTCGAGGACCGCGCCGACCACGGAGGTCAACCGGCCCTCGGCCTGGGCGACGTCGAGGAGTCGCTGACGCTGATCGCTCACGGCAGGACCCTAGAGCCACCGCGCCATCGACGTCAGTCCTGGGCGAAGGCCTCCGGCGGCGGGCAGGCGCACACGAGGTTCCGGTCGCCGTAGGCCTGGTCGATCCGGGCCACCGGCGGCCAGTACTTGTCGGGGTCGACGCCCTGCGGGAAGACGCCGACCTCGCGGGAGTAGGCGCGGTCCCACTCTCCGACGAGCGCACGAGCCGTGTGCGGCGCGTGCCGCAACGGCGAGTCCTCGGGCGCCCACTCCCCCGCCTCGACGCGGGCGATCTCGCCGCGGATGGCGATCATCGCGTCGCAGAAGCGGTCGATCTCGGCGAGGTCCTCGGACTCGGTCGGCTCGACCATCAGCGTCCCGGCGACCGGGAACGACATGGTCGGCGCGTGGAAGCCGTAGTCGACGAGGCGCTTGGCGACGTCGTCGACGCTCACGCCGCTGGCCTTGGTCAGCGGGCGCAGGTCGAGGATGCACTCGTGGGCGACGAGGTCGCCGTGGCCGCGGTAGAGGACCGGGAAGTGCTCCCCGAGTCGGGTGGCGATGTAGTTGGCCGACAGCACCGCGACGGCGGTCGCACGGGTGAGCCCCTCGGCTCCCATCATCCGGATGTAGGCCCAGGTGATCGGCAGGATCCCGGCCGAGCCGTAGGGCGCGGCGCTGATCGGACCGATGCCGGCGCGCTTCTGCTCCTCCGGGTGCCAGCCGTGGGAGGGGAGGTACGGCGCGAGGTGGGCGCGGACGGCGACCGGGCCGACGCCGGGGCCGCCGCCGCCGTGCGGGATGCAGAACGTCTTGTGGAGGTTGAGGTGGGACACGTCGCCGCCGAACTCACCGGGCCGGGCGAAGCCCAGCAGCGCGTTGAGGTTGGCGCCGTCGACGTAGACCTGGCCGCCGTGGTCGTGCACGATCTTGCAGAGGTCGGTGATGGTGTCCTCGTAGGCCCCGTGGGTCGAGGGGTACGTCACCATGATCGCGGCGAGCGTGTCGGCGTGCTGGTCGCACTTGGCCCGCAGGTCGTCGAGGTCGACCGAGCCGTCGTCGGCGGCCTTCACCACGACCACCTTCATGCCCGCCATGACCGCGGAGGCGGCGTTGGTGCCGTGGGCCGAGGACGGGATCAGGCAGATGTCGCGGCCCGTGTCCCCGTTGCCGTGGTGGTAGCCGCGGATCGCGAGCAGGCCGGCGAGCTCGCCCTGGGACCCGGCGTTCGGCTGCACCGAGACCGTGTCGTAGCCGGTGACCTCGGCCAGCCACCCCTCGAGGTCGTCGACGAGCTCGCGGTAGCCCGCGGCGTCCTGGGCCGGGGCGAACGGGTGCAGGTCCGCGAAGCCCGGCAGGCTCACCGGCTCCATCTCGGTGGTCGCGTTGAGCTTCATGGTGCACGAGCCCAGCGGGATCATGCCGCGGTCGAGCGCGTAGTCGCGGTTCGAGAGCCTGGCGAGGTAGCGCAGCATCTGGGTCTCGCTGCGGTGGGAGTTGAAGACCTCGTGGGTGAGGAACTCGGTGGTGCGGCCCAGGGCCTCCGGCAGCCCCGACACGACGTCGTCAGCCGCGGCGACGCCGAACGACCTGAGCACTGCTGAGACCGTCGAGTGGGTGGTGCGCTCGGAGGTGGAGACACCGACGTGGTCGGCGTCGACCAGGCGCAGGTGCAGCCCGACCTGGCGGGCGGCGGACACCACGTCGGCCGCGCGCCCCGGCACGGCGACGGTGAGCGTGTCGAACCACGTCTCGTTGACCACCTCCACTCCCCCGGCCCGCAGCGAGGCGGCGATCCGGCTGGCGTGGTCGTGGGTGCGCCGCGCGATCCGTCGCAGCCCCTCGGGTCCGTGGTAGACGGCGTACATCGAGGCGACCACGGCGAGCAGCACCTGCGCGGTGCAGATGTTGGACGTGGCCTTGTCGCGGCGGATGTGCTGCTCGCGGGTCTGGAGGGCGAGTCGGTAGGCCGGGCGGCCCTCGGCGTCGACCGAGACGCCGACCAGACGACCGGGCAGGTGCCGCTCGAGGCCCGCCGCGACGGACATGAAGCCCGCGTGCGGGCCGCCGTAGAACAGGGGTACGCCGAAGCGCTGGGACGAGCCGACCACCACGTCGGCGCCGAAGGTGCCGGGCGCCTCGAGCAGGGTGAGGGCCAGGATGTCGGCAGCCACGACGGCCAGCCCACCACGCTCGTGGGTGGCGTCGATCACCGGACGGGGGTCGCGCACGGCACCGCTGGCGCCGGGGTACTGCACCAGCACGCCGCACAAGTCGCCGTCCGGCAGGCCGGACGAGAGGTCGGCGACGACCACCTCGATGCCCATCGCCTCGGCGCGGGTGCGGATCACGTCGATCGTCTGCGGGAGCGCGTCCGCGTCGACCACGAAGGGGCCGGTCGCGCCGCGCTGCGCACGACGTACGAGCGTCATCGCCTCGGCCGCGGCGGTGCCCTCGTCGAGGAGCGAGGCGTTGGCGGTGGGGAGCCCGGTGAGGTCGGCGACGACCGTCTGGAAGTTCAGCAGCGCCTCGAGGCGGCCCTGGGAGATCTCGGGCTGGTAGGGCGTGTATGCGGTGTACCAGGACGGGTCCTCGAGCACGTTGCGCCGGATCACCGGCGGGGTGATCGTCGCGTGGTAGCCCAGGCCGATCATGGCCTCGGCCGGATGGTTCTGCGCGGCGAGGGCGCGCAGCGCGCGGGCGGTGGCCTCCTCGTCCAGCGCATCGGGCAGGTCCAGAGCGACGGCGGACCTGATGCCCCCGGGGACGGCGGCCGACATCAGCGACTCGAGGGACTCGTGCCCCACCGCCTCCAGCATGCGGGCCACGGACGTCTCGTCCGGGCCGATGTGCCGCGCGACGAACTCACCGAGCCGGTGGTCGTCGCTCGTCGTCGTCGAAGGGCTGGCGGTGGCGTCCGTCACAGGAGCTCCCAGAGGTCACGAGGTGGACCTCCCCCTCTGTCGGCCGGGTGACCTCCAGAGTGCCAACCCATGCGGTCCGGGTGCCTGAGAGGTTCCGGGGAGGAATTGCCCCTTCGGCGCACGGCGGCCGGTCCGTCCCGACTGCTCGGGGCCTGCCTGCGTGACTCTCCCGCATGGGATGTCAGCACCACGAGTTTAGCGATACGCAACAGAAATGGACGAAGCCACCCGGTGTTTCGGGTGGCTTCGACGGGTTCTGCGGTCGTTCGGGGTGGAGGATCCGGGTCGCTCGGGGCGGGTCAGCCCGTCTGGCGTGCGGCGCGACGGGCGGCGAGCTCGTCGCCGGCAACCGGTGCCGCCGGCTCCTCGGCGGTGCGCTCGCTGGGCAGCTCGGCGAGGGTGCCCTCGATCTCGCGCCACACACCACCGATGGCGATGCCGAACACGCCCTGCCCGCCCTGGAGGAGGTCGATGACCTCGTCGTTGCTGGTGCACTCGTAGACCGAGGCGCCGTCGCTCATCAGCGTCACGCGCGTCAGGTCGTCGGTGCCGCGCTCGCGCAGGTGGGCGGTCGCGGTGCGGATCTGCTGCAGCGAGATGCCGGCGTCGAGGAGACGCTTGACGACCTTGAGGATCAGGATGTCGCGGAAGGAGTAGAGGCGCTGGGAGCCGGACCCCGCGGCACCCCGCACGCTCGGCTCCACCAGGCCGGTGCGGGCCCAGTAGTCGAGCTGGCGGTAGGTGATGCCGGCCGCGTTGCACGCGGTCGGGCCGCGGTAGCCGGTGTCGCTCGGCAGCGGGGAGACGTCGTCGTCGAAGAGCAGTCCCTGCTCCTCGGCGGCGTCCGCAGCGTCGGCCGCAGCCTTGATCGCGGCGGCGTCGGCGCCGGGGTCGTTCTCGTTGCTAGCCACAGTGACCCTCCAGGTCAGTTCCTCCGCTGAGCGGTAACTCCTGGGGGAAGGGCCCGCCCCGGTGCCGGAGGACCGACAACCACAGCGGTGGAGTTACAACAGAGACAGTTCAAGGTATGCCCGCGGCACCGGGTTGTCCATCCACGGCCCCGGCGTGTCGCCAACCCTCGACCTCAGGTCGAGGGTGAGTGTTTCTCGAGGTGCTGGAGAGCAGTGATGGGACGGCTGGGACGGCTACTGCGGGTTGTCCGGCGACTCGAAGTCGTCCGGCGAGACGTGGTCGAGGAACTCGCGGAACCGCTCGACCTCGTCCTCCTGCTCGGCCGGCACGGCCAGGCCGGCCTCCTCGAGCACCGCCTCCGCGCACACGATCCGAGTGCCGGTGCGCAGCGCGAGGGCGATCGAGTCCGAGGGCCGGGCGCCGACCTCGGCGCCCCCGTCGAAGACGAGCTGGGCGTAGAAGATGTTGTCCTGGACCTCGACGATGCGCACCTCGTCGAGTCGCTGGCCGGTGGCGGCCAGCACGTCGCGCATCAGGTCGTGCGTCAGCGGCCGGGGCGGGGTCACCCCCTGCTGGGCGAACGCGATCGCGGTCGCCTCGACGGCCCCGATCCAGATCGGCAGGTAGCGCTCCCCCGTGACCTCGCGCAGGAGCACGATCGGCTGGTTGGAGGGCATCTCGACGCGGACTCCGACGACGTCCATCTCACGCATGCAGCCACCCTACCCACGGGGCCCTTGCGCGAGGCCGGGGGTGGGCCGGGGGTGGGCCGAGGATGGGCCGAGGGCCGGCCGGCCGCTCAGCCGCGGTCGAGCCCGACCTTCACCAGGGTCGCGTGGAGGCGCACGGACAGCGCCGCGATCTCGGACGTGGCGTCCTCGGCCCTCGCACTGGCGGCGGCGTCGCGGCCGCGGGAGATGGGCGCCACGACCTGCTGGACGAGGCCGACCTCGCGGTCGGCGGCGGTCTTGAACGCCCGGAGGTGACGCGGCTCGAACCCGAAGTCGGCCAGCTCGCGCGCGGTCTGCGCGACGACGAGGGCGTCGGAGTCGAAGTGCCCGGTCCCGGTGCGGGCCGTGACCAGGCCGAACTGCTCCAGCTCGGCCAGCAGCTCCTCGGAGATGTCGGCGACCTTGACCAGCTCACGTCGCGAGAGCCGCAGGTCGCTCGTGCGCCGGAACGACTCCGGGCTGGGCAGGCCGTCGGCGCTGAGCGCGACCTTGGGGACGGTGGGGACGACGCCCTCGATGGCCGGCGGCTCCAGGCCTCGGTCGATCGCGTCGAGGTGCTCGCCGATCACCTTGTGCGGCAGGTAGTGGTCGCGCTGCATCGTCAGGACGTAGCGCAACCGGTCGACGTCCTGCGGGGAGAACTTGCGGTAGCCCGCGGGCGTGCGCTCGGGCTTGACCAGGCCCTGGTCCTCCAGGAAGCGGATCTTCGAGATCGTCACGCCCGGGAAGTCCGAGCGCAGCTGGTCGAGGACCTGCCCGATGGTGAGGCGGGCGCCGCGACTCGGGCCCGGAGAGGTCGAGGCACTCACGGATCAGTTGTCCGGGTGGGAGGAGAAGAAGACGAGGCGGTACTTGCCGATCTGGACCTCGTCGCCGTCGTTGAGCTCGACGGAGTCGATCCGGTCGCGGTTGACGTAGGTGCCGTTGAGGCTGCCGACGTCGCTGACGGTGTAGCCCGGGCCCGTACGGCGGAACTCCGCGTGCCGGCGCGACACGGTCACGTCGTCGAGGAAGATCTCGCTGTCGGGGTGCCGGCCCGCACCGACCACGTCCACGTCGAGGAGGAACCGGCTACCGGCGCTCGGGCCGCGCTGGACGACCAGGAGCGCGTGGCCCTCGGGGAGTGCGTCGACCGCGGCGGCGTCGACCGGGCTCAGCTGCCGGTCGGAGGACTCGCGCTGGTCGGGCACGCCGAAGGTGATGGTCGCTGTGGTCTCGACCGGGCTCGACCCGGTGTCCTCCCCGGCGAGCAGCTTCGTGCCGCACTGGGCACAGAAGCGCGCGTCGTCGGGGTTCTGCTTGCCACAGGCGGTGCAGAACGGCATGGATGCTCCTCGACGGATCGACGCCCAACCCTCAGCCGAGGGTTGAGGTTGATGGTTGGTCCGAACCTATCAGCCCGGTGATGAGCCGCAGCCGGAATCGGTGTGCTGGTCAGCCGTCCAGGCCGGCCTGGTAGGCGGCGGCGTCCATCAGCCCGTCCACCTGCGCGGCGTCGGCGCCACCGACCTCGAACAGCCACCCGGCCTCGTAGGGGTCGCTGTTGACCAGCTCCGGCGTGGAGTCGAGCGCGGTGTTGACCGCGACGACCTCGCCGCTCACCGGCGCGTAGATGTCGCTGACCGACTTCGTCGACTCCAGCTCACCACAGGTCTCCCCCGCCGTGACCTGGTCGCCGACCTGCGGCAGGGAGGCGTACACGATGTCGCCGAGGGCGTCCTGCGCGAAGTCGGTGATGCCGACCCGGACCGAGCCCTCGGCCTCGCCGGGGGTGCGGACCCACTCGTGTTCGGCGGTGTACTTCAGGTTCTCCGGATACATGGCGGCAGGCTACTGGCCCGTGCCGAACTCCGCATACTCAGGTCGCGGGGCCTCGCGGACGCTCGTGATCTCGACCTTGTCGAGCTCCTCGATCGTCACGCCGGCACCGTCGAGCGTCTCGAGGGTCTCGACCGGACCGCTCGAGAACGTGAGGGCGGTCCGGAGGTTGTGGGTGTCGCCGATGACGTCGAGGACGTAGGGCGGCTCCAGGAGCTGGTCGTCGAGCTCGATCCCGCCCACGGCGTTCTCGAACGAGCTGTCGGCACCCAGCCGGATCGTGTCGTTGAGCTCCATCGCCTCGGCCCCGGCCGTCCGCAGCTCCTGCACCGTGTCGAGCAACGACCCGACGCTGACCCGGCTGGTGGACTCGGTGATCGTGATGCGCAGCCCCTGCCCGGAGACGGGCACCAGGCCGGCGATGATGTTGAGCGTCCGGACGCGCTGCTCGGCCTCGTCGAGCGCAGCGGCTCGCGCCTGGCTCTCGTTGCTCAGCTCGTCGCGCCGTCCCTCGAGCCGGTCGACCTCGCGACGTGCCCGCTCGGCGGTGCCGGTGAGCCCGTCGAGCACCTGGATCAGCTCGCCCTCGCGCAGACCGGCGTAGGTGTCGTTGGCTGCGGTGTCCTGCACCTGGACGACGAACGCGAACCCGAGGACGGCGAGCAGCACCGCGACGACGCCCTGTCGCCGCGACGGCTTCACGAACGCGTGGCGCAGGCGTTCGCGACCGGGGCTCTCGGGATCGGGCCGTGGACCGGGCGTGGCGTCGGGCTGGTCAGGCTGGTCGGGCTGGTCGGGCTGGTCAGGCATGGAAGACGTGCCTCCGGATGGCCGCCACGTTGGAGAAGATCCGGATGCCGAGGACGACGACGACTCCCGTGGTCAGCTGGGCGCCGACGCCGAGCTGGTCGCCGAGGTAGACGATCGCGGCGGCGATCACGACGTTGCTCACGAACGAGACGACGAAGACCTTGTCGTCGAAGATGCCGTCGAGGTAGGCACGCAGGCCGCCGAACACGGCGTCGAGCGCCGCCACGACGGCGATGGGCAGGTAGTTCTGCAGGCCCAGCGGCACGTCGGGGGCGAACAGGAGGCCGGCGATGACGCCGAAGACCAGTCCGAGCGCGGCGATCATGGCGCGTTGCCCCCTCCTCCAGGTGTGCCGTCCGGATCGGCATTCTCCTCGATCACATCACGCAACGGCCTCTCGGGCGCAGCCGGAAGGCGGATGTCGTCCACATTCTGCGGGGTGTAGAGGAAATCGAGGCCGTTGACGAGCGCGAACCACTCCTGCCCCTCGCTGGACTCGAGCAGCCTGGCCTGGAGCGTCTTCGGGTCGCCGATGGCGGCGACGACGTAGGGCGCGTTGACGGGGCGGCCGTTGACGTGGATCGCGCGGTTGGTGTTGCGGATGCCGCCGAGGGCGTTGATCCGCTGGTCGTTGATCGCGATCGCCTCGGCGCCCGCCTCGAACAGGCCGTCGACGAGGATGGCGAGGTCCTCGTCGCGGATCTCGCTGTTGACGTCCACCCCGGGACGGTTGTCGACGGTGATCCGCACGCCGGGGCCGTGCACCACCGAGAAGCCGGTGTTGAGCTCCGCGCGTCGCACCCGGCTGTCGATGTCGTCGAGCTGGCCCTGGACGGTGGTGATGTTGCTGGCGGCCTGCGCGTTGGACCGGGTGAGCTCGCCGACGTCGTGCTGCAGGTCGCGCACCTCGTCGCGGCGGGTGTCGATCTGCTCCACGAGGGCGGCCCGGCTCAGCTCGTTGACCTCTGCCTCGCGGTCGGTCTGCGCGGCCACGATCGCGGCCATCACGCCGAGCACGCCGATCGCGACCAGGCTGGCCCAGTGCGGTCGGCCACGCCCCGGCGACTCCCGCACCACTCCTGCCGCCGCCCGCTGCCGGGCGACGTGCGCGTAGTCCTCGTCCATCGAGCGCGCGGTGATGAGCGACAGCAGCGGCGTCGTCACGTGGTCGGGAAGGTCGGTGCGGGTCCCGGCCCGGGCGTGTCGGGTGTCAGGCATGGTCGCTGGCCGGCGACGTGCGCCGTGGTGTGTCGCGGACCAGCTTGCGCACCTGCCACGCGTAGAGCACGCCGGCCCACCAGTAGAGGCCGATCCCCCACCAGGCGAACGCCCAGCCGAAGGTGCGGGCGAGCGTGGCGACGATGCCGTCGCCCTCGCCGAGCAGCAGCAGCGGGAAGGCGTAGAGCAGGTTGAACGTCGCCGCCTTGCCGAGGAAGTGCACCGGGAGCGCCGAGAAGCCGCGCGTGCGCAGGATCGGCACCAGGCCCCACAGGAGCAGGTCGCGCAGCGGCAGGGCGACCGCGACCCACCAGGGGATGATGTCGCGCAGGAACAGCCCGACGACCACCGCGAGGATGTAGAGGCGGTCCGCGACCGGGTCGAGGATCTCGCCGAGCTGGGAGTACTGGTTGAGCCGCCGGGCGAGCCAGCCGTCGAGGAAGTCGGTGAAGCCGGCCACCATCAGCACGACGAGCGCGATCGCGTCGGCCTCGGGTCCCAGGACCAGCCACAGGAACAACGGCACACCTGCGAGCCGCACCACGCTGATGACGTTGGGCACGGTCCAGACGCGGGACGCTTCCTCTGGCACGGTCGAACCCTACCGAGCGCTCAGGCGTCGGCCGTGGACACGTCGTGGTGTGCCGCGTCCCGGATCTCGCCGACGAGCTCCTCGAGCACGTCCTCGAGGGTGACGAGGCCGACGACCGCACCGTCGCGCTGCACGACACGGGCCATGTGCGCGCCCTTGACCTGCAGGCTCTCCAGGGCGTCGTGGAGCAGGTCGTCGGGGTGGACGGTCGCGAACGGCCGGATCCACTTGTCCTCGATCACCCGCGAGCGCTTGTCGTCGTCGGACTCCAGGGCGTCCTTGATGTGGAGGTAGCCCAGGAGCGAGCCGTCGGCGGTCGCCACCGGGAACCGGCTGAACCCGGTCGAGGCGCAGACGGCCTCCACGTCGGCCACCGTCGAGCCGGGAGCCACGGTGGCCAGGGTGTCGGGCGTCATGAGGATCGACGACACGGCCTTCTCGGTGAAGCCCAGCGCGCCGGCGAGGCGGTCGTACTCCTCGGCCTCGATCAGGCCCTCGCCGCGCGACTCCTCGACGAGCGCGGCGACCTCCTCGCGGGTGAAGCTCGAGTGCACCTCGTCCTTGGGCTCGATCCTCAGCAGGCGCAGCACGCCGTTGGCCATCATGTTCATCAGGCCGATGACGGGGCGGAGCACCGTGACGATCACCATCATCGGCGGGCTCAGCACCATCGCGGCGCGGTCGGCACCGGCCAGCGCGATGTTCTTCGGCACCATCTCGCCCAGCACGACATGGAGGTAGACCACGATCGACATGGCGACCACGAAGGACACCGGGTGGAGCAGGTCGTCGGGCAGGCGGGCCTGGTGGAAGAGGGGTTCGAGCAGGTGGGCCACCGCGGGCTCGCCGATGGCACCGAGGCCGAGCGAGCAGACGGTGATGCCGAGCTGGGCCCCGGCCATCACGAGCGAGACGTTCTCCATGGCGCGCAGGGTCGTGCGGGCGGCCCGCGAGCCCTCTTGGGCACGCGGCTCGATCTGGCTGCGCCGCGCGGCGAGCAGCGCGAACTCCGAGCCGACGAAGAACGCGTTGAGCGCCAGGAGGACGACGGCGAGGACGACGCCGAAGAGGTCACTGCTCACGGGAGGCACCCGCCTTCGCGGCGGCCACGTCGGCGGTCGCCACGACCCGCAGGTCGAGGCGGTCGATGCGCAGGCCGTCCATCCGCTCGACGGTCAGGGTGACCAGGCGCTCGCGGAGCTCGTGCGGGTCGCTGCGGTCGGGCACGGCGAGCTCGACGCGGTCGCCGGGCTGCGGGATCTTGCCGAGCTCGCGCATGACGAGGCCGGCGACGGTGTCGTAGTCCTCGTGGTCGGGCAGCTCGACCTCGGTGACGTCCTCCACCTCGTCGGGGCGCAGCAGGCCGGACAGCGTCCAGCTCCCGTCGCGCCGCTGGCGGATGCGGGCGCCGAGGCGGTCGTGCTCGTCGGAGATGTCGCCGACGATCTCCTCGACGACGTCCTCGAGCGTCACGATCCCGGCGTGGCCGCCGTACTCGTCGAGCACGATGGCCATCTGGAAGCCGTCCTGGCGGAGCAGGGCGAGGAGCGGGTCGAGCCGCAGGCTGTCGGGGACCACGACCGGCCTGACCATCACGTGCCTGATCCGGGTGGTGGCCCGCTCGTGCACGGGCACGGCGACCGCGTGCTTGACGTGGACCGTGCCGACGACGACGTCCTCGGCGTCGAGCACCGGGAAGCGCGAGTGGCCGGTCTGGCGGGCGAGGTCGATGACGGCGGAGACGCGGTCGCCGTCCTCGACGGTCGTGGTGCGCACGCGAGGCGTCATGATCTCGCCGGTGGTGCGGGTGCCGAACTCGACCGAGCGCTCGACGAGCTCGGCGGTGTCGGCGTCGAGGGTGCCCTGGTCCGCGGAGCGCTGGACCAGCGAGGAGAGCTCCTGCGAGCTGCGGGCCGAGCGGAGCTCCTCCTGCGGCTCGATCCCCAGGCGCCGGACGATCGCGTTGGCGGAGCCGTTGAGGACGCGGATCGGGCGCTTGGTGAGCGCGGTGAAGCCACGCATGAAGCCCTGGGTGTTGCGCGCGGTCTCGAGCGGCTTGGCGATGGCGATGTTCTTGGGCACCATCTCGCCGAAGATCATCGTCATCACGGTGCCGAGGGCGAGGCCGAGGAAGAGCGACAGCGGGGTCACCGCGCCCTCGGGCACGCCGACGGCCGCGAGCGGGTCGTGGATGAGGTCGGCGATGGCGGGCTCGGCCAGGAAGCCGATGGCCAGGTTGGTCACGGTGATGCCGACCTGGGCGCCCGACAGCTGGGTCGACAGCGAGCGCAGCGCGAGCTGGACGCCACGGGCGCCCTCGTCACCGGAGGCCGCGGCGCGCTCGACGCTGGGCCGGTCGACGGTGACGAAGGAGAACTCGGCTGCGACGAAGAGTCCGCAGGCGGCCACGAGGGCCAGCGAGACGAGCAGCAGCACGAAGGGGGTCACGACGCGCACCCGAGGATCAGTGCGGTCGTGCGGGGACTTTGACTCTCGTCCATGGTCGGCGCTGGTGCTCTTTCTGGTCGTGGATCGCAGGCGTCGGCGAGGTGAAAGCGTAACGGTTCGGGGCACCTTCGCCCCAGTCGTCGTGTCGCCTTGGGAAGGCGCCCGCACGCCGCCTACTGTTGCGCCGACACAGGGGCGAGACACAGGTCCTTCACGGGCCCGGCGAGGAATGCGTAGATGCGAGCGTGGGCACAGTCGATCGCGGCTGCTCTGCTGGTCGTGCTCGTCGCCACCCTCGCGACGGTGACCGCCATCGACGGCTCCGGGGCCGGATCGGATGCGGTCAGCCTCGCGCAGGGCACGCAGGCACCCGCGGACGCGGCCGCTCCCACGCAGCCCAACATCGTCTTCGTGCTGACCGACGACATGCGCGACGACGACCTGGACCACATGCCGATCACGCGGCGCCTGCTCGCCGACCAGGGCATGGAGTTCACCGACGCGATCTCTCCGCACCCGCTGTGCTGCCCGGCGCGCGCCCAGCTGGCCACGGGTCAGTACGCGCAGAACAACGGCGTGCAGCACAACCGCGGCGAGCACGGCGGCTTCCAGGCGCTCGACCCGACCCGCGAGGCGAGCCGGTGGTTCCGCGACGCGGGCTACCAGACCGGCTTCGCGGGCAAGTTCCTCAACGGCTACCACCCGCAGGACGCACGACCCTCGGGCTGGACGCGGTGGGACGCGCTGACCCGCGGCACCTACGACTACGTGAACTTCACGATGACCGGCGACGGCACTCCCACGCGCTACACCGACAGCTACATCACGACGGTCATCGAGGAGCACACCGACGACTCGATCCGCGACTTCGCCGCGACCGGCGACCCCTTCCTGGTCTACGCGTGGCACCTCGCGCCGCACTACCGGATCACGCCGGAGGGCGGGCGCAGCCTCCCGCCGGCGATGCCGCAGGACCGCGGCACGTACGCCGACCAGCGTCCGGCGTCGTTCGACGACCCGGCTTTCGACGAGGCCGACGTGTCCGACCAGCCGCGCTACCTGCGCAACCTGCCGCGCGTCGACCGCGACGAGGTGCAGGCCGAGAGCTCCGCCCGGCTGGAGTCGCTCCAGGCGGTGGACCGCGCCGTCGGGTCGCTGGTGCAGACCCTCGACGACTCCGGCGTGCTGGACGACACCTACATCGTGTTCTCCTCCGACAACGGCTACTCGCTGGGCGAGCACCGCTACACCGGCAAGGACGTGCTCACCGACGAGGCCCTGCAGGTGCCGCTCGTCATCCGGGGCCCCGGGATCCCGGCCGGCACCACCTCCGACCTGCCCGTCACGCTGGTCGACCTGCCGGCGACCTTCGCCGACCTCACCGGCGTACAGCCCCAGTGGACGATCGACGGCACCTCCCTGGTCCCGACGCTCATGGGCGACGAGCAGCCCTTCCGCGACACCACGCTCATCCAGACCGGCCGCACCCTCGGCGACGGGTGGTCGCACCGCGGCGTCCGCACCGAGCGCTACCTCTACGGCACCGACGGGACCGAGGCGTTCCTCTACGACCGCCTCGCCGACCCCGACGGCATGGTCAACGTCGTCGACGACCCGCGCTACGCCGAGGTGCGCGCTGCGCTGGAGCAGCGCCGCGCCCAGCTCGTCACGTGCGCCGGCTGGACCTGCAACCAGGTCTTCGGCCCGCTCCCCGAGCCGGCACCCTGATGAGCGACGCCCTCCACCCCGTCGTCGAGCAGGTCCTCCCGGTCGCGATCTTCCTCGTCGCGATCACCGTGACCGCCGAGATCGCCCAGCTGGCCGGCGTCTTCGACGTCGCGGCGCACGCGATGGCGCGCCGGGCCCGCCACCGGGTGCTCCTGCTGTGGCTCACCTTCGCCGCCCTCGCCGTCGTGTGCACGATCGTGCTCAGCCTCGACACGACCGCGGTGCTGCTCACCCCGGTCGGCCTCGCGATCGCGCAGCAGACCGGGATCGCGCCGATGCCGTTCGCGCTGACGACGCTCTGGATCGCGAACACCGGCTCGCTCCTGCTCCCGGTCTCCAACCTCACCAACCTGCTCGCCGTGCACCGCTTCGAGGACCTCGGCGCCGGCCACGGCGACTACGTCCGCACGGCAGCCGTGCCCGCCGTCACCGCGATCGTCGTGACGCTGCTGCTGATCGCCGTCCTCCAGCGACGTGCGCTGCGCGGGACGTACGACGTCGACCCGCCCGCCGAACCCCACGACCGGGCGCTCCTCGTGATCAGCGGCGTCGTGTGCCTGGCCATCGGTCCCCTCTTCGCCATCGGCCTCGAGCCCGCCGTGGTCTCCCTCGCCTCGGCACTCGTGCTGCTGGCGGCCACCGCGTGGCGCGCACCGTCGCTCCTGCGCGAGGTGAGCCCGCCGTGGTTGATGGCCGGTGTGTTCGTCGTCGTCGCCGGACTGCTGCGGGTCGCCCAGTCCGAGGGCCTGCTCGACTGGCTCGCACCGGCGGTCGGCACCGGCACCCGCACCCTGGACCTGCTGCACCTCTCGGGTGCCTCCGCGCTTCTCGCCAACCTGGTCAACAACCTCCCGGCCTACCTGCTGGTCGAGCCGTCGGCCGCCGACGACGTACGCCGTCTCGTCGCGACGCTCATCGGTGTCAACGCCGGCGCACTGGTCACGCCCTGGGCCTCGCTCGCCACCCTCCTGTGGCTCCAGCGCTGCCGCTCGGCCGGCCTCCGGATCCCCCTGCTCAAGCTCGCCGGCTGGGGCACGATCTGCGCCACGCTCTGCGTCGTGACGGCCACCCTGACCCTGCGCTGACCCTCCCCCGGTGGTCGCGAATACTGGTCCCGTGCTGATCACCCGCGACGACGTGCTGGCCGCCCACGACCGGATCCGCGGGCGGGTCCGACGCACTCCCCTGCTCGCCCCGGTCGGACCGGACACGGCCTGGCTCAAGTGCGAGCAGCTCCAGCACTGCGGCGTCTTCAAGACGCGGGGTGCCTTCAACCGCCAGCTCGCAGCCCTCGAGCGCGGTGAGCTCGGTGACGCGGGCATCGTGGTCGCCTCGGGCGGCAACGCCGGCCTCGCCCAGGCCTACGCCGCTCGCGAGCTCGGCATCCGCGCGACCGTGTTCGTGCCCGAGACCGCACCTGCCGTGAAGGTCGCCCGGATCGAGGCCTACGGCGCGGTCGTGCGACGGGCCGGGCGGGAGTACGCCGAGGCCTACTCCGCCGCCGTCACGTTCGCCGGGGCGGAGGGCGCCGTCCTCGCGCACGCCTACGACCAGCCCGACGTGGTGGCGGGCGCCGGCACGCTGGCCGAGGAGGTCCTCGAGGACGAGCCGTCGATCGACACGATCGTCATGGCGGTCGGGGGTGGGGGCCTGTACGCCGGCGTGGCGGCCGCCGCGCGCGGCCGGGCGCGCGTCGTCGCCGTCGAGCCGACGTCCATCCCGACCCTGCACTCCGCCATCGAGGCCGGCCGGCCCGTCGACGTCCAGGTCTCGGGCGTCGCCGCCGACTCCCTGGGTGCCCGCCGCATCGGCGACCTGGCGTTCGCCGCGCAGCAGGCCGAGGCGCCCGTCCCGGTGCTGGTGTCCGACGACGACATCGTCCGGGCCCGGCAGGAGCTGTGGCGCGAGCACCGGATCGCGTCCGAGCACGGCGCTGCGACGGCGTACGCCGCCCTCCTGGCCGGCGCCTACGTGCCAGCCGACGGCGAGCGGGTCGCGGTCGTCGTCTGCGGCGCGAACACCGATCCGGCGACGCTCGCCTGACGGTCGCCGCTCACGGGCCGCCGCGCCAGTGGTCGATGCGACGGTGGTCGGGCATGAAGCCGTGGCGCACGCCCCAGAGCACGGCCTGGGTGCGGCTCTCGACGTCGATCTTGCGATAGAGCCCGCGGATGTAGGACTTGACCGTGTTGGGGCTCAGGTAGGTCAGCGCCGCCACCTCGGCGTTGTTCTTCCCCTGGGTGATCAGGGCGAGGATCTCTGCCTCGCGGTCGGACAGGCCCTCGCTGCGTCCGGGCCAGTCGCCGGCGGTGGTGCGGGTCGTCCTCGTGGAGGGCTCGTTGATGACGGTCTCGCCGTCGTGGACGGCCTCGAGCGCCGCCACCAGCTCGCGAGCCGACAGCGCCTTGGAGAGGTAGCCGTCCACGCCGAGGTCGCGCGCCATGTCGAGGAGGTCGGGGTGGAAGTTCCACGTGTAGATCACCACCTTGCGGGCACGTGGGTTGTCGACCAGCGCCTTGACCTCGTCGTGGTCGGACTCCGGCTGGGCGAAGGAGTCGTAGAGCGCGACGTCCACCTCGTCGACCAGCGGCTTGTTGGTGTCGAGCTCGGCCACCACCACGCGGTCGCGATAGGGCTCCAGCATGTGGGCGACTCCGACGACCACGACGTCGTAGTCGTCGACGATCGCGACCTCGATGGGGCGAGCGGGCTGGGTCACAGAGGTGAGCCTAACCCACCGCGGGGTGTGTTTGACCTCCCCGGGGGGTGATTCTGTGTACCCCAAGGGCCGCCACCGTGGCCCTCGAACGGAAGGCACTCACATGCTCGGACTCATCCTCACCATCCTCGTGGTCGGTGCCATCGCCGGCTTCGTGGCGCGACTGCTCGTGCCCGGACGCCAGGACATGTCGATCGTGGCGACCATCGGCCTCGGCATCATCGGCTCGCTGGTCGGGGGCTTCCTCGGCTACCTGCTCTTCGGCAAGGACGCCGGTGACGGCTTCCTCCAGCCCGCCGGCATCATCGGCTCGATCATCGGTGCGGTCATCGCCCTGGTCATCTGGCAGATGTCGCAGCGCCGCAGCTCCGCGCACGTCTGACCCCACCGTCCGGGATGCGGGGGCTGCACACGCTGTGGCTCCCGCATCCCCAGGGCCACTGTCGGTGGTCCCCCGTAGCGTCCCGGGAGTCAGCATGGGTGCGACCTGGCCATCTTCCGGGGCCAGGTCGCACTGTCAACGATCACCCATCGCGGGTGGAGCCACCACCCGGTAGTGGTGAGGTCACTCGAAGACCCCACGACCGTACCCGTCCGCCCGACGCAGGGAATCGCCCGCTCGGGTGGGTCGTGCTCCGGTGCGCACCCGCTTTGGGGGGAGCCGGATCCGCTCGGGTGCGGGCAAGGATGTCAGCGTGCTGCAGTCCCCCGCCCTCCGCGCGTACGACCGCGCGACACCGCTCCACCTCCTGCTGGGCTCCGACACGCACGGGGTGACCCGGTACGCCGGCGAGGTGGCGGGCGCCGCCGGGGCTCCCGTGGCGCGTCGCGCCCAGGAGCTCGTCGCCGGGACGCGCGTCCACCTGCACGTGACCGACCGCCTGCTGGCCCGCGACCCCGCCGAGGCGGCGTCCGCGGTCGAGCGGCTCGCACGACGAGTGGCCCTGACCCTGACGCTGCACGACGTCCCCCAGCCCACGGACGGACCCGTGTTCCACGCCCGCGCGGCGGCGTACAGCCGCATGGTCCGGGCCAGTCGCGCGTGGGTCACGAACTCGTGGCACGAGCACTCACTGGTCGGCCGGTGGTGCACCGACGACCCCCGCGGGTCGGTGATCCCGCTCCCGGTCTTCCGCACGCTGCTGCGTGACCCGGACACCGTCGAGCGCAACGCCGTCCCGGTGCTGGGCGTGTTCGGCTTCGTCTATCCCGGCAAGGGTCATCGCCAGGTCGTCCGGGCGGCGTCCGCGCTGCGCCGCGCCGGGCGACTGGCGCAGGTCCGGGTGCTCGGCAGGGCCGCACCGGGGCACGACGACGAGGTCGACGTCCTCCTGCGGACGAGCCGCGCTCGCGGCGTGCCGGTGGACGTCGTCGGTCGGGTCCCGGAGGGCGACGTGGCCGGCGCACTGCGAGGCGTCACCGTGCCGGTCGTGGCGCACCGCAACGTGTCGGCGTCGGGGAGCCTCAACTCCTGGATCGCCGCCGGGCGCCGTCCCCTCGTGCGTGACGGTGCCTACGCCCGCGAGATGGCCGTCCTCCGGCCCGGGACGATGACGCTCTTCGACGACGGGTCGCTGGTCCCCGCGCTCGAGGCCGCGCTGCAAGACCCCGCCACGACGTGGACGTCACCGGGGACCGATCTCGGACCGGGGCTCGACGACACGGCAGCCGCGTACCACGCCTGGTGGTCGACGGTGGACGGGTGAGGACCCCGCCCTACGGCGCGAGCGTGGTCGGCAACCGGTGGGACCTGGCACCGCGACGACCACCCCGTCGAACCGTGTCCGTCGTGGTGGCGCTCTACGAGCAGCAGGCCGAGCTGGACCGGACCCTCGCAGCGCTGCGCCGCCAGACTCGTCCACCGGACGAGGTCGTCGTCGCGGACGACGGATCGCGGAGGCCCCCGACGGTCCCGGCAGGCGTGCGGCTGGTGCGGCAGTCCGACGACGGCTTCCGGGCCGCGGCCGCGCGCAACCTGGGCGTGGCCGCCAGCACCGGCGAGGTGGTGGTGCTGCTCGACGCGGACACCACCCCCGAGGCCCGGTTCGTCGAGCACATGGTGCGGCTGCCCGAGTCGCTCCCCGAGGCCCTCGTGGTGGGTCGTCGCCGCCACGCCGACCTGTCGGGCTCGAGCGTCGAGGGCGCCATCGAGGACGTGGCGCCGCCCCACGAGCTGCCCGAGCCGGAGTGGCTGCGCCGGGCCTATGCCGACACCCGCGACCTCCTCGACGCGGACGCCACGGCGCACCGGTTCGTCATCTCCGCGGTCCTCGCGTGCAGCCGGTGGTGGTTCGACGAGGTCGGCGGCTTCGACGAGACGTTCAGCTCCTACGGGGGCGAGGACTGGGAGCTCGCGCACCGGTCGTGGACGGCCGGAGGGCTGCTCGCGCACTGTCCGGACGCCGTCGCCTGGCACGACGGGCCGGACGCCGGGGAGCGCGGCCGCCACCCGGCCGCGCGCCTGCAGGAGACGGTGGCCGTCGCCGACAGGACCTCGGCCGTCGGCACGACCTGGCGCGGGCTCGCGAGGGGGCCGGCCGAGGTCGTGGTGACCTGCACCCCCGAGCTGACCGACACCGAGCTGCTCGTCACCGTCGACTCCCTGCTCGCCGCCCTGCCTCGCGTCGCGGTGCGGCTCGGGGCGGACCACCGTCGCGTGGTGGGCGACGACCCGCGCGTCCTCCCGGCCGAGCAGGGGGTGCCCGACACCGCGCGGCTGCACGTGGTGGTCCGTGAGGGACTCACCGGCGACAGCGCGGCGTGGGCCGGCCTGCTCACCGCCCTCGGCGGCACCGCCGCGACCGCGACGGTCGCGCACGGGTGCGCCGAGCTGCACGACCTCCGGCTCGAGCGCCGGGCCGCCCGGTGGTGCCGACCCGAGCTCGCACCCCCGGGACCGCCGATCGACACCGGGCTCCGCCCGTGGACATCGCGCGAC
Source organism: Nocardioides oleivorans (assembly GCF_004137255.1). NCBI lineage: Bacteria > Bacillati > Actinomycetota > Actinomycetes > Propionibacteriales > Nocardioidaceae > Nocardioides > Nocardioides oleivorans. The sequence continues at coordinate 76,081 of NZ_SDWT01000002.1, read as the reverse complement.
ACGTTGGAGTCGTGGCTGGGAGGATGGCGACGGTGAGCGACGACCGGTCGCCACTGGTCGACGGGCCGATCCGCGGCCGCGCGACCCACGACGGTCTCGCTGGCGTCAGGTGCACGGGCCAGCACGGCACGTCCCTCGTGTCGTGCGTAGATTGACTTCCACATCCTGCCTAGGTTTGCTCGCACGAAGCTTGACGAGAGGAGAAGCATGCTGGAGATCGACGCCGACGCAGTCCTGCGTCGGCTCACCGAGCAGGGCCGGGCCCGCGCGGCTGCTGTGGACCGCCACCACCTCCTCCTCTGGGACGCCCTCGACCTGGCGTTGCAGGGCGGCAAGCGGTTCCGGCCCCGGCTCGTGATGGCCACCCATGACGCCCTCGGCGGCGTCCGGCCGGGCGCCGCAGCCGAGGTCGGGGCCGCCATCGAGATGCTCCACACGGCATTCGTCATCCACGACGACGTGATCGACGACGACCACGTGCGGCGTGGGCGACCCAACGTGAGCGGCACCTTCCGCGCCGACGCCACGTCGTCAGGTGCCGGAGCGCTCGCCGCCGGCGGCTACGGGCTCGCCGCTGCGGTCCTGGCCGGCGACCTCGCCCTCGCTGCCGCCCTGCGCACCGTCGCCACCTGTGACGCACCTCCCGACGTCGTGCACGGGCTCCTCGACCTGTTCGACCTCGCGCTCCACACCACCGCGGCGGGTGAGCTGGCCGACGTCCGCCTCGCCCTGGGAACGGCCGCCGTCACCCTCGACGAGAGCCTGCAGATGGAGGAGCTGAAGACCAGCGCCTACTCGTTCGCGCTCCCGCTGCAGGCCGGATCCGTGCTGGCCGGCGCCGAGCCACCCACGACGACCCGACTGGGCGAGGCGGGGCGCTCGCTCGGCCTCGCCTTCCAGCTCGTCGACGACCTGATCGGCGTCTTCGGTGACCCCGAGCAGTCGGGCAAGAGCGCCACGGGTGACCTCCGCACCGGCAAGCAGACGCCGCTTCTGGTGCACGCCCGGTCCACACCCCAGTGGGAGGCGATCAGCAGCTTCGTGGGGCGCGACCTCGAGACCGCAGAGCTCGACGACGTGCGCGACCTCCTCGCGTCCTCCGGGTCGCGTGCCTTCGTCGAGACACTGGTCGAGGAGCACCTCGTGGCAGCACGCGAGGTCCTCGCCGACATGGGTGTCTCGCTCGACTTCGTCGACGAGCTCATGGCCAGGCCGCCACTGGTGGTCGCCGGTCAGGGGACAGCGGCATGAGCGTCTTCACCGGTCGCGCCAGCGGACGCACCCTCTACGACGTGGTGTCCGAGGCGAGCTCCGCTGTGGTCATCCGGCAGTACTCGAGCTCGTTCGGGCTGGCCTCCCGCCTCCTCGCCGAACCTGTGCGGACGCAGGTGTGCAACATCTACGCGCTCGTGCGCGTGGCCGACGAGATCGTCGACAACCCCGACCCCGCACTCGACGCGTCGGCCCGGGCCACGATGTTGGACTGGCTGCAGGACGACGTCGCCCACGCACTCCGCACCGGCTACAGCGCGAACCTCGTCGTGCACGCCTTCGCCCGGACGGCGGTGGCGGTGGGAATCGAGCAGGAGGTCGTCGAACCGTTCTTCGCCTCCATGCGCAGCGACCTCGACGTGCGCGTGCACACCCAGGCCAGCTTCGAGACCTACGTGTACGGATCCGCCGAGGTGGTGGGGCTCATGTGCCTGCGAGCCTTCCTCGCCGCGCCGGACGCGCCCGCGGACAGGTCGCGACACTACGAGCGGCTCGCCCCAGGCGCTCGCCGACTGGGCGCCGCCTTCCAGAAGCTGAACTTCATCCGTGACCTGGCCGACGACCACGACGTCCTGCGACGCGACTACTTCCCCGGACTCGACGTGGACGACTTCTCCGACGGTGACCGGGACCGCATCCTGGCCGACATCGATGCCGACCTCGCGGCGGCCGCAGCCGTGATCCCCGACCTGCCCCCGAGCAGTCGTCGGGCCGTGCGGGCCGCACATGCGACCTTCGCCGAGCTGGCGACCCGGCTGGGTGACACACCCGCCGCGGAGATCCGGCGCCGGCGCATCAGCGTCCCCCGGTCGGCGAAGCTGCGACTGCTGCTCGGCGCGCTGCACGAGGGTCGTGCGTGATGCGCCTGCCCGAGCTCGTGTCGGGGAGCCCTGCGCTCCCGACCCCGGCCGACGACGGTTCTCCCACGCGGGTCGTGGTGATCGGCGGCGGCATCTCCGGTCTCGCCACGGCTGCGCTCCTCGCCTCCCGCGGCTACAGCGTCGACCTCCTCGAGAGGAACCGCGACCTCGGCGGGAGGGTCGGGAGCCTGGAGCGCGACGGCTTCCGGTTCGACACCGGTGCGTCGTGGTACCTCATGCCCGAGGTGTTCGAGCACTTCTTCGAGCTGCTGGGCACCTCGGCGGAGGCCGAGCTCGACCTCGTCACCCTCGACCCCAGCTATCGCGTCTTCTTCGAGGGTCGGCCCGACCCCGTCGACCTGCGGCCGGACCGAGCACACAACCGGGCCCTGTTCGAGGCGATCGAGCCCGGCGCGGGCAGGCGGCTCGACGACTACCTCCGCTCCGCCGAGGACACCTACGAGATGGCGTTGCGCCGGTTCCTCTACACCAGCTTCGACAGCGTGGGCCAGCTGCTCGGCACCGACGTCGTACGGCGGACCCCGAAGCTCGCCCGGCTCCTGGGCCGCTCCCTCGAGAGCCACGTGTCCCGCAACTTCTCCGACACCCGGTTGCGACAGGTGCTCGGCTACCCCGCCGTGTTCCTCGGCTCGTCCCCCGATCGCACGCCCAGCATCTACCACCTGATGACCCACCTCGACCTCGGCGACCGGGTCCTCTACCCCCAGGGCGGCTTCAGCCGGCTGATCGAGGTGATCGCGTCCCTGGCGGAGCGGCACGGTGCACGGCTGCACCGGGAGGCCGAGGTGACCGCCATCCTGACGGACCAGGAGGGCGGCCGTCGGCCGAGGGTCCACGGTGTCGAGTACACGGACGGGGGCCGTCGACCCGTCACGTTGCCCGCCGACGTCGTGGTGGGAGCCGCCGACCTCCACCACGTGGAGACCGAGCTGCTGGCCGACGAGCACCAGACCCATCCCGAGCCCACGTGGACCAGCCGATCACCCGGACCGGGCGCCGTGCTCGCCCTGCTCGGCGTGGACGGCGAGCTGCCGGAGCTGCCCCACCACTCGCTCTTCTTCACCGCGGACTGGCGACAGAACTTCGGCGACATCTTCGAGCAGCCGTCACGGGTCCCGGACCCGGCGTCCATCTACGTGTGCAAGCCGTCGGAGACGGACCCGACCGTGGCCCCACCCGGCTCCGAGAACCTCTTCGTGCTCGTCCCGGTGCCGGCCGACACCAGCCTCGGACACGGTGGCGCCGACGGTGCGGGCTCCCCCGGGGTGGAACGCGCGGCGGACGCGGCGATCGACATGATCGCCTCCTGGGCCGACGTCCCCGACCTGCGCGAGCGGATCACCGTGCGCCAGACGATCGGACCCGCCGACTTCGCGAGCCGCTACCACGCATGGCGCGGGGGCGCGCTCGGCCTCGAGCACACGCTCCAGCAGAGCGCGTTCTTCCGTCCGGGCAACGTCTCGCGCAAGGTCGAGGGCCTGCTCTACGCCGGGTCGAGCACCATCCCCGGCGTGGGCCTTCCCATGTGCCTGATCAGCGCCGAGCTGGTCCTCAAGCGGCTCACGGGCGACCGGTCGTCGCAGCCGGTGGACGGATGAGCCTTCCGCACTGGTCCTACGCGGCCATGCTCGCCTTCTGCCTGGCGGGGACGCTCCCCCTCGTCCCGGCCTTCCGGCTGCGCGTCCTGCGGCAACCACGACGCCTGCTGCTCGCGATCGTGACGGCCGGCCTGCCCTTCCTGGCCTGGGACCTCTACGCGACCCACGTCGGGCACTGGCGCTTCGACGCCGGCCAGACCCTGCCGTGGCGCGTCGCCGGACTGCCGCTCGAGGAGATCGCCTTCTTCGTCGTCATCCCGTTCGTCTCGATCCTGACCCTCGAGGGCGTCCGTGCCGCGCGCCGGGGTCGAGGTCCGGGTGCGTTCCGTCGCACCAGTGGTCGCGACCAGCAGGGGTCGCGATGACGTACACGGTCCTGGCGGCCGTGGGGGTCGTCGTCGCACTGGTGCTGGACCGCTGGGTGGTGCGGACGCGGTTGACCACGACGCGGGACTGGTGGCTGTCCTACGCGATCATCGTGTTCTTCCAGCTCCTCACCAACGGGTGGCTGACCGGGCGCGGCATCGTGCAGTACGACCCGGACGCCATCCTCGGGAGCGACCGCATCGTGCTCGTGGGCGACGGCCGCCTGCTGTACGCACCGGTCGAGGACCTCGCCTTCGGCTTCGCGCTCGTCCTGGCGACCTGCGTGGCGTGGACCTGGTACGGCCCTCGCAGTGTCGACGAGCGCGACGACCTCGGTGAGGTGGACGCGTGAGCGTGGCCACCCGGCTGCAGGCCATGCAGCCCACCGACATCGGCGTGCCCGGGCCCACCTCCCTCGACATGGCGCGTGGCTTCCGGTCCATCCGGGCTGATCCGCTGACCTTCCTGACCTCCGTGTCCGAACGCTTCGGCGACCTCGTCGCCTTCCCTGTGCCCGGTCCCCCGGCGCTCCTGGTCAACGATCCCGACGACGTCCGGCACGTGCTCCAGGTGTCTGCGCGCAACTGGCGCAAGCAGACCGTGCAGTACGCCGCCCTGGCGCGCGTGACGGGCCCCGGGCTGCTCGCCTCCGCGGAGCCGACCTGGATCGAGCACCGTCGCATCGCCTCCCCCGCGTTCCACCACGAACGCCTCATCGCCGTGAGCGACCAGGTCCGGGCTGCCGCAGCCGAAGCAGTGGAAGGCGTCGTCACGCGACGGGACCTCTCCGAGGGCACCCTCGTCGACGTCGCCGCACTCACCCACACCATCGGACTGGACGCCGTCGGGCGTGCGCTCTTCTCGGCCGACCTGTCCGGGCAGGCGCACCAGCTGCTCACCGCGACCAGCGACGCCGCCGAGCTCGTGGTGCGACTCGGACGATCCGTCCTGCCCACCGCGCGGTGGGCACCGACGCGCACCAACCTCCGACTGGCCAGGGCCCGGCGCCAGCTCGACGCCGGCTCGGCCACGATCATCGCGCAGCGACGTGCTCGCGGCAGCCGGACGGGTGGGGTGGCCACCCAACACGGCGACGACCTGCTCGGGCTGCTGCTCGACAGCGGGCTGAGCGACCAGGCCGTCCGCGACGAGCTCATCACCATGGTGGTCGCCGGCCACGAGACGGTGGCAGCAGCACTGGCCTGGACCCTCATGCTGCTCGCCGAGCACCCCCAGGCACAGGACAGGCTGCGGGCCGAGCTCGCCGGGCACGGCCGGCCGGTCACGTTGCTCGACCACCGCGACAGCCTGCCCTGGACCCGTGCGGTCATCGACGAGGCGCTGCGCCTCTACCCCCCGGCCTGGGCGCTCTCGCGCCGGTCGCAGGAGGACGACGTCCTCGGTGGTCGCCGGGTGCCGCCCGGCACCCTGGCCATCATCAGCCCCTGGCTGGTGCACCGGCGCGAGGACACCTGGACCGAGCCGCCGGCGTTCCGACCCGAACGCTTCCTCGAGCAGGGCGCCGGGCGGACGGCGTACCTCCCGTTCGGGCAGGGACCGCGGTTGTGCATCGGTCGCGACTTCGCCCTCGGCGAGATGGTGGTCGTCCTGGCCGAGCTGCTGCGCGAGCACCGGGTCGACGTCCCGGACGGCTGGTCCCGCCCCGCGGCGCGGGCCAAGGTCGCCCTGCACCCGGACGGCGGCATGCCCCTCGTCCTCACGCGGACGGAGCATCGATGAGCAGCGTGCTGATCGCGCTCGGCCTGCTGGTCGTGGCGGCGTGGGCGGGCTACCTGACCGCCGACCTGCGCACCCTGCCCGCGACCTCGTCGAGGGCGGATCCGCCATCTCCCGTGTCGGTGGTCGTCCCCGCCCGCGACGAGGAGGGCAACCTTCCCCGGCTCCTCCGCTCGCTCGACGCGCAGGAGCACCCCGTCGCCGAGGTCGTCGTGGTCGACGACGACTCGGCGGACCAGACCGCTGCGGTGGCGAGGTCCGCAGGGGCACGGGTGATCTCGGCTGATCCCCCGCCGGTCGGGTGGACGGGCAAGGCCTGGGCCTGCTGGACGGGGATGCACCACACGACCCACGACCTGCTGCTCTTCCTCGACGCGGACACCGAGCTGGCCCCACACGCACTGGGCGCACTCGTCGAGGCACACGAGCAGCACGGCGGCCTCGTGTCCGTGCAACCGTTCCACCGCGTCGTACGCCCCCACGAGCAGCTGTCCGCCTACTTCAACCTCGTCGCGGTGATGGCCAGCTCCGCCTTCACCGGCCGACCGGCCCGCACACCCATGGCGTTCGGTCCCTGCCTGCTGACCTCCCGAGCCGACCTGGACCGAGCCGGTGGCCACGCCGCTGTCCGGCGCGACGTGCTGGACGACGCGGCCCTCGCAGCCGCCTACCGGCGCGCCGGCCTCCCGGTCTGGTGCGCCGTGGGAGCCACGGACGTGCGCATGCGCAGCTATCCGGACGGTCTCGGCCAGCTGGTGGCCGGCTGGACGAAGAACATCGCCTCGGGCGCCTCGTCCGCCTCACCTGCAGCGACGCTCGGGACGGTCGCGTGGGTGTCCGCGCACCACGCGGTCGCAGTGGGGGCCGTCGTCGGCACCGTCTCGCTGCTGACCGGCGCGGGCGGGGCGTGGCTCGTGGGGAGTCCCCTGCTGTGGATCCTCGCCTACCCCGCCCTCGCCTTCCAGGTCCGCTCGCTCCTGCGCCGGACCGGTTCCTTCCGCTGGTGGACGTGGCTCGTGTTCCCCGTGCCCCTCCTGGCGTTCGACCTGGTCTTCGCGCGCTCCGCCGCGCTCACCGTCGTACGTCGCTCGGTGACGTGGCGTGGGCGCGACGTCGACGTGCGACAACACGACACGAGCGAGGAGGCCGTCTGATGCTGAGGCTCGTCATGCCCCAGGCGCTCACGGTCGTGGTCGACATCGTCGCGTGGGGTGCCTTCCACGCGGCCACCGGGTACGCCGCCCACCGACTGTCCGACGCGCAGCTCGATCGCGACCGGTGGGGCCTGCGACCGCGGGCGTTCGAGGACCGCGGACGGTGCTACCGGCGGTGGTTGCGGATCCACCGGTGGAAGGACCGGCTCCCGGAGGCGGGGGCGCTCTTCGAGGGCGGCATCAGCAAGCGGCAGCTGCCGGCACGCGACGTCGACGGCCTCCGCACCTTCGTCCGGGAGACCCGGCGCGCCGAGCTCGGGCACTGGTGGGCCCTGTGGTGCGGGCCGCTGTTCGTGCTCTGGAACCCCCCGGTGGCAGCGGGTCTGCTGATCGCCTACGGAGTGCTGGCGAACCTGCCCTTCATCCTCATCCAGCGCTACAACCGGTTCCGCACGCAACCGCTCGTCGAGCGCCTGGGTCGACGTGAGGCCGGGCTGTGAGGGGACGGACCGAGCTGAGGTCTGCGACCGACGACGTCGCACGCGCGGCGCCACTCGTGCCCGGCTCCGGAACCCGGCACGGGCCGGTGGCCCAGCTGCTCATCGCCTGGTCACCGCTGAGCGTCATCCTCGTGGCGTACTGGCTGGCCCAGTGGGTCACGAAGCCGTTGGGCGCCGGTGACGGCCAGCTGACCAACCGCCTCGGCGCACCGCTGCACGTGCTCGGGCCGGCACGCGCCGATGACGCGATCTTCGGCGCGGTGCCGAGCGTGTGTCTCCAGTCCCGGCTCGTCGACGGCACCACCCACTGGTGGGACGCCGTCGCGGCAGTCGTCTACGTCACCCACTTCCTCGTCATCCCGCTCCTCACGGCCTTGGCGTGGTTCCGGCTGCGCGATCGTTTCGGCGAGTGGCTCGCAGCCGTGCTGACGATGTCGGTGGTGGGAGTCATCGGCTACGTCGCCTACCCGGCGGCTCCCCCGTGGCTGGCGTCGGAGCGTGGCGACATCGGGGAGGTCGACCGCATCTCCGGGGCCGGGTGGGGGCACCTGGGTCTCGACTGGGTGACGTCGGTCGTCGACCTCGGCCAGGGGGCCAGCAACCCGGTGGCCGCCATGCCGTCGCTGCACGCGGGGGCCGCGCTCCTGACCGCGCTGTTCCTGTGGTCGTCGACGGGACCGCGGCTGCGAGCAGTCCTCGTGGCCTATGCGGCTGCGATGGCCCTGACCCTCGTCTACACGGGCGAGCACTACGTCGTCGACGTCCTGGCGGGATGGCTCGTGGCCGGGGCGGGGATGTTCGCCGCAGGACTCGCCAGGTCCGCTCGCCCACGCGCCGGAGACCGTCGACGGACCGCTGAGGTCCCACCAGCACGAGACGCTCGGAGGAGCCCATGACCACCACGACCGACCGGCAGCCCGAGCTGGTGGTCCTCCTCGACGAGGAGGGACGTCCCACGGGCACCGCGGACAAGGCCCGTGTCCACCACCAGGACACCCCACTGCACCTCGCCTTCTCCTGCTACCTCTTCGACGAGCGCGGCAACGTCCTCGTCACCCAGCGAGCGATCGGCAAGCGGACCTTCCCGGGCGTGTGGACCAACAGCTGCTGCGGCCACCCCGGGCCCGGTGAACCGATGGAGGCGGCCGTACGACGCCGCGTCGAGCAGGAGCTGGGAGTCACACCACGCGACCTCAAGCTGGTGCTGCCACGCTTCCGCTACCGCGCAGAGCAGGCCGGGGTCGTGGAGAACGAGATGTGCCCGGTCTTCGTCGCGACGGTCGACGAGTCGCTGGCGCCGGACCCCTCGGAGGTCGAGGCCACCGTGTGGGAACCGTGGCGCGACTTCCGCGAGTCGGTGATCAGCGGAGGCCGCGAGGTCTCGACCTGGTGCCGTCTGCAGGTCGAGCAGATGCCGCGGGAGCCGCTGGAAGCCGCCCCGGCCCCACCGACAGACCTCCCCCTCGCCGCGCAGGGAGTCGTGACGTGAGAAGGGTCGTCGGCCGTCGCGGCCTGCTGTGACCCGATCCCTGCGCCCACCCCACACCGCATCCCGAAGGACGTGAGCCCCCATGCGTCCAGCACTCCTGAACCACGACGACGTGGTCACCTCCGCCGTCGCGGCGATCGTCCGCGCGGCACCCCACCTCGAGCTCGTCGACCTCCTCGCCCGCGACGCACGCCCCGTCGACCTGGTGCTCCTCGATCCCGCCATGGCTCCGGACGACGAACCTGCGCACCTCACGCGTCTGCTGGCCGACCCCCAGGTCCGGAAGGTCGCCGTGCTGACGAGCTCGTTCGACCCCAGGACCGCCGACGAGTACTTCGCCCGCGGCCATGCCGGCTACCTCTCGGCCGACCTGTCCGCCCACGACCTCGTCACCGCGCTCCGCGCCATCGGCGCCGGGGGCCGCGTGCTCGGCCCCGATGACAGCCCCCTCCAGGAGTGGCCGGGTCAGGTGCACGGGCTCACCGAGCGCGAGTCCGACGTGATGACCCGCCTCGCCGCCGGCCACAGCAACGGAGAGATCGCCACCGAGCTCGACCTCAGCGTGAGCTCGGTCAAGTCCGCCATCCGCGCCGCCTACCGCACCGTCGGTGTCGAGAGCCGCGCCAGGGCCGTGCTGTGGGCGCTCACCCACGGACTCACGACGCTCGCCCGCACCGTGGTCCGGCCCCACCGGTCGAGCAGCGGCTCCCAGGCGATCGAGAGCCACCCGCGCGAGGACCCGCTCAGCCACGACGACTCCTCGCACTGAGCAGGTGGACCCATCGGGGTGTGGGCCACGGTGACCGGCACCGCCTAGCGTCGGCGACCACATGACCGCCATCCCACGCCGAGAGCACGACCCCCTGCGGATCTGTCTCGTGGCCAACTGCCGGTTCCCGATCGTCGAGCCGTTCACGGGCGGTCTGGAGTCGATGACGTGGCACCTCGCGCGCGAGCTCGTCCGCCGGGGTCACGAGGTCTCGCTGTTCGCGGCGCCGGGCTCGGACCCGTCCCTCGGCGTCATCGAGCTCGAGGTCGACTCCGTCCCTGCGCAGTCCGGTCGCCAGGACATCGACGTACCGGCCGCGGTGGAGGTCGCCGAGCACCATGCCTACCTCTCGCTGATGCTCGACCTGGCCAGTGCCGGTGACGGATTCGACGTCATGCACAACAACAGCCTCCACTACCTCCCGGTGGCGATGGCACGCACGTTGCCGATGCCCATGGTGACGACCCTGCACACTCCCCCCTTCCCGTGGCTCGAGTCGGCGATCCGGCTGGATCGAGGTGCCAGCTCCTTCGCTGCCGTGTCACAGCACACCGCCGACACCTGGGCGGCGGTCACCGACACCACCTACGTCCCCAACGGCATCGACGTCGACCGCTGGACCGCCGGTCCGGGCAGCAGCACGGCCGTGTGGTCCGGACGCCTGGTCGCGGAGAAGGCCCCGCACCACGCCGTGCTGGCCGCGCGACGCGCCGGGGTCCCCCTGGTGCTCGCGGGGCCGATCCTGGACATGGGCTACTACCGCGAGCTCGTCGAGCCGCTCCTCGGGGCAGAAGCGACCTACGCGGGCCACCTCGACCAGGCCGACCTGGCCGACCTCGTGGGCGCGTCGTCGGTGGCCCTCGTCACTCCCGTGTGGGACGAGCCCTACGGGCTGGTCGCGGCCGAAGCACTCGCGTGCGGTACGCCGGTCGCCGCCTACGCGCGCGGCGGACTTCCCGAGGTGATCGCACCGGGCACGGGGCGCCTCGCCCTCCCGGGCGACGTCGACGACCTCGCGCGTGCGATCACCGAGGCGATCTCGCTGGACCGGGCCACGTGCCGCGCACACGCCGTCGCCTCCCTCAGCCTGGGTGCGATGGTCGACCGCTACGAAGACCTCTACGCACGCATGCAGGACCGCAGGCTGGCCGCCTGACCGGCACCTGCCGGGTCCGCCGGACGACCCCGCCCTGTCGTGGTCGGGGGCCACTGTCGGTGGGCGAGGCTAGGTTCGGTCCCAACGCGCGCCCTTGATTCCCGCCTCGCGTCTTCCAGCTCGCACACGCCCAGGAGGACCGATCCGGATCATGCGCATCGCACTGCTCAACCACGACGACATCGTCGACTCAGGCATCGCCGCCATCCTCAGCCGGGACGCGGTTGACATCGAGCTCGTGGCACTCCGCTCGAAGAGCCACCAAGCGGTCGACCTGGTGCTCGTCGACCCCGCCAACAGACCGGACGACGAGCCGGCGCGGCTGACGCGCCTCCTGGCCGACCCGCAGGTGCGCCGCGTCGCGGTGTTGACCGGGTCGTTCGAGCCGTGGACCGCCGGGGCGTTCTTCGCCCGCGGGTACGCCGGCTACGTGAGCACCGCACTACCGCGTGGCGACCTGCTCGAGGCGCTTCTCGCCATCCACGGCGGCAGGCGCGTCATCGCTCCCGACGACGTCCGGGCGGAGGACTGGCCGGGTCAGGGCTTCGGGCTCACCGAGCGCGAGTCGGACGTGCTGACCCTGATCGCTGCCGGCCTGAGCAACCACGAGATCGCCGCTCGCTGCCACCTCAGCATCAACTCGGTGAAGTCCTACATCCGTGGCGCCTACCGCGTCATCGACGTCGACAGCCGCACCAGGGCCGTGCTGTGGGCCATGACCCACGGCCTCCACGCACCCATCGGCTCACGTCTGGACGCACAGCCCGGCTGAGGGATCACCGTCGCCGCGTGAGGACGGCGGTGTCCTTGGCGCACCGTGCCACGATGGCGACACCCCGCTACACCTCGAGTGCGCGAGCCGGTCCGAGCAGGTCTCGGCTACGGCCGCGTAGGGGCCCGGCCAGGCGGCACGCCCCCTTCGCTACAGCCTGGTCGGGCTCGCTCGGCTCAGGGAGGCGCGTCGGAGTGCTGTCGCCGTTGCCCGACGGTCGATGATGTACCCCATGACCCATGGAGTCTCCTTCGCCGCGGACGCGGACGGCCGACGCAGCACCACCCGCGCAGGTCGCAGCATCGTCGCCGACGCGCTCCGCCCCGTCGACCCCGCCGGCGCCCTGGGCGCCGAGCAGGAGACGGCCTGGCGCAGCGGCTACGTGCTGCACTTCCGGCGGCTCGTGGAGGCGGGGATCGCCGACCCACAGGCGTGGCTCGCGATCGCCGACGCGGGTCTCGACGCCGTACGCCGGACCATGGTCGTCGTCGACAGCGCGGGGACGGAGCGCCCACTCGAGTCGCTCGACACGGCCCCCGCGTCACGGACCCTCACGACCCTCGAGGTGGTCGGCGAGTCGGCGCCGGTCACCCATCTGGAGATTCCCTACCGGGGTCGCGCCCTACGAGGCGCAGACCTGCTGGGCCAGCTCGACGAGTGGGTCGACCGCGGTGTCCTCGAACCCTCCGCGGCTGACGCTCTCCGCGACGTGAGCGACCACCCCGAGTGGCTGAGCCTCGACGGCAGGACCGTCGCCGTCCTGGGCGCAGGCGCCGAGATGGGGCCGCTCGCAGCCCTGCTGCGATGGGGCGCCACGGTCGCCGCCGTCGACCTGCCGCGCCCGGCCGTGTGGGAGCGCGTGCAACGCACGGCGCGGACCGGCGCCGGCCGGTTGCTCGTGCCGGTGGACTCCTCGAGCCCTGGGATGCAGGGCGTGGACCTGCTCGCCGAGGTCCCGGACGTGTCCGACTGGCTGGCCGGCCTCGACGGACGCCTGGTCCTGGGCAACTACCTCTACGCCGACGGCGGCACGCACGTCCGCGTCGCGGCCGCGGCCGACCTGCTCGCGAGGCGCCTGACCACCGCCCGGCCCGACACGGCACTGGCGTTCCTGGCGACCCCGACCGACGCCTTCGCCGTCCCCCGCGAGGCCGTGGAGCACTCGACCCGCGCCTACCGGGAGCGCTCCGGCGGCGCCAAGCTGGTCGGCCGTCCGCTGCGCTGGGCGACGCGCGGTCGCTTGCTGCACCGGGCCTACCCACCTCTGGCCGACCCCGGCATCAGCGACAGCATCGTGCCTGTCCAAGGACCCAACTACGTGCTGGCCAAACGGATCCAGCGCTGGCGCGCCACGGCAGCTCGGCGCGACGGACAGACCGTGTCCTTCCACGTCGCACCCTCGACCCGGACCCGTTCGGTGGTCAAGAACCGCGCCCTGGCCGCGGCCTTCGCCGGCGCCCACCGGTTCGGCGTCGAGATCTTCGAACCCGACACCGCCAACACCCTGATGGCCGCCCTGCTCGTCCACGACCTCAGCACCGAGCGAGCGCCGGTGACCCACCCGTGGCAGGACGAGGCGTACGCCGCCGTGCACGGCGGTCTGTGGCGCGCGGCCTACGAGCCCCGCAGTGCGCTCGGTCTCGCTGCCGCACTTGGCTACGCGAGCGTTCGCTCCTAGCCCGGAGGCCACACCCGGTCTAGGTCATCCTGAAGATCGGCCATCCGATCTCGGTGCGCCAGGTGGACGGGTCGGGGTCGTCGGCAGGCCCGACGAGGTAGGTCTCCCGGACCGGGCCTGCCACCGCGAGCGCGTTGGCGACGACCCACGACCCGAGCTCGCCATAGGTGATGTCGGCGTCGTCGTGCGGCCCGGTGTGGGTCGCTATGGCCAGTTCCACCGGCGGCAGGGTCACCGGCCGCACCCTCCCGCGACGCGGCGGGTCAGTGGCCGGTACGTGCAGCAGGGCGTGGCCCCGTCCGACTTCGAAGAGGGCGTTGTCGTAGACCCCTCCCGGGGGCCCGGTCGGGGCGTCGGTCGCGGCGTTGAGCTCAGCCAGGGCTCCCGCGAACCACGCAGCCATCGAGTCGCTGTCGACGTCGTCCTCGATCGCGGCCACCGTCGCCTCGGGCACCGCTCTCAGCTCGACGCTCAGGGGTACCGGGTCGGGATCGAGGAGTCGACGCAGGGACACGACCGCAGCCCGGGTCCGGTCCAGCTCGACCTCGAGGCGCGCCAGGTGGTCCGACACGAGCGCGGCACGGCGGTCGGGGTCGGCCGACTCGATGATGCGGCGGACGTCCGCGAGGGGAACGTCCAGCTCGCGGAGCCGGTGGATCACCTGCGCCGTCGGGATCTGGTGCCCGTCGTAGGACCGGTAGCCCGTGGTTCGGTCGACCGCAGCCGGAACGAGCAACCCTGCTTCGTGGTAGCGGCGCAGCGTCTTCACGCTCAGGTGCGTCAGGCGCGAGAACTCACCGATGGCCAGCATGGCGTCAGTGTGCACCCTCCCCCCGGGGGAGACTCACGCGCTTGACCCTGCCGCTCGGGGACGCAGCACCGTGGGTGCCACGAGCTCGCCACCGAGCTCGACGACCCACCCGCCACGTGGCGCGCGTCCAGCACGACCACCAGTGAGAGGAACACGCACGATGAACGACAAGACCCCCTTCGCGTGGGACCGGCTTCCCGAGGTCGTGGCGAGCTACCTGCGCGCCCACGTCGCCCAGGACTTCGCCACGGCGGTGACCTACCTCGCGGAGGACGTCACCGTCCTCGACAACGGCGAGGTGCTCCAGGGCAGGCAGGAGACCTTCGAGCTCTTCGACAAGTCGGCGCAGGACTACGACGTCGAGACCACCCTCGACTCCATCTCGAGGCCGGCGCACGACCGGTGGGAGGTCGGCACCCACCTCTCGGGCAACTTCCCCGGCGGTGAGGTCGACCTGCGCATGATCTTCACCCTCGTCGACGACGTGATCCAGAAGCTAGACATCACCGTCTGACCCGGCTCGGACCACCCCATCGACATCTCGAGGAGAAACGTCATGTCCATGTCAGGTCGAGACCGCCTCGACGGTCGGCGCGCACTCGTCACAGGCGGGTCCAAGGGCGCCGGCAAGGCCGTGGTGGAGCGGATGCGCGAGATGGGCGCGGACGTGTGGACCACCGCACGAACGATGCCGGACGGCTACGACCGTCCCGACCGCTTCATCGCCGCCGACACCTCCACCCCGGCCGGTGTGCAGGACGTCGCGGGCGTCCTGTCCGAGCACGGCGCGCTCGACATCCTGGTGCACGTGGTCGGTGGCTCGTCGACTTCCCCCGGCGGGTTCGCTGCAGCGAGCGAGAAGGACTGGCTCCGCGAGCTGAACCTCAACCTCCTCGGTGCGGTCCGCCTGGACCGCGCCCTCCTGCCGTCGATGGTCGAGGCCGGCTCGGGTGTGGTCGTCCACGTCACCTCCATCCAGCGTCAGATGCCTCTGCACGACGCGACGCTGCCGTACGCGTCGGCGAAGGCGGCGTTGCGCACCTACAGCAAGGGCTCGCCAACGAGCTGGCGCCGAAGGGCGTGCGCGTCAACGCGGTCAGCCCCGGCGGCATCCGGACCGGGGCGTACGAGGACTTCGTCGACCTTCTCGCCGAGGGCAACGAGGTGACGCGGGACGAGGCCGAGCAGACGATCTTCGACTCCCTCGGCGGAGTTCCGCTCGGGAGATTCGCGAGCACGCAGGAGGTCGCGGACCTCATCGGCTTCCTGGTCTCGGACCGGGCCAGCTCGATCGCCGGCGCCGAGTACGTCATCGACGGCGGGACCGTCCCCACGATCTGAGCAGGTGCGCCAGGCGGCGCGACTCCGACCTGCTGAGGGGGATCCGGTTCGAGCGGCTCGAACCGACCTACCCGATGTCCGGAAGCCTGCGCGTGCTGACGATCTCGTCGGCGATGACCGCGAGCTTGCGGTTGGTGTGCGACGAGACCCGGCGCAGGTAGTCGAACGCCTGCTCCGCGCTCATCTGCAGTCGCTCCATCAAGATCCCCTCCGCGCGTCCGATGGTCAGCCGGCTGTCGAGCGCCTGCCCCATCTGCGTGACCTCGCGCCCGGACCGCATCCCGATCGCCAGGTGCGCAGCGAGCGTCTCGGCCACCACGACGTCGTCGGAGTCAAAGCTCTTCCCGGCATCGGCATAGAGGCTCAAGCAGCCGAACGAGTCCCGAGCGGTGTACACCAGCAGCGACATCATCGACCCCACACCCAGCTCGGCATGTACTCGTACCGCCCACGCCGGATAACGACGTTCCTGGGTGAGGTCGGGACAGATCAGCGTGACCTGGTCGCGGGCGACGTCCCGGCAGGGACCCTCCCCCAGCTCCTGCTGCAGCTCATTGGCCCGCAACACGGTGTCGTCGCTACCGACCCGCGTCACCAGCGCGCCCACCTCGTTCACCGTGAAGCCCGCGTGGTCGCAACCTCGAACAAGCTGGACTGCTGCGTCGACGGCGAGCTGCAGACGGTCCTGCTCATCCCTCGCCGACCACATCGCGTCCGACAGCTTGCTGAACTCGCCCACGCCGGTGTTGGTGGTGGTCACTGTGCTCTCCCCCCGTCATCCCCGGTCCGGCCGCCGGGAGGTCCTGTTGTGCGCCCGGGGCCAGGGGAATCAGCTCATGCTCCCCTTCCCGGCTGGCGAGGGCAATGCCCGGTCGCGCCCACCGCTCAGGACCGGTCGCGCCTGATGACCTTGTGGGTCCCGTCGCACCACGGCAACCGGCTGGACTTGGCGCACCGGCACAGAGCCACCACGGGTCGATCGACCACGTGCACCGTCCCCTCCTCGTCCTCGATCGAGGTCGCGCCCCGCACGAGCATCGGACCATGTGGCTCGAGCACCACGTCGGGGTGAGGGAAGTCGCGCTCGGTCACGCCTCGACACCCCACTGCTGGAGAAGGGCTGCTGCGAACCTTGCCTCGAGGTCGAGGCAGGTGAAGGCACCGAAGAGGATGTCCTCGACCGACGCCGGCTCGTCGGCCGCGAGGGACCCGCAGATCTCGCGCGCGGCAAGGATCTCGTGGATCGCGTCGGCTTCGACGTGCTCGTCGAAGTAGCCCACCATCGCGCCGGTCAGCCCGAGGCGCTCCAGTCCCTGGACCATCTTCCGGGCGGGGAGGGAGCTGGTCATCTCGAACGCAGCCAGGTGACCCATCGCCGCGCCCCGGAGCCGCCGGACCAGGCCGAACATCGACAGCGCGTTGTTGAGCTCGAGAGTCTCCGGGAGCGCGTCGTCGACGTAGGCGCCGTACTCCGAGCGGAGCCCCACGTCGATCATCCCGCGCGCGAACAGGTGTGCGTGCATCCGGTTGGGATCGCCGTCGCCGTACTCGTCGTACTGCAGCTGGACGAGGGCGGCCTTGGAGCGTGTCGGTAGGCGGGGTATCACCCAGGTGGTGGGATCCGCCTCCTTGAGCTGGTAGATCGAACGCTGTCGCAGCAGCTCGCGCACCTCCTCCACGTCCGCGCGCCGGCGCACGTGGTCGGCGAGCGAAGGGCCGTCATCGTCGGCAACCATCGACTGCAACGCTGCGGGCACGCCCGCGGGCTCGACACCGGAGGGAGTCGACCACCTCTCGCGCAGACGCCGCTCGAGCGCCACCTCGAGCCGACGGCGTACGACGATGACCTCGACGACCTCCTCGGCGTCGTCGACGGCATCCTCGAAGCCGCGGTAGGACAGCTCGTGCAGTGTCCACAGTGCGAGGCACTCGTCGTCGAACGACCCCGCCTCGGGTGCTGCGGTCCCGACAGGGCGATCGGCGGTCTCGCGCAGCTGCGTGACCACCCAGTCGCTCAACGGGCCGCGCGGCTTGGGCATCCTCACGATCGGGTCACCTTCTTCACCTCGGCGGCCTTCTTGTCGTGGAACGTGCGGTGGACCCTCGTAGCTGCCCTCATGACCATCCTTGTCGTGTCGCTCCATCCGTCGCGAGCAGCCGCGCGCTCGACCGGCCCGCGCGCGAGGCGCCCGAGGTCGACGGCGATGGGCATGACAACCACGGCTGCTCCTGGTGGAGGAAGGTCGCTCGCCGTGGTCTCGAAGAGCTGCACTCGAGGTTGCCACCCCTCGTCGAACGTTTCATCACCCCAAAGGTGAGTCCTCGGGCGAGGTCCGGTTGGTCACCAGCGACAGGACGCGACGAGGTGGGTGCCTCCCCCGGCCCGTTGCGTGTGTCGTGGCACGCTGCACGCGTGCAGGGGTCAGGCCCTGCGGCGTCGGCTGACCGGACCGTCGCTCAGGAACTTCCTCAGGCCACCGCCCACCGTCCGCTCCCGGAGTACCTCCGAGGCGCCGGCTGCCCCGGACTGCATGCCGAGCACCGTCTCCGCGAGGACCTCGCTCGCGGTGGTGGCCGGTGACCAGCCCAGCTCGGACACTGCTCGCGACGTGTCCATGAGGGGCACCGCGTAGGCGAGGTCGATCCATCCCGCGTCCAGCGGTTGGAGGCGGGCGTGCCAGCTCGCGGAGACCGCGACGCGCACGGCGGCCGCTGGCACGTGAACCAGGCGGGCGTGGAGCACCCGGGCGATGTCCTCGGCCGTGACGGCCGGCGGCGCGGCCACGTTGAACGCCCCACGAGCCCGTGACTCGAGTGCCAGCACGACGGCCCCCGCGAGGTCGTCGGCGTGCACCATGGGAATAGCCAGTCGACGATCCAGCGGCAGCAGGGGGACGTGTGCAAGCAACGAGCGCGGCACGAGACTGGTCAGGCCGTAGCGCAGCAACGCGCTGCCCGCGCTGCGCTGGCCGACGATCCCGGGGCGGAGCCGCGTGACCACCGGGCTCGACCGCTCGGCCTCCAGGCGGTCGAGCAACCTCTCCGCAGCGGCTTTGTGCCGGCTGTACGTCGAGCTGGTGACACCTCGGGTCGGCCACGACTCGTCGACCGGGCTGTCGTCCTTCTTGGGTGAGTAGGCGCCGACCGATGACATGTGCACGAGGTGCGGCACCCCGGCGGACACGGCGGCCCTGATCACGCGGCGAGTGCCACCGACACCGAGCTCGGCCAGGTAGTCCTCCCGGTGGGTGGGTTGGAACCCCCACGCGAGGTGCACGACTGCGTCGCACCCGGCGAACGCCGCGGCCAGGCCGGGCTCGCAGCCGGCACGGGTCAGGTCCAGGGCGTGCCACTCCACCCCTGCGAACCGCTCGCTCCCCGACGGCGGGCGTCGGACCACGCCGACGACCTCGTGGTCGCCGTGCGTGGACAACGTGTGCACCAGCGCCGAGCCCACGTTGCCGCTGGCCCCGGTGATCGCGATCCGCATGTGACCTCCCTGGTCGTCAGCACGTCTCTCCGCGGGTACCCGCCTCACCCCGACTGATGCCCACGCCAGGCGTCGGTCTGCCGGCCCCTTGCCAGCACCCCACCCACCCCGGCCTCGGACCCGCGCACGACACCGACCGGGCAGAGGGTCGACCTGTAAGGTCATCGACGAGGAGCGAGATGGCCAAGGAACGCATTGACGCGGACGCAGACGTCGCAGCTGGACTGGCGCCGCCCTCGACGCGGCAGAAGCTGGATCGAGAGCGGATCCTCCATCAGGCGATCGCGTTCATCGACGATCACGGCCTCCCGGGACTGACCATGCGACGTCTCGGTGACCAGCTCGGGGTGGAGGCCATGGCGCTCTACCGCTACGTCGCCGGCAAGGAGGAGCTGCTCGACGGGGTCGTGGAGGTCATCGTCGGCGACATGGAGCACGACAGCGACGTGCTGCGGATGCCACGCGAGGGCTGGCAGGACTTCCTCCAGCGGCTGGCGCACGGCGTACGACGTGTCGCGCTCGCACACCCGCGGGCCTTCCCCCTGGTCGCGTCTCGCCCGCCTGAGGCGCCGTGGCTCCGACCGCCGCTCCGGAGCCTGGACTGGGTGGAGTCGTTCCTGGCCGGCCTCGTCGCCGAAGGGTTCGACGACCAGACCGCGGTGGCGTGCTACCGGGCGTTCAGCAGCTTCCTGCTCGGTCACCTGCTCCTCGAGGTCGCCTCCCTCGGTGCCGACCTCGGGCCCCTCGACGTCCTGGAGGAGGATGCCGAGGTCCGTGGGCTCGACAGCTTCCCGACCGTTCGCCGCCTTCGTCGCGACCTGTCGCTCGACACGTCGGTCGTCGAGTTCGAGGAGGCCCTGGAGCAGCTCCTGGATCGGATGGCCCTGCTGCGCATGGAGCAGGGCGCGCGCTAGCGACTCGGGTCGGGCCGCCGTCGGGTGGTCGTCGTCGCCCCCGCGCGTCCGTCCCTCGACAGGTCTGGCGAACACCGGTCCGCCAGACCTGCCGGGCTCGAGCCGATCGTCAGAGCCGCGAGCTGCTGCCGGCGGCGGGGTCGCCGTAGGCGGTGGTGCGGTCGGTAGCGCTGCTGGACGAGGACTGGACCTCGTGCTGGGCCGTGTCCTTCGCGTGCTGGGCCTGGGCCTTCACGCTCGGCGCGTTGGCGGCCTCCTGCTTGATGCGGGGAGCCTCCTCCTCCGCCTTGGTCAGGTATCCCTCCCACCGCTCTTGCATGGGCTTGACCAGACCGCCGCCGACACCGACGACGATCACACCGACGACGGCCGCGAGGATGGCGATGAGGACGGGCAGGGTCACCGTGGTGGCGATCTCGACCTGGTTGAGAGCCGCGACGACGCCCAGGAAGAGGACGAAGATCGAGGCAGCGTTGGCCAGGGCCTTGCCGTAGGACAGGCCCCCGAGGGAGCCCTCGACCAGGGTCTTGACGGCCGCAGCGATCGCGGAGGCGACCACCAGGATGATGATCGCCACGATGATCTTGGGCAGGAACGTGATGACCTGGCTGAGCAGGTCGCTGATCGGGTTGGGGCCGAAGACGCCGAAGGCGAGCTGCAGCACGAACAGCATCAGTGTGTAGTAGACGAGCTTGGCGATGACGTCGCTGGCGTCCATCTTGGAGTTGGCCAGGGCCTTCTTCACCCCGCCGCGTTCCACGGCCTTGTCGAAGCCGACCCGCTCGAGCAGGGCGCTCAGGGCCTTGCCGATGACCTTCGCGATGATCATCCCGATGACCAGGATGATCAGGAACAGCACGAGTTTGGGCAGGAACTCGGCCATCGTGCTCAGCCCGTCGCTGAGCCCGTCTGTCAAGGATTTCATGGTCTTCCTCCAGTGCGTGGGACTCAGCGGCACGGACGACAGACAGACCACGACAGGGGACCTCGGGTCGGACTGCATGAGTCCGCGCCACCGAGGTCCGGGGTAGCGCCACGGATGCGTGGCTTACGTTGTAAACAGAACCACGGGTGGCACCGATTGGCAACCCCAGCGCGGGGCCGACGGCCCCCAACGGGTGGGACACGTCGTCGGTGGACGGGTCCGAGGGTCACGTCACCGCGCGCGCCGCTCCACCACACGGACTCGGTGTCCTACCGGTCGTCGGACTCGCCAGGCTACGGCTTTGCGAGTCGGCGCCAGCCACCTTGACGGTTGTGAGCCACGATCTCGGACAAGATCCCGCTCACCGCGTCGAGGTTGATCTCATCGTTCTTGAAAACCTGTATCGCGCGGCCCGTCGCGTTGCCGTGGCCCTGGTTGACAACCCCTTCGGGATCGCTGACGGTCGGGTCGTACAAGAACAGGTTCACGTGGTCCCTCGTGGCCAGTAGGGCACAGACATTCCCATCGAGGACGAAGTACGGCTGCACCGTCCGTTTCACCGTCTCTTCGATGTCCGGATCCACGGCCCAGACGAGGTGACGCAACTGCTCGCAGATCAGACGCTGCCACTCCGGCAGCTCAGCGATGTAGGCGTCTACCCCGGGATGAGCCCGTCCGGTCATGACTCAACTGTCTCAGGGACTCCCGCCGCGCGCCATCGATTGCGGCCGCGTTGGTACGGCGTGCCGCCGCCTGTTGGGGGACGCCCGTTCTGCTGAGATGAGTGCACCATCGCGCCGTCGCGCTGGTCTGCCGGATCTTTGCGGCACCACGGGTGGACGTCATGGGTGCTGTCCGCGTGGCCGGGGGTGCCAACCGCTCTGGTGGTGTCATGGACGGGTGAGCGAACACTTCTACCGCCCTGCGGACGGCCACCGGCTGCCACACGACCCCTTCAACTCCATCGTCGCCCCGCGCCCGATCGGCTGGATCGCGACACTGGACGGGCAGGGCCGGCGCAACCTCGCGCCGTACAGCTTCTTCAATGCGCTCAACTACACCCCGCCACTGGTGGGTTTCTCCAGCAACGGCTGGAAAGGCACGGTGGCCAACGCAGAAGCGACCCGCGAGTTCACCTGGAACCTCGCCACCCGGTCACTGGCTGAGCAGATGAACGCAACCTCCACCACCGACGACGTCGACGAGTTCGAGGCAGCCGGGCTCGAGGCCGTGGCCTCGCTGGAGGTCGAGGTGCCTCGCGTCGCTGCAGCGCCGGTCTCCTTCGAGTGCCGAGTCACCCAGATCGTCGAGCTGCACACCGCGTCGGGTGAGGCCAGCGGCTCGTGGTTCACCGTCGGTGAGGTGGTCGGCGTGCACATCGACGAGGACTTGCTCGTGGACGGCATCTACGACACCGCCCGGGCACAGCCGATCCTGCGGGCGGGCGGTCCGACGGCCTACTTCGGGATCGACACCAGCAACCGGTTCGACATGCGCCGCCCGCAGTGACGCGGCCATCGGGCACGAGGCGCACACACTCGATGCGGCACGGCGCAGTCTCCATGCCGGCAGTCCTTCGCGCTCAGCCGAGGCGCGGCTGACCGTTCGAGGCCGACAGCCCTCCGTCGACCGGCAGCACCACCCCGTTGACGTACGACGCGTCGTGGCTGGCCAGGAAGGCGATCGCCCACGCGACCTCCTCCGGCTTCGCCGGGCGGCCCATCGGCAGCCGCTCCATGAACCGGTTCATCAAGTCGTCGTCCTCGCCCATCCCGGAGGTCATCTCGGTCTCGGTGAACGTGGGTGCGACCGCATTGACCCGCACGCCGTCGCCGGCGTGGTCCAGCGCCATGGCCCGCGTGAGGTTGGCCAGGCCACCCTTGGCGGCGTTGTAGGCAGCGCCGCCCCAATCACCGCCGATACCGGACACCGAGCAGACGTTCACGATGTTGCCACCGCCCTGCACCAGGTGGGGCAGGGCCGCGCGAGAGGCGATGAACGCGCCACTGAGGACCGTCGCCATCATCTGGTCCCAATCGTCGTCACCGACCTCGTCGGCAGGGCCCGACGGTCCGATGCCGGCGTTGTTGACCAGGACGTCCAACCGCCCGTGCTCGGCGGCGACCTCGTCGACGGCCGCGGTGACCGCCGCTCGATCGGTCACGTCCAGCTTGCGCGGAACGATGACGCCGTCGACGGACGCGGCCACTTCCTCGAGCTTCTCGACCCGGCGGCCGGCGATGACGACGGTGGCGCCCTCCATGGCGAGGAGCCGGGCGGTGGCCGCGCCGATGCCGGAACCACCGCCCGTGACGATGGCGACCCGGTCGGTGAACCTGCTCATGGGTGTCCCTCCTCGTGCGGCTCGGCCGCGTCGGTGATGCGCTGGCGGATGGCCGGCCACTGGTCACACTCCCCCACGTCGAGATCGACCCCTGGACGTACGTCGTGGGCGACCACCAGGACGACCTCGCTGGTGACGTCATCGCGAGACGGGTCCAGCACCTGTCGTGCGAGAAGCTCGGAGCTCGATCGTGCGGGGGTCGGGTCGAAGCTGCGGGCCAGTGCCACGGCACGGAGCTGGGTCATCGCGAAGTCCTCCTCGGACGTGTGGACAGCTCCCACCGAGTAGATCGGCGGGGACGGGCAGCGTGCAGACCCTGAGGGGTGGGCGCGCAGTCCCACCTCCCAGCTCACCCTGGTGGAGAACCCCATCCCCCGGCACTCGGAGCCGCACGAGCACACCTCCGCGCGCATCCACCCCCTTCGGGCGTGGTCCGCCCGGGTGCACGACGCGTAGACCGGAGGCATGACCACGACACCCCAAGAACCCACCGGAGACCCCGAGGTCGTCCCGTCAGGCGACCCGGACCCCATCCAGCCCGGCCAGGTGCCCGAGCCCGGCAGTGACCCGACGACCAGTCCCGAGCCCGAGATCAACCCAGACCCCAGCGGGATGCCCGCAGCACCGCCCGACGACGCTCCCCACAGCTGACGCGGACCGACCGCGCCAGCACCCCAGCCCGGGAACGTCGTGACCGCCTACCTTGCCTGGACATCCGATCCCCCGCACGACCTCGAGGGTCCGTGGACCGAGGCGCGGACCATTGCGCCAGGACTGCTCGCCCTGGACAGCACCGAGAGCTTGAGCGCGGTCTACCACGCGCTCAAGTGGTCACTTCCGCACGACGCGGCACTGATCGTGGCGCCGCTCGACCAGATGCCCAAGTCACGAGGCATGGCGCCGGGTACGACGACGTGGTTCCGCGACCGGATCACCTGACCCCAGAGGCGAGCTGCACCAACGGCCGTGGAGGGGGTCGCAGCTTCGCCGAGTCGAAGACCGTCGCGGCCTGCCCGACCGAGCGGTGACTCGTCCCGCTCGGTCCCGCTAGCGACCCAGCAGCTGGACGGTCCACCACCGACCGGCGGCATCCCGGACGGCGCCGACGGAGGTGACGCGGTGAGCGGACGTCAGGATGTTCCCGCGGTGACTCGACGAGTGCATCCACGCAGACCTGACGACGGTGCGCCCGTTCGAGAAGCCGGCGGCGACGTTCTCAGCGACGCGCCTCAGGCCACAAGCGTGCGACACCGCGCTCAGGTCCTGGTGGGACAGAGAGCCTTGGCGGGACATCTGCCGCGCTTGCCGCTCGGCGTAGTCGCTCAGGCAGGCGGAGCCCTTCAGGGGGTTCAGCGCGTGGCTGACGCGGACCTTGTTCGTCGCCTTCACGACTTGGCGTTCGTAGGTGCTCGGAGATTGCGCGTGTGCGACAGGAGCTGGACCGAGGGCCAGTAGGAGGGCAGGGAGGATGAGGGCAAGGAGGGTTCGGGTGGGCACGGGGGGACGCCTTCCGAGTTGCGGTGGGGACCACGAGGGTGGCAGGAGAGTGGGTCTGCCGCGAAGTGTCTGTCTCAGGAACCGTGCGTCCCGCTCACTACCCGCCACAGCGGAACCCATTCCCCAAGCGCGGGACGAGGGGCACGGCTTGGCACGTCCGACGGCAGTCCGGGTCAGCCGTCCACGACGCCGAGTGCCTGCCGGGCGATCTCCCACTCCTCGTTGGTGGGTACGACGAGGACGGCCACCTGCGCCCCATCGGGCGAGACCACCCGCGCCTGCGCCCCCGACGCATCGTTGCGATCGGGGTCCAGGTCGATCCCGAGCATCGAGAGACCACCCAGGGCCGCGGCACGCAGCTCGGCGCTGTGCTGACCGATGCCGCCGGTGAACACGACGGCGTGGAGCTCGCCCAGCACGGCGTAGTAGGCACCGACGTACTTGCGCACCCGGTAGGCGTAGACGTCGAACGCCAGGGAGGCATCGGTGTCGCCGGCGGCCCGGCGCCGCGTGACTTCGCGGAAGTCGTTGGCGCCGGAGAGGCCGCGCAGGCCCGACTCCCGGTTGAGCGCCCGGTCGATCTCGTCGATCGACCAGCCGAGCTCACGGTGCAGGTGGGCGTGGACTGCCGGATCGAGGTCGCCGGAGCGCGTGCCCATCACCAGTCCCTCGAGCGGGGTCAGCCCCATCGAGGTGTCGATGGACCGTCCTCCGCGGATCGCGGCGGCGGACGCGCCGTTGCCGAGGTGCAGCACCACGAGGTTGGTGTCCTCGACCGCGCGGCCGAGGAGCTCGGCGGCGTGACGAGAGACGTAGGCGTAGGAGGTGCCGTGGAAGCCGTAGCGCCGGATGCGATGCTCCGTGCGCCAGGTCAACGGCACCGCGTAGGTGTAGGCGTGCTCCGGCATCGTCTGGTGGAAGGCGGTGTCGAAGACCGCGACCTGCGGCACCCCGGGGAACAACCGCATGGCGACGCGCAGTCCCTCCACGTTGGCCGGGTTGTGCAAGGGCGCCAGCGGGATCAGGTCGTCGATCGTGTCGAGCAGGCGGTCGTCGACTCGGACCGGCTCGGCGAAGAGGTCACCGCCGTGCACGACCCGGTGCCCCACCGCCGCGAGCGTGGACTCGTCGATCGAGGGTCCATGACGCTCGAAGGCGCGCAGAGCCGAACGCAGGGCGTCCTCGAAGTCCGCGACGCGACGTTCCTCGGTGTGGTGGTGGCCGCCGACGGAGTGGACGAGGGTCCCGCGCTCCTCCCCGATCCGTTCGACCGAGCCGGACGCCTCGGCCGCCCCGGAAACACCGTCGAGGAGGCTGTACTTCAGCGACGACGACCCGGCGTTGAGGACCAGCACCCGACTCGTCACGACTGTCCCTGCGCCTGGATCGCGGTGATGGCGACGGTGTTGACGATGTCGCGGACCAGGGCACCTCGGGAGAGGTCGTTGACGGGCTTGCGGAGTCCCTGCAGCACCGGGCCGACAGCCAGCGCACCGGCTGAGCGCTGCACGGCCTTGTAGGTGTTGTTGCCGGTGTTGAGGTCGGGGAAGACGAAGACGGTGGCTCGACCGGCCACCGCCGAGTCGGGCAGCTTGGTGCGGGCGACCGCGGCGTCGATCGCGGCGTCGTACTGGATCGGGCCCTCGACGAGGAGCTCGGGCGCACGCTCGCGGACGCGGGCCGTCGCCTCGGTCACCTTCTCGACGTCGGTGCCGCTGCCCGACGTGCCGGTGGAGTACGACAGCATCGCGACCCTCGGCTCGACGCCGAAGGCCTCCGCGGTGCGTGCCGACGCGATGGCGATGTCGGCCAGCTGCGCAGCAGTGGGGTCGGGGTTGACCGCGCAGTCGCCGTAGACGAGCACCTGGTCCCGCAGGCACATGAAGAAGACCGACGACACCACCGACACCTCGGGGGCCGTGCGGATCACCTCCAGGGCCGGGCGGATGGTGTGCGCGGTGGTGTGCACGGCCCCTGACACCATGCCGTCGGCCAGGCCGAGCTCGACCATCATCGTGCCGAAGTAGGACACGTCGACGACGATGTCGCGGGCCGCGTCGAGGTCGATGCCCTTGTACGAGCGTCGCTGGTGGTACTCCTGGGCGAATCGCTCGCGCAGCGACTCGTCGAGGGGGCTGAGCAGTCGTGCCGCCGAGACGTCGATGCCCAGGTGGGCAGCCTTGGCCCGGACGACCATCGGGTCGCCGAGCAGGGTGAGGTCGGCGACGTTGCGGCGCAGCAGGATGTCGGCCGCGCGCAGGATCCGCTCCTCCTCCCCCTCCGGCAGCACGATGTGGCGTCGGTCGGCGATGGCATCGTCGAGCACCCGGTGCTCGAACATCAGCGGGGTGACGACCGACGTGCGTGCCACCTCGAGCCCGTTCATCAGCTCCTCGCCGTCGACGTGGTCGTCGAAGAGCGTCAACGCCGTAGCGATCTTGCGTGGCGAGTCCTTGTCCAGTCGGCCGCGGCGGTTGGTCAGCGCGGTCGACGTCGCGTGGGTCCCCAGCTCGGTGGTGATCATCGGGAGGGCGACCTCGAGCCCGTCGAGCAGGCGCTCGACCTGCTCGGGCAGCTCGAGCCCGCCGTTGAGGACGATGCCCGAGATCTGCGGGAAGCTGGCCGACTGGTGTGCGGTGAGGACGCCGAGGACCACCTCTGGCCGGTCCCCGGGAGTGACCACCAAGGCACCGTCGAAGAGCCGGTCCAGCACGTTCGGCATGGTCATCGCCGCCACCACCAGACCGGGGACCTCGCGCGCCAGCTGGCCGTGGTCCCCCCGGAGCAGCCGACCGTCGCAGGCCGCCATCAGGTCGCCCACGGAGGGCGCGCTGAGCAAGGGTTGCTCGGGCATGGCGAAGGCTGGTACGCCGCCATCGCGACGCAGCGCGGCAGCGGTCCGTTCGGTGGCCTCCGGGTCGACCCGGTTGGCGATCACTGCGAAGAGCGTGGCGTGGTTGGCGGCGAGCTCGACCTCGGCCATCGCCGCGGCGGAGCGCAGCTGGTGGGCGTCGCGGCCGTGACCGTTGAGGACCAGCAGCACCGGTGCGCCCAGGTTGGCGGCGACCCGGGCGTTGAACGCGAACTCCGCCGGCGCACCGACGTCGGTGTAGTCGCTGCCGACGATCACCACCGCATCGCTCTGCTCCGCGACCTGGTGGTAGCGCGCGACGATCCGCTCCATCGCGCCCTCGGGGTCGGCGTGCACGTCGTCGTAGCTCACTCCCACGCACTCGTCGTACGACAACGACACCGCATCACGGGACACGAGCAGGTCGAGCACGTAGTCGTCGACCTCGCCGGTTGACGCCGTGGCACGCACGACCGGTCGGAACACCGCCACGCGTGCCACGCGCCTGGACAGCTGTTCCAGCACCCCGAGGGCCACCGCCGACTTGCCGGTGAAACCCTCGACCCCGGCCACGTACACGCTGCGTGCCATGGGCCGAGCCTAGCGACAGGGCGACGACGACGACCTGGTTCCGCGACCGGATCACCTGACCCCAGAGGCGAGCTGCGCCAGCAGCCGTGCGCGAGCGGCGCGCGTGGACGCCTGGCTCAAGACCGACGAAGCCCCTGACCTGCGTTTCCGCAGGTCAGGGGCTTCGATTCGGTCGGGCTGACAGGATTTGAACCTGCGACCCCCTGACACTCAGCGCGCGCACTTTCGAGGGGGTTAACGGTCCACGACTCAAGTCCACGCGAACTCCCCCATCCCCTTGCCATCGTCGATCCCGCTCGAGGTCCAGCTCGACCACGTACATGGTGCGGGCAAGCCACAGATGAACGCGGGCAATAGCCGGCGGTACGAGGACCCAGAACTCGCCGCGAGCAGTGTCTGCCGGCTCATCGCGTGTCCCACTCTCCAAGACTCCGATAGGTACCCACGTCGCGAGCCTGCAGCGAGCGACCACGGACGCTGGCGCGACAAGTCGAAGCGGAACGATGACGACACTTCCGGTCCTCCGTCGTAGCGGCAGTGATCAGCCCTCACTCCAGGTCCAGGTGAGGCCGGCAGTCCCGGGGCCAAATGCACGGAGCACCAGGTGAGCACTTGTGCCGGCCGCGCGGTCGTACGGAAGCGTGGAGCTGTGTCCGTCCGCGTGCTGGAAGCTGTGGATGGAGACGGGCAACCGGTCGGGATGAAACTGAACCATGATCACGAGTTCGGCGATCCGTCGCGCCACGAATTGCTGATATCCCGAGAAGCGTTGGGGCGCAAGGATGACGCTGACTTCGATGAACGCCGTGTCGCCAGGCCCTAGTGCCTTGTCGAGAATGACTTCGGCGACGAACAGGCCTTGGGCGTGGTCTTTGATCTCGCGACCGACGCGGCAGCCGGTCTGGGGCAGAAACTCAACCGGACCATGCATGGTCTCGCCGGCGAAGAGGAAGAACGGGTACCGCTGCGCATGGGGGCTCCGTCCCCGCAGGACAGCCCGAATCGTGACGGCTCGCTCAGACCCGTGCTCGTCGACCTCGACGATGACGTGACTGCTCAGTTCGGTGAAGTGCGTCGTCCAGTCGCCAAGGCCCAATCTTGAGAGTGCTTCCTCCACCAGCGGGTCCGGACGAGCGATGAGATCATCGAAGGCGATGGTCGGCGTCGGCGGTCCGGGGCGCCGAGGTGGCCCGATGGCGTCTCGCAGAAAGCCTGGGTCGAGCGCGAGGAGTCGTTCCACTTCGCCCAGCGCTTCAAGTGACTCTTGATGCTCAGGTTGCCGACGGCCAGAACGCCAGTAGCTCAACGTACTGAGGCTGACGCGGTACCCGGATGAGACCAGTCGGTGCTGCAACCAGGACATGGAGCGATGCGAGCGGCTGAGAGCCTCAGCGAATCGCTCGGCGAACATGCTTGGACGGGCCAGCGGATCCGGCATCGACGGGCCGGGGGGACTGGAAGAAGTCATCGGACCCTCATGACGCTGTGTGCAACGTCCCCTGCCCGCTCTGAGTCACCGTGATCGAGGTCGTCGTCGTCTTGGCGTTCGCCCGTTGCGCGTCGGGCGGACCCGGACCTCGGACGAGCTTGGCGCGCCGAGGCATGGCCGCGGTCTGTGTCGAGCGGGCAGTCAGCGCCGCTCGACGGTGCGTTCGGGTCAGTGGACCTCGGCAGGACTACCGTGACCTCGGTCCCGGAACCAGATCTCGATGCTGTAGCGATCGTGCCGCCGTGATCTTGCACGATCTGCTTGGAGATCGACATGCCGAGCCCCGTGCCCGCGGGACCGCGCCCACCTGGCTGCTTCGCTCGGAAGCCCGGCTCGTAGATCCGGGGCAGGTCCTCAGAAGCGATGCCTACGCCCCAGTCGCGTACGCGCAGGCACACGAACGACGGACGTGCCTGAACGTGAACAACTACGGACTGACCGTCCGGAGAATCTTGCAGCGCGTTGCCGATCAGGTTCTCCAGCAGTCTCCGCATCTGGACGGTCCGCGCGAACACGACGACTGGGCCGCGCGCCACCACTCGAACACGTTGGCCGCCAGTTGCCAAGATGGCCTCCTTCTCCCCCGCGACATCTCGGGCCACGGCTGCGAGATCGAACGACTCGTTCCTCGACCACTCGACAGGCGATTCGGCTCGGGCCAACGCAGTCCAACTGCTCCACCAAGTCAACGGTGGTGCGCACCGAGTTGGCAATTGCTGACAGGTCAGCCTCGGACTGCTCTCCCCGCTCTCCACCACCCCCGAGCTCGACTCGCGCCAAGACGGCTGAGAGGCGGTTGCGAATCTCGTGCGCAAGGACCTCGGCGTGATCATGCGATCTCCCCGGTCTCGGTACCTCAGGGGGTTCTGGCGGCGTGCAGGACATCAGCGCTCGCGCTCCTCTCTCGGGGTGTCCCAACCACGCTACGAGCCCGCCATCCACACATGGGGCGTCAATCCTGTGACGGACCGCATCGGATCCACGAAGGGGGCACCGGAGCCCGGTCTCACGCCACACGGTGATGCTGCTGCCGCCAGCGACGTGCGTATGCCCAGTCGCCAAACACGCTTTTGCTTGCCGCCTGGCCACCTCGATGCGGAAGTCGCTGACGCCGTGGTCGTACACCTCGAATGGCGGTCCACTCGACGCCCGTCGTGACCCACCTTCTGCAAAGGAAGCGCGCTGACCTGCAAAAAACGCAGACATGTCATCGACGGGGTGGAATGGCTACTTTGACTCGAAAGGGCCTGTATTGACGGCTTTCGAGAGGTTGGGTCCACACACGGCCCACAACTAGAGTCGCTCGTGCTCTCCCATCCCCTTGCCACCGTCGTTTGCAGTCGAGGTCCAGCTCGACCACCTACATGGTCCGGGCCAGTCACGATGGGCGCGCTCAAGAGCGAGCCGTGCGACGACCCAGGTCTCGCCGCGGTCATTCGAGCACCGCAAGTCGCGATTCGCCACGCTCCCTCAGGTCACCGAGACGAAGCATCCGGATCCGCCGATGTGCGGACGGCGAGGGCTACGGGGGGCAAGACCTGCTCGGACTGGGAATGCGTCTATGCGCCGCAGTCGGGGTTCGATGCTGGCGAGGACGCCGGACGCCTACCGTTCTCGCCGTAGTAGTCGACCGTCGTGGGACCTCTACCGGTGAGCGGGGGCGCTCCAGGACGAAGGCCGTCGATCAGCATGTCGAGGAGCCGGTGCCGCAGCTCGACGGTGCGATCGGGGGTCTCCCCGTGCGCGGACGTGGCCGCGGTGAAGACCAGGCCGAGGTCGACGAACGTGACGCCTTCACGCAGTGCACCCTCGGCGCTGAACCTCTCGAACAGTGCTTGGTTCCGGCGGGAGACCGCGAGCCACCGCTCGTGCTCCGGAGTGCCTCGCGCGGGGAGCCCGACCGTGGGGTCGGCGTGGTAGGTCTCTTCGTCACCAAGAAGGCTGTGGAGGTGGTCGCCAAGGACATCGACGGCCGGGGCACCGGAGTCGAGCATCTCGTTCGCCGCGTTGATCGCGGCCTCGTAGGCGGCGAGGAACTGCAGGTTGAGTGCCAGCACCAACGCGTCCTTGCTGGCCCACCGGCGGTAGAAGGCTGACATCCCCACGCCAGCCTCGGCCGCGATCGTGGCCATGCTGGCCCGGGGGTCGCGCGCGAGGGCACGACCGGCCGCGGCCAGGATGGCCGCATCGCGGTCGGGCAGCGAGCTGGGCGGTGGTGGAACGTTCATGACTGTTCACCCTAATGGTATTGGAACGGAATACTCCGTTCCGCTACGGTCGCCGGACGAGACGAAGGAGAAGCCCGATGTCCGACACACCCGTGACGCCCTACGAGATCGACGTCCCCCAGTCAGCGATCGCCGACCTGCAGACCCGCCTCGCCGCCACCCGCCTGCCCGACCCGCTTCCAGGCGACGACTGGGACACCGGCGTCCCGATCAGCGTGCTGCGCGAGCACGTGGCCCGCTGGCAGGAGCACGACTGGGCGGCAACCCAGGACCGCCTCAACGCCCTGCCCCACTTCACCACGACAGTGGAGGACCAAGTCATCCACTTCGTGCACGTGCGCTGCACGGACCCCGACGCGGCGCCCGTGCTGCTCGTGCACGGCTGGCCGGGGTCGTTCCTCGAGTTCGAGGGGCTCATCGAACGGCTCTCCGACTCCTTCCACCTGGTCATCCCGTCACTGCCCGGGTTTGGCTTCTCGACGCCTCTCACCTCCGGCGGGTGGACGAGCAGCCGCATTGCGGGTGCGTTCGTCGAGATCATGCAGCGACTGGGCTACGACCGCTATGTCGTGCAAGGCGGCGACCTTGGCGCAGGCATCGCCCCAGATATGGGCCGCCTCGCGCCGGACGCCGTCGCTGGTGTCCACGTCAACGGCGCACTCGGAGGCTTCGTCAGCGAGGTCGACGACACGTCCTCCCTGACCGAGCTCGAGCAGGACCGGCTACGTCGGGTCGGCGAGTTCCAGGAGCGCGAAATCGGCTACATCTCGATCCAGTCCACGCGGCCCGCGCTCATCGGGGCGATGGCCGCTGACAGCCCCGTGGCACAGCTCGCGTGGATCCTGGACAAGCTGCACGCGTGGACCTGGCCGGCCGACACCCCGGCCGGCGACGTCCTCGGCGACTTCGTGCTCGACAACGTCTCTCTCTACTGGTTCACCAGGACCGCAGGCAGCGCCGCATTCGTCGGCTACGCCCAGGGCGGCGACTGGGGCGAGACGCCCGTCAGCTCTGGCGTACCAACCGCAGCGATCCAGTTCGCCCACGACATCGGCCTGCGCTCGTCGGCCGAGGAGAGCAACCGGATCGTGCGGTGGACCGACGTCGAGGACCGCGGTGGACACTTCGCCGCGCTGGAGGAACCGGACCTGATGGTCGCGGACCTGCGCGAGTTCATCGACTCGATGCAGCTGCTCTGACCTCATCGGGGCGCAACTGCGAACCTCCGCATCTGAGGTAACGAACATCCGGATCTGCCGCAATGAGTGCGTCTTTACGCCGCGTGCAATGCACCAGCTCGAGTCAGCCTAGCAACTCGACTGCCAGCTAGTGTGGCCGGCGGACGCACACCAACGGCAACCGCTCACTAGGCTGTAGTACGCCTTGGCGGCTTGCACCGCCGGGAAGCAGGACGCGTGATGGCCGAGATCCCGCCGGTTCCTGGTCGTCAACAAGCGCAACTTGTTTGCCGTCACGTCGTGAATGTCGTGATAGCCGTTCAGCCCGGGGCGGTCAGGTGGTGAAGTCTGCGTCATGTCGGGTCCGAATCGCTGTCTCGTCGCGGTGGGGGTCCGGGGTCTGCACAGATGGAGGCGGTCAAGGTGCGGGCGAGCCACGTGGCGTAGTCCTCGCGCGACCAGCCGCGCTGGAGGACCAGGAGGTCGTAGACCTCTACCGAGATGCAGGCCCACACGACGTCGCGAATCTCATCGACGCCGATTCCCTCGCGCAGCCCTCCGGTGCCGAACAGGTGCTGGGCGAACATCGTTGCGCCGTTGAGACGCTGCTCCTGGATCGTTCGCCACAACTCACCGATCGGTTCGTCGGACGATGCGCTGTCGCGCACCGCGATCTGCACCAGTGCCGAGCGTTCGGCACGCAAGGCCGCGCCCTCCGCGTAGAGCAGCAACTTCTCGGCGGCAGAAGGCGCCTCGATGATCCGCTGGACCTCGGGCCGCTCGGACACCGGAACAGCCTCGTCATCACCGGCGATGACCACATCGAAGACCGCTTTGATCAGCGCGGCCTTCGTGCCGAAGCCCTTGTAGATGCTGTCCGCCGACACCCCCGCGCGGCTGGCCACGGCTGCCACGGTTGTCGCAGCGTAGCCCCGTTCCTCGATCAGCTCCTGGGCGGCTGCCACGACCGCCCGACGAGTCGTCCGGGCCTTCTCTTGACGTCCACTGGCGTCATAACCGCGCCGACGAGGTGCGCGCTCGGAAATCGACCCCTTGACGTCTTCATCGCTCACCCTGCATCCTCAATTCCGTTCGAGCATCACTATAACGAATGGTGAGACGATGACGTCGTTGATTGATTCCACCCGCACCGCCGCGTTGCGCAGCATCGCACTGATGGCCCACGGTGACCTCCCCGAGTTCCAGGCGGTGGTGGCGTTGGGGGCGGTCAATCACGAGGGTGCCAGTGAGCCGCCTGCGTGTCGGGCGGGTGGCCCCGAGGCCTTCTACGCCACCGCGGTGTGGCTTCGCTCCGCGTTCGCAGACCTTGCCCATCGCGTCGAGCACGTCGTCGTCGAGGGCGATCTGGCCGTGGTCGACACCACCATGTCAGGGCGGCACGTAGGCCCCTTCGTCGTCTACGACGGTGACGGCTGTGTCGACACCGTCTGGGCTCCGACCGGTCGCACGTTCGCCGTGCGGCAGAGCCACTGGCTGCGTGTGGTCGACGATCTGGTCACCGAACACTGGGCTACCCGCGACGACCTCGGCCAAAGCTTCCAACTCGGCTGGGTACCCCCTACCCCCGCCTACCTCGTGCGTTGCGCCCTGGCTAAGCGCCGCGCAGTCCGGACCGTCCAGAAGGCCAGAACTTCGGGGGAGATCTGATGGGTACGCGACGAGCCGGCGCGGCGGCCGCGACGCTTCTTCTCGCGGCGCTGGGGGCGTGCGGCGGCTCTGGCGAACCCGACGTCTCGGAGCCCGTGGAGTCGGCGATCTCTGCCGCGCCATCGGACATCGACGACGCGACGTCGGCCGACTCGGACCTTGACGGCGAAGCCGACCCGGGCCTCGCCCTGAGCCCCGATCGGCTATGTGGCTTCCTGACCGAACAGACCCCACGGATCGCGGACCTGCAGCCGGCCGAGTACGCCGCCGCGACGTTCGGCAGCGCGCTGTTCGCCTTCTATTCCGAGCAGGGACTTCTCACTGATATCGACGGCGCCGACATCGACAGTCTCACCGCCGAAGGATGCCCAGCCGAGGCAACCGCCCTGTTGGCCATGCTTGGAGCCAGAAGCTTCAAGGAACTGCTGTCGCAGTAACACCCCCGAACTGGCACCAGCGGGTGAGGCGCGGCGACCTTCTCGAGCGCGTTTCTTCTTCGAGACCTCCCGCTGTCGGCGAATGCTGTGTCCATGGCGTGTGCCGAGGCTGGTGGGGGGCGTCGGTCAGACCGAGGCGAGGAACGCGTGCACCCGCTCCGTGAGCAAGGCGGCCGCGTCTGGGTCGTAGGCGTCGAGCGAGGAGTCGGCGAAGAGGTGCTGGTCGCCGGGATAGACGAACAGCTCGGCGGCAGGCGTGGACCCGGCGAGCTCGCGCGCTGCCGGCAGGTCTTCGTCGAAGAACTCGTCGCCCTCCTTGCCGTGGATCTGGACCGGCACCCCCTCGGGCCACGCAGTTCCGAACTCCGCGACCGGGAGGCAGGAGTGCATGAGCAGTGCCCCGCGCGCACCGGGCCGGGTCTGCGCGAGCCGCTGGGCGATTGTCACGCCGAAGGAGAACCCGGCGTAGACGAGCTCGGGCGAGAGCTCGTCGGCCGCGGCGGCGCCGCGCTCGCGGATCGCGTCGAATCCCGCGTCGCGGGCGTATCCGAAACCCTCCTCGATGCTGTCGAAGGTGCGGCCATCGAACAGGTCGGGCGTGTGCACGACGTGCCCGGCCTGTCGCAGGTCCTCGGCGAAGGCACGCACTCCCTCCGTCAGGCCCTGGATGTGGTGGTAGAGCAGGACGTCCGCCATCTCAACGAAACCCTTCAATTGATCGAACTTTCTGGAACGTTCGGCGATGCTAGTCTGTTCGATCGTGGCGGACAACCCCCCGGACTATGAGCTGGCCGATCGGATGGCGCTGACCGAGCCTGCGCAGGTGCGCGCCGTCGGCCACCCGTTGCGTACCGAGATCCTGCAGCTCCTCCATGAGCGGGCCGCGACCGTCACCGAGCTCGCCGCCGCTGTCGAGCGCCCCAAGAGCACGGTCGCGCACCACGTGGACGTGCTCACCCGCAACGGCCTGCTACAGGTGGTCCGCACCCGGAGGGTGCGAGCGATCGAGGAGCGGTTCTACGGGCGAACCGCCCGCATGTTCTACGTGGCTGCGGAGCCGCCACCAGGGGGCGAAGAGATGCCCCGAGACTTCAACGACTTCGAGGTGGCTGCACGCGAGTCCGCGCAAGCGTTCGAGCAGGGCAGGCTCTGGGGCTTCATCCGGCGTGCGCGCATCTCGGAGGATCAGGCCTCCCAGTTCTGGGACCGGATGGCCGAGCTGGTCGATGAGTTCGATCGGATGCCGAGGTCCGGGGAGACCATGTACGGGTTCGCGATCGGCATCTACCCGACCGATCACGCGACCCTGCCCACAGCTGATTGACCAGCAGCCAGTCCAGCGGTCTGGCAGAACCGCGACGTTTTGACCGCGCGTACCAACGCCTGCGCCCCCGCTTCCCTCGAGGAGAAGTCGTTCCGCCGCAAGGGGACATCTGGGTCGGTCGAGATTCGGACCGTTGCCGCCTCCTCGGTTACGCGACAATCCGCCGCCGCGAACCTCGGAGCGGAGCGCGTTCCGCACCTGCCCCTTGGCCGTGGTGCTCATGCGTGCGACGACCGCCGGCTACTACAGCGCGGACAGTCAGGGTGCGAAATGTCCGCCGCTGGTGTGGTCTCCGTTCGTTGTTAATCTGCGCCGGTGGCAGCAGCGAAGGATGAGGCAGCGTGGGAAGCGTTTCGTCGTGGCGTGAGGTTGGGGCTTCCGTTCGGTGTGGTGGGCTTCCTGCTGAGCCTCTCTTTCAGCGTCCTTGCTCGACAGGCAGGATTCAGCGTCGCGCAGGCTGTTGCCACCGCGATGGTTGTCTTTGCAGGCTCGGCGCAGTTCGCCGCGCTTTCCGTGATCACCGTCGGAGGCGGCATCCCCGCGGCCCTGACTGCAGGAAGCTTGATGAATGCGCGCTTCTTGGCCATGGGTATCGCGCTGGCGCCGTCGTTACCCGGCGGCCGGATGAAGCGAGCGGCGCAGGGGCAGGCCGTCGTCGACTCATCGTGGGCGCTCGCCAACCGCGGCGACGGCACCTTTGACCGGTGGCTCCTGTTCGGCACGACGGTCCCTCAGTACGTCACCTGGACGCTCGGCGCTGTCGTCGGCGCGATCCTCGGCGACGCGCTCGGTGACACAGACCGACTCGGCCTTGACGCGATCTATCCCGTGTTCTTCCTGTCACTTCTGATCACAGAACTCCGCGACACGACCTCCCGCTGGGTGGCCGTGAGCGGTGGCCTCCTCGCGCTCGCCCTGGTCCCAGTCAGTCCTCCGGGCGTCCCAGTCCTGGCTGCGAGCACCGTGACGCTCATCGGTGTGGTGCGGAGGTCGACATGACGCTGACCTACAACCAGGTCTGGGTCCTGATCTTCGGCCTCGCCGCTCTGACGGTGATGATCAAGGCGGTGGGGCCGGTACTGCTGGGCGGCCGGGAGCTCCCGCCGTGGTTCTCCCGGGTGGTAGTGCTGATGGCGCCCGCCCTCTTGAGCGCGCTGGTCGTGACTTCGATGTTCGCCAGCGGGCGCTCGTGGTCGATGGGTGCCCACACCGCCGGTGTGGCCGTAGCCGCGATGATGCTCTGGCGACGTTGCTCGCTGGTGCTGAGTGTCGTCGTCGCTGTCCTCGTCACTGCCGGGCTGCGGGCGATCTGATCCAGCAAGATCCGCGTTGTGCGCCTTCTAGATCGAAATGATCTGAGCATGTGCAGACGGGCTCACTCCGCCGGCACTCGTCTCTGCAAACCGCTCGGTCAGTCAGCCTCGGGTTCTGGGGCGGACCGGGACCGCCGGTTCGGATGCGCTCGGAGCCACGCGACCTCGTCTTCGAGCGCGAGCACGCGGGCGATGCCCACCAGGTTCAGTCCCTCGGCGAGCAGGTCGCGGATGCGACCGAGCCGTGCCACGTCGTCTGCGCTGTAGAGACGGCTGCCGCCGGCGGTGCGGTCCGGCGTGAGGAGGCCGCGACGTTCGTAGACGCGCAAATTTTGGATCTCCATCGACACCATCGCAGCTGCCACCGAGATGGCGTACACGCCCTTGTCGCTGCTCGTCACCGGCACCTCCTCCACTTCTCAGGAAATTCTCGGGTTGCGGGACTTGAACCGATCCTTCCACATTGACTATAAAAAACCTGCAACAGCCAATACAGGTCGTGGACATCGAGTCCACCCGGCAGACACAGGAGGAGACCATGTTGCTTCGCACCACCGACCCGTTCCGCGAGCTCGACCGCCTGACCCAGCAGATGCTCGGCACCACCAACCGTCCTGCCGTGATGCCGATGGACGCCTGGCGCGAGGGCGACCGGTTCGTCATCGAGTTCGACCTCCCCGGCGTGAGCGCTGACAGCATCGACCTCGACGTCGAGCGCAACGTCCTGACCGTCCGTGCCGAGCGCGTGGCCCGCAACGGCGACTGGGAAGCGCTCGCGTCCGAGCGACCCAAGGGCGCCTTCAGCCGCCAGCTCGTGCTCGGCGACAACCTCGACCTCGAGCGGATCGAAGCGTCCTACGTCGACGGCGTGCTCCGGCTCGCCGTGCCGGTGGCGGAGAAGGCCAAGCCCCGCAAGATCGAGATCACCCAGACCGGATCGGGCCGCAGCGAGCGCGCCGAGCTCAGCGCCTGAGCCGCTCCGCAGGTCGCGGGACCGCAGCCCTTGCGCAGTGCGCTGCGGCCCGCGACCTACCCCGCTGCCTCAATTCGCCGCCTGCCGGGAGCTCGTCACGCGTCGAAAGAGTCCTCCTGGCCATGAGGCAGGATGCTGGAGGGCCGTTCAGACCACTCCCTCTCGATGTCGCAGCGATGCTCAGGCGGGGTGCCGAGGCTGCGACTCTTCAGCGGTCGCGGATGTAGCGCAGCGCGAGCATTCCCTCGCACCCAGCCCGTCAGTGCGGGTCACGAAAGACGCAGAACTCGTTGCCCTCAGGGTCGGCCAGCACCGTCCACTTCGGCATGTCCCACAGGCGGCTCGCACCACGCGCGAGAAGCCGGTCGACGTCACCGCGGACGTCCCAGTGGACCCGGTTCGGTTCCGTACGCGGCTCCGGGACGGCGTTGAAGTCGAACGTCATACGGTCGTCGACAGCAACACCGGTGAGGGTCCAGCAGTCGTCGTCGACCGTCGGCTCGACGCCGAACACCTCACCCCACCAGATGGCCAGCATCTTCGGGTCGTCGCAGTCGACCGCGATGCCATGAAGCCTGTAAGCCGGCACTTCTGTGGGGTCGCGGACGAAGGCGCAGAAGTCGTTCCCCTCGGGGTCAACCATGCGAGTCCATCCGAGGCCGGTCTGTGCGGCAGGTGCGGTCACCGTCGCACCGAGGTCGACGAGGTCGTCGATGGATGCGCAGTCGATGTCGAGGTGGGTGCGGTTCTTCGCCCGGCGTGGCCGGTCGACTTGGTTGACCCACACCGTGTGCCGGCCGGTGGGTCCGCTCAGCCTTGCCGGCGGTGCAGGGTCGGCGACGTCCA
Organism: Nocardioides oleivorans; assembly: GCF_004137255.1. Classification (NCBI taxonomy): domain Bacteria; kingdom Bacillati; phylum Actinomycetota; class Actinomycetes; order Propionibacteriales; family Nocardioidaceae; genus Nocardioides; species Nocardioides oleivorans. The sequence goes on along the minus strand of NZ_SDWT01000002.1, from coordinate 36,489 downwards.
GACCGATGACGGCCGCCCAGAACTGCGACATCCGGTCGACGTCCAACGCGTCAACGCACAAGTCCTGCCAGACCACCGCGCTCACGAAGGCCCCACCCGATACGTCGAAAGGACGCACTGCGAGTCCGGCAACATCCGAGCCTCAAGCCTCGTAAGAACGGCGCCGTCGGGAAAAACCTGTGTTCCGGCGCCTGCAACACCGGTCCCGGCCACCACGTGGAGCTCGTCGACCAGACCCGCCTCCCACAGCTGGGTCCACACCTTCCGGCTGCCCCACACGACAACGTCGCCGCCCCCAACCCCGGCAGCCTCTTCCTTCAGCCGGGTCACCTCACCCACGAGGTCATCGCCGACGACGCGCGTGTTCCCAACCCACGCCTCCGGAACATTCACGCTCCCCGGCGTACGGCTGGCAACGACCTTCGGCAGCGGGTTGTACGCCGCCGCGAACCGGCGCTCCGCATCCGACGCGTCGTCCGCCGACTCGCGATCAGGCCAGTACGAAGAGAAGTCCTTGAACGACGAGTGCCCGATGACTACAACCGCAGCACCCGCGACAACGTCGGCGTTGTAGCCGTTGAACCCGTCATCAACCCCCGTCGGCTCGAGGTCACCCGCACCGCCGGGCCCCTCGTAGAAGCTATCCACCGACGACATCACCACCACCACCAGCTTCGCCATCAGGCCACACCGTCCCGCCCGGCTCGCTGCTCATGTGAGTACACCGTCAGCACCGACCCGTCCGGGTCCCGCATCCACGCCACCGCCAACCCGTCCTGACCAACCGACACCCGGTCCTCGTCGAGGTCGAACGGCAGATCATCCGGCCCCAGGAACGGCACCCCACGCCCGGCAAGCACCCGCACGACGGCGTGAACGTCGTCGACGCGAATCGTTGCTACCGGCCAACTGGCGGACCCGGCATCATCCACACCCGCAAGCAGCGTCAGCGACGTGCCATGGTCACCAGACAGTACCCACCCGCCGCCCGGCGCCTCAGCCCCATCAAGACCGAGCAAGCCCTCGTAGAAGGCACGCGCACGGACCAGGTCGGTGACGGCGACTAGCGGGGCAATGTGGAACGACGCGGGACGAGTCGACATGCACCCAACCTAGGGTCGCCGAAGTCGACCGGTCGAGATGCGAGCCATCACCCTCGGGAGGCTGTCTCCTGCGCCATCCAAGACTGACGACACAAGACTGACGACGCGGTACGAACCGAGCCGACCTTCTGTAGACCGGTCGACGTAGGTTGACCCCGCACCCCAGCGGTCATTCGGGTTCGGCCGGCGATCGGTCAAGTGGCCGCAGATGTGAGGGTCGCCGCGACACTGATGGCGGGGCAGTTCCGCTCGGGCCGACCGCAAACACGTCCGGCCTGATCTCGGCTGTCGGGACTGAAGCCGCGCGCGTGCGACCGGTGAACGTACGACACTCCGTCCATCTGCGTCAGTCAGCAAGCAGCGAAATCCGAGATGCGCGTGGACCCCTACAGGCGGAGCACCAACGCGCGGGCCTTGCAGCGTGCGATCGCACGAGAACTGTGGGCACGCTCGCGGACCAACAGGGTGTGTCCTTCGCCGCGTGCCGCCGTAGTTCGAGGGTCCGATCCCAGGGTGAGAAGCATCAGGCGATGGGGCTTCGTCTGGTTACCAGGCCGGGTCGAATTGGACGATGAGCGCGTGGGGCCGGCGCACCCTCGACCGGATCCTGGAGGCGGCGCGCTGAGCGAGGTGGCGCGGCGTCCGCATCACGCCTCGGCGGGCGAGGCGAGGGCATCGACGAACCGGGCCAGCGAGGTCGGGTCGGACGCGGCATGAGCCGGCACGAGTTGACCCACTGAGATGGCGAGGAAGTCGGGCATGCCCCACAGCTCGGCGATGGCCTCACCCAGTTGTGCCACGGTCGGGCCAGAGTTGCGGCCGTTCACGTTCTCGGCCAGCGGAGCATCAATGAAGTCCAAGACGTCGACATCCACGTGCACCACGAACGGCCCTTCCGGAAGTGCGGTTTTCGCCTTGCGGGCGGCCGCCGTCGGGTCTGCGACCAGCTCTGCCTGCGATGTGACAGCAAGTCCGAGACGGTCGACTTGGTCACGTTCCCAGCTGGTGGTCTCGTCAGCGAGGTCGACCCCGAGATAGCTCACGTGCCCCGGCTCGAGCAGCGGACGACGACTTCCCAGTCCGGCCAACTGCGCCTCGGCCCCCGGCACGTCCAGTGCATGGGCCATGCCCATCCAGCTGAGCGAGCCCTCGGTGGTCGACTCCGGCGTGTTGAGGTCGAGGTGCCGGTCGACGTAGACGAGGTGTGGCTCGAGCCCGACGTTTGCGACCGCTGCACATAGCCCGAGCGCCACGGTGCAGCTCCCACCGAGGACGAGCAGGCGGCCTTCGGTCGCGATCAGTGGTGCTGCTGCGTCCGCGAGAGCGCGGAGGGCCTCGACTTCCTCGAGGAGATTCTGGGCGCGGGGACGTTCACGATCCGGCTTCCACAGGTGGACCGGGAGATCGCCGTGGTCGTTCACCCGATGCCCCTCTGCCGTCAGTGCGCTCACCAGACCTGCATCACGTAGCGCGGTTGGCGCATGCTCGACGCCGACACAGTAGGCGCCAGCACTGCTGGGATAGCCAAGGACGTTGATGATCGCCATCTCTCGAGCATGCCCTAACCGTGCGCGGTCCACGGGGTCGACCTCGCGAGACCGCGGCGAGCCCGCAACACTGCGTCATAGCGCCGCGTTACGGTGCGATCCCCCGTCAAAGACCGGCAGCATCGCGGTCGAGACCATCTTCGAGAAGCGCGGTACCGGGACCTCCTTGAGGGATCCGCGTCCGACCCGTCAGTCGATCGGCCGCTCGAGGTTCGCTGGCACCCACGACTGCGACATCAGAACTTCAACCCCGCTGCCGCCTGAAGCGGCATCGCGTCAGGGTAGAACACCTGTCCGAATAGCCACGTTGCAAAAGCGCCACAGCGGTTAACAACGACGACAGCCCCTGACCTGCGTTTCCGCAGGTCAGGGGCTTCGTTTCGGTCGGGCTGACAGGATTTGAACCTGCGACCCCCTGACCCCCAGTCAGGTGCGCTACCAAGCTGCGCTACAGCCCGAATGCCCCCGGCCTGGGCCTGCGGAGCGAGGGGAACACTACCGCAGCACCTGCGGCCACGAGGAATCGCCCCGCCCGAGTGGGCCACGACCTGTCGCAGGGGCGCGGATGACCACCCGGCGTAGCCAATCTGGGTCATTCCGCGTTGTTCTCGGTGTCGAAGGTCCCTGGCCGTCACACGATGGACCATCAACCTGGGGGTTCACACCATGTCACATCTCGTTCGCCGCGCCGGACTGCTGCTGGCCGTCGTGGCAACCGCTGCCGGGCTCAGCTTCGCCGCGCCGCGCGCCGACGCCGGACAGCCCGACGCGCCTGTGCACGTCGACGTCCGCAACTGACCCGAGAGCCACACCACAGGACCGGCGCAGGCGCCGGCCCGATCAGCGCTTGCGCTTCTCGCGCGGCTTCTGCTCGATCACGATCGGCGTGCCGACGAAGCCGAACTCCTCGCGCAGCCGGCGCTCGACGAACCGCTCGTAGGCCGCGTCGAGCTTGCCGCTCGTGAACAGCACGAAGGTCGGCGGGGCCACCGACGGCTGCGTCGCGAAGAGGATCTTGGGCTGCTTGCCGCTGCGCACGGGGTGCGGGTGCTCGGCCACGAGGCGGCCGAGGAAGGTGTTGAGGGCACCGGTGCCGACGCGCGTCTCCCAGCCCGCGAGCGCCTTCTCGATCGCCGGGACGAGCCGGTCGACGTGCCAGCCGGTGCGGGCGGTGAAGTTGATCCGGGGCGCCCACTGGAGCTGCACCAGGTCGCGCTCGATCTCGCGCTCGAGGTAGTAGCGGCGCTCGTCGTCGACGAGGTCCCACTTGTTGAAGGCGATGATCATCGCGCGCCCGGCGTCGCGGACGGTCTGGATGATCCGCATGTCCTGCTCGGAGACCGACTGGCTGGCGTCGAGCACCAGCACGGCCACCTCGGCGCGGTCGATCGCGGTCGTGGTGCGCAGCGAGGCGTAGTACTCGTGGCCGGACGCCTGGTTGACCCGCTTGCGGATGCCCGCCGTGTCGATGAAGCGCCAGGTGTGCTCGCCGAGCTGGATCAGCTCGTCGACCGGGTCGACCGTGGTGCCGGACGCGTCGTCGACGACGACCCGGTCCTCCTTGGCCAGCATGTTGAGCAGCGAGGACTTGCCGACGTTGGGCTTGCCGACGATCGCGATGCGACGCGGGCCACCCACCTCCTCGAACGACTCGGCGGGAGTCTCCGGGAGCGCCTCGAGGATCGCGTCGAGCATGTCGCCCGACCCGCGGCCGTGCAGGGCCGAGACCGGGAACGGCTCGCCGAGCCCGAGGTTCCACAGGCCGAAGGCCTCGGCCTCGGTGCGCTGGTCGTCGACCTTGTTGGCGGCGAGCACGACCGGCTTGCCGGACTTGCGGAGGATCCGGACGACCGCCTCGTCGGAGTCGGTGATGCCGACGGTCGCGTCGACCACGAAGAGCACGGCGTCGGCGAGCGAGACGGCGATCTCGGCCTGGGCGGCGATGCGCTCGGCGAGACCGCGGGCGTCGGGGTCCCAGCCGCCGGTGTCGACCACGGTGAAGGCCCGGCCGTTCCAGTTGGCGTCGTAGGAGACGCGGTCGCGGGTCACGCCGGGTCGGTCCTCGACCACGGCTTCACGACGACCGATGATCCGGTTGACCAAGGTGGACTTGCCCACGTTGGGGCGGCCCACCACGGCCAGGACGGGCGTCGGACCGGCATCGGTCTCGACGTCTACGGCGTCGTACTCACTCATGTGCTCACAGCTCTCTGGCGTTCTCGACGAGCCCGGTGTCGGGGTCGTCCTCGGATTGTCCCGCAGGAAGGGGCCCGGGCAAGGATCGGCGCGTCTGCGAGAGGGCGCTGCCCAGCTCGGACAGCAGGTGCCCCCGGAGCAACACCGAGGTGGCAGCCACCTGTTCCCGCGTGCGCGGCCACGGCTGCTGTGGCGTCTGCCACGGCTGCCCGAGCACGAGGTCGATGGCCTCGCCCCGGGCCGGGAGCGCGTTGCTGCCGCCCCCGGGCGGCCTGGTGCCGATCAGCGTGACGGGTACGACGGGGGCGCCGGTGACGAGCGCCAGGTAGGCCGCACCGTGGTGGAACCGGCGCAGCTCGCCGCTGCCGCGGGTGCCCTCGGGGAAGATGCCGACCACTCCCCCGCCCCGGAGGACGCGAAGACAGGTGCGGATCGCACCAGGGTCGGCGTGGAACCGGTCGAGCGGGACCTGGCCGGTCGCGCGGAGCAGCCCGCCGAGGCGCCCCGCGAACATCTCGTGCTTGGTGAGTGCGTGGACCGGCCGCGGGGAGAAGGTCGCCAGCAGCGGTCCGTCGATCACACCGACGTGGTTGGCCGCGAGGATCACCCCGCCCGTCGCGGGGACCCGCTCGGCGTGGTGGACCGTGACCGGCCACCGCCGACGCATCAGCCACGCGGCCGTCGGTCGGACGGCGTGGAGCAGCCGCGTGGCCGGGTGCTCGTTGCTGCTGCGGGGAAGCTCGACGGCGGGTTCGCGCGTCACACGCCCTCCCGTGCCTCCGCCTCGTGCGCGAGCTCGGTGAGGCGGTCGATGACCTGCTCCAGCGTGAGGTGGGTGCTGTCGACGTGCACGGCTCCGTCGGCCATCACCAGCGGGGCGGTCGCCCGGCCGGAGTCGATGCGGTCGCGCTCGAGCAGCGACTGCTCGGTGCTGGCCACGTCGGTGCCGCCCTGCTCGGCCGTACGCCGCTGGGCGCGCGCGGCGGGGTCGGCGCTGAGGTAGACCTTCACCTCGGCCTGCGGCCACACGACGGAGCCGATGTCGCGTCCCTCGACCACGATGCCGCCGTCGCCGATGGCCTCGCGCTGCAGCTCGAGCAGCCGGGTCCGCACCTCGGGCACGGCGCTGACGGGGCTGACGGCCGCGTTGACCTCGTCGCCGCGGATCTCGACGGAGACGTCGACACCGTCGACCGTGATGGTCGGCGCGAGCGGGTCGGTCCCGGACTCGATGCGCGGACGCCCCGCCACGGCGGCCACCGCCACCCCGTCCCGTACGTCGACGCCCTCCCGCAGCAGCCACCACGTCATCGCGCGGAACATCGCGCCGGTGTCGAGGTAGCGCAGGCCCAGGCGGTCGGCCACGCCCCGGGAGGCGCTCGACTTCCCCGAGCCGGACGTGCCGTCGACGGCGATCACGAGGGAGCCGGGAACCGGGGAGCTGTCGACGCTGTTCACGGCGGAGAAGATTACCGGTGGGTGGTCCAGCCGCGGGATTCGAGAGCGGCGAGCAGGTGGTCGGCGCTGCTGCGCTCGACCACGAGCTCGGTGAGGCCGACCGGGCGTCCGGGGTCGTGGTCGATGTGGACGTCCTCGATGTTGACGCCGATCTCGCCGGCGTCGCCGAAGAGCCGCGCCAGCTCGCCCGGGTGGTCGGGGACGGAGACGAAGACCGACCGGGTGGGACGGGCCGGCCCGCCGTGCTTGCCGGGGATCGCCCGGGTGCCGGCGTTGCCGCGGGCGAGGATCTCGACGAGCTCGCCCCCGGAGTCGGCGGCCACGGCGTCCATGAGGGCGTCGAGGTCGGTGCGGACCTCGGCGAGCAGGTCGAGCACGGCGCCGGAGTTGGCCTCGAGGATCTGGCGCCACAGGGCAGGGTCGCTGGCCGCGACCCGCGTGACGTCGCGGACGCCCTGTCCCGACAGCGCGAGGTGCTCCTCGGGCGCGGACGCGAGGCGCCCCGCGACCAGGACGGCGGCGAGGTGCGGCAGGTGGGAGATCCGGGCGACCGCCCGGTCGTGCTCGGCGGGCTCCATCACGCGCGGGGAGGCCCCGCACTCCAGCACGAGCGCCTCGACCAGGCCGACCGCCTCGGGGGCCGCCCCGGCGTGCGGGGTGATCGCCCACGGTCGACCGTCGAAGAGGGCGGCGCTCGCGGCCAGCGGGCCGGAACGCTCGCTGCCGGCCATCGGGTGCGAGCCCACGTAGCGGCGCAGGTCGACCGGGTCGACGAGCCGCGTGACCTCGTCCAGGGGGGCGGACTTCACGCTGCCGACGTCGGTCACCACGGCGTCCGTGCGGCGCAGCGCGTCCGCGATCGCGGCGGCGATGGCGGACGGCGGCACGGCGACGACCACGAGCTGCGGCCGGTCGGACGCCGTGGCCGACCGTCCTGCACCGAGGCCGTGCGCGGTGCGGAGGTTCTCCTCGGACGTGTCGCGCAGGGCGACCTCGATACCGAGCCGCTGGCACACGAGGGCGATCGAGGTCCCGATCAAGCCAGCACCGACGACCTCGACCGGACCGAGGAGGGCCGGCAGCTGGTCGTCGTCAGTCATGGCTGGTGGTCTTCGCCAGGTCGCGACGGAGGTTGGCCGCACCGTGGAGGTAGGCGTGCGTGATGTCCGAGCGGGGCAGGTCGGTCTCGACGTGTGCCATCAACCGGACGACGCGCGGCATCGACCCCTCGATCTCCAGCTCGCGCGCACAGACCAGCGGGACGTCGGAGAAGCCCAGCTGGCGCGCGGCATAGGCGGGGAACTCGCTGGTGAGGTCGCTCGTCGCGGTGAAGATGATCGAGATGAAGTCGTCGACCTCGAGCCCGTTCGCCCTCATCACGTCGGTGACCAGCTCGGCCACCCGGTCCAACATGTGCTCGCGCGTGTCTTCCTCGAGCTGGGTCGCTCCGCGCACTGCCCTGACTGCCACGGGAGAACCCTAGGCCAGCCGCCCGACGCCCCCGGTGGCCGTCTCGCCAGCCGAGGTCGGGCCGCGGTCAGGCCGGGGTCAGGACGGTTGGTAGTCGCCGAACGACCAGTGGTTGCCCTCGGGGTCGAGCACGCTGCCGCCCCGGCCGCCGTAGTCCTGGTCGACCATCGCCTGCACCACCGTGGCGCCCGCGGCCACGGCCGCGTCGAAGACCGCGTCGGGGTCGGGGGTGACCAGGTACGCCGCCGCAGGACCGGTGCCGGCCAGCACGCCGTCCGGGCGCTGCGAGCCGAACATGATCCCGCCGCCACCGGGCCACGCCCACTCGGCGTGCACGACGACGGCCGGGTCCTTCTCGTCGCGGTAGGTCGCGTGCTCGGTGAAGCCGACGGCGCCCAGCCAGGTCGTCATCAGCTCCGCGTCGCTGACGGAGAACGTGTGCCACAGGGTGGTGCCGGAGACGTCGGTCATGCTGCTGCCTTCCTCATCGGGTCGCCCGGTGCGACCTCTCGTCCCAGCCTGTCGTGTCGCGGTCGCCGCTGGCTTGGACGATTGGGAACTCCCGGCGCAGCCACTCGGTCGGGCTGCACCCGGCGAAGTCCGACCACTCGCGCGCCAGGTGGGCCTGGTCGGCGTAGCCGCTGTCGGCGGCGATCCTGGCCACCGACACCTCACCGCCCAGCGCGGCGGCACGCATCCGGGCATGTGCCCCGGAGAAGCGCGCGAGGCGCTGGTAGGTCTTCGGCGGCACCCCCACCTCGTCGTGAACGAGCGTGTTCAGCCGTCGACGGCTGTAGCCGACGTCGTCCGCGACCGCCGCGACCGGGACGCCGCGGGTGAGGAGGGCCATCGCCCTGCCGACCTCCGGACGCGGCTGCGGGCGCGTGCGACGTCGTACGGCGTCGAGCAGGGCGTGCTCGAGCACCGCGAGCCGCCCTTCCCAGGTGCCCGCGGCGGCGAGCCGCTCGGGGAGCTCGGCGAGGCGTACGTCGACGTCGTCGAGGCCGAGGAGCTGCCCGGCCAGCGCGCTCGCGGGGACGCCCCACAGTGCCCGGGCTCCCGCCGCGGTCAGGCTGAGCTGGATCCCGCGCTGGTGGTGGCCGTGGTGGATGGCAGCGGCCCTGGTGTGCAGCCCGGAGACCGACGACCAGCCGACGGCCCGTGGTCCCCCGGTGCCGACCCACGACACCTCGAGCGGCTGGTCCAGGGGGAGCACGAAGGTCAGGTCCGTCGAGGGCATCCCGATGTGGACGCCCGGTCCGGCGAAGTCGACGTCGTAGACGACGATCGAGCGGACGGAGGCGGCCAGCGCGGGATGCACGACCACCATGCCGCTCAGAGCTCCGCGTCGTCCAGGAGCTCGCCGAGCTCGGCCACCGTCAGCTCGCGCATCGCACCCGAGGGGAGCTTCGCGAGCGTGATGGGTCCGATCACGGTGCGCGTGAGCCTGCGGACCGGGTGGCCGACGTGCTCGAGGAGCCGGCGCACGATCCGGTTGCGGCCCTCGTGGATGGTCAGCTCGACGATCGAGCGCTTGCTGCCCTCGCGCCGCGGGTCTCCCCCGATCACCCGGGCCTGGCTCACCGTCACCGGACCGTCGTCGAGGGTGACCCCGGCCAGCAGCTCGCGGACGGTGCGGACGTGGACCTCGCCGTCCACCTCGGCGACGTAGGTCTTGTCGACCTCGTGCGAGGGGTGGGCGAGGTGCTGGGCGAAGTCGCCGTCGTTGGTGAGGATGATCAGGCCCTCGGTGTCGGTGTCGAGGCGACCGACGTGGAAGAGCCGCTCGGGCCGGTCCGCGACGAGGTCGCCGAGCGTGCGCCGGCCCTCGGGGTCGCTCATCGTCGACACGACGCCGCGGGGCTTGTTGAGCACGAGGTAGACCTTGTCGCTGATCGGCGGGAGCCGCTTGCCGTCGACCCGGATCACCGCCGTGCGCGGGTCGACCTTGGTGCCGAGCCGCGAGACGATCTCGCCGTCCACCTCGACCAGGCCGTCGAGCATCAGCTCCTCGCACTTGCGACGGCTGGCCACGCCGGACTGCGCGAGCAGCTTCTGCAACCGGATCAGGCCGTCGTCGTCGGTCTCGGGCCGTTGCGAGTTGGGCTGGTCGTTGTCGGGGGCGTCGTGGGGCTTCATGAGATCTCGGTCCCGCCGTCGGGCTCGGTGCCGGAGCCCGAGTGCGGTGAGTGGTGGGGGGCGTCGGGCAGCGCTGCGGGCTCGACGACGGGCTCGACGACGGGCTCGACGACGGGCTCGGGCGCCGGGGCGTCGAGGCCCGCCACGCTGGCCAGCTCGTCCTCGAGGTCGTCCATGTCGGGGAGGTACGGCGCCAGCTCGGGCAGCTCGTCGATCGAGGTGATGCCGATGCGCTCGAGGAAGTACGACGTCGTCCGGTAGAGGTTGGCGCCGCTCTGCTCGTCCTGGCCGGCCTCCTCCACGAGGCCGCGGGCCAGGAGGGTGCGCATGACGCCGTCGACGTTGACGCCGCGGATCGCGGAGACCCGGGCACGCGAGACGGGCTGCTTGTAGGCGACCACCGACAGCGTCTCCAGCGCGGCCTGGGTGAGCCGGGCCTGCTGGCCGTCGAGGACGAACGACTCGACGACGCCGGCGAACTCGGGGCGCGAGTAGAAGCGCCAGCCGCCGGCGACGGAGCGGAGGTCGAACCCGCGGCCCTGCTCGGCGTACTCCGCGGCCAGCGTGTCGAGGGCGGCCTCGACGTCGTCGACCGGGTGCCCGACCACCGAGGCGAGGCGCACGGTCGCGAGCGGCTCGTCGGAGACCATCAAGATGGCCTCCAGGGCCGGGCGGAGCTCGGCCACCGCGACGGCGAGGGTGTCGACGTCCTGCTCGGTCGCGTGGGTCTGCTCGGTCACTGGTCCTCCTCGGGCGCGTCGGCAGCGGCCAACGGCACGTTGCCATCTTCGTCCTCGGGCGGCGCGCCGTCGAACTCGTCGGTGATCTCCACGTCGCCGTCCTCGTCGCCCGTCCACCGCACCGTCAGCTCACCGAGCGGGGTGACCTGGTCGAAGGAGACGGCGCCCTCGCGGAAGAGCTCGAGCAGCGAGAGGAACCGGGCGACGGTGGTCAGCCGGTCCGGCGAGTCGCCGCAGAGCGCCCGGAACGTCATCGTCCCGCTGCGTCGCAGGCGGTCGACGACGACCTGCGCCTGCTCGCGCACGCTCACCCGGGCGGCGTGGATGTGGTGCAGGGACACCTCGAGCACCGGCTTGGGCTCGAGCGCCTTCGCGGCGAGCTGGGCGAACTGCTCGAGCCCGATGCCGATCAGCACCTCGGGCAGCAGGGTGGCGAAGCGGTCCTCGAGCCCGACGGCGCGCGGCCGGCTGAGCGCCTCCGAGGCGAGCCGCTCCTCGAGCACGGAGGCCACCTGCTTGAACGCGCGGTACTGCATGAGCCGGGCGAAGAGCAGGTCGCGCGCCTCGAGGAGCGCGAGGTCCTCCTCGTCCTCGACGTCGCCCTGCGGCAGCAGCCGGGCCGCCTTGAGGTCGAGCAGGGTCGCGGCGACCACGAGGAACGAGGTGGTCTGCTCGAGGTCCCACGCGTCGCCGAGGTTCTTCACGTGCGCGATGAACTCGTCGGTGACCTGCGAGAGGGCCACCTCGGTGATGTCGAGCTTGTGCTTGGAGATCAGGCCGAGGAGCAGGTCGAAGGGCCCCTCGAAGTTGTCGAGGCGTACGGCGAACGCCGGGGCCTCGCTGCCCGGCTCGAGCGTGCCGGGAGCGAGGTCTGTCGAGGTGCTCACTCGTCGAGCAGCCGCTGCACCAGCGGGCTGTCGGCCCCCTGCGCCTCGAGGTCCGCGAGCACCAGCGCGAGCGCCTCGCGCACCAGGCGTCCGCGATCGACGGCCAGGCCGTGCTCGCGGCGCAGCGTCAGCCGCGCGTGCTCGATGTCGAGCAGCTCGTCGGAGGTGACGTAGACCGTCATCTTCTCGTCGTGGCGCACCCGGCCGCTCGGCCGCTTCGGGCCGGCGGCCGCGTCGTCCTCGTCGGCGACGGCGCGCACCCGGCGAGGGCGCTGGTCGCCGGCCGTCTCGGCAGGTACGGCGGGGTCCGACGTCGGGCGGAACAGGTCGTCCGCGGCCGGCATGGTCACTCGGCGGGCCACCGGGTGAGCACCTCCCTCGCGAGCGAGCGGTAGGCGTCGGCACCGGTCGACGACGAGGCGTACGCCGTGATCGGCTCCCCGGCGACGGTGGCGTCGGAGAACTTCACCGTGCGCCGGATCACCGTGTGGAAGACCGTGTCGCCCCACGCCGAGACCAGGCGCTCCATGACCTCGCGGCTGTGGAGCGTGCGTCCGTCGAACATCGTGCCGAGCACGCCGTCGATCTCGAGCTTCGGGTTGAGGCGCTCGCGCACCTTGTCGATCGTGGTCTTCAGCAGCGCGACCCCGCGCAGGGCGAAGTACTCGCACTCGAGCGGGACGATCACGCCGTCCGAGGCGGTCAGCGCGTTGACGGTCAGCAGGCCGAGGGACGGCTGGCAGTCGATGAGGATGATGTCGTACTTCTCGAGGGCCGGCGCGAGCACCCGCTGGAGGGTCTGCTCGCGGGCGACCTCGTGGACCAGCTGCACCTCCGCGGCCGACAGGTCGATGTTGGACGGCAGGAGGTCCATGCCCTCGATGCCGGAGGGGACCACGACCTCGTCGAGGGTGGTATCCCGGTCCATCAGCAGGTTGTAGACGGTCGCGTCCATCTCGTGGGGGTTGAGGCCCAGCCCGACCGACAGCGAGCCCTGCGGGTCGAAGTCGACCAGCAGCACCCTGCGGCCGAGCTCGGCGAGCGAGGCGCCCAGGTTGATGGTCGTCGTGGTCTTGCCGACGCCGCCCTTCTGGTTGCACATCGAGATCACCCGGGCGCCACCGTGCTGCGTCAGCGCGGCCGGCTCGGGGAAGACCGGCATGGGCCGTCCCGTGGGACCGATCTCCCCGGTCGCCGCGGGAGCCGGGACCCTCGGGGCGCTCTCGACGGGTCGTTCGAAGGGGATCGGCTGGGTCACGGTCTGCTCGTCTCGAGGGGTTGGTTCGGGCTGTGCGGCCTGCGGGGGCCCGGGGGGCGACGGTGGTCGGAACATCGGCGGCATCTCGGAGGCGCTGCTCCCACCCTGTGGACCGGAGAATCCCGCACCGCTCATGCCACCAGCTCCTTCACGCATCGCACCGATGCCTCGATTGGACCACGCCACGGGCCCCGTTCTTTGTCGACACGTCGACAGTTACGCCACAGGCACCCGCGCGACTGTAGGACCCCGCGGAGAGCGTCCACAACACCGACCCCCGGTCCCACAGGCACCTGACGGAATCTGTGCACGGACCCCCGGTCAGCTGCACAGGCGACGGCCGCCTGTGGACAAGCTGTGCACTCCGGGACCGACCATTCAGAGGCGCCGCATCGCGACCGTCGCGAGCACGAGCTCACCGGCCTCGTCCGTCGCGTCGCAGTCGACGACGGCCTCGATCACCCAGTCGTGGTGGCCCTCGGGGTCGTGGATCGTCTGTCGCACGTCGCGGACGCGCGACGTCGTGCCCTCCTCGGCGCCGACCGGCTCACCCGTGCGCTCCGGGCCGACCACCAGCAGGTCCGGGCCGCGGGCGTCGCCGTCGGTGAGCACCGAGTCGTGCTCGTCGTAGTAGCCCTCGAGGGCGCCGTCCCACACCGAGCGCCCCACCACGACCTGGCGCGGTGGCTCGGTGCGGTCGGCGGCGTTGCGCTCGAGGCGGACCAGCGTGTCGAGGTCGTCGCGCGAGACCGCGTCGACGCGCGCCCACATGGCGTTGCGGAGCATGACCCGGAAGGGACGCTCCTGCCGCGACAGCGGCCGCGGCGGAGGCGGCGGCTCGTGGTGCGAGACCGCGGACGAGGCGTGGTCGGGGTCCGAGAGCGCCTCCCACTCGTCGAGCAGCGAGGAGTCGGTCTGTCGCACCGTCTCCCCCAGCCACTCGATGACGTCCTCGACCTCCGGCGCCCGGTGCGTCTCCGGGACGGTCTGGCGCAGCGTCCGGTAGGCGTCGGTGAGGTAGCGCAGGACGAGTCCCTCGGAGCGGGCGAGCTGGTAGCGGCCGACGAAGTCGGTGAACCCCATCCCGTTCTCCCACATCTCCCGCACGATCGACTTCGGCCCGAGCGCCTCGTCCGGGAGCCACGGGTGGGTCTGGCGGTAGGTCTCGAAGAGGGCCTCGAGGAGCTCGCGCAGCGGCTGCGGCCATGTGATCTCCTCGAGCAGCGCCATCCGCTCGTCGTACTCGAGCCCGTCGGCCTTCATCTCCCCGATCGCCTCGCCGCGCGCCGCGTGCTGCTGGGCCATCAGGATCTGCCGCGGCGCCTCGAGCACCGCCTCCACGATCGAGACGACGTCGAGGCTGTAGGTCTCCGACTCCGGGTCGAGCACGTCGAAGGCGGCCAGTGCGAAGTGTGCGAGCGGCTGGTTGAGCGCGAAGTCGTCGGGCACGCCCGCGCTGATCACGTAGCGGCGGCCGAAGGTGTCCACCTCGGCCAGGCGGGTGACGATGCCGGTGCGCAGCAGCGACCGCGACAGCCGCAGCGCCCGCCGGGCCAGTCGCAGCTGGCCGCGCCGCTCCTCGTGGTTGTCGGTCAGCAGCCGCCTCAGCACGCCGAACGCGTCCTCCTCGCGGGACACGACGTTGACGAGCATCGCGTTGTCGACCTTCATCCGGCTGACGAGCTTCTCCGGCACGCCCGCCACCAGCTTGTCGAAGGTCTGCTCGGTCCACACGACCGTGCCCTCGGGCGCCTTCCTGAGCTGCGCCTTCGACTTCTTCTTGCCGGCCGCGACCCGCGCGGCGATCTTGGCCTTGGCCTGCTCGTTCTCGATCACGTGCTCCGGGGCCTGTACGACGACGTAGCCGGCCGTGTCGTAGCCCGCGCGGCCGGCCCGGCCGGCGATCTGCTGGAACTCCCGCGTCCGGAGCACCCGCTGCCGGTTGCCGTCGAACTTGGCCAGCCCCGTGAACAGCACGGTGCGGATCGGCACGTTGATCCCGACGCCGAGGGTGTCGGTGCCGCAGATGACGCGCAGCAGGCCGGCCTGGGCGAGGGTCTCCACCAGCCGGCGGTACTTCGGCAGCATCCCCGCGTGGTGCACGCCGATCCCGTTGCGGACCAGCCGCGACAGGGTCTTGCCGAAGCCCGCCCCGAAGCGGAAGGCCCCGATCCGGTCGGCGATCGCGTCCTTGTCGACCTTCTTGGGCGGGTGCCGGAGCAGGTTCGTCGCGTGCTCGACCGCGGCGGCCTGCGTGAAGTGGACGACGTACACCGGGTCCTGGCCGGTCGACACGAGCTCCTCGAGCGTGTCGTCGAGCGGCTCCATCGACCAGCGGAAGCTGAGCGGGACCGGGCGCTCGGCGTCGTCGACCACGGCCGTGTCGCGGCCGGTGCGCCGCTGGAGGTCCTCGACGAAGAACGAGACGTCACCGAGCGTGGCCGACATCAGCAGGAACTGGGCGTCGACGAGCTCGAGCAGCGGCACCTGCCACGCCCAGCCGCGGTCGTGCTCGGCGTAGAAGTGGAACTCGTCCATCACCACGAGGCCCACGTCGGCGCCCCGGCCCTCGCGCAGCGCGATGTTGGCGAGCACCTCGGCCGTGCAGCAGATGATCGGGGCGTCGGGGTTCACCGCGGCGTCGCCGGTGAGCATGCCGACGTTGTCGGCGCCGAAGACCTCGATCAGCGCGAAGAACTTCTCGCTCACCAACGCCTTGATCGGTGCGGTGTAGAAGCTCACCTGGTCGCGGGCGAGCGCCGCGACGTGCGCGCCGATCGCGACCAGCGACTTCCCCGACCCGGTGGGCGTGGCGAGGATGACGTGGTTGCCGCCGAGCAGCTCGATGACGGCCTCGTCCTGGTGGGGGTAGAGCTCGAGCCCCCGGTCCGTGGCCCAGCCGGCGAAGGCGTCGTAGACGGCGTCCGGGTCGGCGCCGGTCGGCACCCGGGTGTCGAGGCGCACAGGGTCCGGCATGCGGCAATCCTTCCACCCACGGGTTTCGCCGGCCTCACCGCCGTGCAACCGCCGTGAAACCGGACGGGCGCAGGCTTCCTCCCATGACAACGACCACTCCTGACCTCGCAGTCCGCGCTGCCGGGCTCGTGAAGAAGTTCGGCGACCAGCGCGCCGTCGACGGCATCGACCTGGAGGTCCACCGCGGCGAGGTCTTCGGCGTCCTGGGACCCAACGGCGCCGGCAAGACCACCATGCTCCGGATGCTCGCCACCCTGCTGCACATCGACGAGGGCGACGCGGCGATCTTCGGCCGCGACGTCCGCACCGAGCCCCACGCCGTACGCCGCCTCCTCGGGGTCACCGGCCAGTACGCCTCCGTCGACGAGAACCTCACGGCCACCGAGAACCTCTGGCTCTTCGCGCGGCTCCAGGGCGTCGGCCGCACCGAGGCCCGCACCCGCGGCGCCGAGCTGCTCGAGCAGTTCGACCTGACCGAGGCGGCGAAGAAGCCGATCTCCGCCTTCTCCGGCGGCATGCGCCGGCGCCTGGACCTGGCGGCCAGCCTCCTCACCCGCCCGCCGCTGATCTTCCTCGACGAGCCGACCACCGGCCTCGACCCCCGCACCCGCGGCCAGATGTGGGACACCATCCGCGACCTGGTCCGCACCGGCTGCACGGTGCTGCTCACCACCCAGTACCTCGACGAGGCCGACCAGCTCGCCGACCGGATCGCCGTGATCGACCGCGGCGTCAAGGTCGCCGAGGGCACCGCCGACGAGCTCAAGTCGTCGGTCGGGCAGTCCACGCTCCAGCTCCAGGTCGCCGACCCGGCCGACCTCGCCGTCGTCGCCGAGGAGGCGCGCCGCCTGGTCCGGGAGGAGGCCGTCCTCACCCCGGAGGCCCGACGCGTCAACGTCCCGCTCACCCGCACCGACCAGGCCGTCGACGTCCTCGTCGCGCTGCGCGACCGGGGCATCACGATCGAGTCGGTGACCGTCCAGAAGCCCTCGCTCGACGAGGTCTTCCTCGCCCTCACCGGCCACGACACCACCGACGCCGACCCCGAATCCGGTGCCGACGACACCCGGAGTGGCGCTGACGGCGACCACACCGACCACACCGACCAGCAGATGGAGGCCGCCCGATGAGCGCCATCACCGTCACCGACCCCGCCGAGATCGCCGCGGCCGACCAGAGGGTCGGCCTGGCCGACACCCTCAGCCAGACCATGACCCTCGCCTGGCGCGCCACCATGAAGATGCGCCGCAGCATGGAGGTGATGTTCGACGTCACCATCCAGCCGCTGATCTTCACCGCGATGTTCGCCTACATCTTCGGCGGCGCGATCTCCGGCGACGTGGGCAGCTACCTGCCGCTCATCATCCCCGGCCTGATCGGCCAGACCGTGCTGACCGCGTGCGTCGCCACCGGCGTCCAGCTCCGCACCGACATGGACACCGGTGTCTTCGACCGCTTCAAGGTGCTGCCGATCTCACGCATCGCCCCGCTCGCCGGGCCGATGGTGGCCGACCTGCTCCGCTACTTCATCGCGTCGGTGCTGACCTTCACCGTCGGCATCGCCATCGGCTACCGCCCCGGCGGCGGCTTCCTCGGCGTCGCCGGTGCCGTGCTGCTCGCGATGGTCGCCGGCTGGTCGCTCGCCTGGATCTTCACGCTCTTCGGGATCCTCGGTCGCAACGCCCAGGGCGTGCAGGGCATCTCGCTGCTCGTGATGTTCCCGCTGACCTTCCTGTCCAACGCGTTCGTCCCGACCGACACGATGCCCGCTCCCCTGCGCGCCTTCGCCGACGTCAACCCGGTGTCGCTGGTGATCACCGCGATCCGTGACCTCGCCAACGACGGGGCGGTCACCGCCAACGTCGGCTGGGCGTTCGTCGGGTGTGCCGTGGTCATCGCGATCTTCGCGCCGCTCTCGGTGCGGGCGTTCAACCGGAAGATGTGACCCAGCCGCGCCGGACGCGGTCCAGCACCGCTGCTGCCTCGGGCAGCAGCTCCGGCCCGGGGCGGTCGGCCAGCTCGGAGACGAGCCGGCCGACCAGCCCCGGTTCGGCCGTCTCGGCGAGCTCCACCATCGGCTCCCACGCCATCACCGGGACGCTGCGGTTGTAGGACCACCGGTGCGCGAACGCCAGCAGGCGTACGCCGTCCGCGTGCTGCTCGCGCGGACCGAACCGCAGCACCCACGCCGCGAGCGCCACCAGGAGCACGCCGTTGAGCGGCAGGTCGGTGAACCACAGCCGCTCCTCGGTGAGTCCCGGACCGGCGCCCACCAGCAGGTCGCGCAGCTCGGCGGCGCGCTCGACGTCCGTGCCGTCGCCGTAGCGGGCCCGGCTCACCAGCGCCGACGACGCCGCCAGCATCAGCCACGGGTTGATCCCGCCACCGGGGTCGGCGTCGACCACCATGTCGACGATCTCGTCGTAGCGCCCGATGGCCACGTCGTGGTGGCCCCGGGCATGGGCCAGCTCCGCCTGCGCGGCCTGCCAGGTGAGGCGCGCCCCCATCTGCGCGGTGTCGCCGTCGGGCATGCCGAAGCGTTCCAGCATCTCCTCCGCCTCGTCGACGCGCCCGTCCATCAGCGGTGCGATCGCGGTGGCGACCTTCAGGCTGTAGGCGTCGGTGAGCGAGTGCACCCGCTCGAGCAGCGGCCAGGCCTGCGCCGCGTGCCGAGCGGCGCTCCCGTGGTCCCCGACGGACATCGCGAGCTGGCTCAGCTCCGCGTGGAGCGAGGCCGCGATGTAGGGCGGCAGCGGCCCGAGGGCCAGCGCCTGCTCGGCGTGCGCGTAGGCGACGTCGACGTCGCCGGTGTTCTCCGCGACCAGCGCGGCCCACAGCAGCAGCCCGCCCGCCACTGCCGGCCGGTCCTGCGCCGACGCAGCGGCCGCGGCCAGCCGGTCGGACGCCTCGGAGGGCTCGTCGTCGACGTGGATGGTCCGCCCGATGAGCCCCCACGTGCCCCGGGGCTCCGGGCCCTGCACCAGCAGCCCGCGCAGCCCGCTCAGGTCGATGCCCGGCATCCAGCTCAGGTGCACCATCAGCACACCGGCGGCGGACTGCGCGTCCTCGTGCAGGCCGTCCGGGACCTCCCAGCCGGTGAGCAGGTCGGTGGCCGCGTCGCACACGGCGAACAGGCGCGGCTGGTCGCCGGTGATGGTCCAGAGGCTGCCCAGCAGCGACACCATCCGCGCCACCGTCGCCCGGTCCCCGGACGCGAGCCCGTGCCGGAGCACGTCGGTCAGGTTGGTCTGGTCGCGCACGAGCTCGTCGACCGCCTCCGCCTGCCGCTCCGCCACCACCAGGTCGCCGTACCTGTCGGCCAGCGACAGCGCCCACGCGTGCTGGGCGGCGGTGGCGGCGGCCAGCCCGCCCGACTGGTCGAGCTGGGCGGCGGCGTACTCGCGGATGGTCTCTAGCGCCCGGAAGCGGGTGCGGCCGCCGTCCTCCCCCAGCACCAGCAGCGACTGCTCCACCAGCACGTCGACCAGGTCGGGTCCGTCCGACCCCAGCACGGCGGTGGCGGTGGCGCGGTCGAACCCGTCCTGGAACACCGACAGCCACGACAGGGCCCTCTGCTCGTCGGCACTGAGCAGGTCCCAGGACCACGCGATCACCGCCTTCAGCGTGCGGTGCCGGTCGGGGGTGCTCCGGTCGCGGGTGCGCAGCGTGGCGAACCTGTCGTCGAGCGCCGTGGCGACCTCGGCGACCGTCATGGTCCGCACGCGGGCGGCGGCGAGCTCCACCGCCAGGGGCAGCCCGTCGAGCCGGTCGACGACGCCGCGGACGGCAGCGGGGTCCAGGACGGCGTCGGGCCTCGTGGCCGACGCCCGGCGCACGAACAACGCGACCGCGTCCTCACCCGACAGCTGGCTGAGCGGCACCGCACGCTCGGCACCGAGGCGCAGCGGCGCCCGGCTCGTGGCCAGCACCTGCAGGTCTCGCGCGGTGGCGAGCAGGAACGCCACGAGCGAGGCCACCGGCTCCAGCACGTGCTCGCAGTTGTCGAGGACCAGCAGGGTCGGTCCCGCGTCGAGCTCCTGCGCCATGCGGGAGCGTACGTCGGCCTGCTGGGCCGGTGAGAGCGCCATCCGGGTCGCCATCGAGCCACGCACGCCGAGGGCCGCCCCGACCGCCGCCACGACGTCGTCACCGGCGCCCACGCCCACGAGCTCGACCACGTGCACGTGGGGCAGCCGCGACTCGCGGGCCAGGACCTGCGCGATGCTCGTCTTGCCGATGCCGCCCGGCCCCAGCACGGTCACCAGGCGCGAGGACGCCATCGCGCTGCGGAGCCGGGCCAGGTCCTGCTCGCGTCCGAGGAGGCCGTCGCCGTCGTACCGGACCCCGGTCCGCACCGGGTCGTCGGCTGCCAGGAGCTCGCGGTGCAGCCGCTGCAGCTCGGGGGCCGGGTCGACGCCCAGCCGGTCGGCGAGGTCCTCGCGGTAGGCCTCGTAGCGACCCAGTGCGACCGCCGGCCCGCCGACGGCGGCCATGCTGCGCAGCAGGTCGCCCAGCACTGCGGCGTCGTCGACCCACCTCTCGGCGGCGCCCTCCAGCAGCGGCAGCGCCTCGGCGTGCCTGCCCTGCCGGGAGAGGGCACGGCCCAGGAGGTCGTCGGCGGCCTCGAGCGTGTGCGTGGCGAGCGCACGCAGCACCGCGAGCGGACCGTCGGTGTCGTCGCGGGCCGGCTCGGGCCACGACCGTGCCGCCTCGGCCAGGTCGGCCGCGCGCACCGCGTCCCCGTCGCGCAGCGCGTCCCGCGCGCCCGCGACCTGCAGCCCGAGCTGGAGCACGTCGACCTCGTGGGGCTCGAGGCCGAGCCGGTAGCCGGTCTCGGTCAGGTCGACGACGCCCGCGGCCGTGCTCGACCGCACCCGGGACACGAGCACCTGCAACGCCTTGCCCGGCGTGGCCGGCGGGTCGTCCTCCCAGACCCGCTCGACGAGCTCGGCGGTGCTCAGTCCGCGCGGCTCGAGCACCAGGGCGGCGAGGAGCGCCTGCGGACGGCCGCCGACGAGCGGCGTGCCGTCCCAGGAGGGGGTGCCGAGCAACCGGAGCCTGACCGTCATTCGCGTGCCCGGGGGTGGGCGGTGGCGAAGACCTCGCGCAGATTGTCGACGGTGACGAGCGTGTAGACCTGGGTCGTGGTCACCGAGGCGTGGCCCAGCAGCTCCTGCACGACGCGGACGTCGGCGCCACCGTCGAGCAGGTGCGTGGCGAAGGAGTGCCGCAGGGTGTGTGGGGAGACCGACGCCGTGACCCCGGCCCGCTCGGCCGCCTTGACCAGCACCGCCCAGGCGCTCTGCCGCGAGAGCCGGCCGCCACGGGAGTTGAGGAACATCGCGGGCCCGCCCGCGCCGGTGCCGACCAGGTCGGGCCGCGCCCGGGTGACGTAGGCCGCCACCGCCTCGCGCGCGTAGCCGCCGACCGGCACGATCCGCTCCTTGCCGCCCTTGCCGCGCAGCAGCACGGTGCCGTCGACCTGGTCGAGGTCGTCGACGTCGAGGCCGACAGCCTCGGAGATCCGGGCCCCGGTGCCGTAGAGGAGCTCCAGCAGCGCCCGGTCTCGCAGGGCGAGCAGCGTCTCGGGCGCCCCCGCCGCGTCCAGGATCGCCTCGACGTCGGACAGCGGCAGGGCCTTGGGCAGCCGCTTGGCCGGCGTCGGCGGCTTCACCGCCGCGGCCGGGTCCGCCACGGCCAGGCCGTCGGAGACCGCGAACTTGTGGAACCCGCGCACCGCGACCACCGTCCGGGCCGCGGAGGTCGAGCTCAGCGGCGGATGGGCCTCGCTCCCCTCCCGCAGGCTGACCAGGAACGCGGCCACCGTCGCCTCGGTGACCGCGTCCAGGTCGTCGATCCCCTGGGTCGTCAGGAACTCGTCGTAGCGACCCAGGTCACGCGTGTAGGAGCTCAGCGTGTTGGTTGCCAGGCCTCGCTCGACCGCGAGGTGGTCGAGGTAGGTGCGGAGGGCCCGGCTGAGCGTCACGCAAGAACGGTATCGAGTGCCACCGACTCGATGCCGACAGCGGCACCGACCGGTCCGTTGGTCAGCTGGCCCGCGTGGGTGTTGAGGCCCAGCGCGAGGCTGCGGTCGTCGCGCAGCGCCTGCTGCCAGCCCTTGTCGGCCAGCGCCACGGCGTAGGGCAGGGTCGCGTTCGTCAGCGCGTACGTCGACGTGTTCGGCACCGCACCCGGCATGTTGGCCACGCAGTAGAACACCGAGTTGTGCACCTCGTAGGTCGGGTCGTCGTGCGTGGTGGCGTGGGAGTCCTCGAAGCAGCCGCCCTGGTCGATCGCGATGTCCACGAGCACCGAGCCGGGCTTCATCCGCGAGACCAGGTCGTTGGTCACCAGCTTCGGAGCAGCCGCACCCGGGATCAGCACCGCCCCGATCACCATGTCGGCCTCCATCACCTGCTGCTCGATCGCGAGCTTCGACGACGCCAGCCCGTGCACGCGGTTGTCGTAGCGCCAGAACGACATCCGCAGCTTGTCCAGGTCGGTGTCGAGCAGCGTGACGTCCGCGCCCATGCCGAGCGCGATGTTCGCGGCGTTCTGGCCCGACACGCCGGCGCCGATGATGACGACCTTGGCGTTCGCGACGCCACCGACGCCGCCCATCAGGACGCCGCGGCCGCCGTTGGCCTTCATCAGCGAGTACGCCCCGACCTGGGGCGCGAGGCAGCCCGCGACCTCCGACATCGGGTAGAGCAGCGGCAACCCGCCCGAGGGCAGCTGCACGGTCTCGTAGGCGATGCCGGTGACCTTGCGCGCCATCAGCTCCTCGGCCAGCGGCTTGTCGGCGGCCAGGTGGAGGTAGGTGAAGAGGGTCTGGCCCTCCCGCATCCGGTCGTACTCCTCGGCCACCGGCTCCTTGACCTTCAAAATCATCTCGGCCGAGCCCCACACGTCGTCGGCCGAATCCAGCATCGTCGCGCCCGCGGCGACGTACTCCTCGTCGGTGATCTGCGAGCCCACGCCCGCGGACTTCTCGATGACGACCTCGTGGCCGTGCTGGACCAGCTCGTGCACGCCGATGGGCGTCAATGCCACGCGGTACTCGCGGTTCTTGACTTCCTTGGGTACGCCGACCTTCATGCCTTGCTCCTCGGGTTCTGAGGACCCACCACGATGTGGGCCGCCTCACAGCGGGAGCGACACTACTCCGGGACGGCCCTCACAGCGGGGCGAGGTCGCCGAGATCCCCGCGCTGCCTCAGCACGGTGTAGGCCAGCACGGCCTGGGCGAGCGGACCCTGCCGGACCCTGCCGTCGAGCACCGCCTCCAGGAGGTCGGACACCGGCGCACGGAAGCGCACCATCTCCGCCTCCTCGTGACGCATCTCGAAGTCCCCCCGCGGGGCGTGGGTCAGGCCGCGGGCCAGGAAGATCTCGTGCACCTCGTCGCTGATCCCGGCACTCGGGTAGGTACTCAGCAGCAGCCGCCAGTCGGACGCCTCGAGCTCGACCTCCTCGCGCAGCTCGCGCTTCGCGGTCTCGACCGGTGGCTCGTCGCCGGCGTCCCGCAGCCCGGCCGGGAGCTCGACGAACTCGTGCCCGCTGGTGTGGCGGTACTGGCGCAGCAGCACCGCGCGCTCGTCCTCGTCGACCGCCAGCACGATCACGGCGCCGGGGTGCTCGAGGCTGATCCGGCTGAACTCCTCGGCATGCCCGGGCCGCGTGATCGTGTCCTCGCGCAGCGCCACGACCCAGTCGTCGCGGTGCAGGTCGCGGGTGGCCACGACCGGCCAGGACATCGGACGGTCGGCCAGCGGCTCGGGCTCGGGCATGGCCCAGACGCTAGCGCGACGGGCCGAGGTGAGTAGGTTCGGATCCATGACGCTGTCGACCCTCACCTCGTCCGAAGCCGCCGCGCGCTCCGCACTCCTGGAGGTGCAGCGCTACGACATCGACGTCGACATGACCGGGCTCCTCGAGGGCGAGCTCTGGACGTCCGTCAGCACGATCACGTTCACCTGCTCCGAGCCCGGTGCGACGACCTTCGTGGACGTCGCGATGGACGTCCACGCCGCGACCCTCAACGGCGAGCCGGTCGACGTCTCCGCCGCGGCCGACGGTCGCCTCCCCCTGCCCGCCCTCGCGGCCGACAACGTGCTCGTGGTCGAGGCGAGCACCGCCAACACCGCGTCGGGCGAGGGCATCCTCCGCACCGTCGATCCCACCGACAAGCTCGTCTACGTCTGGACCAGCCTCGAGCCCGACGAGGCCCGCCGGATCTGGGCCTGCTTCGACCAGCCCGACCTCAAGGCGCCGCACCGCTTCGTCGTGACCGCGCCGTCGTCGTGGGTCGTCACGTCCAACGGCGCGCCCGAGTCGGTGATCGACGCCGACCCCGACGTCGCCGCCGACGCGAAGGTCTGGACCTACCCCGACACGCCGCGCCTGTCGACGTACGTCGTCGTGGTCAACGCGGGCCCGTTCCACGAGGTGCGCCGGCAGCACGACGGCTACGACCTCGGGTTCTACTGCCGCCAGTCGCTCGTGCCGATCCTCGAGCGCGACCTCGAGGAGCTCGTCACCCTCACCCGCCAGGGGTTGGCGTTCTTCGGCGAGCGCTTCGCCTTCCCGTTCCCGCAGGCGCGCTACGACCAGGTCTTCGTCCCGAACCTCGGCGGAGCGATGGAGAACTGGGGCTGCGTGACCTACGGCGACGGCCAGCTCTTCCGCACTCCCCCGACCCACGCGCAGCGGGCCGTCCGGGGCGAGTTCATCTTCCACGAGATGGCGCACATGTGGTTCGGCGACCTCGTGACCATGCAGTGGTGGGACGACCTGTGGCTCAACGAGGCCTTCGCGTCGTGGGCCGCCAACTGGGGCATGGCCGGCGCGAGCGAGTTCACCGAGCAGTGGGCGACGTTCCTGGCCGTCTCCAAGCGGACCGCCTACGAGATGGACATGAGCCCGGCGCGCCACCCGATCCGCAGCGCCGTCCCCGACGTCTCATCGGCGATGTCGAACTTCGACGCGATCACCTACGTCAAGGGCCAGAGCGTCCTCCACCAGCTCGTCGCCTACATCGGCGAGGACGCCTTCGTGGCCGGCCTCCGCGACTACTTCAGCCGCTACGCCTACACCAACACCACCCTCGACGACCTGATGGACTGCTACTCCCGGGCCTCCGGTCGCGACCTGTCGTCGTGGACCAAGGCGTGGCTCGACGAGGCCGGCACCGACGTGGTCTCGCTGGTCGACGACGAGCTCGTCGTGGAGACCACCGACGACCAGGACCCGCGGCCCCACCGCCTCGACATCGCCGTCTTCGACGCCACCGGCGACGACCTCGTGGCCGTCGGCCGCTCGTCCCACGAGGTGACCGGGACCCGGACGCCCGTCGACCTGCCGGCAGGCGACCTGCGCCTGGTCAACGCGGGCGACCTGACCTTCGCGGCCGTCAAGCCCGACCCGACCTCGCTCCGGCTGATGCTCGAGCGGGTCCAGCAGCTCGACGCCCCGCTCGACCGCGCGCTCGTGGCGGCCACGGCCGGCCAGCTGCTCCTGCTCGGCGACGTCGCACCCCGCGACGTCTCGGCCGCCCTCACGCGCGCCCTGTCGACCGAGACCAGCGTGTCGCTCATCGAGCCGTTCCTCGGCCAGGCGCTCCAGGTCGCCGACCGGTGGGCCCCCGCGTCGGAATCGCCCGGCCTGCTCGGCGCGCTCGCCGACGCCGCCTCCGGCCTGGTCGGCCTCCCCGACGCCCGCCAGGCCGCGCTGCGCACCCTCGCCGCCTCCGCGTCCACCGACGCGCACTGGGCGGTGCTGGAGGAGGCTGCCGCGCAGGCGACCGACCTCGACCTGGCCTGGCGGATGGCCGTCCGACGCTCCGAGCTCGGCGACTACGACGCCGACCGGGTCGCCAGGCTCCTCGAGTCCGACCCCGACCCCGACGCCGGCATGCGTCGCCTGGCCGTCCTCGCCGCCCACCCGAGCGTCGAGGCCAAGGAGGAGGTCTGGCGCGCGTTCTTCGTCGACTACGCCGTCCCGGCCAGCCGCGAGACGCTCGTCCTCGGCTCGACGTTCTGGCGTCCCGGCCAGGCCGAGCTGCTCGCCCCGTTCACCCACCGCTACCTCGAGGAGCTGCACTCCCTCAAGGGCGGCCTGCTCAACCAGGGCCTCACCGTCCGGGCGATGTACCCGCTCGGTGCCGGCGACGCGTCCTTCCTCGCCGCCGCCCAGGCAGCTGCGGAGGACCCGACGCTCTTCGCCTACGCCCGCAACCAGCTCCGCGCGAACTCCTTCGTGCTCGGCCGGATCCTGCAGGCCCGCCAGCTCTGACGCTGCGCGACCCCTCGCTCAGGCCTCGGTGTCGGCCTCGTCCTTGCGACGCAGCCCCGACTCGTCGATCGGGAAGCGCTCGGAGCGCTGCCGCTCGATGGCGGCACCGACCAGCCCGGCGAACAACGGGTGCGGGCGTGTCGGACGCGAGCGCAGCTCGGGGTGCGCCTGGGTCGCGACGTAGTAGGGGTGCACCTCGGCCGGCAGCTCCACGAACTCGACCAGGCCGAGCTCGGGGTTGATGCCCGAGAACACCAGGCCGGCCTCGGCCAGCGTCTCGCGGTAGGCGTCGTTGAACTCGTAGCGGTGCCGGTGGCGCTCCTCGATCGTCTCGGCGCCGTACGCCGTCCGCACCACGCTGCCCGCGAGCAGCTCGGCCTTCTGCAGGCCGAGGCGCATCGTGCCTCCGAGGTCTCCGGCACCCTCGACGAACTTCTTCTGCTCCTCGATCGTCGAGATCACCGGCTCGACGGTGTCCGGGTCGAACTCGGTCGACCCGGCCTTGGTCAGCCCGGCGACGTTGCGGGCGTACTCGATCACCATGCACTGCAGGCCCAGGCACAGACCGAGCGTCGGGATGCCGTGCGTGCGCGTGTAGCGCAGGGCGCCGAGCTTGCCCTCGATGCCGCGGACGCCGAATCCGCCGGGCACCAGGACCGCGTCGACGTCGGAGAGCTGCTTGGCCGCACCGGCCTCGGTCTCGCACAGGTCGGAGGCGACCCAGCGGATGTTGACCTTGGCGGAGTGGGCGAAGCCACCCGCGCGCAGGGCCTCGGCGGGCGAGAGGTAGGCGTCGGGCAGGTCGATGTACTTGCCGACGAGCGCGATCGTCACCTCCTCCTCGGGGTGGTGCACGCGACGGAGCAGGTCGTCCCACGTCGTCCAGTCGACGTCGCGGAACGGCAGGTCGAGACGGCGTACGACGTAGGCGTCGAGGCCCTCGCGGTGCAGCACCTTGGGGATGTCGTAGATCGACGGGGCGTCGGCCGCGGTCACGACGGCGTCGTCGTCGACGTCGCACATGAGGGCGATCTTGCGCTTGATGCCGTCGGGCAGCTCGCGGTCGGCGCGGCACACGATCGCGTCGGGCTGGATGCCGATGGAGCGCAGCGCTGCCACCGAGTGCTGGGTCGGCTTGGTCTTCAGCTCCCCGGAGGGGCCGATGTAGGGCACCAGCGAGACGTGGATGAAGAAGCAGTTGTCGCGACCGATCTCGTGGCGCGTCTGGCGCGCGGCCTCGAGGAACGGCAGGGACTCGATGTCGCCGACCGTGCCGCCGATCTCGGTGATCACCACGTCGATGTCCGGACCACCCATCGCGAGGATGCGGTCCTTGATCTCATTGGTGATGTGCGGGATCACCTGCACGGTGTCACCGAGGTAGTCGCCGCGACGCTCCTTGGCGATCACCGTCGAGTAGACCTGACCGGTCGTCACGTTGGCGATCTGGTTGAGGTCGGTGTCGAGGAACCGCTCGTAGTGACCGATGTCGAGGTCGGTCTCCGCGCCGTCGTTGGTCACGAAGACCTCGCCGTGCTGGAACGGGTTCATCGTGCCCGGGTCCACGTTGAGATAGGGGTCCAGCTTCTGCATCGTCACGCGGAGGCCGCGCGACTTCAGCAGCTGTCCCAGGCTGGAGGCGGTGAGCCCCTTGCCGAGGGAGGAGGCGACGCCTCCAGTGACGAATACGTGCTTGGTCGGCGTCCGGCTCTTCACGGGCTTCGATCCTACCCGAGAGGGACGGGTCCGTCGGCACCCGCCGCACCGAACGAGCCGCCGGGGGTGGTCAGCGAGCGTCCCAGGGTGAAGACCGTCGCGACCTGGCCGGCCGTCGTGTCGATCCCGTCGACGCTGGCGACGCCGGCGGCCGCCGGGTCTCCGCGGAGGCGGCCGAGCTGGCCGGTCCCGTCGGCGACCGTGCCCGCCACGACCACGCCGGTGGCCTGCGCGGCGAGGCCCTCGGCGAGCCCGGCGAGGATCGCGTCCGAGCCCTCGTCGTCGGCGTCCGTGCCGAGCACCAGCAGCACCAGCGGCGCACGCTTGTCCGCCTTCTCCGGGAGCGTGAGGAGGCCCGCGCCGCTGATCGCGTCGGCGATCGCCCTGGTCTTGCCGGTGGCGCCCTCCCCGTCGGCCTCCTTCGTCGAGACCGCGAGCCCGAGCAGCTGGCCGATCCGGTCGTACGTCGACGCCTCGGGCGCCACGGCACCGTCGGCCTGCTGCGTCAGCAGCTGGCTGCCGAGCGTGTCGACGAGGGACTTCTGGCCGG
The DNA here is from genome assembly GCF_004137255.1 of Nocardioides oleivorans. Classification (NCBI taxonomy): domain Bacteria; kingdom Bacillati; phylum Actinomycetota; class Actinomycetes; order Propionibacteriales; family Nocardioidaceae; genus Nocardioides; species Nocardioides oleivorans. The sequence goes on along the minus strand of NZ_SDWT01000002.1, from coordinate 8,157 downwards.
GGTCCACGAGGTCGTCGCCGACGGTGTAGCGGCCGCTGATCGTGCCGCCGGCGGCCCCGATCCGGGTCGCGAGGGCGGTGACGAGCTGCTCGTCGGCCCCGGGCAGGGTGACCACCGCGACCGAGCGGTCGGCGAGCCGACCCCCGACCACCGGAGCGGCCAGGGAGTCGAGGAAGGCGTCGGTGTAGTCGGACTGCTCCTGGTCGGCCGTCGCCACCGGGGCGTCGCCCTTCGCTGCGGAAGCGACCGTGGGGCCGACGTCGGAGAGCGGTCCACCGCCCAGGACGATCCCCGCGGCGAGGGCGAGGAAGACGGCGACGATGGTGAGCAGGTGGTGGCGCAGGGTGATCACGGGAGCATTCCCTCTACGTTGTCGATCAGGTGGGACGTGGCGCTCGTGACGCGCGGGGACAGGTCGTCGACCCACTGCTGACCGACGGGGGTCACGCTGATGGCCGCTGCGACGGCCACCAGCCCGGCGACGAGGGCGCCGACCAGGTGGCGCGGCCGCACCGCACCGTCGTAGAGCCGGGGCAGCGCTGCCGCGTCGACGAGGTCGGGTCCGACCTTCAGCCGGGTGAGGAACGTGCTGGCCAGCCCCGAGCGACGGCTGTCGAGGAACTCGTCGAGGGTGGCGTGCATGCCGACGCCGACGATGAGCGAGGCCTCGCGCGCCGAGGCCAGCAGCAGGGCCGCGTCCTCGGTCGTGGCGGTGGTCTCGAACCGCAGGGGTCGGATGCCGAGGCGCTCGAACGGCTCGGTGGCGCTGCGGGGGGCACCGGGCTGGACCAGGACCACCACGTCGCGGGCCTTGCGGAGCACGGCGGCGGACGGCAGGTCGTCGCTCGCGGCGTTCACCACCACGATGTCGGGCTTGTGGCGAGCCTGGGCGAGAGCGTCGGCGCCGCGGTCCACAGCGATCAGCACGGGACGCTGCTCGCGCACGAACGGCTTGATGCCGGCCAGCTCGTCCTCCCAGCCGTGGGAGCGTACGGCGACCACCACCGGCCGACCGGCGATCTCGGTCGCCGTGCGGGGCACGCCGTGCCCGTGCAGGAGCAGGTCCTGCTCGCGACGGAGGAACTCGGTGCTGTTGTGGGTGAAGCTCTCCAGCTGGGCGGTCAGGCCGCTGCGCGCCCGGCCCATCTCGGTGCGGACGACGTCGGGGGTGAGCTCGCGCGCGGTCGCGACCAGGGTCTCGCCCGCGTGGACGACTCCCCCGTCGATCCGCAGCGCCGTGCCGTCCTTGACCCGCTCGAAGACCTCGGCACCCGCGCTGTCGACGACGAGGACTCCCGCCTCGACGAGGCGCTCGGGGCCGAGGTTGGGGAAGCGGCCGGAGATCATCGGGCTGGCGTTGACGACCGCCACGACCCCGGCGTCGATGAGTGCCTGGGCGGTGTCGCGGTCCATGTCGACGTGGTCGAGGACGACGACGTCACCCTCGCTCAGGCGACCGAGGAGGCTGGCCGTACGACGATGGACACGGGCGGGGCCGTGCACGCCCGGGAGGACGGAGGCTGGACGGGTGCGGACTGCGAACTTCATGACCGCGCCATGGTGTCAGCCGCGACCCTGCCCTTCGGGGAGGCACGCCCGCTCGGGCGCGGCGGCGTCGAGCAGCTCCCGGGCGTGCGCACGGGCGCTGTCGGAGTCCTCGACACCGGCCAGCATCCGCGACAGCTCACGCTCGCGGTCGTCCTCGCTGAGCGCGACCAGGCCCGACGTGGTGACCGACCCGTCGCTCGACTTGTGGACCACGACATGGCGATCGGCGTACGCCGCCACCTGGGGCAGGTGGGTCACCACCAGCACCTGGGAGGTGCGGGCGAGCGCCGCGAGCCGCCGGCCGACCTCGATCGCGGCCTTGCCGCCCACGCCCGCGTCGACCTCGTCGAAGACGAACGTCGGGACCGAACCGGTCTCGGCAAGGGAGACCTCGAGCGCGAGCATCACCCGGGAGAGCTCACCGCCCGACGCGCCCTTGTGCAACGGGCGCGCCTCGGCGCCGGTGTTGGCCGCCAGCAGGAACTCCACGTCGTCCACGCCGGACGACGTCGCCCGCAGCCAGCGACCGCCGACCTCGAGCTGGGGCCCGGCCGGGGTCTGCGGGGTCGGGGTGTCGTGCTGGGTGACGGCGATGGACACGATCGCGTGGGGCATCGCGAGCGAGGTGAGCTCGTCGCTCACCGCCGTGCCCAGCTTCTTCGCGGCCGCGACGCGTTGCTTGGTGAGCTTCGCCGCCAGCGAGCCCAGCTCGCCGCGGATCCGGTCGCGCCGCGCCTCGAGCTCGGCGATCTGGCCGTCGGTGTCCTCGAGGTCGAGGAGCCGCTTGGCGCCGTCCTCGGCCCAGGCCAGCACCTCGTCGATGGTCTCGCCGTACTTCCGGGTCAGCGCGGTCAGCGCCGCCCGTCGCTCGGAGACGGCCGCCAGCCGGGTCGGGTCGACCTCCAGGCTGGCGGCGTAGGACGCCACGTCACCCGCGACGTCGACCAGCAGGTGGCTGACCTCGGCGATCCGGTCGGCCAGCTCGCCGGCCGTCGCGTCGTGCTCCCGGACGCCGTGGAGGGCCTGCCGGGCCGCGCTGGTGGTCGCGAGTGCGTCGGGCGAGCCCTCCTCGCTCGAGAGTGCCTCGCGGGCGGTCTCGGCGGCCGTGCGGAGCGTGTCGGCGAACCCGAGCCGGGACTCCTCGGCAGCGAGCTCGGTGTCCTCCCCGAGCCTGGGGTCGACCTCCTCGACCTCGCCGAGCCCGAAGCGCAGCTGGTCGGCCTCGCGGGCTCGCTCGCGGGCGGAGCCGACCACCTCGGCCAGCCTCCGCTCGGTGGCGGCCAGCTCGGCCCACAGGGAGGCGTACGACGCCGCGGTCGCCGCCAGCGCCCCGCCCCCGAAGCGGTCGAGCGAGGCGCGCTGCGCCCCGGCCTTCAGGAGACGGTGCTGGTCGGACTGCCCGTGGACCGCGACGAGCGGCTCGGCCACCTCGGCGAGCGTCGTCACCGGCACCGACGCGCCGCCGACCCACGCACGCGACCGGCCCTGGGCGGTCACGTTGCGCGCGAGCACGACCTGGTCGTCCTCGACCTCGCCACCGGCGTCCTCGACCGCGCCGCGGAAGCCGTCGAGCGTGCGTGTCGCCACGACGCCCTCGACGCGCGCCTGCTTGGCGCCCGACCGGACGGCGCCCGAGTCGGCGCGTCCGCCCAGCAGCAGTCCGAGCGCCGTGACCACCATCGTCTTGCCGGCGCCCGTCTCACCCGTGATGACCGTGAGGCCGGGTCCGAGCTCGAGGGTGGAGGAGTCGATGACGCCGAGCTGGCTGATCCGCAGCTCCTCAAGCATCCGCGTCCCCTCCTTCGCGGCGACGTCGCTCGGCGGCGCCCCGCCACCCCTCGACCGGCAGGTCGAACTTGGCGACCAGCCGGTCGGTGAAGGGAGCCTGGTGCAGCCGGACCAACCGGACCGGGTGCGTCCCCCGCCGGACCTCGATCCGGGCGCCCGGCGGCAGCCCGACCGTCCGGCGACCGTCGCACCACAGCACACCGGGCTCCTCGGTGTCGCTCAGCACCTCGATCGCGAGCACCGAGCTCGGCGCCACCACCATCGGACGGGCGAAGAGCGCGTGGGCGCTCAGCGGCACCATGAGCAGCGCCTCGACCTCGGGCCACACCACCGGACCGCCGGCGCTGAAGTTGTAGGCGGTCGAGCCGGTCGGCGTCGCACACACGACACCGTCGCAGCCCCACCGGGACAGGGGTCGGCCGTCGACCTCGACGACGACCTCGAGCATCCGCTCGCGGGCCGCCTTCTCGACGCTGGCCTCGTTGAGGGCGAAGGTCGAGAAGAGGACCTCCTTGCCCAGCAGCACGCGCACGTCCAGGGTGAGCCGGTCCTCGGCGGTGTAGTTGCGCTGGACGATCGCCCTGATCGTGGACTCGATGTCGTCCTGCTCGGCCTCGGCCAGGAAGCCGACGTGGCCGAGGTTGACCCCCAGCAGCGGCGTGGTGGTCTCCCGGGTCAGCTCGGCCGCCCGCAGGATCGAGCCGTCGCCGCCGATCACCAGGACCAGCTCGCAACCCTCCCCCGGTACGTCGTCGGCCGACGTGGTCTCCACCAGCCCGTCCGACGGACCGAGCCCGAGGTCGGCCGCCTCGTCGACCAGGAGCCGTACGACGATCCCGTGCCCGGTGAGGCTCCGCACGCAGGCGCGGGCGGCCTCGCGCGCGTCGGCCCGGCCGGTGTGCGCGAGCACCAGCACGCGTCGGGCGGGGCTCAGGTCACTCACGGGTCCACCCTCTCACCCGCCACCCCCATCGAGCCTGCGCGCACGACCTCGGTGGTGATGTCGTCCGCACCGATCTGCGCCGGCCCGTGACGCAGCAGCAGGAAGAACTCGACGTTGCCCGACGGGCCGGGCAGCGGGCTCACCGTGACCGCCACGGCACCCCAGCCGCGCTCGGCCGCCAGGTCGGCAATGGTGGTCACGGCCTCGGCCCGCAGGGCGAGGTCACGCACGACGCCGCCCTTGCCCACGCGCTCCTTCCCCACCTCGAACTGCGGCTTCACCATCAGTGCCAGGGCGCCGTCCTCGCGGGTCACCGACAGGAGGGGGTCGAGCACCAGGGCCAGGGAGATGAAGGACAGGTCGCCGACGACCACGTCCACCGGGTCGCCGATGGTCTCGAGGGTGAGCTCGCGGATGTTGGTGCGGTCGTGCACCTGCACCCGCTCGTCGCTCTGCAGCGACCAGGCGAGCTGCCCGTAGCCGACGTCGACGGCCACCACCTCCCGCGCGCCGGCTCGGAGCAGCACGTCGGTGAAGCCGCCGGTCGACGCGCCCGCGTCCAGGCAGCGCGTGCCCTCGACCGACAGTCCGTGGTCCGCGAAGGCAGCCAGCGCGCCGGCGAGCTTGTGCCCACCCCGCGACACGTAGTCGACCGAGGTCGGGTCCTCCCGCACGACGATCGCGACGTCGGTCGTGACGCCGGTCGCCGGCTTCGTCGCGGGCGCGCCCGACACCGTCACCCTCCCGGCTGCCACCAGCTCGCTCGCATGCTCGCGCGAACGAGCCAGTCCCCGCCGGACGAGCTCCTGGTCGAGTCGTAGTCGTCGTGGTGGCACGGTGCGTCAGGAGCCCTGCGCGTCGAGCGCGCGGCGCAGCTGCTCGTGGGCCCGCTCGAAGACCGCGACGTGCTCGCCGACCGGCGCGTCCATCACGGACGCGACCTCGGCAAGGACGCCGTCGACCGCTTCCACCCCGGTGGGCTCGTAGTCCATCGGGGGCCGGGCGGGCTGGTCGTGCTCCTGGCCGGACACGCCGTCCTCGGGAACCTGGTCCATGGCCGCGAGCCTACTCGGCACCGAGCCGTCGGACCGGCCCGGGCGGGGTCGTGTCGGAGACGTCGGCGACGCTTCCGGAGTCGTCGAGGTGGAGCCAGCAGGCGGTCGCGGCGACGCGCCACCAGTCGGCGTCCGAGCCCGCTCCCGTGACCGCAAGCCGGCCCTCGACGACGGTCGCGACCCAGCCCCCGAGCTCCACCTTGTCCTCGCCCGTCGTCGGCACCGGGTGCGGCTCGAACAGGCCCTCCAGCGTCGGTGAGACGTAGGACGGACGCAGCTCCGGCGTGGCTGCCGCCAGGTCCTCCAGCCAGGTCACGCCGGTGAGGACGAGGAGCGACGGTACGTCGATGGCGTGCGCGCCCTCGATGTCGGTGTCGAGCCGGTCGCCGACCATGATCGGACGATCGCCTCCGACCCGCAGGACCGTCTCCTCCATCAGCGGCTTCTCCGGCTTCCCGGCCACCGTGGGGGTGACGCCGGCGAATCCGGAGATCGTCTGCACCAGGACGCCGTGCCCCGGCGCCAGGCCGTAGGGCGTGGGGATGGTCATGTCGGTGTTGCTGGCGACGTAGGGCAGCCCCTCCTTCACCAGCGTCGAGACCCGCATGATGTCGCGCCAGCGCACGTCGGGGCCGTAGCCGCTCGTGACCGCCACGGCTCCGTCGGGGTCGGAGACCGGCTCGAGGCCGGCCTCGAGGAGGGCCACCCGGAGTCCTTCGCCGCCGAGCAGCAGCACCTTCGCCCCACTGCCGTGCGCCTCGAGCAGCACCCGCGCCGCCGCCTGGGCCGAGGTCACCACGTCGGAGGCCGTCGCCTCGACCCCGACGCCCACGAGCTTCTCCGCCACCTGGGCGGGGGTGCGTGAGGCGTTGTTGGTCACGAACGCGACGTGCCGGCCCGACTCCCGGATCCTCTCGACGCGGGCCGAGACCCCGTCGATGGCGTCGCTCCCGACGTAGACGACGCCGTCCAGGTCGAACATGACCAGGTCGTGCGACTCGACGATCGGCGCAGTCGACTCCGCGAGCATGCTCCACCCCTTACTGGTCAGTGACGATCGTCCCCCTACGATGCTCCGATGGACTTCGAGACGGTGGCAGCGCCGTACGTCGCGAAGCCCCTCACGCTCGTGCCGTTCCGAGCCGTGATGCTGGCGCCGGGACGCGTCGGGGATCCTGCGTCGGCCCGAGCCCTCGCGAGACCCTATCGCGACGTCGCGGCCCGGTTGACCCGGTGGATCGACCAGCGACGCGCCACGAGCGACACCGCTCCGGCCCTTTACCTCCACGAGTACACCTCGGGCGGGATGACCATCCGCGGGCTGGTGGGCGCCCTCGACGTGTCCCGACGTGCCACGACGATGGCGGATCGCGCGGTGTGGCCGCACGAGGGGATCCACCCCGAGCAGGCCGGCGAGCTCGCCGACCGGATGCTGCAGATGGACCTCAACCCAGCACCGATCCTCCTGGTGCACCACGGCGGCGCGGCCCTGCGCGCGCTCCTCACCGAGGTCGCAGCAGCGCGACCGGAGTGGCGCTACCTCGATCGCACCGGCCAGCGCCAACGGATCTGGGCCATCCGCGACGACGAGGTCCTGGCGCAGATCGAGGTCCACCTGGCCGCGGCGCGCTGCCTCATCGCGGACGGGCACCACCGGTACGCCGCCTACCTCCGACTCCAGGAGCAGCACCCCGGCACCCCGTGGGACGCCGGACTCGCGATGCTCGTCGACCAGCTCGACACTCCGCTCTTCCTCGGTGCCATCCACCGCACCCTGACTGGTACGACGCTCGCCGACCTCACCGGGGCCGCCCGAGCCGCCGGCGCCGAGGTCGAGACGCGCACCCGTCAGCATGCGCTCAGCGCCCTGGACAGCACGCACCTCGTCCTCACCGACGGCGACGACTGGCGCACGGTCGAACCCCGGCTGCTCGAGCGGGAGGCCGCGGTCTCGTGGCTGCACGAGCAGGTCCTCCCCCGGCTCCCGCGCCCGGTGGACCGGATCGCCCACCACCACAACGTCGACGACGCACTATCCGCCACGGGACGGACGTCACCAGCCGTGCTCCTGCCGAGTCCGGACTTCGACCAGGTGCGGGCGCTCGTCGAGGCAGGTGGCCTGCTGCCGGAGAAGGCCACGTCCTTCCAGCCCAAGCCGAGCCTGGGCGTGCTCATGCGGCCGGTGAACGACGCATGAGCCGGCCGGAGGTCGCCTCGACCTCCACACGGGACCGGGTGGCTCCTCCCGCCTGGTAGAAGCGACACCGCACGGCACCCTCGACCTCGACGATGTCGCCGACGCGCCACGTCGCCACGCTGCGGCGCAGGCGCGAGGCCCATGCCGTGCACGGGACCGAGTCGACGCGTTGTGCGCTGCCTCGAGCGGCGGGCGAACCCGCTCTCGCGCTCCGCTCCACCGAGATCCGGAACGTCATCAACGTGTCGCCGCTCGGCAGCTCCACCACAGCGGGCGCGGCGCTCAACCGACCCACCAGTCGTACGTCGTTGGCGACGAGCTCTGCGTCGCCCTCTTCCCTCATGCGTGCCTTGGTCACAGTGCACCTCCTGCACCGAAGACTGGTGCGAGGCCCCGACAACCAGGACGCGTCGTCCCGTCCGCCTGTGGAGAAACGCGCTCCCCGCGCGCCTGTGGATGGTTGGTGGCCCACGATCCGACGCCAACAGCCGACGCAGCAACCCCGGAAATGCAAAAGTGGAGCCACCCAGAGGGTGACTCCACTTCCACAATGTTTGTCCGGCGGCGTCCTACTCTCCCACAACCTCTCGGTTGCAGTACCATCGGCGCTGAAAGGCTTAACTTCC